>JBDLIE010000006.1:0-93404 GCA_039715015.1 Thermodesulfobacteriota bacterium
AAGGTCATTAACGTCTTGTTTTTTCTGTAAAAGAAGAAGGAGGAAGAGATGACCACGTCAAGCAGCATCAAAGAGGAATTAGCGGCGCCGCTTGTTTTTTTCGGCGCTGTTTCGTTTTGAACCAGAGGCGGTAAAGGCCTTGCTGATCATTTTATAATAGCTGCCCTTATCAATGCCCACGGGCCGTCCGCAACGGCAATGCATCTTGCCCTCTTTTTCTTCACAACCATAGACCTTATCAACTCTCGCCTTATGGCAGCGCAACAGTTCGCCCTGGCCTATTTTATCGTAGCGCCAGAGCTTTTTCTTACAGGCGGCACATTTCAATACCAGCATCTCTCTTTTCGTCTTCCCTGTTAGATATGTTGACGGGTCCAGCGAATAATGTCGTCTTTATCCATGGCACCTGACTGCCTTGCCGCCTCTTTGCCATTTGTGACCAGCACCAAGGTTGGGATGGAGCGAATATTCCAGCGCCGGGCCATAATAGGCTCATCTTGGCTGGACAATTTCAAGAGACGAACATGGGGCTCCAGGTCCTTTGCTGCAGCAGCAAAGGCTGGCCCCATCATCTTACAGGGACCGCACCAGGAGGCCCAGAAATCAATGAGTACCGGAATATGGCTCCGATAGACATGTTTTTCGAAAGTATCAAAGCTTACACTGAGCGGCGCATTTTGAAAGAGCAACTCTTGGCAATGGCCGCATTTCGGGGCAGACGTTAACTTGTCTGCCGGCACCCTGCTGGTCTTATGGCAGGCTGGGCAGACTATATGCAAATTCTCCATGGATCATCACCTGAAGGGCAAAATTTATTGACACTCCTTGCAAACGGGCTATTGTTGTCAGACTTATCAATCAAACACCTTCCCTTCCATGTTTAGTAAACTTCTCCACCTCTATAGCGTTGTCGACCAGGCAGTGGCACAGATCTGCAGCCAGTTCCCCGATGAGGTGAAATGCGGTCCAGGGTGCGCTGACTGCTGTCACGCCGTTTTTGACGTGTCCGCCATTGAGGCGGCCTATCTTGCCGGTCTGTTAAGCAAGGAGCAAGGTAAGGAGCTTAGGACTTCTGCCCACGCGGCCTCGGCAGAATTTGCCAAACTCATGGAGGACAAAAAAAATCCTGCAGAGGCGCGGATCCGCTGCCCTCTCCTCGGTCCTGAAGACACCTGTCTCTGCTATGAGGGCAGGCCTGTTAACTGCCGGACCTACGGTACCCCCACCGTCATCCATGGCCAGGCCCATGTCTGCGGCCTCTCCGGTTTCGATAAAGGTCTATCCTATCCCACCATCAACCTCGAGCCCCTCCAGCAGAGTCTCTATGAATATTCTGTGGAGTTCTTCGGTCCTGACCTGGGCAACCAGCGTTTTCCCCTGGCCCTGGTTATTCTGGATCCCAATAAATTTTGTAAATAATCCCAAAGTGGCATCTACCTTCTTCGCCTACCTGTTTCTGTGCAGAAGGGACTTAAGAGTTCCAACAATGACAACAAGCAACAGGAGGTTGAGAGTAGCAGCCAATGGCCTGTTCTCCAGCAGCCAGGGGTAGAGTTCAACAATTGCAAAACGCTGCAGTCTGTCGTCAACCCTATAGCCGACCTGTAACGGTATAATTTTCTTTGAGACAAAATCCTGGCCGACAGTGATCAGCAGTCCGTGCTGAAATTGGCCGTAGGGATTCTCGTCCAGATGTTTCCCAGCGGTACCGGTGACAATATATGCTGTTGCACCTTTTTTAACATGGGCATCCCCGTGATAATGGCCGGAAAAGACATAATCCACCTCAAAATCTACAAATAAGCGCTCAAAACTCTTGGGAGCTGCAAATTTATAGTTCGGCAAAACCTGCGGAGGCACGTGCTGAAACACAAAGATCCTGCGGTAGCTATTACCGGCTTGCCTGAGAACTCTCTCCAGATACTGTTGACTCGCCAAAGTGGAGGATCCCTCTCCCTGGACACGTAGGCCAATAAAAAGACAATTTTGATAAACAAAGGAAAAAAGTGATGGCCCAAAATTTTCCTCAAACCGATCCAGGGGGAGTGCTTTCACATCCTGGTTTCCCTGGACGAAAAAGACGGGAAAGGGCATGGCAAGCTTTTTTTGCATCATGTAGCGAAAATGGGGATAGGTCCTGGCGTCAAAGGCATCACCGAGATGGACGGCAAAATCAACGGGTTCTTGGCGCAACTTCTTTGCCAACAGGGCATAAGGGCTGCCCCCTTCCGTATCGCCAAATACGGCAAAGGAAAACTCCTCTTTAGGCTCTGCCTTTTCGAGGCTGTCCTGTATTCGGGTAAAATTTCCAAAGTGTGGTGGCAATGGCCTGCGACTCTCCCTCTCGGCCAGCACAGCAAAAATCTCAAAACCCGCTACTGCCGCAAGCATTCCAACTAAAAAGATTTTGAGACCAATCTCCTTTGCTGATCTTTTACGGCCAAAAATTCTTCTACCCATATTTTTTTTGCAACCCTGCCCGCTCTTTTTATTTATCCGTAAGATGTAATTGGGAAAACCTTAACGCTGTAATCATACTTAGCACAACTTTTTTTTATCCTGCCCATTGTCCGTGAAAAGTTATTTTCCCCTTATGCGATTTTATTGCTACGCCTAAAACAGTGAAGTGACGACATGAAAGATGTCAGCCAAAAGGGCAGTCACCAATCACTGCTCTGGATCCGCGCCAAAGACGGTAAACAGTTTGCTTGTGCCATTGCTGCCCTTAGAGGCAATGTTAAGGAAATCTCTGAGCTATGGCAAGCGGAGAAGGCTCAATGTATGGTTGTTACTCTTCTGGCGGCTAGTGAGCGCTGGACATATTAACTCGCTTCCAAACTAAAAAGCCCCCTCTCAGATTTGAGAGGGGGCTTTTTAATTACTTACGTGAAATTCGTGCAATTCAGTTTGATAGCGCCTGCAAAGCTGCCTGGTAATCTGGCTCCTGGGTAATTTCAGCAACCTGTTCCGTATAAACCACCTTGCCATTTTCATCGATAATGACCACTGCCCGGGAAAGCAGGCCTGCAATGGGGCCATCAGCAACAGTCACTCCATAATCACTACCAAATTGTGATCGAAAAACCGAAACCGGGACAACATCTTCAAGTCCTTCCGCCTCACAGAAACGGGAATGGGCAAAAGGCAGATCAGCTGAAACGCAAAGAACAACCGTGTTGTCCATAGAGCTTGCATCCTGGTTAAAACGGCGCACAGAGGCAGCGCACACTGAAGTATCAATACTTGGGAAAATATTGAGCACCAGCTTTTTGCCGCTATATTCCTCTAAGGTTTTTTCGGATAAATCAGTTGCCGTTAGACTGAATAGCGGAGCCTGATTGCCTGCGCCAGGCAACTCGCCAACTGTTTTAAATGGGTTTCCTTCCAAGGTGATCTGGGCCATAAGTTATTACTCCTTGCTTGAGTATGGGGTAAAAAATTTAATCGATGTATCAGCAAAGTATGAACTCTTTGCCGGCGAGTCAAGAGAAGCAAATTTTTCTCATCAGGCCAAAAAGAGGAGGAGACAGTCGCCTCCACCTCTTTTTGGATTAACGACCTAAAATGGTGTCAACCTCTTCCTGGGTAAGGACCTGGGCAACATAATTTCCGGCGCCGATAACATTTTCGATATTTTGGACATACGAACGAAGATGATCTTTTGAACCATCCACCAAGTGGCTATACATGCTCTGAAGGTCTTTCTCGTCAGTATACTCAAGACCACACTGGCCTGCGTCAATACCATTATCGGTCTCCACAATTACTTTAGGGCAACTAATGATATCATGCATATCAAGCTCCTCAATGAAGGCCCCTACATAAAGAGCATCAAGAACGCTCTGGGATCCCCAGTCGACCAGGAGGTCATACTTTTCGGTGAAATACCAGCCATAATCTGCGCCGGTGAAAACACCGATACTCTCAGGCAGCAGATTGGTGTCCGGATTGGGATCGGCGATACCATGCTTCTCCAGCATATCACGACAGGTGTCTGTGTGAGTTTGCTCTGAATTGTCGCCAATATTTGAAAATACAGCCTCATCGGGGTACTGGGCGCTCAAAGTCATGTAGACATCGCGGGCCAATTTCTCTTCTTCACGCATGAAAATGAGATGGGTGGCTTCACCATCATCAAGGCGGGCAGCCAGGGCAACGGATGGGGCGGGACCAACTAAGGCGGCAAACAACAGAGCAGTTACAAATTTTTTCATGATTTTCTCCTTACGTGAGATTTACACCAAAAGGTGTTTAGTAATAATTACTCTTTGCAAAAGAGAATACAGGGAAAAATTCAAGCTGCAATATGGTAAATTGTCGCACCCAAAACACGTGAGGCACCATGTCACACGAGGGATATACCCATAAGAAGGAGAGAAGAAATGGTTAATTATATTGCCGCAAAAGAGTTTAGCCTCCCTTCCAGAACAGTCATCAAAGGGCTCGCTGACGGGAATTATGCCCGGATCATGGACCGGAAAAACCGGATCATCATGGCTGACGGCAGGAAGATCCTAGAAAAGGCCAACCAGATCGCCCTCAAAAAACCAGGGGCAAAGGTTTGTCTAAAAACATCAGCGCCAGTTTGTGGAAAAACTGGCCAATTTCTTGCACAGCATGGAATAACTCTTCACATCCTTAGCTGAGAATGAAAAGACCACTAAGAACACTGCAATGGCCAAAACAAGGCTTGCTCGTTTTCTTCCAAAAAACGCCAAAGAGTCCTTCCTGAAGAGCGGACCGACCTGAAAAGATACTTTTTTAAGTGAGGTAAAAATAATGCTGCGGCGCCATGCCTTCCTTTTTCTTCTGCGACAATTTGTCACCCTAAGAAGCAAAATTTCCGCCTAACCGGAGCCAGTATCAAAAAAAATATCAGCACATACTTTTCTTTTAAAATTAAGTCGATAGCACCTCAAGCATATAAAAAAAATAAATTTCGCAAATTAATACTTCTTGACTTAAGTCAACGATCTCTTGCTTCATTTAAATATAGAATTACCGCGAACAGGTTTGCCGTTTCTGGAAACCTCAAGAAGATATGCCCTAGGCATATAAATTTTCAACCAGAACAAACAGGAGCGCGAAGATGAAGAAATCCATGGGCATAGCCCTCATCCTGGCAACAGCACTACTGGGATACGGGGCAACGCAGGCACTTGCGGGAGACAAGTGTGTTTCCTGCCACAAAAAGGACAATCCAGGCCTCTATAAACAGTGGAAGAATTCCACCCATGCCAAGGAAGGGGTCGGCTGTTTTGATTGTCACGAGGCAAACAAGAAGGACATTGACGCCTTCGAACATCACGGCGCCAGCATTGCAACCTTGGTAACTCCCAAAGATTGCGGCAAATGCCATGAGGCTGAAGCCGAGCAAACCACCAAATCATACCATGCCCATGCCGGTGAGATTCTGGAGTCCAAGGATGCCTATCTTGCCCACGTGGCTGGCGGTAACCCTGTGGTTATCACCGGTTGTGCCACCTGCCACGGTTCTAAAGTCAAGATTGATCCCAAGGCACCAAACAAGCTTGCCAAGGAAACCTGGCCCAACTCCGGTATCGGCCGGATCAACCCAGATGGTTCAAAAGGCTCCTGTAACGCCTGCCATGGCCGCCATTCTTTCTCAGTGGAGCAGGCCAGACAGCCTGAAAACTGCGGCAAGTGTCATCTCGGCCCTGATCACCCGCAAAAGGAGATTTATGAGGAATCCAAACATGGTATCGCCTACTTTGCCCACAAGGACAAGCTTAACTTAGACAGTGACAAGTGGGTTGTCGGTAAAGACTATTACGAGGCACCTTCCTGTGCCACCTGTCATATGTCTGCAACCAGCAATCAGAAGATCACCCATGATGTGGGCGATCGTATTTCCTGGACCCTGCGTCCGCCTGTCTCCAAATTCAAGGACAACTGGCAGATGAAACGCGGCAACATGAAGGATGTTTGCCTCAACTGTCACCAGCAACGTTTTGTGGATGGTCATTACTACCAGTATGACGCCCTGGTGGAACTCTATAATGAAAAATTTGCCAAGCCTGCCGGCGCGATCATGAAGATCATCAAAAAGAAAAAGCTCATGGAGCGTCCCGCCGCCTTCTCAAATACAATTGAATGGGAGTATTGGGAACTCTGGCACCATGAAGGCAGAAGAGCACGAATGGGTGCAGCCATGATGGGACCTGATTACACCTGGTGGCACGGCATCTATGACGTGGCCCACAACTTCTACTTCAAGTTCCTCCCGGAGGCACGCCATTATAACGATCCGGATGTCAATGCCTATATCGACAAGCTGCTCAAGAATGACCCCATGCACACCTGGTTGGAAAAACCAACCAGTGAGCTAAAAGCGTCCATCCGCAGCGGCGAGTTACAGCAGGTGTACCAGAAGATGTTTGAAGAGAAGAAATAAGCAACTCTTAGCTTCAGATACTTCCAACAGAAAAAGAGACGTCCGGTTTCGGACGTCTCTTTTTCTGTTTCTTAAGGGGAGCGGGATAGGCCAATTTGCCATTAGCTTGATTCTGCTGAACCGGCAACGACTCCTCCCCAAATCATATTTTTTCAAGGCAGTTGGCTCAGAAATCAGTATCCTTGCGCGGCCCGGCAGTGATCAAAAAAATTCCGTACGTGGCCCGCCAATCAGGGAGAAAACTGACAATGTTTCCTTTTTCCTCATGATGATGACTGTTGATCGCCACCTCTTTGACGATCTTGGCGTTGATGGTTGAAATAAATTTGCGAAAATCCTTCATGGTAATGACCCTGATATTGGGACTGTTATACCATTCATAAGGGAGCTGGTCATTTTTGGGCGCCAGTCCGGTAAAAAGAAGCTGCAAGCGGACCCACCAATGGCTGAAATTAGGGAAACTGACAATCACCCTGGTGCCGATGGTGAGGAGGGTGTGGATCAACTCTTCCGGTTTGTAGACCTGCTGCAGGGTTTGGCTGAGGACGACATAGTCAAAATGGTTGGCCGGATAATCAAGAACCTCCTCGTTAAAATTTTCCTGCAACACCGATAATCCCCGGCTGATGCACTCTGCTGCTTTTTCTTCATCAGATTCAATGCCCACCCCTTGAACATTTTTTTGGCTCTGAAGATAGTAGAGCAGATCACCCTGCCCACAACCCAGATCAAGCACCCGGCTCTTTGGCTCAATCCACGAAGAGATGACCTGCAAATCAAAACGCATTTGAGTTTCAGTCATGTGCCATCACTCCATCCAAGAAACCGCTGATCATCTCTTTCAGGCGGTCATTTTCAATCAAAAAAGCGTCATGGCCACAATCAGCTTTAATCTCACAAAAACTGACGTTGAGGCCATCTCTCTTTAAGGCGCGCACCAACTCTTTTGACTGGTAGGTGGGGTACAGCCAGTCAGAGGAAAACGAAATGACCAGGAAACGAATTTCAGCTCCGGCCAGGCCGAAAATCCCCCCTTCTTGATTACCGGTCAGATCAAAATAATCAGCCGCCTTGGTGATATAAAGCACGGAATTGGCATCAAAACGGCGAACAAACTTGGCTCCCTGGTAACGCAGATAGCTTTCCACCTGAAAATCGCTTTCAAAATTAAACGAAAAATCATTACGATCATGAAGCCTGCGGCCAAACTTGCGGCGCATGGCCTCGTCGGAGAGATAGGTAACATGGCCAATCATCCGGGCCACGGCCAGGCCCAACTCAGGAGGGTTGTCACCATAGTTCCCCTGCTGCCAGTTGGGATCAACCATGATGGCCTGGCGGGCTATTTCGTTAAAGGCTATGGCCAGGGCTGAATGGCGCATGGTGGTGGCCAAAGGGATGGCCGAGCGCACCATTTGCGGATAGCTCACGCACCACTGCAGGGCCTGCATGCCTCCCACCGAGCCGCCGATCACGGCCAGCAGTTTACTGATTTGCAGGTGGTCGATGAGGGCCTTCTGGGCCCGAACCATATCAGCAATGGTCACCATGGGAAAATCGAGGCCATAAGGGGCCTTGGTGGCTGGATTTTCAGACCCCGGCCCGGTGGACCCCAGGCAGCTCCCGAGAATATTGGAGCAGATTACAAAATAGCGTTCGGTATCAATGGCCTTGCCCGGCCCCACCATTACCTCCCACCAGCCAGGGTCTCCGGCTTCTCCCTCCTGGCTCGGATGGGAGGCAACATGGGCGTCGCCCGAAAAGGCATGGAGGATGAGAATGGCATTATCCTTGTCAGCGTTTAAGGAACCATAGGTTTCATAGGCCAGGGTCACCGGGCCGAGACGGCCGCCGTTGTCAAGCTCCAAACCTTGGCCATCATCGGCAAAGGTAAATTTTTTTCTGCCGTTGTCCTGCACAGGTGCCACCAGTTAAGAGGAGGCCGCCAAGGCGTGATCGAGATCGGCCAGGATATCGTCGATATTTTCGATACCAATGGAAAGCCGTATCATGGCCTCTGACAGGCCAGAGGCCTGAAGCTGCTCGGCGCTCATCTGTGAATGGGTGGTCGTGGCCGGATGGATGGCCAGAGATTTTGCGTCACCGACATTGGCCAGATGGGAAAAGAGCTCAAGCGCCTCAATAAATTTTTGGCCGCTGTCGCGACCTCCCTTCACCCCAAAGGCCACCATACCCCCAAAACCGTTTTTTAGATATTTTTGGGCCACAGCACTGCTGCCACGGCCAGGATACTTCACCCACTCCACCAGCGGATGCTTCCCAAGATGGTCGGCAACCGCCATGGCATTAGCACAATGGCGCTCCATACGGAGGGCCAATGTTTCAAGGCCCTGCAGAAAACACCAGGAATTATCCGGGGAGATACAGGCCCCCAGGTTACGCAAGGCAACCAGGCGCATCCGCAAGGCAAAGGCCACCGGGCCCAAATCACCAAGATCATGGCCATAGCGCAGGCCGTGGTAACTGGAATCGGGTTCATTGTAGAGCTTAAATTTCGGGTCGGTCCAGTCAAAGCTGCCGCCATCAACGACAATACCGCCAATGGCTACGCCATGGCCCCCCATCCATTTGGTCAGGGAATGGACCACGATATCCGCACCATATTCTAAGGGCCGCAGCAGGCAGGGGGGGGTAAAGGTGGAGTCAACGATGAGCGGCAAATGATGTTCCTTGGCAATTTTGCTCACTGCCTCCAGGTCTGTCATCTCCAGTCCTGGATTACCGATGGTCTCACAATAAATAACCCTGGTCTTGTCATTAATGGCTCTGGCAAAATTATCAGGATCACTGGGATCGACCAGCCGCACTTTAATCCCCAGCTGCGGCAAGATGGCGTCAAACTGGGTATAGGTTCCGCCGTAGAGGTTGTTGGCGGCCACCACCTCATCACCCTGGCTGCAGATATTGATAATGGAATAGAAGATGGCTGAGGTGCCGGAGGACAGAGCAAGTGCGGCAGCCCCGCCTTCCAAGGCTGCCACCCGCTGTTCCAGAACATCCTGGGTGGGATTCATCAGCCTCGTATAGATATTGCCCATCTCTTTCAGGCCAAAAAGGTTGGCTGCATGTTCGGTATCTCGGAAGAGATAGGAACTGGTGCGATAAATTGGGACCCCCCGGGAAAGGGTATCACTGTCAACCGTGTGGCCAGCATGCAGGGCCAAGGTCTCGAACTTTAAATTGTCCATCCAAAATCCTCCTGAGGCGAAAAAGCCGTTTTGATTACCAAATGCTAAATGTTGCTGAAGCCAACCAAGGAACGAAAAATCATTGTATGAAATTTGGACATCGCGTGTGACAATTATTTTAATTTCTCCATAAAAAACAGTGCAATAGGCTGCAATTGCCCAGGCAGGAGGTTAGGGCGCCAAAAACCTACAAATGCGGGTTTGCAAAATTGCGGGAACGAGACAAGCCCGCGGGTAGAAACGATAAAAAAATGGAAAAAAAGGCCAGGGGTGTCGGGGTGCCTTTTCGCCTGTTTCACTGGCTGCGTTACTTTTTTTTGGCAAGTAGCAGCCAAGCGGCCGAAAAGGAACAAAACGATATTCGCAGCAAGAAAGACAATATTGGCAACAAGCCGTCCCACTGTAATCTATGATGGACCTTTTAAAGGAAGATGCGTCTTTCAGGCATTGCCTCTATCTTTCATGGCAATCTGGTGCTTTTTGGCAAAATCCATCATCCGCTGGATGGGAATCACCGCCTTCATGCGGATCTCTTCATCAATGGTGATTTCATCGGTGCCAGACTCCAACACTTGGGCCAGGTTACGCAGTCCATTCATCGCCATCCAGGGGCAGCGCAGGCAACTCTCACAGCTGCCACCAGCGCCGCCAGTGGGTGCCTCAAGAAAGGTCTTGTCCGGTGAGCCCTGCTTCATCTTGTAAAAAATACCAGGTTCGGTGGCAACAATGAACTCGTTGACCTCAGGATTCAAGGTGGCCTTGATCAAGCCGGTGGTGGAGCCAACCACATCAGCCAGATCAACCACCTCTGCCGGGGATTCGGGGTGGACCAGAACCTGGGCATTGGGATACTCTTTTTTAAGTCTCCTGATCCCCTCGGCCCTAAATTTCTCGTGAACCACACAACTGCCCGGCCAGATCAACATTTCCACCCCGGTCTTGCTCTGCACATAGGAGCCAAGATGGCGATCCGGGGCCCAAAGAATTTTCTCATTTCGGCTGGCCAGGTACTCGACAATGGGCAGGGCAATGCCGGAGGTCACCACCCAGTCTGCCCTGGCCTTGACCGCTGCACTGGTATTGGCATAGACCACGCTGGTGTAATCCGGATGGGCATCACAAAACTCGGCGAAAAGCTCTGCCGGGCATTCCAGATCCAAGGAGCAGGTGGCCCGGGCATCAGGCATCAGCACCCTTTTTTCCGGGTTAAGTATCTTGGCAGTCTCCCCCATAAAACGGACCCCGGCCACAATTAAGGTAGAAGCTGGATGTTCATTACCAAAACGGGCCATCTCCAGGGAGTCGGCCACATAACCGCCGGTCTCCTCAGCCAACTGCTGCAGATCAAAGGCGGTATAATAATGGGCAACCAACACCGCATCCTGCTCCTGCAAGCGCTGTTTAATGCTTTCAAGCAAAGCCTCACGTTCACCAGGCGCAAATTCAGCACCCTGACAAACCGCCTCGGCCCGGGCCTGATCAAGCTGAACCTCATCAATAGTGGGTATGGTCGGAAACGGGACAGGAGGATTCTTTGCATTTGCTGTCATAATCTTTCCTCAAAAAATTTTTAAGCAAAGTATGTATGTATAATGGCACGGGAGCATCGCTTCGTGCAACAAAGCTTTCACTCTTCTTTTTCGCCGGCACAAACAAACAAAAGGATGTTCGGAGCTAGAAAGTTAACATTGTGACTAATTTCCCACTCCACTCTAATCCGTGATAAACCAAAAAAAAGGGGTCCTGCCGTCACCGGCAGGACCCCTTTGATTCAAACTCCGTTAAAAAATGAAGCGGTAATTAAAACGGTTGCATCACCCAGATACCACAAGGACAGGTATCGGAGCAGAAGCCGCAGGCAATACATTTGTCATCATCGGAGACGTACTGGAAGGTACCGTCGGGCAGCTTCTCACGAGTGATGGCCTGGGTCGGACAGATGGTCTCGCAGAGGTGGCAGTCGCGGCAGGTACCGCAGCTCATACAACGCTCCGCCTCAGTACTCTCGGAAACACCACATTGTTCAGGGACATAATGGGCATGGGTCAGGCTGGCTTGAGGGATAAGATCCTTGGCAAAGCCATGCCATTCCTCCCCCTTGAACTCAGCCAACAGGGCCTCTGCCGTATTCTTACCGGCACCAAGGGCATTGGTAGCAAGACCGGGACGCTCCACGTCACCAATGGCAGAGATCTTAGGATCAGAGGTGCGGCCGGCAGCATTACACTTGACCCAGGCAGCACCACCCACGGTGACAACCTCCACAGAGTCGGGCAGAAACTTCAGGGCCGGGACATCACCAATGGAGATGATCACGGTCTGGGCCGGAATGAGCTGACCAGCAGCGTCCACCAGGCCTTCCTCGGTGACTTCCTTGGTCTGCACCGGCCATTTGAACTTGGCGCCCAAGGCCTCGGCAGCAGCTTTCTCCTTACCAAAGGCAAGGGGCTTCTGGATATCCACCAGGGTCACCTGCTCGGCTCCCAGCTTGTAGGCATCGCAGGCCACGTCACAGCCAACATTACCGGCACCGATGATCACCACTTCCTTACCTACCTTGGAAGGATTATCGCTCTTGGCATCTTTCAGGAAATCAAGGGCAGGGATCACTGATTCATGACCTGGGAAGGGGATGGTGCGCGGCTGGTGGGTACCGACTGCGACGATCACGTGGTCATAGTCCTTCTTCAGCTCGGCAAACTTCTCCTTGGTCATGGCAACCTCGAAATTAACCTTGATATTCGGCACTTTCATGAAGCGGTCAATCTCAGCGTCCCAGATGGCCTGCGGCATCCGCTCCCAGGGGATAACCTGGGCCAGCTTGCCGCCGAGCTTGGTATCTTTTTCAAAGATATGGGCCTCAATACCGGCTTGGGCCAAGTGCCAGGCGGCGTTCATACCAGCAGGACCACCACCGATAATGGCCACCTTTTTGCCGGTGGCCTCAGCCTGGGCAGGCGATTTGGCATCCTTGGCAGCCCGACCAAGCATCTGAACATCAATCTTCTCATCCACCGTCTGACGCGAACAATTCTGCATACAGAGATTGGGGCAGATATGACCACAGATAGAGGCGGGCAGCGGCGTGTAGTCCATCAACATCTCATACGCCTCTTCCGCCTTACCCTCCCGCATCAAACGGAGGCGGTCAATGGTGGGGATATGGACCGGGCAGTAATAGGAGCAGGGCGCAGCCTTGTCGCGGTTGGCCCAAAAGGGCTTCTTGCGGCGCAGATCACCACTCTCAACCATGCCGATCACCGAACGATCCAGGCCAGGGGCCAGATCGCGGATGGGGTCGCCACCGCCGAAACCAGGATTCCAGACGGTGCGTTTAAACTCCTCCATGGACATGGGGCTGGTCTTCATCAGGGCCCTTTCCTGGGGAGGAATGGCATCGAGCATGGACCACTGATCACGCTTGGAGAGTTCATCAAGCAATTCCGGGCGACCGATCTCGTTTAGATAGTTGGGGAGGCGGTCCAGCAGCCACTGCCACTGCTCATCATCTGGTAAAACCGCCTTGACATTGATCTGGGAGTAAGAACCGTCGATCTTGCCGCGGTAATAGATGGAACCGCCAACCATACCGACGCAGGGCCGGTAGCCCAGAACATTGTCGGGATTCTTGGCGTCCACACCGCAGACCACGGCGATACCGCCGCAGTTAAACTCGGCAAAGGAGTCACCGCAGGAACCAAGAACCCAGAGCTCCGGCTTCTTATATTCAGGGTTCCACTTGGTCATGGTCAGGCCGCGGGCGCCGATGGAACCGCCGATATAGACCTTGCCCTCGGCCATGGCGTTACAGATACCGTTGGTGGCCTCACCCTTAACGGTGATATCCGCACCAATATTCAACCAGCCGACATCATCGGAGGCCGGGCCGTTGCAGACGATCTTGGTGCCGGGCATACCCATGCAGCCCAGCCGCTGACCGCAGGGACCGTTGATCTCAATATTAACCGGCTCGCCGCCTGACTTGAGGCGGCCGCCGACATTATGCTGACCATAGGTTTCAAGAACCAGGTCATGGGACTTGGTGAAGGCCTCCTGCACCAGATTTTCAAAATTCTGGGTGCTGATCCGCTGGCCGTTTTCATCCAGTCCTTTTACAGTTATTTTCGTACTCATTGTATATTACCTAAATTTACGGTTTCCAGTTTACAGTTTCCGGTTAACGGTTCAACGAATTCACCAATGATTGCAGCATGCGAGTAATTGCCTTCACCTCGTCTATCCACTTTTGGGCCACATCATCACTAATTGTTTTTGATTCCCTGGCAATATAGAGCTGTGTTCTTAACTCTGCGGCAGAACCTAGGGCGATATACAAAAAACGACTGAAATCTTTAGCTGTATTTCGCTCTGATCCCTCGGCAATATTACTAGGGATAGAAACGGCTGAACGAATCATCTGATCTCGCAGAGCATAGACCTTGCACTTAGATACCCCCTGAGTAAGAGCAACTGCAAGTCGACACGCTGCTTTCCAGACATCCAGATCTTCAAACGATCTACTCATCATTCAACCGTTAACCGGAAACTGTAAACCGTCAACCTCCTTCCTTATCTAACAAACATATCTAATATTCAGGCGATCAGCCGCGTCCTTATCAGCAATACCCAGGGCATCAGACATTCCAATGGGCAGACTCTGAGAGCGGCCCAGGGGCGCCATGGTCTTCTTGACCTCGATCTGGATGGCCTGGAAGGTCTCCACCACACGCTGGGCCACATCATCGGGATCAAGGCGGCGGTAGATCTTGGCGTTCTGGCTGGTAATTCCCTTGGGGCAGATACCAACGTTACAGACGTTACAGCGATTCCGTTCAGAACCAAGACAACCGGCCGCTGACTGCATGATGAACTTGCCCATGTGGACACCGGAGGCACCCAGCATGATAAGGGCCAAGGCATTCTGGACCACGTTGCCGTTCTTACCGACACCGCCGGCCGCAAAGATGGGAATCTCATTCTGCTTGCCCTGCTTACAGAGATCAAGGTAGCAATCGCGGACATTGGAGGCGATGGGGTGGCCGGTGGCATTCAGAGAAATGTCATAGGCCGCGCCCGTTCCACCGTCAATACCGTCGATCATCAGCGCTGAGGCATAGGGATTACGGACAAGATTGTTCAACACTGACTTGGCTGAGGTGGACCCGGAGATCTTCGGATAGACCGGTACTTTGAAGTTCCAGGCCATGGACATGGACTGGATCATCTTCATTACAGATTCCTCAATGGAATACAAGGTCTGATGAACCGGCGGGCTGGGCAGATCAACACCCTCAGGCACACCGCGCAGACGGGCGATGAGCTTGGAGACCTTGAACCACTGGAGCAGACCGCCGTCGCCGGGCTTGGCACCCTGGCCATACTTGATCTCAATGGCGGCCGGATCGCATTGCATCTCGGGAATGGCGCGGATGATCTCATCCCAGCCAAAATATCCGGAAGCGACCTGGAGAATGATATATTTCAGAAAGGGGCTCCTCAGTACCCAGGGAGGACAACCGCCCTCGCCGGTGGCCATGACCACCGGAATACCGAGCACCTCATTACAATAGGCCACCCCCTGAAGGAGACCGAGCCACATATTAGGTGACAGAGCGCCAAAGGACATGGAACCGATGATAAAGGGGAAGATCTCCCGCACCGGCGGAATCCACTCACCGCTCAGCTTACGCTTTACATACTCCTCAGGGGGGAGGACGCGGCCAAGCAGGGTGTTATAAGAAAACTCATGACGACCGGCATCAAGGGCCGGATCGGTGAGCATGGAGATCCGGTTAAAGACGATGCGGTCAAGCAGGCTGCCACCCGGCTCGTTGCGGCGACCACCGCGCTTGGCGGCATCACCGCCAGCCGTGGCCTGAAAACGGTAACGGTCGCTATCATTAAAGCTCGGGGCAATGGCCTCGTTGGGGCAGACCATGGCGCAGGAACCGCAGCCGATGCAACGCCGGCCGACATCGGTGTTCTGACGGATGCCGACAAAGGTTTTGTATGAGCTTCCCCGTTCCGAGGAGCTTAAAACTATCTTAGGCATGCGCTTGCGCATGTAGGTTAATTTAAGGGTATTCACCGGACAGACAGCCGCGCATTTCCCACAGAGGGTGCAGCGGTCTTCGCGGTGATTAATAATCCACGGCAGGTCGTTGGGACTTAAGCTGCCTGGTTGAGAGGAAATTGATCGAATTGAGACCATATCTCTAACTCCTGTCTATCTGGAGGAATAATAACTGTGTGTTCACGCATGGGCTGGAAGTCTTTGGAAGGGTCCCGGTCCGGGATCATGGCATCCACCCCGCATATCTCAGAGGCCACGGCCCACTCGCCAGGCTTACCGCCAATGGTGGCCGGACGCAGCTTCTTGGCATCCATGGTCAAAAGGCAGGTCTCGTCGGGCAGGGAGCCGATGATGGCGTTGGGGCCATCAATAATAAGACGACGGCAGACATCACGCAGGCCACGCAGGAAATCGCCCTGGGGATGGTCAGCCAGCTCCTTGTTTTGCAGCGGTGTCATCACATGCTTATAGGCCTGGAGGGGCAGCTTGAGCTGCTTGGTAACGTAATGGAGGATATGGGCAAAGACCTCGGAATCTGATTGATAGCCCATATAACCGGGGAAACCCTTGCCGGACAGCCAGTCCTTAATCGGTACAAAGGCGGTATTCTCACCATTGGTCATGGTGGCCACACCTTCAATGAAGAAGGGGTGACAGGCGTAGAGGTTGATACCGTAGTTGGTGTTCTGACGGCCCTGGGCAAAACAGATGCGCGACTTGACCCGGTCGTTATTAAGGCCAAAGGCCTGACCGATTTCCAGGGGCCAACCAACCTCTTTGATCATGGCCACATCAGGCCACAGCGAGAAGGCGGTGAGGTCGGCGCCATGCTCCTCGCCATCCTTGCGGATACCGAGACGGGTCAACATCAACTCATGGCCCACCTCATCTTCGGAAAGAGAGTCCCAGGCCTTGGGCTGTTTATAGACGCGGAGAACATATTTATGGCGGTCTTTTGCCTCGATCATCGAGCGTTTCACCTCAAACTCATGATCATACTTCAATTCAAAACCCTTGCTGTCCATAATCTCGTTGAGACGATGGAGGGCCGCAGGGGTGTGGGCAATTCCCGATAGAATCGGGTCCCCGGCCTTGTACTTGTAATCTGAAAATTCCAGACCACGAAGCAATAAGCCGAGACCGCTGCCGTCATATCCCTCCTGCATGGACTCCATACCTTCCAAGACAGTAAAGGGAGAAAACGCCTCACTCGCGGTTTTCATAGCTAACCGGCACATGTGTTACTCCTTAAATATTAAATAGATAACGTTACAGCACTAAATACCGTGACGCATTTTAAAAAAATTACATTCTTGTAACCTTCAATTTCCACCCAAAAAGGGGAATTTGGCAACGGATTCAATTACTCCACTAGACTACAATTGTCAAGGACTCAGCTGATATTTGCACAGTAGAAAATTAAACCAAAAACTCCTCTCAAACGAACTGGTCGCCACATACAGAGAGTCTTGCCAATAAAAAAAGGAGAAGGCCGTAATATCGACGCTTCTCCCTTCTTTTTTGTTCCCTAAACAGCTTACGGGGTAGGGCTCAGCAGCTTACAAACTTGAAAAGGTGATCTTTCAGCTCACCCCTGTGACATGGTCAGAGGGCAGCCCAAGGGCTGCCAGAATAATTCGCTGTGTAAAATCCAGCTACTTGTCACTCTGCACAATAACTCCAATCAGATCGGCCTTGCCGATCACCCCAACCAATTTACCGTCTTTAAGCACAGGCAGAGTGTGCACCCCCTTTTCAGAAATAAGGCTGGCGATTTCTTCAAGGCTGGCATCGTCTTCCACGGTAAAAAGCTGCTCTGAGCAAACGTCACGAACCTGGGAGCCGGTCATCTTTTTAATCTCCTTTTCAAAGGTCGCAGCGCTGTCAAGAAAGATGACGGAGTCAAGAAAAGAAACCATGGTGGGGATATGAAGCTTCTTATTTTGGTCAATGAGATCGTTTTCTGTGACCACCCCGACAACCTGGCCCTCATCATCAACCACAGGCACGCCGCCAATCTTATTAGTATAAAGGAGAGTGGCGAGCTCTTTTACCGGCATATCTGGATGGGCAACCTTTACCTCGGATGTCATAATTTCCTTGGCTGTAATCATTATATTTTTCTCCTATATTTTTTTTATTACCTCTTAATTCATCATAGCAGAAAATCCTCCACCGCAAATCTTTTCCGACATGGCTTTGACAACACGAAAAAAGAGAACAAGCAGTACGCCTGAAATGCCCCGTATCACTCAGAAAACCCAAGCCCCACAACGACCATTTCTCCTTGACAAAAAAAAACAAACCAGTTAGGGAATCTTGTTCCAGAGAGGTAGAAAAATGCTTTTATTTTGAGACGTCCATTGTCCCATAAATAAAGCACTCCGTAACGCAAATTATGTCGCCAAAACTGGCAAGAATATCAAGTACCTATCATGACATCTTTATTGACATTCCCTAAGGGCGGCGTCCATCCCCCGGAATCAAAAAAACTCACCGCAGGTCTAGCTATTGAGGTGATGCCGGTTCCCGATGAACTTGAAATTATTCTGGGTCAGCATATAGGCGCGCCCTGCACCCCCACCGTTGAAAAGCGGGCGGAGATCCAGGAAGGCGACCAGATCGGCGAGGTCAAAAAAGGCCTGGGAGTACCCCTTCATGCCCCAATGGCCGGCAAGGTCAAAGCCTTTGGCATGTCTGCCCACCCCATGCGGGTATCTGCCCCTTCCATTACTATCCAGACAGATAAAGAGGCCCCGGCTCCGAGCTATTCAAAAATTGATTGGTCAAGCCTGAGCGCTGATGAGCTTAAGGCCAAGGTCCATGGCGCCGGTATTATCGGCATCGGCGGTGCCGGTTTCCCCTCCCATGTCAAGCTCAGTCCGCCACCCAATAACCCCATTGACACCCTGATTTTAAACGGCGCCGAATGTGAGCCTTACATCACCGCAGACCACCGCCAGATGCTGGAAAGAAGTGCTGATATTGTTGAGGGTGCCAAGGTTATCCTGAAGATTCTCGGCATTAAGAATTGTTATATCGGCATTGAAAACAACAAGCCCGATGCCATTGCCGCCATGACCGAGGCCGCCAAGAACGGCTCCACCTCCGAGTTTTCCGTTACGGTGAAACCCCTGCAGGTTAAATACCCCCAGGGCTCGGAAAAACAGCTGATCCAATCCATCACTGGCCGCAAGGTTCCAGGCTTTGCCCTGCCTTCTGCGGTGGGGGTGGTTGTCCATAACGTCTCCACCACCGCCGCCATCTTCGATGCCGTGGTTATGGAGAAACCCCTTTATGAAAAGGTGGTGACCATCTCCGGCAAGGGTATCAAAAAACCCGCCAATCTCCTGGTTAAGGTGGGCACCAAAATCAGTGACATCGTCGAATACCTCGGCGGCGTTACTCCGGAGCTCTCGAAAATCATCATGGGTGGGCCCATGATGGGCTTTTCAGTTTCCAACCTTGATATCCCGGTGACCAAAACCACCTCGTCAGTGCTCTTTTTGGCCGAGGATGAAATTGACAGTAATCCCCACTCCCAGTGTATCCGCTGCGGCTGGTGCTTGGATGCCTGCCCCATGGGTCTTGAACCCAAAGAAATCGGCATCCATGTCGAGGCCGGTCACCCTGAAGACACTAAACAGTTTGGTGTTTTTGAATGTTTTGAATGTGGCTGCTGCTCCTTTGTGTGCCCAGCCAAACGACCGCTGGTCCAGTTTATCCGCCTGGCCAAGATGAAAGCAGCAAATTAGATTTTCATTGTTTCAACAAATGCGTTTTTTTGTCCGCGACCAAAAAGCCATTTAAAAATAGTTTTAAGGAGAAAAACCATCAAACAGCAAGATCCAAACAACCTGACGCCTCAGGCGCCACGCGGGTTATGGAAAGTTTCCGTTTCCCCCCATGTGCGCAGCAATGAGTCGGTTGAAAAAATCATGTGGACCGTGGTGGCCTGCCTGGTACCGCCACTGCTCTTGTCGGTCTTTATTTTCGGTATCCAGACCCTGATTATTACCGGTGTTTCAGTGCTAAGCTGTGTTGCCATGGAGGCCATTAGCCAGAAGGCTTTGGGTCGCAAGGTAACTATTAAAGACGGTAGCGCCGTTATCACCGGTATGCTGATCGCCTTTATTATTCCCCCCGGCGTCCCCTATCTGCTGCCCGTACTTGGCGCAGTGATGGCCATCTATATCGGCAAACACCTCTTGGGCGGCATCGGCTATAATATCTTTAACCCCGCCCTCTTGGCCCGCGCCTTCCTCCTTGCCACCTTCCCGGTTGCCATGACCTCTTCCTGGCTCCCGCCTTTGCAAGGCACCAAGATTTTCAGCTATCTCGGCACCTCCATTGACGCGGTCTCAACCGCCACCCCCCTTGCTGTTTTAAAAGAGCAGGGCATGGCAGCCTTTGTTGAGACCTTTGGCGCTGCTCCTAATTTTTACACCGACTTTTTCTTAGGCTGGCGGCCCGGCTCCATTGGTGAGACCTCCGGTCTGCTCATCGTCCTCGGCGGCCTCTACCTGATTTACCGCGGCTATATCACCTGGCATATCCCGGTGAGCATGCTGGCAACCATCGCCCTCCTCACCTGGGCCTTTGGCGGCGAAACCACCTTCACGGGCGACCCAATCCTGGCCGTACTCTCCGGCGGTGCACTCCTTGGCGCCTTTTTCATGGCCACCGATTATGTCAGCAGCCCCACCAATAAAAAATCACAGCTCATCTATGGCATTGGCATTGGCGCCCTCACTGTTCTTATCCGCCTCAAGGGTGGTTACCCGGAAGGTGTGTGCTACGCCATCCTCCTGATGAACCCGGTGAGCTCGGTGCTTGACTCCTGGTTCAGGCCTGTACGATTTGCAGCGCCGCTGCCTCCCCAAGGAGGTGACAAATGAAAAATATAATCACCATTATCATCCGTCTCACCCTCTCCTGTATTCTGGCCGGCGCGGTGATGGGTACCACCTATATCTTCACCAGCAATGCCAAGAAGCATAATGAGCATGTCAATGAGCAGAAGGTTATGTACGGCCTCCTTGGTTACAATAAGGATAAGCCAGCGCCTGAGACCACGGTCATGCACGAGGTCTATCGTTACGTAGTCACCGAAGGCGAGGCCCTGACCTTGGGCTACCTGGTGCCACTCCAAGAACATGGCTTCAGCTTCATTACCATTGACCTGGACGGCAAATTTCTGGCCTCTACCCCTGTTGAGGTCAGCCATGAACTGGTCATTGACGGTACCGAGCGTAACAAGATAATTGCTGCCACCCTGGGCACTGAGAAATCGCTGCGCTACGCCGACAAGACCATCATTGTTACTGATAATGGCAAGCGTCAGGCCTACCTATTGCCCGGCGCCTTCCCCGGCTTTAAGACCTTTATCTCGGTGATGCTGGCTCTTGACCCATCCTTTACCATTCTCGGCCTGGAGGTCATGGAGCATGAGGAGGATCCCGGCCTGGGCGGTGAAATTATCCAGGATTACTTCAAGAACCAGTTTAAGGGCAAGCCCTTTGAGGTGCTCAATAAGCTTGATGTGGTGAAGACCCCCATCCCTGCCGATTATCTTAAGGCCCTGGAGGCCAAGAAATCAGGAATGAGCAAGGCAGACGTTGCCGCCATCCAGGAACAGTATAAGGATAAGGATATCTATGCACTCACCGGTGCCACCATCTCAAGCCGGGCCGTGACGAGCGGCGCCAAGGGCATCGTCAAGAAATTCGCCTATCGCATCTCGATCCTTGATAACGTTCTTCAAGAGCAACAGATCGCCGTACCCTTTTAGTGTCTTAGAAACCATTTTTAAAGTAACCTCATGAAACGACAAAGGATGACTAATCATACAAGTCGAAAGCAACTGTTAAGGCACGTATCCTCAATCGGTGGGCAAAGCCCACTGCGTCAGGGTTAGAGAGAGAATATCATGGCTACCGATAAATCAAATTTTCAGCTGATCACAAACGGCATCTTAAACGAGAATCCCATATTTCGTCTGGTTCTCTCCATGTGTCCTGCCGTTGGTATCAGCACAACGGTAATGAATGGCCTGATGCTGGGCATTGCAGTGCTCTTTGTCCAGGTCTTTTCCAGCGTCACCATATCCATCTTTAAAAACGTCATTCACCCTCGGATCCGCATCCCCACCTACACCCTGGCCATTGCCACCTGGGTAACGGTTATTGACTTGGTGCTGGCTGCCTATCTACCCGAGGCCTATGCCAAGATGGGCATCTTTGTTAAACTCATCGTGGCCTTTGCCATTATCACCATGCGCCTGGAGATGTTCGCCTGTAAGGAATCGGTGAACGCCTCCTTCTGGGATGGTATCGGTATGGGCCTGGGCTTCATGGTCGGCATGATGGCCATCGGTTTTGTCCGCGAGCTTCTCGGCTTAGGCAGCCTGATGGGCTATGACCTCCTCGGCTTTAAACCACTGCTCTTCTTTGTCCTGCCCAGCGCCGGCTTCTTTGTGGTGGGCTTGATGATGGCGTTCTTCAATTACATAGAAATTGCCTATAAGAAGGCGAAGCAGGCATAAGGTGAAAGCTATGAAAAACATCATGACACGCCATATCTTGACGCTCCTGATCCTCTGTGTCCTGCCCGGTTTGGCCCAGGGCCAGGATCTGGTGACCGGCAAGAGCTTTGGGACAGACAATGAAATCATTGTTACCTTCAGCCAGGCCGTTGACCAAAACGCGGCAGCAAATACCGCCAATTACACGGTCTACGAAGAGCCGGACCCTGACATTCGTCTCGCTGTGAAAGAGGTCATCTTAGCCAGCGACCAGATGAGTGCCTCCCTGCTCTTTACTGAGCCTCTCAACACCACTCAGACCCATGTGGTGAGCATTGCCAATCTGATACCAGCCCAAGCCCCGGAGACCTTTACTGTGGCTAAGTCCTACCTGGGCTACCTTATCGGCATTCTGGTTTCAGCCCTGCTCATTAACAACTTTGTCTTTACCAAGTACCTTGGCCTCTGCGTTTTCTTCGGCACCTCAAAGCGCAAGGACACTGCCAAGGGCATGGGCTTTACCTTTACCATCGTTATGGTGGTATCGGCCATTATGAGCTGGTTTTTCTACCAGTACATCTTAAAGCCCTTTAACCTGAACTTCCTGCAGATTGTTATCTTCATTGGCCTGGTGTCTCTTACTGTCCAGGCGGTTGATACCATTTTGCGTAAGGTGAACCCAGCCCTCTTTAATTCCTTTGGTGTCTACCTGGTATTGGTGATCGCCAACTGTGTTATCATCGCCGTGCCCCTTATTCTGGCCGACAATGAGTATAATTTCTTTGAGACCTTCATGCTTTCCCTGGGTGCCGGTGGTGGTTTTCTCCTGGCCCTCTACCTGATGAGCTCTGTCCGGGAGCGCATGGAGCTTGCAAACATTCCGCCCACCTTTAAGGGTGTGCCCATTGCCTTTATTGTCGCAGGCCAGTTTGCCTTGGCATTCCTGGGATTTTCAGGATTACAAATTTTCTAGTCTCGAAGTTTGAGCATATTTAAATGAAGTAAATCATTTCGGTTTTTCTCCGAAATAGGTGAAAGTATGGATCCAGCATTAGTAAAATTAGCCCTCGGCGGCATGGCCTTGCTCGCCTGCATCGGCCTGTTTTTTGGTATTGGTCTGGCCTTGGCGGCCCATAAATTTGCTGTTGAGACAGATCCTCTTATTGAAGAGGTTCTTGAGTCCCTGGCAGGCGCCCAATGCGGTGGTTGCGGCTACCCCGGTTGTGAGGGCTACGCCATTGCCGTGGTCAATGACTCAGACGTGTCCCCCAATCTCTGTTACCCAGGCAAGGAGAAGGTGGCGGAACGGGTGGCGGAACTCACCGGCAAGAAAATGGCCGAGATGGAGGACATGATTGCCCTTGTCCGCTGTTCACGCCTTGAAGGCCGGGTGAGCCATAAGCACGAGTATATCGGCTTTGCCTCCTGCACAGCGGCCAACCTTGGTTTTGGCGGCCCCTCTGCCTGCAACTACGCCTGTATTGGTCTCGGTGAATGCGCCCAGGCATGTCCCTTTGACGCAATTACCATGGTGGACAGCTTTCCGGAGGTTAATCCGGACAAATGTGTTAGTTGCGGCACCTGCGTAAAAACCTGCCCTAAACAGGTCATTGTTCTCCAAAGCCTGAAGGCCAGGGTCTATGTACCCTGCTCCACCAAGGACCTTGGTAAAAACGTTAAAAAGGTATGCGAGGTGGGTTGCATCTCCTGCCTGATCTGTGTGAAAAAATGCCCGGCCGGTGCCGTGCGTCACGAAAATGGTCTGATCCAAATTGATCATGAAAAATGCCTCGAATACGGGCCTGATTGTTGTGAAATTTGTGTTGAGAAATGCCCCCGTGATATCTTCAGAAGATACGAGGGGCGCAAGGTCCTTAAACGCACTGATGCCGGCCTGAAGATGGCAAGCTAAGAAATTCCCCTTTGATATAGAAAAAATAGAGGAAGATATGAAAACTCCAAAAACATGCCACTGTGACGAGCAGAGAAGATCCTTCATAAAGACTGCAGGCCTCTTGGGTCTTGGTGCTGCGTCAGCCACCCTCCTTCCTGCCCAGCGGGCCGAAGCGGTTCTTTTTGGCAACAAAGAGTATAAGGTTTCCAAGACTAGACTGACCATGGGCACCTATGTCGCGATGACGGCCATCCACCCCTCTCGTGATGAGGCGGAACACGCCTTTGGCCTTGCCTTTGCCGAGATTGATCGCCTAAACAAGCTGCTAAGCCGCTACGACGTCGACTCGCCGATCTACCAGCTCAATAACAAAGGTGCTCTGAACAAGGCTCCTCAAGAGATCCTGGAGCTTGTTGCTCGTTCGCTTTACTATCATGGCCAGACTAACGGTGCCTTTGACATCACGGTTAAGCCCCTGATCGACCTCTACAAAGAGAATTTCGCCACCGGCAACAAGCCCTCGGAAGCACAGATCCAAGCTGCACTCAAGAATGTCGGCACCGGCCATCTTCGTTTTGCCGGCGGCAATATCAGTTTCAACAATTCAGAGATGGGTATCACCCTGGACGGCATAGCTAAAGGCTATATTGTTGACCGCGCCTCCGAAATTTTGACCAGAAACGGCATCAGCAATCATCTGATCAATGCTGGCGGCGACATCCGCACCAACGGCTCGGCTGCCAAGGGCAAACCATGGACCATCGCTGTTCAGGATCCGGCCAAAAACAAGGAGTACCCCGATGTCATCACCATGATGAGCGGCGCCATTGCCACCTCCGGCAATTATGAGATCTTCTACGATAATGAAAAGATGTTCCACCACATCATTGACAGCCGTACCGGATATTCTCCTGAACTTTCCGCCAGTGTTACTGTCCAGGCCCCGACGGTGATGGATGCAGACGCCCTTTCCACCAGCGTCTTTGTCATGCAGCCTACTGCCGGTGTGAACTTTATCAATGGCCAACACGGCTGTGAATGTTTCGTCGTTGAAGCAGGCGGCACAACCCACAAGTCTCTCGGCTGGAAAGCCGCCTAATTTTAATTCAGGCATAATCATCCCCAAAAAAGGAGGCTGTTTTCAACAGTCTCCTTTTTTTATTGGATTGCCCAGAAACGCTTTTTCTTCGTACCCCAAGACAATCCTTCAACGCCACACAGGTGCGGCAACTTTACCCGCCTTGCCGATTCCACATCGGCCCTGCCAATACCGTTTCTGACCTCTCATCCCACTCCCTGCTCAGAATCGCAGCCGACCATTACCAGAAATTTCATTGCTATTTCAAGGCAATACCCCTAAAATTTTTTTGTAAACGACATGTATACAAATATTTTGCAGGGAGCCGTCTCTCATGGGTTTAGGGGAGAAGAAGGCTTAATGATCTTGCCAACACATCCAGAAACATGCTGAAAAAAGAAAAAAAGGTTGCCCTTTTAATGACCGCCATCAACCAGCTTAACCTCAAAGAGAAGTTTAAATACTTGATAGGCATTTCCGCCCTGGTAATCTTCTCTCTTTCAAGCCTTGGTTTTTGGCGTTACAGCCAGTTTTCAAATCAAAAAAAACTCATCCAGAACTCTTCACAGATATTACTTGCTGAGTTGGAGGATAATTTCGCCACCTCCCAGCTCATGGGTGACGTTGAGGCGGACCTCACCACCTTCATGCAATCTGGACATCCTGAGACAATCACCGGGCTAACCATGAAGGCTCAGAAACTTGCCGGCCAACTCCCCGATGAGGCCAAGGAGTCCCTTCTCCAGTTTCTAAACAAGGTCGGCAAGCTTGAGATCCGGATGGAGAGCCAACGAAAGAACAATAAAACTGCTCTCCTGGCCGCGTCCGAAATTCATGAAAAACTTGATGACAATAGTGTCTGTGCTCGCACCAGCAGCTGTCTTGATTCATTTCATCGTGCCCAGGAGACCCTGCGATCCGTAAACCTTCTTTATATCACGGGCGTCAGTCATACCCAGCTGAAAGAACTTGAAGAAGCCCGTACGGAGATATCAGACACCTTGGCAGAGTTTGATGGATACCTCCAGAAAACAATCCCTGGCCTCACCCCCAAGCAGTCACTTTACCTTGCCGGCGTGCAAGAACTTTTCTATGACCTTGATGATGCCATTACCACTGTGGCAGCTATTCGCCACCGAGTAATTGCTAGTGAACAGGAGGTATTATCCCACTCCAAAAAGATTAAAGATCTGCTGGCCACCACCTCCATCAGCCAAAGCCAAAAGGCCGTGGATCTTGCCGACCAGGGCCTGAAGCTAGCTACAAGCTATGTATATCTGATGTTTGCAAGCCTGGGCGTCATGACTATTCTTTTTCTCGTCCTCAGTGCTTTCATGTCCCGTTCCATTATTACCCCACTTGTTGTTTTAGTTGATCTGCTTAAGAGGTTTTCTCACCTTTTGGCCACGGTGCGCCGTCAGTCCATTGCCGGCGGAGATCAATTTAAGAAAATCCATTCCCAAATCACCAAAAGGCGTGATGAAATCGGTGACGTGGGCCGAGCCACTAAGGAGTTGATGGAACACATCCAGGGCATTTCAGAATTCCGCCGCAAAATTGAGGATGATACGACAACCCAGGAGGTCTACTCGCGTCTGGCAAAGATCTTCACCGACCATCTCAAGCTGGCAAGCTTTGTCATCTACGAGAGAAGTGTTGATGATTCAATGCCCATTGTATATTCAGAACCTCATAGTATTGACGAGATTATGCCCGAATTCACCACTGCTGATATGTGTCGGGCCAAAAGAACAGGGGCCTTTGTTTCCTCGTTTAACGACCCGGACATCTGCAAAATTTGCCCGATTAATGATGTGCTCAACCATTATTGCGTACCCATGCTGGTGGGCGGCCATGTTATTGGTGTTATTCAATTTATTCTTCCCATTGCAACAGATGATCAGCAAAAGAAAGAGCAGGCAGATGCCTTAAACGAGGCCCGAAATTATATTGAAGAGGCCCTGCCGGTCCTGCAGGCAAAACGTTTTGCTGCCAAACTTGAAGAGATGGCAACCAAGGACCAGTTAACAGGCCTCTATAACCGCCGCTATCTTGAAATCTCCCTGCAGCAGATTGTTGCGGGCATCAAACGCCGTAAGACAAGGCTTGGCGTCCTCATGTGCGACATGGACTTCTTCAAAGAAGTCAATGATACCTATGGCCACGATGGCGGAGATGTTGTCCTTGCCGAATTAGCCGCTATTCTCCAGCACCACGTCCGCACTTCTGATCTTGTTATCCGTTATGGTGGTGAAGAGTTCCTTATCCTTCTTTATGATATCGAGGATGGCACCTCGACTATGGTGGCCGAGAAAGTACGGGCCGCTGTGGAGTGTCACCAGTTTAATATTCCCGGTGCCGAAATCCAGAAAACCCTGAGCATCGGCGTAGCGGAATACCCAGATCCCTCCATGTCAAAAGGAATCTGGCAGATTATCAAACATGCCGATGTTGCCCTTTATAACGCCAAAAATGGCGGTCGTAACCAGGTTGTCACATTCAACCAGGATATGTGGTTAGAGCAATCATATTAAAAGAGAATTGATCATCAGCAGATCTTCGGATACTGTCGAGGACTCTTTTTTCCTGATGACAAGTATCGTTTAAAGCCAACTCCGCCTTTCGAGACCTCCAACCATGCCCCAGAATGAGACCAAGCACTCCCCATTGATCCATTTGAGTTTACAGGGCAGGTTTCAACTCCTCATGTGGCTAACCATCATGGCAGCTTTCTTTGCCACCATCATCGGTGTCTGGAAGTACAGCCAGTTCTCGCAAAGCAAAAAGATCATCGACCAGACATCTGCAACACTGGTGGCAGAGCTGGAGCACACCTTCAAAGACTCTTTGCTGGTGGGCGAGATCCAGGCTGATCTTATCCTGTTTATTCAGACTGCCCACCCGGAGACCATGCAGGAGATAACCCAAAAGTCTCTAGACCTCTTAAGCCATCTCCCAGAGCAGGCCAGGCCCCTGCTCAATCAATTTTTGGAACAGACCGACACCCTTGAAATCCGCATGGCCAGTCTACGCCTGAACAACAACAAAGTGTTAAGCACCGGCAACACAATCATGGAAGCTCTTGAGCAAAACTCTCTCTGCAAAAAAAAGGCGCGCTGCCTGGAGGGAGTAAAACAGGCTGGTTTAACATTCCGCCAAGTCCACCCCCTCTATATGAATGGCATCCTCATTGGCCAACCCCACGAGCTCACGGCCACAAAACAAAAAATCTCCCTGCTTTTAAGTGCACTCAAAAAGGACCTGCATAACCATGCCCAGGAACTTGGGCCGCAACAATCACGCTACCTCTTAAGTTTTATCGATCTTTTTTATGAGCTTGATGAGTCCATATCAACTGTTGCTGCGATTAGGGAAAGGGTTGTTACCAGTGAAAAAGAGGTGGTTAACCTCTTTCACTCTTTGAAAATGCAGCTTGGCGAGATCTCCATTTCCCGCAACAAACAAGCCTTGACCCTGGCCGACCAGGGCCTCAAGCTGGCCACCAACTATGTTTTCCTGATGTTTGCCGCCCT
This sequence comes from Thermodesulfobacteriota bacterium, assembly GCA_039715015.1. Classification (GTDB taxonomy): domain Bacteria; phylum Desulfobacterota; class Desulfobulbia; order Desulfobulbales; family SURF-16; genus BM506. The sequence continues at coordinate 28,726 of JBDLIE010000006.1, forward strand.
GGCCCTGGTCACCATCTTCAGCATCGCGGCCTTTGCCTTTATGTCCAACTCTATCTTAACTCCCCTGGGCTCCTTGTTGGATTTATTGAAAAAATTCACAACCCTGCTGCGCGGAGTTCGCACCCTCTCTAATTCCGAAAAGCTGCAATACCACGAACTTCATGAAAAAATCATCAACCGCCATGATGAGATTGGCGCTGTGGGCCGGGCCACCGAAGCCCTGCTCAATCATATCCATAGTATCTCTGAATTCCGGCGCAAAATTGAAAATGACACCACCTGCCATGATGTCTATGTCCGGCTGGGGAAAATCTTCAGAGATGAACTGCTCTTGCCAAGCTTTGTTATGTACGAGACCTCCAAAGACAAACCCATGGAAGCTGTCTATTCCTACCCTCCTCAACTCAAAGAGGAAATGCCCGATTTTTCCGTAACCGATACCTGCCGGGCACAACGAACAGGCGTTGTGGTGCACTCCTTTCATGACCCGGACATCTGTCCCATATGCCAGATCAATGATGCCCTGGACTATTTTTGTCTGCCCATGCTTGCCGGCAGCGAGATGATTGGCGTTATTCAGTTTCTATTGCCTGTTGCCCGTACAGTGAGGCAGAAAAATTCCTTTCAAAAACGTCTCCATGAGGCGCAAAATTATATTGAGGAAGCCCTGCCCATCATGCAGGCTAAACGTTACGCCCGGAAGCTTGAAGTGATTGCCACCCAAGACCAGCTCACCGGCCTTTATAACCGCCACTATCTTGAAATCACCCTCCCTCAACTTGAGGCGGGGATTAAACGGCGCAAGACCTCCCTGGGCATTCTCCTTTGCGACATGGACCATTTCAAGGCTATCAATGATACATACGGCCATGCCGCCGGTGATCTGGCCTTGAAGGAACTAGCTGACGTTTTCCGTGACACGTTAAGGGGATCAGATCTGATAATCCGCTACGGTGGTGAAGAATTTCTTATTCTTCTGCTTGATATCGAAGAGAAAGAAGAGCTGGCTGTGGCTGAAAAAGTGCGCCAGGCCGTGGCCAATCATTCATTTGAGCTTCCGGATAATGCCAAGCAACAGACGATCAGCGTCGGTGTTACTGAATTTTCAGGCAGTAAGCCTGAGGGTGGTATAGAGAAAGTATTGCGTTACGCCGACATTGCCCTTTATAAGGCCAAGGAAAAAGGCCGCAACTGTGTGGTCAAATTTGATAAAGAAAACAGCAATAGCACGGTTTAACCCCTCTCTCCCCAGTTGCCGCGCCGGGTGGTCTTTTTCAAACTGGCCTGCAGGAGCCGGCTGAACTCCTGGCCGCTTATCTCGCGGGCGCCAAGCCTGACCAGGTGACTGGTGTGCATCTGGCAATCGATGAGATCGAAACCCCAGGCCTCAAGCTGCCCAGCTAAAGAGGCAAGGGCCACCTTGGAACTATTGGCCATCTCACTGAACATCGACTCTCCAAAGAAAAACCCGCCCAGAGATACGCCATACAGCCCCCCCACCAGCTTATCTCCCTGCCAACATTCCACAGAATGGGCCCACCCCTCTTCATGGAGACGGATATAGGCCTCCTGCATCTCCGGGACGATCCAGGTCCCATCATGACCAGGCCGGGGAGCTGCGCAGCCTTCTATAACCTGAGAAAAGGCCTGATCAAAAGTAACCCTGAATACTCCCTGGCGCAGGGTGCGGGACAACCGGCGGGAACAATGAAATTCTGAGGGCACCAAAACCAAACGGGGATCAGGTGACCACCAGAGAAGAGGATCGCCCTCGGAATACCACGGAAAAATCCCCAGGGAATAGGCCAAGAGCAGGCGTTCCACCGACAGGTCACCGCCCACGGCGAGTAAGCCGTCATCGCGGGCCAGCATAGGCGGCGGAAAGAGAAGTTCTTCTGAAAGTTTAAAAATCATCGACACTTATAACACCACATGACATACCTTGACACCGCAAACAAGGGCCTATAAACTGAGTAGGTTGCCACAAAAAGGCGCCTTTTACAGCTGCCAAACCTCTGCTGATTACAATACCATGGATAGAAAAAAACACGCCTGTCCCTATTGCCAGGAACATATCTACGTAAACGCCATTGTCTGCCGCTACTGCTCACGGGACCTGCCGCCCAATATTCCGCACCTGGAATACCGTTCCTCGACGCCATGGATCCCCTTACTACTCACCTCTGCCTTGGTTATAGGTGCCGCAGCCATTTTTAAAAGCGATCTGATGCGGGAGCGTTTAGGACGGCCAGAGGACAACGACGAATAAGGCCGGAAAACTCGAAGACAAAGCGCCGCCACTAGCTCCAGCCCTTGCGGGCCACCAAAACCACAAAGCCTGCATCATTACTCCAACCATCTCGAGAAGGCTCAAACTCCGTCAGGGCCTCAGGCTTCTGGTACAATGAAGAGCGCTGTTCCACCACCTCTAAGCCGGCTGCCGTAAGCCATCCTTCTATCTCTGTTATCTCATAAAACGTGGCGTATTGATAAAAGGGATGACCGTCCTCTTTTTTGGCTTGAAGCGCCCGGCCCCATGGTCCACTGGCCGGGATCACTCCCAAAACGAGATGGCCCCCGGGCCGTAGAGCCTGGCCAACCTGGGTCAGCACCCGGGCTGGCCGGCGGGTAAAACAGAGGGTAAAGAGGATGAAACAGGTCCCTATCCCATGACGAGCAAGGGGGAGGTCCTCGCCAACCCCCTGGCAGACTCCAACAATACGCTGGGTAGCAATGGTTAGAGGAGCCCGGGCTGGATCAATACCAAGGGTGACCCCCAGCTCGCTGGCAAAACGGCCTGGCCCGACACCGATCTCAATCCGTGGCTCGCTGAGTTCTGTCTCCAGTTCCTTTAAAGCGGCGAGCTCAATGGCAAAGAGGAGACTCTCATCGTACCAGCTGTCATACTCCACAGCCCGCTCGTCAAAAACCTGGGATGCTTTCTGCCAAAATGGCCTGCGATCATCACTCATCGGTCAACACATCCTTACCTAAATTATTAGACAATTATTTCTTTGGAGTGCAGCATGGATGACCGTTATCCCCATCTAATCCAGTTCTCTGAGCTTGCCGAAGGGTGCGGGTTTCTCGCTATCCCCCAACACAACCCATAATGAACCTTTTTTGCCGTTTTCCTCCATGAAAAAAACCGGGAATCCTTTTTTATCTTCCGGGCCTGGGGTATCATGGTTTCATGTTCACGCAAGCAATCAACCATGGCCGTTTCAAGAAATCCATTAGTGACCCTGATGATTTCACCCTCTCCTTTGAGCTTGTCCCTGGCCGAGGCGGTCGTTCCACGGTGCACGCCAAGGCCCTTGACCAGGCCCGCAACATGGCGGCTGATGGCCGGATCTGCGCTGTGTCCATCACCGACAATGCAGGAGGCCACGCAACCCTGGCTCCGGATGTCATCGGTCAAGAAATCCTGGCCATGGGACTTGACGTTATCAGCCATTTCTCTTGCAAGGATAAAAACCGCAACAAGATGGAGAGCCTGCTCTATGGTTGGGACCGCATTGGCCTCCACAATCTGCTGGTCATTGCCGGTGACTATCCCCAAAAAGGTTTTTGCGGCCACCCGAAACCTGTCTTTGACCTTGACACCGTCCACCTCATCGATCTAGTCAGCCATCTCAACAGGGGTGAAACCGCGCCTGGTGTGCAGCCCACTTCATTTCATATCGGGGTGGCCATCTCACCGTTTAAATACTCGGAAGCCGAGCAGATGATGCAGTATTACAAGCTGAAACGTAAAATTGCCGCTGGTGCCCACTTTGGCATCACCCAGCTTGGTTTTGACGCCCGTAAATACCATGAGGCCCTTCTCTATGTTGAGGAGCATGATCTCGGCATCCCCCTCCTGGGCAACCTCTTTATCCCTAATATCCATGTGGCCCGCCTCATGCACAAACGGGTCATTCCGGGCTGCCTGATTCCAGACCATCTTTTCGCCCGCATGGAACAGGAATCAAGATCTGCAGACAAGGGGAAAAAGGCGCGGCTTGAGCGGGCCGCAAGCCAACTCGCCGTTCTGCGCGGCATGGGCTATAACGGTGTTCACATTGGTGGTCCCGGGCTTAAGATGGATGATATTGACTTTATCCTTACTGAGTCCACAACAAGAAAGGATCACTGGCCCGACCTTCTTCCTGAATTTCAACCAGACACGGCCCAGGGTTTTTATTTTTTCCAGAAAGACCAGGACACCGGCCTAAACCGGCAGAAAAAGAGCCCTATCCAGGAAAGCACAAGCCAGCCCCTGCTCTACCATTTCAGTAATCTCATTCACAACCTCGCCTTTGAACCACAAGGGGCGCTTTATAATTCTGCCCAAAAATGCTGCCTGGCTCTGGATAAAACCATGCTGCGCCGCCCCCTTTTTTGGCTCGAACATCTCTCCAAATTTATCCTCTTTGCCTGCCGGAACTGTGGCGACTGCACCCTGGCCGAATATGGCTATATCTGTCCCCAGTCAGGCTGCGCCAAATATCTGCTTAACGGCCCCTGCGGCGGCAGTGTTGATGGCTGGTGCGAGGTGTACCCAAACCAAAAACTCTGCCATTATGTCTTTACGTACCAACGTCTGAAATCTCAGGGAAATGCCGATGATTTCGGCCACGGCTATATTCCGCCGCGGGACTGGAGTCTCAAAGGGGCCTCTTCCTGGGTGCATTTTTATGCCGGCCTCGACCACACCAACCGCCAATGCGGCACAGCAGAAAGTCAATCTCCGCCTAAAAAGGCTTCATCCGACTCAAAAAAGAAGAGCTGACAACTAAAATTTTTTAAGAATTCGGTCAGTTTCGTCGTTATTTAAAAAAAAACTTAAATATTCTTTGCGTCGCCAAATTAAAGGGGGTAAATTATTCACTTTTTTTCAGGGGAAAAAATTATTGACCTTATTTAATTATTTATTGTCTCCCATTTATGTTTCAAAGAGACTTTGAAAGGTCGATAAAATATTTTTTCACCATAGCACAAGGATGACAGGCATGGGCAAGCAAGCCTCTTTACGCCCGAAGGAAGAATGTGGAATCTGCGGTATTTTTGGCCATCAGGATTCTGCCAAACTCACATATTTCGGGCTTTACGCCCTCCAGCACCGTGGCCAGGAAAGTGCCGGAATTACCACATCAGACGGCAAAAAAGTCTCTGAGCATAAAGACATGGGCCTGGTTTCCGAAGTCTTTAAAGAGCAGGACTTTGAGCATCTCCAGGGCCACCTGGCAATCGGCCATGTGCGTTACTCCACCACAGGCGCCTCCAACCTCGTCAATGCCCAGCCCTTTACCGCCAACCATCGTGGTGAGACCTTTGCCGTGGCCCATAACGGCAACCTGGTAAACATCCGCAAACTCCGCGATACACTTGAAGAAAAAGGCTCCATTTTTCAATCCACCATGGACAGTGAGGCCGTAGTCCACCTCATGGCCAGAGAGTGCTGCAGTAAAGGCCTGAAAGAGGCCGTCCACGAGGTGGCCTGCCAGATCAAGGGGGCCTACTCCATTCTGCTCATGACCCGCACCCACATGGTGGCCATGCGCGACCCCCAGGGTTTTCGGCCTCTTTGCCTCGGCAAACTCCCCAACGGCGGCCATGTCCTTGCCTCTGAGACCTGTGCCCTTGATCTCATTGAGGCCGACTATGTCCGTGATGTTGAACCGGGCGAGGCCCTGATTATCAGCGAGGAAGGCATTGAGTCTTTTTTCCCCCAGGGGAAACAAAAATCAAGCTTCTGTATCTTTGAACAGGTCTATTTTGCCCGGCCAGACAGCGATATCTTCGGGCTCAATGTCTATAATTACCGCAAACGCACAGGAGAGATCCTGGCCAGAGAATGCAAGATTGATGCTGATTTCGTCATGCCCTTTCCAGATTCCGGCAACTATGCGGCGATTGGCTACTCCCAGGCCTCAGGAATTCCTCTGGAGTTTGGCGTCATCCGCAACCATTACGTGGGCCGGACCTTTATCCAGCCTTCTCAATCCATGCGCGACTTTTCGGTGCGGGTGAAACTCAATCCAGTTCGTTCTTTTTTAGAGGGAAAGCGGGTTATTATCATCGAAGACTCCATTATCCGCGGCACCACCGGGCGAAGCCGGGTCAAATCATTGCGCAAGGCCGGCGCCAAAGAGGTGCACATGCTTATCAGCTGCCCGCCCACCCGTAATCCCTGTTATTACGGTATTGATTTCCCTGATCGTAGCCAGCTCATTGCCGCCCAAAAGTCCATAGAGGAGATCCGCCAGTACCTTGATCTTGACACCCTCTACTACTTAACCGTTGATGGTCTTGTAGAAGCCTCCGGCATGCCAAAAGACGCCTTTTGCCTGGCCTGCTTTAATGGAGAATATCCAGTGGCGCCGGACCTCAATTTCCACAAAAATACCTTGGGGTGTGGCTGTGGCTGATGCTATCGCATCAGCGAATGTAGAAAATTAAGAGAAGGTAAAAAAAATAGCGTATGACACCTCTTCTTTACCTCCTATAACGACTCTAACTCCCTTAACTTTTTTATTTATCAACAAAAAATGTCTTCACTTGTCCGCGCCAAAGAGGTTTTGCAGATCGAAGCAGAAGGTATCACCGCTGTCATTGACCAGCTAGATGCCGATTTCGACAAGGCCATTGAACTTATTCTGGCCTGCCCCACCCGGCTCATCATCACCGGCATTGGCAAATCAGGCATTATTGGCCAAAAAATTGCTGCCACCCTTAATTCCACCGGCACCCCAGCCCTCTTCCTTCACCCAGTGGAGGCCATGCATGGCGACCTGGGCATTGTTGATCCCCAGGATGTGGTATTAGCTATTTCATACAGTGGCGAAACTTCGGAACTCAACCTGTTGATGCCCACTCTCAAAAACAGGGGGGTGAAGACCATCGCCCTCACCGGCAACGGTGCTTCCACTCTGTCTGGTTTTGCCGATGCCACCCTGCGCGCTGCTGTACCCAAGGAGGCCTGCCCTCTTGGCCTTGCTCCCACCTCGAGCACAACTGCCGCCTTGGCCATTGGCGATGCTCTGGCCGTTGTCCTTATTGATAGAAAGAATTTTGCCGCCAGCGATTTCCGCAAAAATCATCCAGGAGGCAGCCTGGGGGAACGGCTCAAGGTAAAGGTGTCCGAGGTAATGATGACTGGCGCAGAGATGCCCATTGTTTCCCCACTCACAAGCTTTGCTGAGGCTGTTGCCATTCTTAATGAAAAAAATATCGGTGCTGTCCTTGTTCTTAACGATGACGGCCTGCGCGGCATTATCACAGATGGCGATATCCGCCGCCTGATCAGCGCCAATAAAACTGACTTGGTTGATATCACATCCAGCCAGGTGATGACAGCTTCGCCAAAGACCATTGATGAAAGCCTGTTGGCTGCCGATGCCCTCAGCATTATGCAACGCCATGAAGTCACTGCCCTACCGGTGACCGACTCCAAAGGTAATCTCTGCGGCCTGCTCCATCTCCACGACCTCCTTGGCAAGGGTGAGTTTCGCCTCCTGGTTTAAGCCTATTATTCTTTGAGAGCGTTCAACTGCAAGGCACAAAGGCCCGTACAACTACCTAAATTAAGGGAGAAACAGAACTATTACACCTTGAGATTAACTTGACAAAGAGGGCTCGCTTCTGGTAGCTTCTTCCTCTGCCTTTTCCCTTCGCCAACCGCTGGGAGTGGCAGAAACTCGACACACTCAGTGAGTGTACTCCATACCTACCCCCGAGCTTCTTGAAGGGTCGTGTATCACAGTAAGTCACTGCACTGTCTATGCAAAAAATAATCTTCAAATTTTATTTGATTAGTTTTTAACGAGGAAATTATGGCAATCACCAATAAAGAGATCAATGCCGCCTTTGGTGCTGAAATAACAGCTCTTCCCGGTGGTGAATATCTCAACTCTTGCTTTTCATGTGGGGCCTGTAGCGGCGCCTGCCCCGTCAGTCAGGCCATCCCTGAATTTGACCCCCGCAAGATCATCCACATGGTCCGTATGGGCTTGAAAGATCAGGTCCTCCAGGCCGACCTGCTTTGGTACTGTTCTCAATGCCAGGGTTGTATCTTTGTCTGCCCTCAGAACGTGCGCTTTGCTGCTATCATGACAGCCATTCAAAAAATGGCCATGAAAGAGGGCATTATCAGCGAGCAGGATCTGCGTGAAAAAGGTAAGATCGCCTGGGTCGAGCGTGACCAATGCGTTTCCTGCCTTACCTGTGTCAGGGTCTGCCCATTTGAAGCTCCGGCCATTGATGACAAGGGCGTTGCCTTTATCGACGCTGAAAAATGCCGGGGCTGTGGAATCTGCGTAACCGAATGCCCGGCCCAGGCCATCCAGCAAAACCAGGGTGAGGACGAACGCCTCATCGCTGCTGCCGGCTGATAGTCAGCACTAAATGATTAACTCCCCGCTTTGCGGGTTACTTTTTTTACGGAGAGTTAGATGAGCTTTACTCCAAATATCCAAGCATTTTGTTGCCATTACACCTCCCAGCAGAGCCTTGCTGAAGGAGCAGAGGCCCTGAAGGCCGATGGCATGCCTGAAAATGTCACCATCAATCGCCTGGTTTGCGGTGGAAAACTGCAGGAGACCACCCTGCTCAAGGCTTTTGAAGAAGGTGCTGACGCTGTTTTCTTCGTGGGCTGCCCCCTTAACGAATGTCACAACAAAAAAGGCAGCGAAAGGGCCGCTAAACGTGTTCTGGCACTGAAAAAATCATTGCAGGAACTTGGACTGGGCGAAGACCGGGCTGAAATGTTCCACAGTGAGCGCGGTTTCCATCACGAATTTATCGAGGCAGCCCAGTTAATGAATAAGCGCATTACCGCCATTGGCCCTGCTTTTGAGGGAGGCTCAAAATGATTATTGCTGAACGTAAACCCATGGGTGAAATCCTTGACATGGTTAAGGATGCCAAAAAAATTCTTGTTCTGGCCTGCCGGGGCTGTGTTTCTGTCTGCTCCGCCGGAGGTGAACGCGAGGCGGAAATTCTCGCCTCCCTAATTCGTATTGGTCTTAAAAAGGAAGGAAAAAAGGCCAAGGTCACCACCGACTCTCTGGTTCGCCAGTGTGATAAGGAATATATCGATAGCATTGACCAATGGAAAGGCAAGTATGACGCCATTGTATCAACCGCCTGCGGCGTGGGCGTGAACTTCATCGCCAACCTTCGCCCCAAGGATACCGTTTATCCAGCACTGAACACCTCTTTTATGGGTGGTTCTGCTGAACAGGGTATCTGGGCCGAACAATGCGGCGGTTGCGGTGACTGCGTTCTTCATCTCACAGGTGGTCTCTGCCCTGTGGTGCGCTGCGCTAAGAGTCTGATGAACGGCCCCTGCGGCGGTTCTGTTGGCGGTAGCTGCGAGATCCACTCCTCAGTTGAATGTATCTGGCAGTCCATCCATGACCGGATGAACCGTATCGGCCAGGCCGAAGGTATGGATCGTATCGCCCCTATTCGGGATTGGTCCACCACCACCCACGGTGGCCCTCGCAAAACTGTGCGGGACGACCTCACCGTTTAACGGTTGACAACTGAACATCACCAATAAAAAAAGGCTGCCGTTTCGGCAGCCTTTTTTTATTGGAAATACTCACTGTAGGAGCCCGGCCCTCCGGGCGATAAAACAGAGACCATTGGCAGCTGGCAACTATCGCCCGGAGGGCCGGGCTCCCACCCAAACATTCTTAAATGCGGGGTCCTCCATTTGAGCACCTAAAAACTAAAAATCCTCAAAATCATGGTCAGCAAAAGATTTAATGTTTTCGGCCGCATTTGTGGCAGCTTTGGCCTCTGGTCTGGAAGCACTACGAGGGGCGGATGGGAGACCCATATTCGGTGCTGCAGGCTGAGAAGCGGCAACAGTCCTCCTGCTTGCTGCCATTAACGGCGCAGCTCCTACGGCACCACCTCTGCCTTCCACAAAGGCTAAGAGATCGCCAACAAAGCTCTTCATCATGGCGGCCTGACCGGTGAGCTCCTCCGAGGCGACTGCCGCCTCTTCCGCTGCACCGGCATTGGACTGGGCAACATTTTCAGTTTCCTGCAGAAAGCCATTCATCTGGGATAATGCTGAGGCCTGCTCAGTTGCCGAGCTGGTAATTTCTGAAATCAACATGGCAATACGGTCTGTGGCCTCTGTTACCGAGCCAAAAGGCTGAGTGGTTTCATCAAGCAAATTTGTGCCAACCTCAACCTTATGTAAATCTGCCCATACCCTTACCCTTGCAGAAGTAAACAATGGCCAACTCCTTGTTCTCATGCCACAGCAACATCCTGTTCGACCTTGACGGCACCCTCAGTGATCCACGCCAGGGTATTTTCAACTGTTTCAACCGGACATTAGCCTCCTTAAAAAGGGGCCCTGCAAGTCATGATGAGCTTACGGCCTGTATCGGCCCGCCCTTGGAGGCGAGTTTTAGCCAGCTTCTCGACACTACGGATGTCAAGAAGGTGGCCGGAGCCGTAGATGCCTTTCGTGCCTGCTACGGCAAGGGCGGCCTCTTTGAAAACATTCTCTACCCAGGAGTCTCTCTCTTCTTAAAATCCCTACACCAGGGAGGCTGGCAGCTCTTTGTGGCCACTGCCAAGAAGGAAGAATTTGCCCGAAAAATCCTTCGCCATTTTCAGATCGATAGTTTCTTTACCGACATAATCGGGGCAGGTGGTCGCCAATCAGGAGACAAGGGAAACCTCATTGCCGAGATTATCCAGCGCCATACATTGTCGGCGGCAGAGACCATCATGATCGGTGATCGCAGCCACGATATTGTCGGTGCCCGGGCCAATAAGATACAAAGCTATGGGGTACTCTGGGGTTTTGGAAGCCACAAAGAACTTGAGGAGGCTGGAGCGACAAAGACCTTCGTCACCCTAAATGAGCTACAGGAGTTTTTACTGGCGCCCAACGCCTGAAAAGCGGCAAGATAAGCAGGTGGGGCTGTTACATGGAAGGCTGCATAACAGCACACATCATTTTAGGGGCGCAGGAGCAGGTCCGCCTCTTTTTGGGCGGCTAGGATGGAGTACATGTTGGAGACAAGGCCAACCTCAACCTTATCATCCAAACCAAAATGTTTGAGGCAGACGCCGCAGGCCACAAACTGAACCCCCAGCTTTTCCAGCTCCTGGGCCTCGGCCAGCACCGGCGAGCCCTGGGCAATAAGTTTTACCCCGGAGTTTACCAGGGTAACATGGGTGATATTTTCGGCAAACTGGGCCAGGGTATCAAAATAGGCGAGCATCAACCGGGCCCCGAGCCCATCATCGCCCCGTCCCATGAATTCAGAGGAGATATGGACAACAATACGTTTTTTACCCCCTGGCAGAGGACATTCAACGGCTGGTTCGTCCTGAATTTCGCCACCCGCGCCAATGGAAACCAACAGTTCAAAGTTATCTGCCGCCGGGGATATGACAACGCCATGGCCCTGACTCTCGGCAAAGCGCCTGACATTATCGCGGGAAGCCTCATTATCGACGATGACAAGAAGCTCCCCTTCTGCCATTTCTGCCAGGGTGTCCTTCGTCTGTATGACCGGTTGCGGGCATGGAAGCCCCACACAGTTTAGAACCTGCTTTGACATAATTTGTCACCATCGACATAATTTCTGGCCTGAGACAAAAGACCTTCACCTGCAAAAAACCAAATAATTTCAGCTTCTAAAATAGTGTATAAAGACAAATAAACACAATAGGTAATCCCAATCTAACAGCGCCATTCTATTTGCTTTTCAGAAAATCCTCCCGTATCTTAAATACAATCGCAGCCGCTACGGCTTATCACCTCTTCCCACCACGCAAGAAACCATGACTCTTTTGCACCCCCTCAACAACTGGCTCCAGGAACAGGATATCTCTCCTTTTTTCATTGAGGCCATTAATTTTGCCACGGCTGTTGTTCTCCTGATCGTTCTTGGATTCTTGCTCTCCTGGATTGCCCGCCGTTTCCTGGCCCCCTGGTTCGAAAAGCTTGTTTTTAGAACCAGTCTCCATTGGGATGATACCCTTGCCCATGTCGGTTTTTTCAAGCGCCTGACCCTGCTTGTGCCTCTGCTTGGCTGTTACAGTGCCGTTGACCTCCTTTTTGCCAGCCAGCCGGCCTTTTTAGCGCTTTTCAAACGCCTTATCATTGCCTCCCTGGTCTTGATTACCGTTGGCATCTTTAACTCCCTCCTGCAGGCGATACAGACCATCTATGCCTCTTCGGGCCGGGCCAAAAATCGACCCATCCGCAGTTATCTCGATGCCCTGCAGATCATCTTCTATGTTTTGGCCGCTATTTTCATCGTGGCCATCATTGCTGATCAATCAGCCTGGGGGATCTTGAGTGTCCTCGGCGGCCTGACCGCTGTCTTTCTCCTGATATTTCGCACCTCGCTGCTGGGCTTTGTCGCCAATTTACAGCTCACCAATAATAACATGATGCAGGTGGGGGACTGGATCACCATGGAGAAATTTGGGGCGGACGGCGATGTGGAAGACATCTCCCTGCATACCGTCCGGGTCAGAAATTGGGACAACACATACACCTCCATCCCCACCTATGCCTTCATGGAAGACTCCTTCCAGAACTGGCGTGGTATGGCGGAGTCTGGGGGCAGACGCATTAAGCGCTGTCTCTATATTGACATGAATACGGTGACCTTCTGCAGCCCTGAGATGCTTGGCCACCTGCAAAAATTCCAAGTCCTCCACAACTACTTAGCCACAAAGAAAGAGGAGATTGCCGCCCATAACGCCCAGCACCCTGACCAGACATGCAATGGCCGCCGACAAACCAACCTGGGAATCTTCCGGGCCTATGTGGAGGCCTATTTACGGAGCAATGAAAATATCAGCACCGAGCTGACCTTCCTTATTCGCCATCTGGCGCCTACCTCACAGGGCCTCCCCCTTGAGGTCTATGTTTTTTCCAAAGACAAGGTTTGGGCCAACTATGAAAGAATCCAGGCTGATATCTTCGATCACCTGCTGGCAATAATTCCGGAATTTGGCCTCCGGGTCTTCCAGTATCCCTGTGGAGCTGACCTGCAACACGTATCAGCCATGGATAAAAAAAGTTGCCCATAATTTTGCCATGCTCCTTCCTCTGCCACCTGTGCTACACTGAAGTAAAAAGTGCACCGCTATTCTTGATGTCACCCAAACATTTTTGAAAAAATGGCAGAAAACAACCTCCCTCAACGCATCGGCAAATACACCGTCCTAGGTCTTCTGGGCCGCGGGGCCATGGGGGTTGTCTATAAAGGTCTTGATCCTCTTATCCAGCGGCCGGTTGCCCTTAAGATTATTCGTAAGGCCGCTTTTGACGATGACGAGCTGACTGAGGCCCTGGGCCGCTTTAGACGCGAGGCCCAAGCAGCCGGGCGCCTCATCCATCCTAATATCGTTACGGTCTATGAGTATGGAGAGGAGAACGACACGGCCTTTATCGCCATGGAGTATGTCGAGGGAAAAAGCCTCAAGGAGGTTTTAAAAGACAAACAGAGCTTCACCCTGGCTGAGGTGGCCGATATCATCAGGCAACTTGTCACGGGGCTGCACTACGCCCACCGCAGCGGTATCGTCCACCGGGACATTAAACCGGACAACCTCATCTTTGCCCAAGACGGCACCCTGAAGATTATGGACTTTGGTATTGCCCGCCTGGAATCTTCCAGCCTGACCATGGCAGGCAGTGTGATGGGAACACCTTCTTATATGGCGCCGGAACTTTTCAGCGGTGAAGAAGTAGACCAGCGCAGCGATCTGTTTTCAGCCGGCATTATCCTGTACCAGCTTCTCACCGGCCGCAAACCCTTTGCAGGCTCCTCCATGACCACCATTATGCACCAGGTGGTTAACATCATGCCGCCCAAGCCTTCCCAGCTTGACAACCGCCTTCCAGCCCCCTTGGACAACCTCATCCAGACCTGCCTGGCCAAGAATCCGGATATTCGTTTTCAAAACGGCGCAGATTTTGGTGCCGCCCTTGACAGGGCCTTTAGCAAGGTAGACTCCACCCTTGTCACCCTGGCTTGCCATGGCAGAGCAAATTCTGACCAGGAGGCTACTCTCTATGAGCCAGGTCTGAAACCTGCCCCGCAACAAGCGATCCTGGATAAGATCAAACACCATTCCCTGCCCATCTCCATAGGCTTTGCTGCGGCATTTATTGTCATTGTCCTTTTTTTCCTTTTAAGGGCTGATGAGCCATCACTTGAGGTGGATGCTGGGCAAACGGCAATCAGCAGCCAGCATAAAAAAAGCGCTGTCCCAAAAACACTCTCGCCAAGCGCCGCCAAGAAAAAGACGGCTTCTCAGCCTGCTAAACCCCGCACCGGCATTGCCATCACCACCCCCAACCCAGGAAAACGTAAAAAAGATCAGACAGATCGCCCTGCCTCACGAAACGCCATCACCATCACCGTTCCTGATCGACGTTAATCCGAGGCTTCAGGGCTCTTCATTCTTTGCTGTTAACCGGAGAGATGTTATGGTGCCTGAAAATAAATCAACCACTGCCTGTACTCTGAGTAAAAAATATGAAACCCAACTTTACCGATTATCTGCGCGACAAGGTCCTTCTTGGCGACGGCGCCATTGGCACCTATCTCTACAGCAAAGGCCTTGAGCTCGGCAAAGACACCGAAAGACTGAACCTCAGCGAACCGGATCTGATCTACTCCATCCATGAGGAGTATATCCGGGCCGGCAGCCAACTCATTGAGACCAACACCTTTGGCGCTAACCGCTATAAACTTCAGGAGTCTGGTTTAGACAGTAAGATCCGCGATATTAACCTGGCCGGGGTGCAACTGGCCAAGCGGGCTGCCGGTCAAGACGTTTATGTGGCTGGCTCCATAGGTCCTTCCGGGATGGATTTTCCCCTATCCACCGGCGAGGCCGACGAAGAGAGCCTGCAGGGTATCTTCCGCGAACAGATTGAGGTGCTGCTCGAGGGCGAGGTTGACCTTCTCCTTTTTGAGACCTTCACCCATCTTGACGAATTGGTGCTGGCCCTTAATACGGCCCGGACCTTGACCGGTATTGCCATAGTTGCCCAGATGGCCTACCCCTCCGGTGGGAAAACTGCAGCAGGAGTCGATGCCCTCACCTGTGGCGAAGCCGCTTTGGCAGCAGGTGCCAACGTGGTGGGCGGCAATTGTGGCCGCGGTGTCTCATCACTGCTTAGCGCCATTGAGCACCTTTCGCCCCTGCGCGACCAGGTCCCTCTGTCCGCCTTTCCCAACGCCGGCTTTCCCGAGATTGTCGGCCATCGCATGGTCTATCCAGCCGAGCCTGCCTACATGGTCAAGGCCCTGGCGGAAATGATGAAATTAGGGGCACGGTTGCTGGGGGGCTGCTGCGGTACCACACCATCGCACATCCACGAATTCCAGCAGCACCTAAAAATTAAAAGACGTCCCTTGGTTCGTTCAGCCGACATCCAGGGCGATAGCAGCCAGAAAAGCGCAGAAAAGAAGGCGAGCCATATTAATGGTGCCTTGTTAGAAAACCTGCCTGGAGATCAACTCCCCATTATTGTCGAGCTTGACCCTCCCACCCACCTTGCTGTGGATGGCGTTATTGAGGGGGCGCGGGTACTGAAAGAAAGCGGCGCCAACGCAATTTCCCTTGGCGAAAATCCTTTGGCTATTCTGCGGGCCGACAACCTGTCCCTGGCCCACCTCATCCATGAAAAATTGGCTATCCAGACCATTATCCATCTGACCTGCCGGGATCGAAATATCCTCGGCCTGCAGTCACAGATCATGGGTGCCCATCTTCTTGGAATCAGCGGCATTCTGGCCATTACCGGCGACCCGGCCACCTCCAGCGACCAGCCCGGCACCAGTGGTGTCTTTGATCTTAAGTCCTTTGGTCTGATCAGGATGATTGACCTTTTCAACCAGGGTCATAATCTGGCCGGCAAGGCCATGAAGACAGAGACCAATTTTTCCATTGGCGGCGCCTTTTCCTTCAGACCGTCTCGGCCGGAGGTGCAGATCAGACGCCTAGAGCGTAAAGCAGAACTGGGCCTGAAATTTGTTATGACCCAGCCCATCTTTGATTCCGCTGAAATCGAGCAGATGATGGAGGCGGTCAACCATCTTGACCTTCTCATCCTGCCCGGCATCTTCCCGCTCATCTCAGCCCGCAATGCCGACTTCCTCCATAATGAGGTGCCCGGCATCTCCATTCCGGAGAGCTTACGCAAAAAGCTTTGGCAATATGAAAAGGTGGAGGACCAACGCAAATGCGCCCTGGACTACACCAGACAGCTGATGGGTGATGTTTCAGATTTTGTCGACGGACTTTACCTGATCAGCCCCTTGAACAAGTGGGAAGTAACAGCCGAACTGACCAGGGAAATCCGGGAGGCCGGCTGGCAGGGCAGCGGCAGGGTGAAAAATTTTACTAAAGGTTAAAAGTGAGGCATCCACTTTTAAGAATTTGAGCAATAAGAATGTGAGAAATAAGTAGAAGGAAGAGTTGTTAATTAAGAAAAGTACCTTCTTCTTAAATTCTTATTTCTCACATTCTTATTTCTGCTTTTTCAGTCCAGCCATCCCTGTAATGCATCAACGATCTTCTGGGCCTGGGCCGGGCTGGAGATATTGAAGTGTGACTTCTTCTGATATTCACCATCCCTTTTTTGATAGCGCCTGATGGTGTAACGATCCGGGCCATACTCCTCTTTCTTCTTGTCCCATTGCTGGTACCGAAAAATAATGGTGCTCCAGGCTCCCTTGGTGAGGACAACCTTGTCAATTTCCTTCCAAACCAGGATGCCATCTTCCTCAAAGTCGATGGTCAATTCTTCAATGTTTTCAGCCATTTTCTCTTACCTATTTCTTTTTTTCCCTGCTTAGGGGGTGAAAAATTGTAGTTTTGCCTCACAAAACCAGCCCCACCATACAAAATACCAACAAAAAAGCCAGGGCAAAATGCCCTGGCTTTTTTGTTTCATGGGTACTCATCCCTGCCTAAAAGGCAGGAGGGGTAAAAAAAGAAACTCTTAGAAACGAGCTGCTCCTCTTTTCACCATTGGATCGCCCTTATAGCCAAGAGCTTTCCAGTCAAGACGGCCTTTGTCGCCATGGCAGTCAAGACATTGCAGCGAGCCTTCCTTGCTGTTAACCATATGGTTAATGGGCCAGTAGGTCTCGGTGGGGGCAAAATCATACTCGCCGGAGAATGGAAGACCGGTGGCCTTCATACCAGCGGTGGCTGCCTTCACCCAGTCAAAGTTTTTCCAGAATGCCTCTTTGTCGCCCTTGAAGCCAAAGACCTTGGGGGTAACAAAATACTTGTTCTTGCTGTCATAGATCTGCTTGCCGGTGTGAATCTTGAACGGCATGATCTTAGCATTCTTGTCCTTCTTGTTACCTAAGGGGTAGTTGAGCTTAGTAACCTTCTTGGGGTTAATCTTATCACCCAAGTTGTACGCCCCGGCCGTACCGTTATACCAGCGGTAAGTAGGGGTGACATTATCCTCATAGGTAAAACGCCCCTTCTTGGCGATAAACACCTTGTGGCCATGCTCCTTCTCAACCTGCTTGTCCTTGGGCAGTTTCTTGGCCTGAGACCAGTCCCAGCTCATCTTGGTGCCATGAACTTTGGCAAAGGTTGGAATATGACAGGTCTGACAGGCAACGGTCTTGGCATGGTTGTTCAGAATAGACTCGCCATGGGGAGTTGCATCATGACATCCTTCACAGGTGACCGGTGTGTTGCCGCCCGGAGATACAATAAGGGAGTTACCAGCGATCTGGTGCTCGCTTGTGGTATGACATTCCTGACAGGCAAAATTGAGGCTGTCGGTACCCATATGGAAGTCCACGGCCTTGGTGGGCTTGATCAGCGAGGTGTCAATGTCACCATGCTTAACATTGTTACCACCACCGCCGTTAGCGTGGCAGCGCAGACAGTCGTCACGCTCAGGCTTGCCGACATTCTGGGCCACCTTAACAAGATCGACAGGCTTCTTGTCCATGCTGGCCTTACCGGTATAACCTGCGGGCATACCAGCACCGGCACCCGGCTTCTTATAGGTACCCGTGGTGTCATGACAGACAAGGCAATCAACCCGAGACTCATCACTGAAATCGAAGCTGGCATCCTTCCAGCCATAGCTCACATGACAGCTGGTACAGCGGGGCCAGTTGGAGTTAATGGAGATACAGAAATTGTTCATGGCATTTTTCTTACCGCGCTTCATCTTCTTGCCGTTAACAACCTGCTCGCTTTCCCATGTCCAATGACTGGTTGCCATCATCTGTTTGGAGGCATCCTCATGGCACTCGAGGCATTTTTTTGTCACATCCATAGGAGTGGCAAAGGGCCCGGTGATCTCATGATGGTCGTTGGCGGTTACCATGGATGCCCCGGCCAATAGGGCCAAAGCTGCCGTGGATAAAATCATATACTTTTTCATACTTCTCTCCCCAAGTAAGTAATTCGTTCTACTTAAGCCGGCTGGCACGACATAGGTAGTTTTTCTTATTCCATTTTCTGCACTAAAACGAGGCAGGAATGGTCGGCTTGCTCTTCGCCCTTCACAAACAAAAGGACTCCCGACACCAGCACACGACTATATACCAGCAAGGAACGTGCCAGTGCGCCAAGGTGCTGTTGTGCCGTCATTCCAGTTTTAAACAGTGGATAAAGTTAACAGAAACAGTTAACAAAAGCGCAAACAGTGTTAACGCAAAATTAACGTTAGCATTTTGTTAACATTTGTTTTAAATTGGCAGATGCTGTTCACCTGAGATGAAAAAGAGTGGAGAATTCAATGCCCCAACATACCGTTTTTGAAGATTATTTTTGCAACAACTGGAAAGATGTCATTGACAAGATGACTGAAGGGTTGATGCTCGTTGACCCCACAGGGAAAATCCTCTTTGTTAACGCAGCTATGGAAGAGCTCCTTCTCTACAAGCGCGAAGAACTGGTTGGTAAACGTTGTGATTTTCTCGAATGTAATAGTTGCATAGATCAACGCCAAAAAGAGGGCAATAAACATTGCGCTCTTTTCCAAAAAGGTGACGTTAGAAATCTCAAATGCACCTTCAAACGCAAGGACGGCAGTCGGGTCAACGTCCTGAAAAATGCCACCGTTCTCACCGACGAAAGCGGCCAGATAGTGGCAGGTGTTGAAAACCTCACCGACCTCACCGCCCTTGTCACCCAGGAACGGGTTATCACCGACCTACGCAATCATATTGCCAAGGATGATGGTTTCCACGGCATTATTGGCAAAAGCCTGGCCATGACGCAGGTCTTTGAGCTAATAAAGAGTGCGGCCCAGTCTGACGCGCCGGTGGTGATCTACGGCGAGAGCGGCACAGGAAAGGAGCTGGTGGCAAGCGCCATCCATAAGTTAAGCAAGAGAAAAGACGCCTCCCTTATTAAGGTTAACTGTGCGGCCCTCAACGAGAACCTGCTGGAGAGCGAACTTTTCGGCCATATCAAAGGGGCCTTCACAGGCGCAGACCGCACCAGGGTAGGCCGCTTTGAAGCGGCAAATAATGGCGTCATCTTTCTTGACGAGATAGGCGACCTGCCCCTTGCCACCCAGACCAAGTTACTCCGGGTTCTCCAGGAGCAGGAGATTGAAAGGGTTGGCGACCATCATCCCATTGCCATTGATGTCCGGATTATTGCCGCCACCAACAAGGATCTCGGCAAACTCATGGGCGAAGAGAAGTTCCGCGACGACCTCTATTACCGCATCGGCGTTATCCCTATCATCTTGCCCCCCCTGCGTAAACGCCAGGAAGACGTACCCAGGCTCATCGAGACCTTTCTTGATCGGGCCCGCTTGAAAACAGGCAAGGATATCAAAGCCATTAATAAGGCTGCCCTGGACCTCATGGTTACCTATCCCTGGCCCGGCAACATCAGGGAGCTTATCAATGTTATTGAATACGCCTTTGTCATCTGCCCCGGCGGCACCATCACCCCGGACCACCTGCCCCTCCACTTTACCAGTGCAGACGGCAAACCAGCCAGTCCAGGCACCTTTAGAAGTGACCCGAGCAGTGATCGGCGCCAACTCCTGCTCGACACCTTAAAGCAAACAGGCGGCAACAAATCAGAGGCGGCCCGCATCCTCGGCATAAGCAGAGTGACCCTGTGGAAGCAGCTTAAAAAATACGAAATTACGGTGGGTAAGGCCATTCGCTGACATTGGCCTTTTCCCTACATGGAGTTTCTAGATGGAAGAATGGATACTTCGCCATATTAGCGGTCTGCTCGACTGGCTGCTGGTTTTTCTCTTTGTGGCGGCCATGGTCTTTGGCTGCCAGTTCATGATCAACTTCTTAAAAGATCCAGACAGCCAGGAAAGCGATGGCGAGCAGTGAGGGAACCCAGGGGCCCTTCTTGATCTTGTGCCTGGCCATCCTTAGCGCCTCATCCGACCACTGACAGCACGGGCCTCTGTAGACTTGCGACACAGGTGGCAAGCTTCTTTGTAATCGCTGCCAAAAAATCACTTTTTTCAGGCCACCCAGCAACGCCTTGACCCCATACCAACATTTTTCAGTTAAACGCTCCTCCATCTTCACCTTTGCAACATATTGCCGAAAACAGATAACCTGAGCCTGCTATAGAGGCACCACCCCTCCTACCTGATTACACAACCTCATATTTATGCCCCAGGGTATTTGCCTGGCGGCACACGCGGGCACTCCCAGAGATCGACCTCCCATATCTCCTTGATCACGCCCTTCAAACAGGGGATGAAAGAGCAACCGGTTGTATTGAACATGAAGGGGCAATAATTTTCCTTGACTTAGTGTCAAACTGACACTAAAGTAAAAGTGTAAAATGAACACTAAGGGAGCATGCCATGCCAGTTTCATATGAATATCCCCACCCAGCCGTGACTGTTGACTGTGTGGTTTTTGGTCTGGATGAGGAGGACCTGAAAGTCCTGCTGATCAAACGCAACCTCGACCCCTTTCAAGGTAGGTGGGCTCTGCCCGGCGGTTTTGTCCGCCTTGAGGAAAACCTTGAGGAAGCCGCCCGTCGCGAACTGTTTGAAGAGGCCGGTCTCTCGAATATCTTTCTTGAGCAGCTCTACACCTTTGGCGAGGTGGGCCGCGACCCCAGGGAGCGCGTCATTACGGTGACCTATTATGCCCTGGTCAACATTAGTGACCATAGGGTGCGGGCCGCCACAGACGCCAAAGATGTCGCCTGGTTTTCGGTTACCGACATACCGGGCCTGGCCTTTGATCACGACCAGATTCTGGATACGGCCCTGACCCGGCTCAAGGGCAAGGTGCGCTATCAGCCCATCGGTTTTGAACTCTTGCCGCCCAAGTTTACACTCACCCAGCTCCAAAAACTGTACGAGACCATTCTCGAGCGTTCACTTGATAAACGGAACTTTCGCAAAAAGATCCTCAAAATGAAAATTCTCGTCGAACTTGATGAAATCCAACAGGATGTGGCCCATCGGGCGGCGCGACTATACAGCTTTAACAAGCAGAAGTATGAAAAGCTTGTCCGGGATGGCTTCAATTTTGAGATTTAGAAACCACCCCATGAACTCCCTGAGATAAGGAGGTGTACCATGTTTGGAATCAACTACATTAAAGCCCAGCCAACAACCTATCTGATGCAGTACAGCAATGGCACCATAAAGCGTCAGGGCGCCGGACTTTCGTTCTGTTATTTTGCCCCCACCACCTCCCTGGTGGCGGTGCCCCTGGAGAGCAATGAAATCCCCTTTATCTTTGCGGAAAGCACCGCTGACCACCAGGAAATTACGGTGCAGGGATATGTGACCTACCGCATTGCCGAGCCGGAAAAAATAGCGGCCCTCCTGAACTTCAGCCTGTCTCCGAACGGCAGGAGATATCTGGCAGAGGATGCGGAAAAATTGCCGCAACGGATCCTGCAGGTTATCCAGGTGCAGGTGCGGGGCGAAGTCCAAAAGCGGTTACTCCGGCAGGCCCTTGTTTCTTCAGATGAAGTTGGCGACCAGGTTTTTGAGGCTGTGTGCACTGCCCCTGAAATAATCCGCCTCGGCCTGGAAATCCTTGGGGTCTCTATCCTTGCCGTCAAACCCGCACCCGAAACCGCCCGGGCCCTTGAAGCGGAAGCCAGGGAGCAGCTGTTGCTTGAGGCGGATGAGGCGATCTATAGCCGCCGCAAGGCTGCCGTTGAGCAGGAACGGGCCGTGAAGGAAAGCGAGCTTAACACCGAAATCGCGGTGGAAAAGAAAAAGCGGCAGGTCAAGGAAGAAAAAATGGCAGCGGAAAAATCCGTACAGCGCATGCGTTCACAGATCATGGACCAGAAGCTGGAGGCGGATATTGACCTGGAAGAAAAAAGAAAGGCGCTGGTGGAACGGGCTGGGGACAACGCCAAAACAGAGGCCGATGCCAAGGAATATGCCCTGGCTGCCGTTGTCAAGCCTCTGGCCAAGCTCGACACCAAAACACTGCAGTCCCTGGCCAGCGTCGGCATGAACCCGAGCCAGCTCATTGCTCAATCTTTCCAGAGCATGGCGGAAAATGCCGACAAGATAGGCCAGCTCAATGTATCTCCGGACCTGCTCCGGGAACTCATGGAGGACCGTAGCCAATATGGCGCCAACAACTGACAATAAAATCATTCTCATTACCCGGAAGACCCGGCTGGATGAGCTGATTGCCCGGTTCAACACCCTGGAGCAGGCCAGATTTTACATTGAACACTCAGGCGCTGACTTTGACGATTACCTGAATGAACATGAGCAGTATGCTCTGGCAGTGCGGACCGCAACCGCCCACCTGAAAACCTGGGGCCAAGTCCAGGCCCTGGACCGCTATTTTCTCCCCAACTTCGTCTTTGGCCCCAGGGACATGGTTATTGTCCTGGGCCAGGACGGGCTGGTGGCCAACACCATGAAGTATCTTGACGGCCAGCCGGTCATCGGCGTCAATCCCGAGCCGGGCCGCTGGGACGGCATCCTGCTTCCCTTTACAGTTGAAGATCTGGCCATGATTGTCCCGGAAGCTTTGACA
This sequence comes from Thermodesulfobacteriota bacterium, assembly GCA_039715015.1. GTDB lineage: Bacteria > Desulfobacterota > Desulfobulbia > Desulfobulbales > SURF-16 > BM506. The sequence continues at coordinate 51,729 of JBDLIE010000006.1, forward strand.
AGGAAAAGGGCCATCCAGGAAGTCAGCATGGCCAAGGCAACGTTGAACGACGGCCAGGTGCTCTACGGGGTGAATGACCTGTTCATCGGGCCCCGCTCCCATACCTCGATCCGCTATACCATCCAGGTCGGCAAAGTGCGAGAGAATCACTCGTCAAGCGGGATCATCGTCTCCACCGGACTGGGCTCCACCGGTTGGCTGAAAAGCCTGGTCACCGGTGCCCAAGGCATTGTTCAGGCCCTGGCGGGCAAGGAGATCCAGATGCAGAATCCCACCGGCTTTGCCTGGGAAGCTGACTCTCTCTACTTTACCGTCCGTGAGCCGTTCCCAAGCCGGACCAGTACGACAGACCTGGTATTCGGCCAGATAACCGGACAAAACACCTTACTGCTTGAATCCAAAATGCCCGAGGATGGGGTCATCTTCAGCGATGGCATTGAAAGTGATTTTGTCGCCTTTAACTCCGGCAGCCAAGCCGTTATCGGCCTTGCCGAGAAAAAAGGGGTCATGGTGGTCTGATTTTTCGAGCAGCTGCGTACTAAGCGAGGCGTATCACTATGGACAGAAGAAAAAGAAATCAACAGAACATTTCTGGCTGCATTTTAGGAACCGCGGTGGGCGATGCCCTGGGCCTGCCATACGAAGGCTTGAGCAGGCGACGGGGGCGCAAGCTCTTCCCTGACCCCGGCAGACATCATCTGCTTTTGGGGCGGGGCATGGTGTCGGATGACACCGAGCACACCTGTTTCGTGGCCCTGGCGTTGATAGCATCAAAGGGAGAGCCAAAAAAATTCCAAAACAACCTGGCCCGGTCATTGCGCTGGTGGCTGCTGGGGTTGCCCGCCGGGGTCGGCTTTGCCACCCTGCGGGCCATCCTGAAACTGTGGCTTGGCGCTTCACCGGCAAAGAGCGGCGTGTTTTCTGCCGGTAACGGCCCGGCCATGCGCAGCCCCATCTTGGGGCTGGTGTTTGGCCGCGACCCTGAAAAACTGCGGGAAATGGTAAAAATCTCCACCCGCATCACCCATACCGACCCCAAGGCCTTTTACGGCGCCTATGCAGCGGCCCTGGCTGCCCATTACAGTGCATCTGAAACAACAATCCCCCCTGATATTTTTTACTCCAAGGTCCAGGAAGCCCTCAAAGACGAAGCGGCTGATGAATTTGTCGACCTGCTGCAACAGGCCGTGGAGTCGGCCAAGCGTGGGGAAAGCACGGCCCATTTTTCGGCATCCATTGGCGGCGCAACAGGCATTTCCGGCTATATTTATCACACCGTGCCCAGCGTCATCCAGACCTGGCTCCGCCATCAAAATAATTTTGGCGGCGCTATCGAAGAAATGATCCTGGCCGGCGGCGACAGCGACACCACGGCGGCAATCCTGGGCGGCATTTCGGGTGCGCGGGGGATCCAGCATATCCCAGCCGCCTGGATTAACGGCATCATCGACTGGCCCCGCAGCACACAGTGGATGGCAAAGGTCGGGGATGCGCTTTTTCAGACAATGGAGAACAGGCGGGAGATGCAGCCGCCAGGCTATTTTCTACCCGGCCTGTTATTAAGAAATATTTTTTTTCTCATCGTTGTATTACTGCACGGTCTTCGTCGTTTAGCCCCACCCTACTGACAAGGCTTTGCAAGAGGCAGCCTCAAGGCAGGCCTCTGTGCAGTATTGGCCTGATCCACCGGCAACAGGCGCGCAGAACGATCTACCCTTTTGATGAGCTTGCAGAAAGGCAAAGCTTTTTGAAAACAAAGTCCGGAGTTGGCATTTAATAAGTATCGACAGGCCGCCAGCCACCTACTCTTTCTTGATCTGGTGCTTGCCCATCTTATAGCGCAGCACCCGCTCGCTGATACCAAGGGCCTCGGCGGCCCTGGTCTGCACCCAGTCATGCTGGCCCAAGGCATCAACAATCATCTGCCGTTCAACCTCCATCAACCGTGAACCAAGATCGCCTTCGCCTGTGGTCTGATTCATCCGAATTTCTCTAGGCAGATCAGCTGGCATAATCTTTGTTGACCGGGCCAGGGCAACGAGCCGCTGGATGAGATGCTCTAGCTCTCTGATATTGCCGGGAAAAGGATATTTGACCAATATGTCAAGGGCTTGGCGGCTGACAGTCACGGGCTGAAAGCTGTATTTTTCAAGGAAGAAATCAACCAGGGCAGGGATGTCCTCCTTACGGCGCCGCAAAGGAGGAACCTCAAGCTCAAGGACGTTGAGGCGATAAAAAAGATCCTCCCTGAATTCTCCTTTTTCCACCATCATTTTGAGATCCCGGTTGGTGGCGGCCACCACCCGGACGTCCACCTCAATATCCTGTTCGCTGCCCACCCTGCTGATTCTGTTTTCCTGAAGGGCGCGCAGCAGTTTGGCCTGCAGATTCAGGGGCAATTCGCCAACCTCATCGAGAAAAAGAGTACCGTTCTGGGCCAGTTCGAAACGGCCCTTACGCCTGCTGTCTGCTCCGGTGAAGGCCCCCTTTTCATGGCCGAAGAGTTCTGATTCAAAGAGATTTTCAGGCACTGCCGCACAGTTAAGCTCGACAAAGGGAGCAGACTGACGGGGGCTTAACGTGTGAAGAAGACGGCCGACAAGCTCCTTGCCGGTACCGGTTTCGCCGCGCACAAGAACCGTCCAAGGTGTTCGTGCCATACGGCGCACCAAGGATAAAAGCTCCTTCATGGCCGGGCTGTCGCCAATAACGTGCAGGGGCAAGGCTCCCTCCTCTAAAATTTCAGCGATCTCTCCGGCATCCTCCTCCACAGCAAGCTGAGAAGCAATGGCCTCGATCTTGTCGAGGAGAAGGCGCAGGTCCACCGGTTTTTCAAGGAAATCGTCGGCACCAAGACGCATGACCTTCACGGCCGTATCCACACTGGCATAGGCAGTGATCATAATGGCACGGACAAGGGGGTTCTTCTTTTTCAGCAGGGCAAGGAGCTCATCGCCACTCATGCCCCCCATCTTCTGATCGAGCAAAGCAAGATCAATGGCTTCGTTATTGAAAATAGCAAGACCTTCTTCTCCGGAAGAGGCGGCAAGGACTTGGAACCCCTGTTTCTCAAGAAAACCTCGCAGCATATCGCGCTGCATCTCTTCATCATCAACAATCAGAATCTTCATCATGACTCTCTAAAAATGGACTGCCGGACAATTTCCCAAAATCATGGCGAAAGAGAAAAAATTGGTCAGGCATCACTTTCAATTTGAGTTTAAGGATTTATTTTAGCTATACTTTGAAAAGGAAAAAATACCCCTTCCGGCAAACAAAATAAGTGTGTTTCATCGCTCTTTTTAAAAAGTTTAGTCACAGACCTCCAGGAGAACAGTATTATGGCGTATCACACCCTTAATTTTCAGGATGACGCTGAAAATCTTATTCAGGACGCTGAACAACTTCTTCTTGCCCTTGAAAAAAAACCGGACGAACAAGATCTTATCTGTAATTGCGCAAACTCCTTGCGCACCATCCGGGGGGTCGCCAACCTTTTCAATCTCGACAACATTACCCGACTAGCGGCTCTGGCGGCCGGCGGATTTGACGTCACCTGCAAACTAAAAGAGGAAGCAGACCCTGCCCTCATTTCCTCTACCATTGAACTCCTTGGCAATCTGCGCCAAAGCGGGCCGCACGACCTTGATGCCCGGGCCACCCATAATCTTACCGCCACCCTGGCACCCTTTGCCACCAAAACCATCCGGAGCCTCATGCCTGACCGTAACCCGGCAGACACAAAAATATTAATTGTGGATGATGAGGTGGTAAACCGCGTCTTACTTGAAGAATTCATCAGAACCTTCAACAAAGATATTCAGGTCATTTCAGTGGATTCTGCCTCCGAGGCAATTTACTATTATCTCACGGAGAAATTTGACCTCGTCTTCCTCGACATCATGATGCCCGATGTCGACGGCAACCATTTCATTTCAATTGTCGAAAAAAACAGGGCCGCCCATAATATTGCCGGTGAGCCCAATATCATTGTCCAGACTGCAGTGCAATCACTGGAAGAACTTCTCAACATTGTCCAAAAAAATAGTGTTTTAGAAGTCATCCGCAAGCCCATCCCCAGGGAGCGTATCTGCACCTGTATTGAACGCTATTGTCCAGCATTCCGCCCATAGGCGGCGAAACAAGCAACAGATTGCCAAACCACGGCAGGCACTCTTCCTTTGCCATCTCAGTTTTTTTCACATCTCCGCTATGGCGGGAAGCCAAACGCTGACCCGGAGTACTCCCTTTTCGATTTCCTCAAAGTCTAAGCTGCCGTTATGGGCCTCAACAATCTTGGCGCAAACGGCCAGGCCCAGGCCGCTGCCCCGTGTCTTGCCGGTAAAATAGGGTTCAGCAAGCCTGTCAATTTCAGCCGCCTTTACAAAACCGCTATTTTCAAAAAGGACCAGCGGCCCCTGATCCAGCTTACTACTCAGCACCCTTAACCAACCGCCTGCAGGCTGGGCCTCAATGGCGTTCTTAATGATGTTATCAAAGAGCTGGGCAAGAAGATCAGCATCAGCGAGCACCTCCCCGCCAAATCCCGGTGAGAAATCGACCTCAATGTTTTCATGGGTACACTGGGGCTGACGCAGAAGAAGCTGCTGGGCCAGCACTTTATCAATCTCAACAGGCGCATAACTGGGCACAAGGGGCCGGGAATAGCGCAGCAGTCCTTCGACAATGGTGTTGGTTCTTTTCATTGCCGTCCCCATGGCCCCCAGCAAGTCCCTATGCTCATCACCAAGTTCTGCCTCCAGATCTATTCTTTGTAGACCAAGACCGATGGCGTTCAAGGGGTTCCTCACCTCGTGGGCAATGGTGGCGGCAGCCCTGCCCAGGGCCGCATCCTCCTGTTCTCGGGCAAGCGCCCTTTCAAATCGCATGATCTCGGCGATGTGCTGCTGCTGCAAACGATAGACAATAAAGGTGAGAAGGAGACCAAATCCGGCAAAAAAAGCGGCATAGAGAATAAAATTCTGCCAAATTCTCCGCACCCGCTCTCGATAGCGGCCAGTATCGAAACCAAGGACCACCTCATGGCCTTGAAGCTGGAGATATTCAACTGCTACCTCCTGGCCTAAAGTGCTGTAATCGCGACGAGGATCTACAACCTCAAGAAAGGCTATCCCAGGTGAAGAGGACAGAAAGGAGAGGATGGATGTCAGGGAGAACTGTTGGTGCAACCTTTGCAGCTTATTGTCAGGGTAGCCAATGAGTACACAGCCCCCTTGCGGTCTAGGCCATGAGAGGAGAAAGATAGCCGGCTTCTTAGTCAACAAATCATCACCACCGGCACAAACCTGGTCGGCTGGCAGCCAGCTGTCTGGCCCACTGACCCTTCTTTGTGACGGCTCAACAATGGCGACCCCTGCCAAACCATTTTCATCTGCAAAACTGGCAAGCTCCTGTTTCTGAAAGGGTTCCACTTCGTTGAGAAAGTTGAGAAAGCGGGCAGTATTGCCTAGAAAAAGAAAAATAGTATCGTTAAGGGCATCTTCGGCCAGGGAGCTTAGCTCTGTCTGGCGGTTCACGGCATTAAGCACCATTTGCCGATTATCCCGGAGATGGCTTTTAAGGGTCTGACGCAGATAATAAACCTGGCCCAGGGAGTAGAGGAGTACAACCACTGTTACCAGGCAGAAGACCAGAAGATTTAACTTCCAGGCCCACCCTTTCCGGGCCGGCTTTTTCTTACTCATGCATCTCTCCACCCCTATGGCGCATCATTTTACGACGGTGATGCTGAAAGCGGGAGCGCACTCCGGTGGGGTCATGACCACCACCTCCACGGCAGGGAAAGACATCTTCAGCCACAAAGAGGTCTCTGCTCTGGGGGGCAAATTCGCCCCGGGCATAGATCTCTGCCCCATCAGCAAGGCACCGGGGGAACCAGGCTGCCTTGACAATGATGTTCTTTTGTTTTCCGTCTTGTTCGCTGTTTTCCAGATCAAGGGAGTCATTGTCGCCGGCATGCCGGCAATGTCCCTCTTTGGAAAGGCTAATTTCAATCTCTCCCTTATCATGATCAATACGCACCACCCTGCCCTGCAGATATTCGGCCATGACTGGCGACACCGGAGCAAGGAGGAGAAGGCAGAGTATGATGAAAGGAAGTGGTCTCATGGTTTTTAATGTAGCCAAGAGGACAGAGGCTCAAGCCTCGGTCCTCTTGGCTAATGAAGAAAAGAGAAGAATGTTTTTTACAACTTGGCTGGCTCGCCACCCTTGCCGCTATCTGGGTGGAAATCACAGATACCGTCACCATCCTTGTCGACAAAGCCACCCCGTCCTTGACCCGGGCCATGACCTCTGTGATGCTGCCCCTTGCCCTGACCAGGACCATTGCAGTTACGAAAATGGCCCCGCCAGTGGTGGCCGCGTCCCTGGCCAGGGCCGTAACAAGGTGCGTTGTTATTAGCATCCTGTTCCATCATCTGCCCCCCGGTTGTTCCAGGTGCCGGACCAGTACCGTCACCGCCGGCAGCACCGGCGATGGGCATGCTCAAAAGAGCGACAAGGGCAAAGCCAGCTGTACCTGCAGCGATTTTAGATAAAGTGTTCATGGTGATCCTCCTTAAGTAAGAAATGATAAACTATGTCCCCTTCTTTTTCCAGAGAAGCCTGGAGGAGAAGGATCCGTTGTTGTTATCACTCTCTTATTGCAGCAGGTATGCCATTGAAGGATTTCCATATTTAATATTTTCCTAAAATTATCGTAACGTATTAATATAAATGGATTAAAAAACAGACATGCGACATGGCCACTTTTCAAAAAGCCCCTGTCAATGCTCTTAAATTTCGACAATCCACAGCTCTCCTTCGACAATTTTGTCGAAACCCTGCGCCTTGACATGGAAGCACCTTTTCTCTATAAAACAAGAACCTGCATCAAGGAGAGAGCATGTCAGAAAATCCAGCCAATGTCCTTTTTCTCTGTACCGGAAACTCCTGCCGCAGCCAGATGGCTGAAGGGTGGGCTCGTTTTTTCTGGCCCGACCTTCTCAACGCCTTTTCGGCAGGGGTGGAAACCCACGGCATGAACCATCTGGCCGTTAAGGCCATGGCCGAGCGAGGGGTGGATATCAGCAGCCAGCAATCGAAGCTCCTCAGTGAGCTTGATGATATTTCTTTTGATCTGGTGATTACCGTCTGTGACCATGCTGCTGAGGCCTGTCCGCACTTTTCAGGCACTGCTAAGGTTATCCATCACCAGTTCCCTGACCCGCCCCGACTGGCCCAGGGCAAACCTGAACAAGAAAGCCTCGTCATTTATGGCGGGGTGTGTGATGAGATAAAGGAATTCATCATGCAGCTTCCTGAACTTCTCTCTTGCCGATAAGGGTCTCCAAGGCCGTATCATGCCTGCTTCCTAAAAGGATCAGGCTGGCAAGGGCACCAAGCAAGGCCAAGAACATATCCCACTGGGTATCCCAGGCATCTCCCTGGCTACCCAGGAAATCCTGGGACAGATTGTCATACAGGAGGGCAACCCACCACTCGACAAGTTCGTAAAAAGCGCTGAAGGATAAACAGACGCAAAGAACGAGATAAAAGAGCCATTTCCCCGGCACCAGCGGTGAGCGGCGCAGAAGAATTTCCCGGGCCAGAATAGCGGGAACGAATCCCTGGGCAATATGGCCAAGCCGATCATAATGATTGCGGCTGAGATCAAAGAGGTCCTGAACCCAGAACCCAAGGGGCACCCGGGCATAGGCGTAGTGGGCCCCGAGAACGAGAATCAGGGCATGGAGGGCCAGGAGGCGATAGAGCAGCATGGTAAGTGGAAAAGAACTGCGGGTTGCCACCAGCAAAACAGCACCAATTATCACCGGCGAAACCTCAAGAATCCAGATCTGAAAGCTAAATGGCCTTACTGCCGACAGCATAAAGGCAAAGGCCACAACAGCAAACAAGATGCCTGGTTCCCAAGACCTGAAAAGCGTCAAATATCTGGGCTGGCTAAGATCTTTCACCATTTCTTATCTAACTCCATTTTTTGAGCCAAAATAACATAAAAGCAGGGACAGTTGGCACCGCAACAATCATCCTACTTTAACTCATTATTAAGGCTCTGGTTTCAAATATTATCCGGAGTCTCTCTCCAGTTACCCTTTCAGCCAAAAGATCTCGAAACAACCAGATCAGTTTTTGACCACCTCTCCACCAGAAAATGATGCGTTTTTATTGTCTCTCCAGGTAGATAATAAACTATTTTTCTTTCATATCAGCACATTACCATCTGCAGGCCGTGTGGCTTTATTTTTGCTATTACACCCTATGAAGGTTTTCAGAACAAATTTTTATAACAGCATAGACCCCAACAGCCCTGAAGGCTTAGCGGTTATGCCCAACACCATGTCCATCTGAGTTCATGAAAAAGAAAGATGAGCGCCGCCACTTCACCAGAATGCCTTTCAACCTCAGTTTACGACTACGTGAAAGCAAGAGCAACCTCACCTTTCCAGCCATAACTACTGACATACATGCCGCAGGCATCCAGATAGAAACGGATGCCCCTATATCCCCCTCCATGGATATTGAGTTATGGCCTGAAGATTATGGGCTTGATGGCCATTATGCCCATGGCGAAGTTTGCTGGGTCAAACCTCCGGCCAACGGCACTAAAAAACATCGCTGCGGCGTGAGCTTTAAACGCCATATTGACTGGCCCATTCCCCTGCAAGTTTTGACAGATAGATACTCTACCTATAAGGGCGACACAGCCCCTGCCAAATTCACCCTCGACAGTATCGTCGACGGCATCTTTACCGTTGACCAGAACAGAAGAATCACCTCCTTACGAAAAAACGTGACGTATGGGGTGTTTCCGAGGAGGCGTTAGGCATCCTCATGACCTATGATTTCCCCGGGAACATCAGGGAGTTACAAAATATCGTCGAGTATGCCTCCATTCTCTGCCTAAGCGGTATGATCCAGAGCCAGCACCTTCCCCCGCCCTTATTGCCGATCAATAGGGGCACAGCACGCCCCAGTTCCTCACAAAAAATACTGGTAATCCGACACCCGTTAGTGTTTTGTAAAGTAATGGTTTTTTTTTGCAAAGTCCTAAGGAGACCTTAAGCAGCAAAGGCGGGCATTTCAGCAAAAACTGCTGATATCTTTCACCTGCTGGCACCAGCAATCCAGAGACATGTTTTGAGATAATTCCACGAAACGCAAAGGGAGCCCATATGCCACGCCAAGACAGGTTTGATGATGACCAAAAAGAGTTTAGCGACAGCAACAAATCGCCCGACATCTGGTACAAGCTGCGCTCTGCCGGAGGAATAGCCACCGCTGTCATGGTTGCCGTTATTGGCTCCATTGGCTCTTGCGTCATGAATAAGCAACAGACCCTTTCGACGCGCGCTCAACTTTACACCGAGCTCATGAGCCAGCGGGAAAACGCTGAAAGCGCAGTCCGCAAAGACATGTTTCAACAAATTCTTTCTTCTTTCCTTACAAAACAAACCGGCTCTGAGTGCATAATTGACCAAATAGATGCAGAGCTACTCCGCCTTGAGTTGCTGTCGAGAAACTTCCATGAAATGCTCGACATGGAACCGCTTTTCTTACACGTGCTGCTTAAAATCGTCCGAGAAATCCCGCCACTGAAAGAACCCTCCCCTCCCTCCCCCCAAGACAACAAAGAAGAGCAATTGATGCCTTCCCGGCAAGACCGACTTTATGGTCTCTGGAAGCGAACCTCACGTAGTCTCTGGCGACAAATCCCAGATGACAAGAGAAAGGAGAAATTCAATGTCGAGACAGACATGATGAACTGGGCAGACTTTAAGAAAACCATGAGGCAAAAGAGACTTGAACGTCTCATGAAAATCGCCAAACGTATCACCAAAAAACAAATTGAAAGTCTAAGCAGTGTCCAAATGAGGCAAAGACTCATCATTGATTTATCCAAGACCAACCAGAACGTGCGTCCCAACGAAGAACTGGGCAAAGAAGGGGACAAAAAAGAAGGGCGGAACACCTCAGAGTTCACCATGAAAATAGAGGGTGCCACGCGTGCCTTCACGGTATCAGTAGACCACTCTTACCCCGATTGGAATCAGGTCAGAGTGAAGGTTGAAGTCAAAAAAACAAAAAATGAGAAGAAAGCTGACCAAAACGGTAAAGACGTCCATACTGCAGAATTCTGGCTGGGTTATTTTGATTTCCCCCTGGCGGAAAACACCTTCCTTTCAGGCAAAGAGAGATATGCTGTGGTCCTGGACAAGATTGATCGTACCAAACAAGAAGCGCATCTCTCCCTGCTCTATTTCCCCGCCTCCTATGCCGGACTGAAAGAAAAATCATTTTACCAACAAAAACTTATCAGCACTCTCTTAGAACAAAAAAGCTTTTGACTAAAATTACCCCTGCCTCTTGCAATTCGGCACAATCGTTATGGATATAACGTTGACAGAACAATAGGACAAACGACAAGCCCCACCACCCACCCAAGGAGGTCGAAAACCATGAAAAAACGAATTGTAATATGTGCTGATGGCACCTGGAACAAACCTGAAAAAGACTTAAAAGAAGACTTCCCCACCAATGTCCTTTGCCTCGCACGGGCAATTAGACCTTTGGGGGGCGACCACACTCCCCAACAGGTGTTCTATGACTGGGGAGTGGGATCTTATTACGATCCAGTTATCGGTGGCGCAACAGGGAAAGGCGTCCATAAAAACATCATGGACGATTACCGTTATATCGTTCAAAACTATTCACCAGGAGATGAAATATATTTGTTCGGCTTCAGCCGTGGGGCCTATACAATCCGTAGTCTCTGTGGCCTTATCAACAACTGTGGAATCTTAAAACGACCTGATGCCAACCTGATACAAATGGCTTTCAATCATTACAAAAAAACGGGTAGAAATTGTGCCCCAGAAGGTCAACACTCCCTGAAATTCCGTGAAAACCATTCACATCCATCACGCGACATCACCTTTGTTGGTGTCTGGGATACCGTTGGCGCAATGGGGATCCCAAGCTCATTCCTTGGGTTGTTCGACGACAAGGACGAATTTTATGACGCAAAACTCGGTCCAAATATCCGTATAGCAAGACATGCTTTGGCGATTGATGAACATCGCAGCGACTTTGAACCAACTATTTGGACCCCGAGGGCAAATATTGATCTCAAACAGGTTTGGTTTGCAGGTGCTCATTGTGACATTGGTGGAAGCTACAAACCAGACAAGGATGGATCTGTCCTTTCTGACAACTCATTAAGCTGGATGATCAGTGAAGCAGAAATTTCAGGACTCTCAATAGAGTCGCATCTACCTCAATCCTTAAAAAAGAGCCCAACAGCCACACTGCATAACTCAAGACGCAGCTTTTACAGGGTCAAGAAAAAATACCTTAGAAAAATTGCCCATGATAACGGCAAGGTGTTCATCCACGAATCTGTAAAAAGACGTTGGGAGAAAGACTTAAAATATCGGCCTGCAAATTTAGTCGAATATATTGAAGAGCATGGCTGGCCAGATGACCTTGTGTCGTAACTACTCTAAAAACTGTCCGAGGGACTTCCCTACCTCGCCAAGAAAGCCTCGCACATCTCGCCGGCCTCGTCAAACTTACAGGCCAGGGTGTCCGGGTCGTGATAAAAAAGAAACCAGGCGTCCTTGGCTTTGGCCTGGGCCAGGATCTTCTCCTTGGCAGCCACCGAGTCCAGAGGGAAGTTGTCATAGGCTGTGATCCACAGCGGATTGGTAAAGGCCGTGTTGGGCAGCAGATCGCCGCAATGGAGGGCGGTCTCCTGCCCTGAGGTCAGCCAGACCAGCTGATGGCCGCGGGTATGGCCGCCGGTGAGCACGCAGCGTACGCCGGGCAGGATTTCGGCCTCGCCATCAATGAGGTTCAGATTTCTGCCCTCTTCCAGGCCCTGAAAATTCACAGGCCAATAGGTGCTGTCCGAGCGCCGGTTGGGATGGCAGACATCCCACCACTCCTTGCTCTGGATGTGGTGCATGGCGGCCGGAAAAGTGAGTTCCACCTCGCCCTGATCGTTATGCATGGTGATGCCGCCGGCATGGTCGAAATCACAGTGGGTAAGAATGACATGGTGGACATCCGCACGGTTTAAGCCCAAGCGCCCAAGCTCGGCCGGAATATCCCACTCCTTACCGAGACGAAAGATCTTTTTCTGCTTGTCGCTCAGCTTGTTGCCGAGCCCCGTCTCAATGAGGACATTGCCCTCCGGGGTTCGCACCAGAATGGCCGAATCGGCCAGGGTCACATAATTGTCGGCATTGCAGGCGCATTTTTTTGCCCACAGCACCTTGGGCACAACGCCAAACATGGAGCCGCCATCAATCTCAAACCTGCCCCCTTCCAACCAGTGCACCTGAAAATAGCCGAGTGTAAAACCCTCTGTCATCTCCCCCCCTTTTTTATTCATCATGGTTTGCCGTGGCTCCTTTGATTGTAGTGTTTTGCTTTTTGCCTTTCCCCATTCAGCCCTGAACGAGCAGGGAGCCGGGTAAGGGATAAAGAATTGTGGCATGTCTGAGCGCAAGCGAGTTCCCACAATTCCCCTTGCACGGCGGAAGGCGAGTGGTGCCGAAGGCCAGGGCTGTTAGGGGTGCCCTTTTTGCGTTCCTTTTTGGGCAAGCAAAAAGGAACAAATTGATATTCGAGTAAGAAAGACGATGCAGGCAACAGACCTTCTCACTGTAATCCCTGCGAACCCTTTTTTTAAAAAAAGGGTTCACAACACCGGCGCCACCATACCCGAAAACCCCAACCATCAGCAAGCATGAGCAGGTGAACAATCATCTTTATTTATTTGCCAATTGCGCACAGGTGCCGTACTTTTCATAATATGCGATCTCTAAAAAAATACTCCCTACTTATCCTTTTTTTTCCAGTTCTTTTCCTAGCCGGCTGCGAAGAGACTAATATCTGGCTAGCCACGGAGGCAGGTGTTGAGGCGGTCAAGGCCGTCACCCTCACCGATGCCCAAATAGAAAAAATCGCCGGCCAGGCATCCCAAGAGACCGACAGCCAGCATCGCATTGCCCCACCAGGAAATAAGTACGCCAGTCGCCTTGAACGACTGGTGGGCCAGCACCAGAAGGAGGATGGTATCTCCTTCAACTATAAGGTCTATCTTGACCCCACCATCAACGCCTTTGCCATGGCAGACGGCACCATCCGCATTTACAGCGGCCTGATGGACATGATGGATGATGGTGAACTGCGCTTTGTGGTGGGCCATGAAATGGGCCATGTGGTCAAAAAACATATCAAGAAAAAATTAATGCTGGCCTATGCCGGCCGGGCCGTGCGCAAGGGCGTGGCTTCCCAGCAAAGTGTGGCCGGCGACATTGCCCGTTCCAGCCTCGGAGGCCTTGCTGAAACCCTGCTCAACGCCCAGTTTTCCCAGCAGGAAGAGCGGGAGGCCGATGACTACGGCTTGCGATTTCTACAGCAAAAAGAGTATGAGCCAGACAAGGCGATCTCCGCCCTGAAAAAACTGGCAACTCTGGGTAATGACCACTCCTTTCTCTCCAGCCATCCGGCCCCGGCTGTCCGGGCCGAGCGTCTTGCCAACCGCCTCGCCAATCCCAACCAACCCGAGCCCGACCTCCGCCAACAGGGCTACCGGGCGGTTGACTACCTTCTGGAACTATGGGAAAAAATAACAAGGTGGCTCACCCTGTTGACGGACAAAATCTCCCAAGCCCTGCAGGAGCCCGCCCCTGCGGGCGGTTGATTGGTGAACTAAATACGGAGACGATTTTATCGCCCCCAGGGGCGGGCTCCTGCAGTGAAGCTGTGCAGACAGCAAACAAATGAAACAGCTGCCACAATCAACTGATATTACTTATGAAAAGCGACTCCTCCATAGCGGCCATCTACGGCCTTGACCAAAAAAACAAAGTGGTTCGGCCCCTTTTTTCCTGCCAGGTTTCGGCAGGTTTCCCCTCGCCGGCTGATGACTACATCGACCGCAAACTTGATCTCAACGAACTGCTCATTGCCAATCCGGCTGCCACCTTTTTTGTGCGGGCCGCCGGCGATTCCATGACCGGGGCCGGCATCAACCATGACGACATTCTCATTGTTGATAGGTCCCTGACGGCCGCAAATGGTAAAATCGTCATTGCCGTTCTTAATGGTGAACTCACCGTCAAACGCCTGTTCCAGACAACCACCTCCTGCCAGCTGATGGCCGAGAACCCCGCCTACCCTGCCTTGGAGATCTATGAGGACTCCGATTTCCAAGTCTGGGGAGTGGTCACTTCGGTCATCCATCAATTTTAGCCCCCCTTACTGCCAGCTTTAGCATGGATAAACTCTTTGCCCTTGTGGACTGCAATAACTTCTACGTCTCCTGCGAACGCCTATTCCGGCCGGAGCTGCAGAGGAAACCTGTGGTGGTCCTTTCCAACAACGATGGCTGCATCATATCCCGCTCCAACGAGGCCAAGGCCTTGGGCCTTGGCATGGCTGCCCCCTATTTCAAAACAAAGGAGTTGATCCGCAGGCATAAGGTCCAGGTCTTTTCATCTAACTACGCCCTGTACGGCGATCTTTCCAACCGGGTGATGACCCTCCTCCAGGAAATGGAGGATAAGGTGGAGGTTTACTCCATTGACGAGGCCTTTCTTTCCCTGCCGGCAGGTCGCTCTTTCGATGTTGCCGCCTATGCAGAACGGATAAAAAAAAGAATATTCCAGTGCGTGGGAATCTCGGTGTCCATCGGCATTGGGCCCACCAAGACCCTGGCCAAAATTGCCAACCGCATCGCCAAAAAAGAGCCCTGCCACCAGGGGGTTTTCATGTTCCGCTCCGGCGACCAGGGGGACAGACTCCTGTCTGAAATCAAGGTAGGCGATGTCTGGGGCATTGGCCGCCGTTCCACTGAAAAACTACAGAGGCAGGGCATCACAAACGCTCTGCACCTAAAAAAGGCTGAACAAAAATGGCTTCGCAGGCAACTCACCGTCACCGGGGCCCGCACAGCACTGGAGCTTAACGGCACCTCCTGCATCACCCTTGACCAGGCGCCAATGGCCAGAAAATCGGTGCTCAGCTCCCGCTCCTTCAAAAAACCGGTGCAAAGCCTGACTGAACTCAAAGAGGCAGTGGCCACCTATGCAGCCATAGCGGCCGCCAAGCTGCGGGATCAAAATTTAGTCGCCGGCGCACTACAGGTCTTTATTAACACCAACCGTTTTGACACACGCCACCCCTTCTATGCCAACAGCAGGACCATGATCCTGCCCCAAGCCAGCGCCCACACTGCCACCCTTATCAACAAGGCATTGCAAGGACTTACCTCCATTTATAGAGAGAACCTTGGCTACCAAAAGGCCGGGGTCATGCTCACCGACCTCAGTGGCAAGAATCGCTGCCAACAACATCTCTTTACGGCAACCAGCAAAGAACCGGCAGCCCTGATGACTGCCCTGGACAACATCAATGGGCGCTGGGGACGCAATACCCTCCAGTACGCGGCCGAGGGCATCAACAAACCGTGGGCCATGCGCCAAGATTTCAAATCACCGGCCTACACCACCAGTTGGCAAGAACTGCCCCTGGCCCATTGCCGCTAGCGCCACGTATCAGGGGAACAGGCAAGGAATGCCCGTAACAAGGCAATAAGCCAATCCCCGCCAGGCAATAAAATACCTACCACACCCATTTCAAGAAATAGAGATCTCCTTTGCGGGCCTTATGTAGCTTCCAGGTCAGCCGCAGCTTATCTGGAGCAGTCTCAATCTCAGGGTCGGGAATCGCAACTCTGTCTTCCATGCCGCCGACTTTCTTAAATGCCTCGTAAGACTTGAAAGGCTTGTCCGGCGGAAAGGTGATATGCATGGTAAAACTTTCCGTATCTGCATAAAATTCCTCCCCGGCCCACTCAAACTCATCACCGATAAAGGCATTATTGTATTTCAGCCGGTAGGTGATCTCCTGAGCATCCGAACCGCTCACAGGAACGGTGAGATAATAGGAACTCATATATCCACCCTTGGCCAGAAAATCTTTGAACTTTTTCCGGCCTTGCAAGATATCACAAAAGGGATTCCAGATAGATGCGGCAGGGGAGACAATCTTCTTCCACGTTGCGTTACCGGGTTTCTCAAGGGGACCGATGCTGTGCCCGGATGTTGCATGCCGCATATTGATCTCTTTTGTGCCGGGATCAACCTTCTCGATAACGATTCTGTCCAACCGTTCGCTTTCGCTGAGTTCGGAGGCGAGAATTGCATCCAACCCCAACTCTTTGCGTTTCCGTAAATCAATACGGACTTCCTGTTCAAGAATGGCAAAGCCAAAGTCGGTGAGCTCGGCAGTTGAAGAAACATTTTTATCATTTTTCTCAGCCCTGCCCAACGGGCCTATGAACTTGCGCAGTTTCACAGAGGTGCATGTAACAACAAAACCCAAAATCATCATGAGCAGAGAAAAGTGAGTGGTGTCTACCCGGGCACCCCCAAGAGGCACAACATCAGGCCAGCCGAACATGTCAACAAGGGCGGGGATGCTGCTGATGGCAGCAAAAAGCGCTGAAATCGCCGCCGTATAGGCGGTGGCAAGATTGATCATCCCCAAAGGATTTGGGCGAGATTCGCCAGACACATGATTGGCAGGGGGCATATTCTTTCTCCCTTTTATGTGTTGTTTTGTTAAACCTCAGGCGGTCAATGCAGCTGGCAACGTGTCCCCAAAACGTAAAGGGCTCTTGTTGGGCTCAGCTAATAATTTTTTTTGGATTTCGGGCATTTCGGCAATGGAAATTGTGTGGCAATGCTCATTTTCGGCCAGACCTTTGATGATATTGAGAATCTCCTGGTAATGGCCATCTGGGGCAAAACCGGATCCTTGCAGAGAAAAATTTTTACTCAGATATCTGGCAAGTTTTTTCACCGGTGTCCCAGAGAATGGCGCGAGAGATTCTTCATATTTTTCAAGGTGGGTGGCCAGGTCAAAGACCAGATAGCAATGTTCGAGAATTTCTTCTTGAGACAAGGCCGGCAAATGCCTTTGCCCAGCTGAGATTTCGGCAACGGCTACAGGTGTGTTACGTTGGTGTTCCACCTGAGGTGAGAGAAAAATTTTTGTATTACCGACATAGATCAATGCATCCACAGGGTAGGCACCTTCTAAGAGAAAATCCGAAAATATCCCGACATGATAGTCAGGTTGAGCAGTAAACACCCCTTCACTTTTATTCATCACGACAAACTGGTCTTGATCAAGGAGGGTGAGCCAGGCTTCAACGGCAGTATGGGCAGAGGGGATGAGCTGGGTAAATGCATAACCGGCATCAAAGATAAACTTATAGACGGTGTCCCAGTTTGCGATGCTCCCTTTGAAAACCGGCACTATTGTGCTGCAATGGGATGAAAATTTATGCACCAGTTGCCCAGGGCAAGGATTGGTGCCATAGGCAACCACCGGAATCCGTTCCTCAAGGCCAGAAACATTGTGGCGTTTGAGGTAATCGTTAAGTCCCGCTTGGCCAGCGCGGCCCTGGATGGTTGTTTTCGCAAGACCTTGGCAAGGCGAACCGATATGCCGCACATAGCCATCGCCATCAAGCAGGTATGAGCTTGGCGGCCGCCGGCCTGGATGGACAAAGGGATCTTGCCGGGGCGCGATGTAGTCAGAGGCGGGCAACATGTGCTTGGCTTACCGGGTTTATTTTGGGTCCATCACGGATTACCGTGGGTGAGTTGCTTATTGTATTGATCTCTTTAGTCGCAATATTCTTTGGTTCCTTTTCCCGGCTCCCTGCTCGCTCAGGGCTGGATGGGGGGGGGAGAGATGACCGGCATACTTCTCAAGAAATTACAAAAAAGTCTTTCTTTTATACCCACTCTTTTTCCGTGAAGAACCTTATTTTGTCTTTTCTGCGGGGTGGATTTTCATTTTATACAGAGGCGTTGCATTCTGTCTACTCCTTCACCGGCCAGGGCCTGAGATAACGTTGCCAGCAAGGAAGAACGCCCCCTGCGCAATTATCGACAATGGCTCTCTAAACAATGTGTTAAGCCTGGAGTTTTGCCACGCAAGGCACAAAAAAATTGGTTTGTCAGTTCCGTGGTCTAAAATAACATAGTGTAAGGCGCCTCTCTCAGGCCGCGGGTTTTAGCAGACGCCGGACCACAAATTTTTCCATCAAAAGAACGATGATGGCAGTGATCACCATGGTGAAGGGCATGGGGCTGAAGTTATTGCCAAAGGAGGCCAGGAGCTGATGGGATCTGGGGGAGACCTTCTTCCCCTCTATCTGGTAGGTATAGATGGATGTGCGCTGACCGTTTGCTTCGCCGATGGTGATCACAACCTGCTGAAGTTTTTCAGAAAGGGTCTCCACCTTGAAAGTCACCCGATCAGCATGGGTCAGCAGCCCCTCACCCTGAACCCGATACAGGTACCAGGAACGCTCTTTGGCGCCTGTCAGGCCTGCATAATCCGCCTTGGCAAGACTGCGCAGGACAAGGGTCTCGTTCCCCTCCTCTTGACGATCCACCACAAGAACCGGGAAATAATCGGGGCCATTTCCGGCACCGTACTCCTTACTGTCCTGGACCGAGGCAGGGCCGGCCATATAGACGTGCAGACCGACATAGACCCCAACAAAAACCATAAAATATAAGAGTAGGACACAGGTTCGTATGAACACCCTCAAGGCCAAAGCCATGGATTTCCGCCCTCCCTATGGTTTATAATAAAAATCGAGTCGAGGCGGTATATTGTACCTGGAAGAAAAAAACTGACAAGCTTCTCCCTTAAAAAAGAACCCTCTATGAATAGCTCTTTAGACCTCTGGAAACTCCTGGCCGGCCTGGCCATCTTTCTCTACGGCATGTTTCTCCTGGAGGATTCCATCAAGGCCATGTCCGGCAGGGCCTTCCGCAAGATGATCAGACAATACACCAATGGCCGCCTGCGCTCTATGAGCAGCGGCGCCCTGGTGACCGCTATCCTGCAGAGCAGTTCGGCGGTTTCTCTCATGGTTCTGGCCTTTGTCGGGGCCGGGGTGATGACCATGGAAAACGGTATCGGCGTGATGGTGGGATCGAACATCGGCACCACCTTTACCGCCTGGGTCGTTGCCGTCTTTGGCTTTAAGCTTAAAATCGAAAGCTTTGCCCTGCCCCTCATTGCCGTGGGGGGTATGATCCTCATCGTCTTTGGATCCCCATCCCGATTCTTCCAGGCCAGCCGCCTTCTCATGGGCTTCGGCTTCCTCTTCCTCGGCCTGGACTTCATGAAGACCAGCGTTGAGAGCTTTACCCAGCATTTTGATGTCCAAGGCATCGCCGCATACGGCCTCTGGCTTTATGCTCTCTTTGGCATACTGATCACGGCCCTCATGCAATCAAGCTCGGCCAGTATCGCCATTGTTCTCACTGCCGTAAACAGTGGCCTAATCGGGTTCACCATGGCAGCAGCCATGGTGATCGGCGCCAATATCGGCACCACCATCACCGTCTTGCTTGGTTCCATCGCCGCTATACCATCAAAAAAACGGGTCAGTGTCAGTCATCTCATCTTTAATCTGGTTACCGGCGCCGCCGCCTTTATTGCCCTACACCCCCTGGTCTGGATGGTGAGCTGTTTTTTTGACATTGCGACAAATAGCGTCATGGCCCTGGCCCTCTTCCACACCCTGTTCAATCTCCTCGGGGCCCTGCTCTTTTTCCCCTTTATTGGTCAGCTCTCGCGCTTTCTGCTCAGGACCTATCCAGACCACAAGGAAAGACTCACTGTTTTTTTGGGCAACACCCCCACTGAGGTACCGGATGCCGCCACCGCCTCCTTACGGCAGGAGATCATCCATCTTTTTAAGGAATGCCAGCTTTACAACCTGCGCTCCTTCCGGATTGATGACAAACTTGTTTTCGACCAGCCCCTGCCCTTTGAGAAAAGCAGCGGCAAACGTTTTCAGCTTCACGACCAGTACGACAGCGTCAAGCTCCTCCATGGTGAAATTATTGAGTTCTACGCCAAGCTTCTCAATGAAAAGCTGGTAGAAACCGAGGCCAGGGAGTTGGAGAGAATCATCTTCGCCTCCCGCAACATCATGAATTCCATCAAAAACATCAAAGGAATGCGCCACAATCTTGAGGAATTTGAGGCGGCGGACAACGATTTTCTCAACAACCAGTACAAGTCGTTCAGGCGCCGACTCATGGAGCTGTATCATGACATCAACCGTTTCCTGGAGCTTGACACTTTGCAGGAACAGTACCGGGAGCTGCTGCGCTCCATTGTCCACCTGGAACAGATCGATAAACGCTTTATCAAAGACACCATGAAAAAGGCCGCCTCCGGAGCCATTAAGGAGATCGACATTGCTTCCCTGCTCATGGTCAACCGTCTCTTCAACCAGGCCTGCCGTCTGCAGATCTTTGCCCTCAAGGACCTGCTGCTCAGCCAGGAGCAGATCCGCGATTTTGACCATGCCCTGGAGATGAAGGCCTTTCTTGATGAGGAGAAGGCCAAGGACGGACAAAATGGACCGCAATAAGGGAACACCCATGCTCGCCAATGAACCTTTTGACTACCGGGGCGACTGCTGACAAGGTTTTAAGGACGTAAGGTTACGTCTGCGCCAAGCCCCTTCCGGGGGGAGATTCAGCTTCATCTGTGCCCAGGATACTGCCGGCAAAATGGACAGGGTCATCGCCTTTAGCGATGGCCGGACCATCTCCAAAGAACGCCAGGGCAACGACACCCTCTTTGTGGTGGAAAAAAGCTGAGCTAAGCAAGGGCAGACTCCAGTTTCCCGCCTTTTCATCATTGACCAGACACGGCCACATCCTCTTCCTCTTCCAGGCTGAAAACGCGGCGGATATTCTCCCTTGAGACATAAGAAAATAATACCTCAAGACCTGACCCCAGGGGTTCTCCCATGAAAAAGTTCATCTCACATTTATCGCCATTGTTGACGTTTTTGACCCTAACTAGCTTTGTGTTTTCCACGGGTTGTGCAGGCCCGATTTATAAAGCCAGAAATAACGAACTAAAAACAGACCATGCGGACATGGTCACGGTCATGGACTTCTCAAAACCAATCAGCATCAATCCCATTGAACCAGGTTGGTATCACTACACGTTTTTCTGGCACAAACCAATGGGGGTTGATTTTGTGACTAAGGAAAATGTTCCGGCCATTAGACTAAACAGCAACAACTCTGCCTCGATCATCATCCGTCATGTCGATATAGATTTAGACGAGTATCCATTTTTAAGCTGGAATTGGTTTATTGAACAGCCAATCACAAGTACAAAAAATGAAAAGTTCTGGTGGGGAGATGACCACCCGGCCCGTCTTGTCATCTTTTTTCAGACTGATTCCGGCAAGAAGCGCAGCATGGAAATCATTTGGGGAAACCGGCTCAAGGGCGGCGATTATAAGTACACCTCCTTATCACACCATTATGTGGCAAGGGGAGGCACAGACGATCTTAACAGGTGGATTCATGAGGAGGTAAATCTGTTACAGATCTACCACAACATTTGGCCAGGCCCTAAACCGGCAAAGGTTATGGCTATCGGCATATTTACGGATTCCGACAACACCAATGGCAAAACCACCTGCTATTTCGGAACTGTTTCCATGAAAAAACAAAAACCTGCCAAACAACTGTAAAGTCTCCCGTGAATACTCAAAGCCATGCGATCCTGACCTTTTTCCTTATCCGTTGTTTCCTCGGCAAGCAGACCCTACGCTTAAAAGGTTTACACGCTGCCATTTTCACCGGTGCCATAACTCCTGACCTGCCCATCTATACATTCTTTTTCTGGTATACTTTTTTTCAGCCAACCCCTCAGCAGACGATCTGGAATGAACTTTACTTTCAAAAAAGCTGGCACCTGTTATTCAGTCTTTTCCATTCGTTTCCCGTCTGGGGAGCGGCAACGGCAGCATGCTTTTTATTGAAAAAAACAAGGGCCGCGCTCTTCTGCCTGGCGGCCTTCATTGCTGCTGTTGAGGACTTTCTCCTTCACCATGACGATGGCCACGCCCACTTCTTTCCGTTCTCCGATTTCCGCTTCTCCTCCCCTGTTTCCTATTGGGACCCAAATCATTACGGCCGCATGGCCTCAGGCCTAGAAATAGCCTGTGCCCTTACTGCCGCTGTCTGGATATTCAAACATCTTGAGAGCCGTTGGGGACAGGGCCTGCTTGTTGTAACCGTTACAACGCTGCTTGCCACCAATAGTCTGTGGGCATTTCTTTTCAAATTATTTTAAAATGTGGCTTTGTAACAATTCGCAGGCTTTAGGAAAATATGGATTTTCTGGTTATGGGCGACAAGCGATGGACGTCCACTCTCCAAAGAACCAAGAGGCGGTGCCCCCTCCTGGTGGCGGCAAAAACCTGAGCCAGCCTTCCTTAGAGCTGTACCTCCTGCCCATCCTCGTCATCTTTCAGGCTGAAAAAGCGGCGCACATCCTCGAAGATCATATAGAGGGCCGGAATAATCACAAGCGCGATTACCGTGCCAAAAAGGATGCCAAAGGCCAGACTGATGGCCATGGGAATGAGAAACTGGGCCTGGGTGCTTTTCTCCAGGATGATGGGGCTCAGGCCGAAAAAGGTGGTCAAAGAGGTGAGGAGGATAGGCCGGAAACGGCGTTGGCCCGCCTCAACAATGGCATCCCGCAGGCCCATGCCCCGGGCCCGGAGCTGATTGATATAATCAATGAGCAGCAGAGAGTCGTTGACCACCACCCCAGCCAGGGCAACAATACCGAACAAGGACATGATGGCGATATTCTTGCGCATGATAAAATGGCCCCAGACAGCGCCCACCACCCCAAAGGGAATAGAAACCATAATCAACAACGGCTGTATGTAACTGCGCAGTGGAATGGCCAGCAGGGCGTAGATTGCCAGCATCGAGATCTGAAACCCCCGTTTCATGCTGCCCAGGGACTCCTTGCGCTCTTTACTCTCGCCCTCCAGATCAATGGTCAAGCCCGGATAATCGTCCTGAATATCTCTTAAGATACCGCGCTGCAGATCAACAATGATTTCCTCGGCATTGGCCACCTTACTATCCACCGAGCCAGTGAGGTTGGTCACCCTTTTCCGGTCACTGCGGTTAATTTTGCTAAAACCCTTTGATTCAACGATATAGGCGGCCTGCCCCAGAGGGATCTCGCCGCCGTCGGGGGTACGAATCCGCAAATTTTCCAGGTTCCAGAGATGCTGGCGCTCCTTCTCCGGGTAGCGAACCATGACTTTGACCTCATCCCGGCCCCGCTGAAGACGCAGGGCCTCAGCCCCATAAAAGGCGCCGCGCAACTGACGGCCAAGCTCTTCCTCGGTAACGCCCAAAGTTCGGGCGGCCGGCTTGAGTTTAATCTTCATCTCCTTCTTGCCGCGGCTCAAGCTGTTAGTGATATCCCCAACACCGGGGTACTCCGCCAGGCTAGCCCGCACCCGCTCCGCAGCATCATCGAGAACCTGAAAATCATTATGGCCCAGACGGACATCAATATTGGCCCCCATATGGACCAGATTATTTTCAAAGGTCAGGGCCTCAACCCCGGCAATCTCTCCCACCTGTTTTCGCCAATAGTTGGCCACATCATTGGAATCCACCGACCTGAATTCACTGGGGGTTAGATTAAGGGAAAGCCTGGCCAGGTGGGAACCGCCACTACCCACAGTGGAGTAAAGATGACGAAGGATGGTCTCTTCGCCCTTGGGCAGGTTGGTGTCAAAATAGGCGATGGTATCCTCCGCCTGTTTTTCAATAAACTGCTGAACCTCTCTGGTCTTCGCAATGGAGGTACCGGGCGGCATCTCCAGGGAGACCCTGATGGTATTGCTCTGCACCTTGGGCATAAAACGGAACTTCACAATACCGCCGGCCACCATGCCCATCGTTACAATCAGGGTTGCAATGGCAATGCTCATGGTCAGGTAGCGGTGATGAAGGGCCCATCCCAAAAAACGGCGATAGGGGCCGCTAATAAAACCACTGAGCCATTTACCAAACCTTTGACGGAGCCGGTCCGGTCCTCTGAGAATGGCCCATAGCTCGCCACTTTGGCTACCCGATCTTGACAAATGGGCCGGCAAAATAAAAAGACATTCCACCAGGGAAACCAGGAGGATGAGGATGACCACCTTGGGGATGGTATTAATAAACTTGCCCATCATGCCACTGACATAAAAAAGCGGCACAAAGGCCGCAACCGAGGTGAGGATGGCAAAGACTACCGGCGTGGCGACCTGGGAGGCACCTTGCACTGCCGCCTCTCGAAAAGAGAGGCCCTTGGCGCGGTGGGTGTAGGTATTCTCGCCAACGACAATGGCGTCGTCCACCACAATTCCCAGGGCCATGATAAAGGCAAAGAGGGAGATCATATTGATCGAGGCATCCATGGTGGGCATAAAAAGAAAGGCGCCGAAAAAAGAGATAGGAATACCCAGCATGACCCAGAGGGCCAGCCTGACCTCTAAAAAAAGTCCGAGAATAAGCAGAACCAGAGCAAGACCCATGAGTCCATTACCGACCAGGAGATCAATCCTGCTGACCAGGGCCTCGGAACGGTCCTTCCACACTGCCAACTGCACCGAGGCAGGGAGGCTCTCACCCTTCTCTTCCACATATTGATAGACAGTGGACGAAATATCTTTTGGGGTCTGCTCGCCGATTCGGAAAATTTCAATCATGGCGGCTGGTTTGCCATCAAAAAAGGCGGTCTCATCGGTCTCGGCAAAATCGTCGCGGATAGTGGCGATGTCAGAGAGCAACACTTCACTGCCGTCGTCTTGGTGGACGATGGCAATGGTGCCATATTCCGTTCCCAGATAACGGCGTTCCTTGGTGCGGACAAGCACCTCGCCACTGCCGGTCTTAATGGTGCCGCCGGGTAAATCTAAAGAGGCCTGCCTGATTCGGCGGGCAACCTGGTCGAGGGTCAGGTTATAACGGCGCAGGGTATGTTCAGGAATATCAATGGCAATTTCATAAGGCCGCACCCCGGAAAGATCGGCCTGGGTGATGTTGGGCAGGGCCAGGAGCTCATCACGGATGGCATCTGCCGTCTCGCGCAATCCCCGTTCAGGTAAATCGCCATACACGGCCAGGGTCAATACACTCCGGCGGCGCAGGATATTACTGATTACCGGTCGTTCTGCTTCACCGGGGAAGGTGGTGATACGGTCCACCTCACTCTTAATATCCTGCAGTACCTGGTCCTGGTCCTCTTCCGGATAGAGTTCGGCCAAGACGCGGCCCATGCCCTCAGAGGCAGTGGAGCGCACCTCTTTAATGCCATCAATACCGGTGAGGTTTTCTTCGATTTTGAGGATAATCCCCTCTTCCACCTCTTCCGGCCCGGCCCCCGGATAGGCCACCTGTACTTCGACAAAGTCCAGGGCGATATCGGGGAAAACCTCCTGGGTAATCTGTAGACCCACCACCAGACCACCGATGATAAAAACCAGCATCATAAGATTGGCGGCCACATGGTTGTCCGCCATCCAGCGAATTGCGCCCTTCATGGCTTTTCTCCTCCGCCCCGCAACCGGACGATAAGACCGTTTGCCGCGCCACTCACCGGGGTGAGAACCAGGAGATCACCATCAATCAGGCCTTTGTCGATCAACACACTCTCCTTTTCCTTACGGGCTATCACAACTTCACGCTGCACAAGCTGGTTTTTATCATCAACCAGCCATACTCGATCTTCACCCTGGAGTGCTTTCCTGGGTATCCGGGCCACTTGGGGCAAAACACGGCCCTGAACCTCCACCTGGACGAAACTTCCCAGGGCCAGCTCACGGCCATGGAGGGCTTTTTTTTGGAGGAGATACGGGTCATCAATGACGATAACCACATCCACCATCCGGGTCTTGGCATCCACCTCACCAAGTGCACGGCTGAGAAATCCCTGCCAGGTAAACTTCTCGCTGCCCACGGCCATGCTTATGGTGGCCTGGGAGCCTTGTTTGCCGTTATTTTGCCGAGGGACATCAAGCCAGGGCAGGTCGGCTAAGGGCAAGGGTACTACAATTTCAGCGGCATCGGTGCCAGCCACCTCCAAAATCATGGTCCCGGCGCGCAGGTATTGGCCAAAATCAACATTCTTTGTGCGGATAAAACAGTTAAAAGGTGCCTTGATCCTCGTGCGGCCAAGGTTGACTTCAGCAAGTTTGACCTTAGCCTTGGCCGAAGCAACCGTGGCCTTGGCACTGGCCAGCTGTGGTTCATAGACCACCAGGGGGCGCGGTACAGTCTCCTCCTTGCGCAGCATCTGCCATTCTCTCCTGGCAATTACCGCCTTACCCTCTATCAGGGCAAAATCGAGTTGCGCCTTGGAGAGATCGGCCCGGGCCTGCTCAAGGGCCAGGACATAGTCTGTTTGTTCAATTTCAAGGAGCAAATCCCCCTTTTTGAAAAAAGCTCCCAACACCAGGTTAGGGGATACCTTTGTTACCACGCCGCTTACCTGAGGGATGATCTCAACATGGCGGCGGGCTGCTACTGTGCCGGTTGCCCTGATCTTCACCGGCAGATCAACAAGTTTGACCGCCATGGTCTCCACCATGGGTCCCTGGCTGACCGGAGAGATACGCTTTGGAGCCTTACGGCCTTTGACCATGGCCAAGGCGACGAGCACGGCAAGGGCAAGGATCAGAATAGGAAAGATGAATTTAACAAATGCTTTTCTCATGGCTTTGTACGACCCTTCATTTAGAATCGGCCTCTTCTCTTTTTTTAAGGGCAGCGGGAGATGCCGTTATATTTTCAGAGCGATTACTCATCTCCTCATCCATCCAGCTGCCGCCAAGGGCCCTGGCAAGCTGGATGCGGCTGGAAATCCGCTGGCGCTGGGCGACAATGAGGGCAATACGGGCCGAGGCATCACTGGCCTGGGCCGTGAGCACGGGCAGGAAATCATCCAGTCCCTGCTGATATCTTTCCAGGGCCAGGCGCAGGGTGGCGGCCGTGACCTTTTGACGTTCCACCAGTATGTTCATATTGGCATCCACCCCCCGCTCTTTAACCAGGGCATCTTCCACCTCTTGGAAGGCCCTCAGTACTGTGAGGCGATAGGATGCCGTCCGTTCATCAAAAATGGCTTTTTGGCGCTCAACTTCCTGGCGGCGGCGTCCTCCATCAAGTAGGGGCTGAGCCATATTGGCCAACAAATTCCAAAACAGATTTGGTGACTGCAGCAGGGAGTGAAGTTCGCTGCTCTGGCCGCCATAAGATGCGGTGAGTTTAAAACTGGGAAAACGATCGGCTATGGCTGCTGCCACCTGGGCATCCGACGCCTTAAGGGAGAGAAATGCCGCCTCAATGTCAGGGCGGTTGGTGATCAGGTCAGCAGGAAGGCCGTGGGCAAAGGAGAGCTGCAAGTCCGGCAGCTCAGCCAAGCCACCGAATTCCTGGCTTCCTGGCAGAGAGCCCAAGAGGACGGCAAGCTTATTTTCGGCAACCTGATTCTCAGCCTCAAGAAGGGGAAGTTCAGCCTTGGCGTTCAGCAGCGTTTGCTTGGCTTGATAGAGGTCTAGAGAAGGAGCGACTCCACGCTGATAACGCCACTCCACCAGTTCAACCGTCTTGGCAAAGGAATCGACAATCTCGCGGTTTAAGGAGATCCGGTCACGGCGTTCGACCACCTGGTAATACGCCTCGGCAAGCTGGGCGGCAAGGCTTAGATAAAACGCCTTCAACTCATGGCCGGCTGCGCCTCTCTGCAGAGACGCGGCGTAGCGCTCCTGGGCCAGCTTTTGCCAGATATCCAATTCATAGGCGGCAGCCAAGGAGCCCTGATAGCTGGCGAGATCTGTACTGGAGCCGACAAATCGGCTCCGGCCACTGCTTGCCGACAGATCAAGAGTGGGCCACAGGGATGAGTGCTCTTTACGTTCCACGGCCTCGGCCTGTCTCAAGCGGGCCCAAGCAATTTCAAGGTCTAAATTAGCGGCAAAGCCTTTAGCAATGACGGCATCCAGCTGGGGATCGTTAAAGCTTAGCCACCACCTCTCGTAATCGGCCAGAGGCATATTCTGTCCAGGGACAAAAGCGCTGTACTGCTCTGGAACATCGGCAAAAGGGGTGGCCTGAGGCTCATAAAAAGAGCAGCCTGCCAGTAAAAACAAGATGGGAATTATCAAAATTTGAAATTTCATCCTTCCATCCCTTTCACAATAAAATCGGTAAGCATCTCAATAACTTCACCAATACTTTTACTTTTATCCACGCTGCCGAGGATCAGCCCCTGGTTTTGAAAGGTCAAGGTGTGGCTCATGGCTCCCAGGGAAAATTGCAGCTTCAAGGCCACATCCTCTCTGGAGCGATGGGGCAAGGCCTTGCAGAGGAGATCGACAAGCAGCTCGATAACCCCGCGTACCCTTTTCAAAAAAAGCTGGCGTACCGTTTGATCAGGATCACTGAGTGAGCGCCCCACCAGCATCCGAAAATGGCCGGTGCCCGAGTCACGGTGAAGAAGAGCAAGGGTGGGTTCGGTAAAGCAGCGTAACACCTCTTCGACATTTGGTTTTTTACCGCTTTTTTCAGCCTGATCGGCAACGGCTTGCATCCGTTTAATCCGGATATTATTTAAAGGCAGGAGATGGCGGTCAAAAATGGCCTCCAGCAAGGCCTCCTTGCTGCCGAAATGATAATTCACCGCCGCCAGATTCACCCCGGCCTTGGCGGTAATCGCCCGCAGGGTTGTATGATGGAACCCATCAATGGCAAAAAGTTCCTCTGCGGATTTGATAATTTTTGTTTTGGTATCAAGTTGGGCCATGGCGCATTTCAAACACTTGTTTTAATGATTTATACTATACGTTTAAAACGCATGTTTGATAATGGCAAGAAAAATTCCTCCTTTTTCACAGTTAAGCAGGAGTCGTTGCCTGACACATCAGCCCTTCCGGCTGACAAGCACGGGGATTTTGGCCAAAATTTTCTTGTCAATGCCATGACCAGTCTGTACTATTGAAATGATTAACAGGAATGCCTATTCCTTTAATGAAATTGCATGCCTGACATGGGCCACAAAAAATCGATCAACCATACCCGCTGACGTGAGCGGCAGGTTGTCAGTAGAAAATTCAAAGTTTATTTTTTTAATCTTTTAGAAGGAGCACTTACAATGGCAAGCGATAAAATTATCCAAGTTACCGATGCTGATTTTGAAGAGAAGGTCATTAAAGCTGACCTCCCCACCCTGGTCGACTTCTGGGCCCCTTGGTGCGGTCCCTGCAAAGCCATTGGTCCGATGATTGACGAGCTGGCTGCTGAATATGAAGGCAAGATTCAGATCTGTAAAATGAATGTTGATGACAGCCCCGAAACTCCTGGCAAATATGGCATTCGCGCCATTCCCACTCTGATCTTTTTCAAGGCTGGCGAAGTGGCTGACCAGGTGACCGGCGCTGTGGGTAAGCCGCAGCTGGTGGCCATGATCGACAAGTAAATTCTTACTACCCAAAAAGGTGGTATCGCGTTAAAAGTGGAACCAACGTTCCACTTTTTTTTTGCGTTCATAATTACCTTAGCCCTTGTGAAACTGTATGAGCAACCTTGATCACCAACTTATTATTGTTGGCGGCGGACCCGCTGGCCTCACTGCCGGGCTTTATGCAGCCCGAGGCATGGTGGATGCGGTTCTTCTTGAAAAAGGAGCGCAGGGCGGCCAAGTTATGCTCACCGACTGGATCGACAACTATCCGGGTTTTCCTGAGGGTATTTCAGGGTTCGACCTTTCCGATAAGTTTGCAGCCCAGGCCAAACGATTCGATCTTCAGGTCAAACAGGCAACAGTAACTAAAATGGACCTCGCCGGGCCTGTGAAAACCATCTATTTAGAGGACGGTTCAACATTAACCAGCCGGGCGGTCATTATCGCCACAGGCGCTCGTCCCAACCTGGTTAACGTTCCAGGGGAAGAAGCGTACTATGGTCGCGGTGTCTCCTACTGCGCCACCTGTGACGCCCCTTTTTACCGCGGCAAAACTGTTGCCGTTATTGGTGGCGGCAATACCGCTATCCAAGAAGCTGATTACCTGACCAAATTTGCCGACAAGGTCTATGTTATCCACCGCCGTGATGCCCTCCGGGCCACGAAGATCGTCCAGGAAAAAGCTTTTGCCAACGACAAAATCGAGTTTATCTGGGACTCGGTACCCACCGAGGTTATTGGTGATATGTTACGCGGCGTTATCGGTCTTGCTGTTAAAAATGTCAAAAGCAATGAGGCCTCCCATATTGATTTGGACGGTGTTTTCGTGCTCATCGGCATCCGGCCAAATATGGAGATGCTGCCCTTGGACCAGCTCGATAACGATAAAGGCTTTATCCACACCAATGTGGAGATGCAAACCTCACAACCGGGTGTTTTTGCTGCCGGTGACATTATCTACAAAAATTATCGCCAGGTCGCCAATGCGGTGGGGGAAGGCTGCGTTGCCTGCCTCTCGGCAGAACACTTCCTTGAGAATAATGAGTAATCCTCTCTGGTTACCTTCTATTAGATAAAAACTGCCTATTCCGTCTTCTCTGAAAGAAAAAACCAGGCACAGGCGCTGTGGCTGGTTTTTTTATGGCAGAAATAAATTTTCCACGGTACAGATGCTCTTCTAAAAAAAAAATAATCGCCTGACTCAGCGTTTTTTTATGAACTATTTCTAAAATAAGGTTTCGTAAAAATAAGGCTTGTAGCAAAAATTTCAATATTCACTCCGCCATCCCTGTTTTCCAAGAGGAATACATGAAGTACATCTCCCTTCTTATCTCCCCCTTACTTTTCATCGCCCTTATCGGCTGCTCAGGAAAATCCACTGACAAACCAATGGCCGCCGGCCCCGAAGATATCGTTAATGATGCCATGACGGCCTTTAACAGCGGGCGCTACATAACAGCTTTAAAGCATTTTGAGATTCTCACGGACCGTTTCCCCTTCAGCCAGTACAGCCTGATGGCCGAGCTAAAATCCGCAGACTGTCAATATTATGAGCATAATTATCAGGAGGCCATTGCTGCGTATCAGGCCTTTGAAGAAAACCATCCAACAAACGAGGCCGTACCGTACACCATGTTTCAGGTGGGCATGAGTTATTACAATCAGCTTGACAGCGTTGATCGTGACCCGGCCAGTGCTGTTGACGCCATTGCCGTTTTCACCAAACTTATTCGCAGCTATCCGCTGTCGTCCTATGTAGATGAAGCGCGGAGCCGCGTTATTGCCGCCCGTAATTTTCTGGCCAACCATGAGATGTATGTGGCACGTTTTTACATTAAAACCAATAAGCTGAAACAGGCTGAGGTACGCCTGCAGTATCTTCTCGATAATTTTCCTGACTCCAGTGTGACAGCCGAAGCCGAAAGAGTCCTGGCCATTTTGAAAAGCGGCAAGAAGCCGCGTGGTTCTTGGAAAGACTGGATCCCTGAACTGGGCATGCCCGATTGGGAGACCTTCACCTCCTTTAAACAAGGAGGCTGATCACCATTCCGCCCGTGCTGGAGGCGGGCTACCCGCCTCTAAACCTCCTCCACCTCTATACATTCCGTGGGGCAAAGCGCTAGAACGGTCTCAAGGGCCTGGGTCAACTCAACCTCATCACTGATGGCATCGGCCTTTCCTGTCATCTCATCGTAAAAAAAGATCTCCGGCATTTCAACAACACAGGCCTCACACCATTTACATCGGTAGGAATCTACAACCACCCGTACTTTTTTCATTACCACTCCCGTACTTAGGATTCTTTCAGCTTATCTTCTAGTTCCTGAATCCGGGCAAGATATTCCATATTTTTTGCCTCAACCTGCTGGAGACGTCTGGCAATTTGGGTCACCATATCCTTCATGATGGGAAGTTCTTCGTTACTAAGGGCCATCTGAAAAGTCTGTTCATCGACCTGGATAATCCAGGTTTTCACTGCGGCCCGGACACTGGCATTACGCGGCTGGCCGGTGAGCAGCGACATCTCGCCGAGGATATCACCGGCACCCAAGGTGGCAACGACTTCCGGTTCACTGCCGGGAATCTCTTTAAGGACCTCCACCTTGCCCTCCATAATATAGGCCAGGTGACCACCTTCTGCACCTTGGGCTATGATTGTTTCACCAGGTTCAAAGAGCTTTGTTTGAAATGTTTTTGCGCCTTTCATACAATCTCTCCTTTCAAAAAGGACGTTCTCACTGGAAAATTCTGCCTTAATGGCAAAGGAAAAGGAAAAGGAAAGGTGCCTTAGGCCTTTTCCTTGCGCATCTTTTTATCATACCGTTCCTGTTCGCTATAGATGCAACCGCAATAGGGTTGGCGATAGAGGTCCATGGCAAGGGAGGCGTCAATTCCCTCCTGCCATCCTTGCCGAAAATCCTCATACAAGAAGACAAGACCATGCTTGGCAGCCAAATCTTCGCTCTGTTTGCGAATCTCAGCATGTTGCTGGTAGCGACTATAAAGAAGGCTGGTGGTGAAGGCCTCGAAGCCCTTTTCGGCGGCCAGGCTGGCCACCTCGGCTAAACGCATGCCATAACAAATCCGGCACCGTTCTTTTTCATTGTAGACCACCTGACGCAAATATTCAGTCAAACCATAATTAACGTCATAAATAACCTCAAGGCCTTCCTTGGCCGCAAAAAGGCGCATGGCTGCCAACCTTTTTTTAAACTCCCGGAAGGGATGGATATTGGGGTTATAAAAATAGCCGGTGACCTGGTGACCCTGCGCCCGTAGCTGAGAGAGGGGATAGATGGAGCACGGCCCGCAGCAGGTATGAAGCAAAATTTTCATCTTTAGGTCCGCGGTGTTCTGTAATCCCGGGAGTGGATACCGTATTTATGAATCTTGTAGTTGATGATCCGCAAAGAAGAATCCAGATATTTGGAGGCCTTTGTCTGGTTGCCGTTTGTGTGTTTTAAGGCCTCGATAATCAGTTCCCGTTCGAAATTCTCCACTGCTGCTGCAAACGACAGGGGGTTTTTCTCAGAGGTGCTGTCGGCTGTCTGCAGGGTGGGGGGAAGATGAAAACTCTTGATGGTGTCGCCATCGCAGATCAAAACGGCCCGCTCAATACAGTTTTGCAGCTCCCTGACATTCCCCGGCCAATGGTACTGTATGAGAAGATCAATGGCCGGTGTCGAAATGCGGGAAATCTCCTTATTATTTTCCTTACAAAACTCCCCAAGAAAATGTTCACCCAGGAGCAGAATATCGGTACGCCGCATGCGTAAGGCTGGAAGATAGACAGGAAAGACATTGAGGCGATAGTAGAAATCCTCGCGAAAACGGCCCGCCTCCACGGCCTTTTCAAGATCAACATGGGTAGCGGTCACCAGGCGCACATTACAGGTGACAGGAGAGAGCCCGCCCAGGCGCTGAAATTCCCGGTCCTGAATGACATTAAGCAGCTTAACCTGGACGGCCTGGCTCAACTCACCAATCTCATCAAGAAACAGCGTCCCACCCTCAGCCAACTCAAAACGGCCCTTCTTGGCCGTGGTGGCACCGGTGAAGGCCCCTTTTTCATGGCCGAAAAGTTCACTTTCCAGAAGGGTTTCCGGCAGGGCAGAGCAATTCACCACCACAAAGGGCTTGTCAGCCCGGTTACTGTTATAATGGAGGGCCTTGGCAACCAAGGTCTTACCGGTACCGGACTCACCACGCAAAAGCACAGTGGCGTTAGAATCAGCCACCCGGTGGATCATCTCAAAGACCTCGCGCATCCGCGAGCTGTTACTGACGATATTGCCAATCTGGTATTTGCCGGAAAGCTGCCGCTTTAGGGAAATATTTTCAGTGACCAGCACCCTTTTTTCTTCATTCACCGCCTTGATTCGGGTAACCGCCTGGGCAATGAGGCCGGAGAGAATGGTCAAAAACTGCAGATCATTTTCAAAATTGATGTGCCGGTCATACTCGCGGTCAACACTGAGGGCGCCAATGACTTGCTGGCCATGGGTGATGGGTACACAGAAAAAGGAGATCTGTTTCTGGGAGATGTCGCCCCGGGCCCTTGTTCTGTTGAGAAAGAGAGGCTCGTCGCTGATGGATGGCACTACAATGGGGGCGCCAGTGGCGACAACCCGGCCGGTAATGCCTTCGCCCACCTCATATTTCCCCCGTTTGCGGGCCTCGGCAGTCAGTCCATGGGCTACCTCAATCTCAAGCTGAGAATTGGTGGGATTAATAATACTCACCGTACCGTTATTCATCCCCCGGCTGGAGGAAAGAATCCCCATGATCTGCTCAAGGCATTCCCTGAGATCTGTGGAGGAGGCCAGCACCTTGGTGACCTCATAAAGGCTGGTAACATCCGCAAGTTTCTGGTCAATCTTATTCTTGGTCATGTCCGTTTATCTGCCGGGGAAGGTTGGTGTTGCCCGGCTATCTTTTTAGCGAGGTAAGGCCAAATAAAAAACCGCTGAAAGAGAGGGCTCTTTCAGCGGCAAACATATTACAATTTTGGAAAAAAATCGAGACTTTCAAGAATACTCAACAAAAAACAGGGGCCCTGAACCGTTACCAACAGCAAGAGTAGGCGCAAAGCGGCAATAAAAAGAAAAGGCTGCACCCCTACTCTTCACATTCCGTAGGACAAATCACCATTACTTCATTTTTGTTTAAACTGAGAAATTTTGTTTTATGGAGCACTTCACCGGTGTTGATGTTAGAAACCGTGGCATCGGTGACCGGAATAAAGGTCTTTTCCGTGGCCCCCAGATAGTCGGTCATCCTCTCCTGGGGCAGCAGGTGGATAACCCCCTCAATCTTGAGGCTGTCGGTGAAAATGACGGCATGAAATTTTTCTTTTTCTATCTGAATAAACATTGTCTCCTCCTGTTCGACAGATCCATGGGCTGGCCGACACATTTATTTGGCAATAAACAACCCATTAAATTCAGAATATTGTCCCCGTCTTGAAAAGTCAACGCCGCTCAGGCGTGTTGCGGCAAATCTACTTTTGGGCGCCGCTGCTATATGGCATCACCAAACCTGGTACATATCTCACCATACACCCTGTCCACACTTATGTTTTCCATACACTGCCAATGGCTGCAAGGCTTCCAGCGGTAGCAAGGGGCACAGTCAAGTTCCTCGCGGATAACGGTATGGATATCGCCATATGGCCCGGTCCTCATTGGGTTTGCCGGACCAAAGATGGCAAAAACCGGTACCCCTTGGGCAGCGGCAATATGCATGGGACCGGTATCGTTGGTAACAAAGAAGGTGGCTTTTTTGATGACTGCCGCCAGCTCTTTAAGATTGGTACGACCGGCAATGGAAAGGGCTTTACCGTCTGATGCCGCCACGGCCTTGCGGGCCACGTTCTCCTCTGCCTTGCCGGCAATAATAACCACCGGCATACTGAGCCGCCCTGCCAGCTCACCAAAACGTTCGGCAGGCCATCGGTTGGCCTCCTTCCCTGCCGAGGGTGCAAACACCGCGTATTGCTCCGGCAGTTCTGCACAGATGGGAGGGTTCTCGTCAAAGGGGGCAAAGGGGTAGCTTACCTCACTGGTATCACAGCCAAGAAGAGCGGCCAGCTTCAGGTAGCGGTCAATGGCATGGATGGCATCGCCGCCCGGAATTTTTTGATTATAAAAAAAAGGGCTGCCCTCGTTGGAATCGGAAAAACCAAGGCGCAGGCTGGCTCCTCCGGCCCAAGTCAACAGGCCGCTGCGCAGGAGGCCGGAAAGATCCACCGACACATCAAACTTTTCCCGCCGCAAGGCCTGCCATAAATCCTTAAGCTCCCCCAAGGTCCGGCCCAGATGGGCGGCTTGTTTCCAGCGCTGCTTATCAAAAAGCCAAAGACGGTCAATAAGAGGATGACCTTCGAGAAAGGTATGGAGGCCTTTGGCGACCAGCCAATGGACCTCGCAGCCCGGATAGGTTTTCTTGACAGCGGCCAGAAAGGGCAGCGTGTGGACAATATCACCCAGAGCACTGGGCTTTATAATGAGGAGTTTATCCATTTTTGGAGGAAAAACAGGGGGCATTGCATATCCTTAAATAAATGCCCTTGAGATTGGTTCAAAATCAGGGCAGGGTCTCAAGCCAGTCCGCCAGAACAGCTGACCAACGGCGATAACCTTCATTGCTTAAATGAACCCCATCCTCAACAAAACAAGAGACTGGATCTTCATCCTGGAAGGATTCACAGATATCCAGATACACGCCCCAATCCTGCTTGGCAAGCTCTTTTAAGAGATCGTTGAGCCGCTCAACGGCACCGGGAGCCAACCAGGGCAATTGAAGGGGCAGAAGACTACAGAGGGCAATAGTGGCCCCTGGATAGTTGGCATGCAGGTCGGCAACAAGCTGTTCGTACTCGGCAAGAAAGCCAAACTCGGACATCACCAGATTATTGGTGCCGATCATCACCACCACAAAATCGGCCTGGGGATACCGGCCAACAATCTGGGCCACCTGGCCTCGGCAACCAGCCACTGTTTCTCCGGGCACTCCGAGATTAACACAGTTGAACTCGGGAAAACGCTGTTGCCAGTCAAAATAGGCAATGAGGGAATCACCGACAAAAAGGATGTTCTGCACCCTACCCCCTCCACCCTTTAGGTTTGGAGACCAGAACAACTGCTGCCATGCCCCCAACCTGAATCTTTCCCTGCCCCACCTCCGTGCCCTCTTTTTCAGCAACAATATCAGCCGGGGAGTCTGCCGCCGTGTCAATAACGCTCCGCCAGCTCCGCCGATGGTCCAAATCAGGGATGATAAAGCTCTTTTTACTTAGAGAACCATTAAGCATGATAAAAAAATCATCATCCCTGCTGCCGGTGACCTGATCACCGTGTAACAGGAAGGCCAGGCAGAGATTATCCTCAGTCCAATCCTGCTTGCCAGGTATGCGGGATTGCCAGGTGATGCCCGGGGCATGCTCCTCATCGTCAAAGAACTCGCAGCGCCTGAAAATTTTATGCCTCCGGCGCAGAGCAATGAGCATTTTGAAGAATCGGAGCTGGCCCTTGTTCTTTTCAGCCAGCTGCCAGTTAAGCCAACTGAGTTCGTTGTCCTGGCACCAGGCATTATTATTGCCAAGCTGCGACCTGCCAAACTCATCACCGGCCACCAGCATCGGCACGCCCTGGGACAACATGAGAATCACCGCCATGGTCCGCAACCTGGTATGGCGTAATACGTTGACTTCACCATTTTCAGCCGGCCCTTCAGCCCCACTGTTCCAGCTGATATTGTGATTATCGCCGTCCTGGTTATTCTCTCCATTACGGCCATTATGCTTCTCGTTGTAGCTGACCAGATCATACAGGGTGAAACCGTCATGGCTGGTGATGAAATTGATGGAATTATAGGGGGTGCGCGAACTCCATTTATAGAGATCGGAACTCCCTGCAATACGGGTGGCCAGATCAGCCACCGAGTCCTCATGGCCGCACATGAAGCTCCTCACATCGTCTCGAAAGCGGCCATTCCACTCGGCCCAGCGGCGATGGGTGGAGAAACTGCCCACCTGGTAGACCCCGGCGGCATCCCAGGCTTCAGCAATGATTTTGGTGTTGGCCAGTACCGGGTCTTCGGCAATCTGCTCAACCATGGGCGGGTTGCTGAGAATCTCCCCTGATGGCGAGCGCCCCAGAATGGAGGCCAGATCAAACCGGAAGCCATCCACATGCATTTCAATTACCCAGTACCGCAGGCAGTCCATAATAAAATTACGGACCAACGGGTGATTGCAGTTAAAAGTATTGCCGCAGCCTGAAAAATTATAATAGCGATGATCTTTATCCAGCAGATAATAGATAGTGTTATCCAGGCCACGAAAGGAAAAGGTCTGGCCTTTATAATCGCCCTCACCGGTGTGGTTAAAGACCACATCGAGAATCACCTCAAGACCGGCTTCATGAAAGGCCTTGACCATCTCCTTAAATTCGCGGATCTGACCGCCGTCTGGGCCTGTTGCAGCATAGGCGGCTTTGGGGGCGAAAAAGGCAATGGGATTATATCCCCAATAATTTTTCAATAATTCACCGCTCTCAGGATCGGTAAAAAGTTCCTCATTCTCGACGAATTCAGAAACCGGCATGAGTTCCACCGCTGTCACCCCGAGTTCTTGCAGGTGCGGAATCTTTTCAATCAGGCCTTGATAGGTCCCGGGCTGGGCCACCCCGGAACTCTTGTGCTGTGTATAACCCCTGACATGGAGCTCGTAGATCACTGAATCTTTCAGCGGGATATTAAGAGGCCTGTCATGGCCCCAGTCAAAATCATTATGGGCAACAACACCGCGCCGGCCAAAACGTCGTTCGCTCTCGCTCCCGCCTTTAAGATTCGGCTTATGGCCCCACTCACCGCAATTGCTTAAGGACCCTGCATAGGGATCAAGAAGAAAGCGGTCATGCCTGAAGCAATGGCCTTTCCCCTGCGGGTCATTAGGTCCGACAACCCGGTAGCCATATTCAATCTGAGCTGGAAGCCCCCAAATTTGAACATGCCAGACATCACCGGTGCGGTTGACCTCGGTATCGAAAAAAATCTCCTGCCAAATTTCCGTCTGGCCAGGCAGAAACAAGACCAAAGAAACCTGTTCGGCATGGTGGGAAAAAAGTGAAAAATTGATCCAGTCCTCATGGAAACTTACCCCCATAGGCAGGGGCACACCAGGACCAAAAGCAAGAGGAGAATTTTCTTTCATCTTATTTAGTAATAATTATTATTGACAAATCATTCCGTACTGATAACATTGTAGCATGTTGCCCGGGGGTTATTGTTTTTTTCTGATTTAAAAAAACGACTTTTCCTTGGCGCAGATCGCCAGCCATGCAACCCTGGCAAAGGAACCGCCTTTACGTTGCAAACGGCAGACAACCTTGTATGAACCCTTCTTTTGTGGGCCAAAACGGCCATGAACGGTTCTCTTCATGTTAACCACTTCGTAAAGGTGACCCATGGGACTTTTCGACAAGCTTGCCATTGACTCAAAAATTACCCCTTCCATTGACTGGGACCTGCTCCCGGCAGAGACCTTTTCCATCTTCGAAAGCTGGGGAGGAAAGGAACGCATTACAAACGACAGGGAACGATTCTACTATTTTTTCATCGATGGCTGGGGAGAACCTCCAAGCCTCTGTCTCATGGAGAGGGGTATCAAACACGCCCGAGTCCTGGCCCGCATTGACGCCCCCCAGGAGCTCATCGACCAGGCCCTCCGTGACGATGGAAAATCCAGATCTCTGGACCGCAACTATGCCATCAATGACGCCCTGAAAAAATGGCTGCTGGCCAATGTGGTGGACAGTGATAACGACTCCCTGGTAACCCCCCTCTTTGCTCCCCAGCAAGAGGAGCAGACCGACACCTCTAATCTTCCTAAGGCAGACACCCCTCTACCGGCCAATTTAAACACCGTCTCTCTTCCCAACCAAGCACGACATGTCCAGGAAGAGGATATTCCCGGTATTGTTAAAGACTATAATTTCTATGACGCCATCCGCAATCCCCAGGGGATCTATCGTAATTTCCTCGTTGATAACGGAGACGATGCCACTGCCACTGACAAAACCACCGGCCTGATGTGGCAACGCCATGGCCTTGACATCACCTCCATCCGCAAGCTCCGCAAACATATTGCCAACTTAAACAAAAATAATTTTGCCGGTTTTTCAGACTGGCGCCTGCCCACCATTGAAGAGGCGCTGTCGCTGATGCGGCCGGAGAAGAACAAAAGAGACTTGCACCTTGACCCGGCATTCTCCGGCGACATTCCCTTTATTTTTGTGGCTGAGGAGCGAGACCCAGGCGGTTACTGGTTCTGTGATTATAAACGGGGGTCTGTGTTCTGGGCCTCCGGCACCATTCCCGGTGGTTTTGGGCGGGTGTGCCGGACAGCGGCCTAAAAAAGCTGCTGAACAGCCGCAAAAAGCAAAAAAAGACGGCAGAGACTCAGTTCTCCGCCGTCTTTTTCCATTTTCGACATCTTTTTTGGGGAAACCAGGGGGGCCGATTACAAGGGGCTGTTTGATCTTGGCTGCAAGGTTCCCTGCCTGCTCAGGGCTGAATGGAGGGGGGAGAAATCGACAAGGGACCGAAACAAATTTGTCAATCCTTCTCCCACCGCTTGTTCGGCTATTTTTACTCTTCTTTCTTTACAAACTCTGGATAATGTTTTTTCGCACAATCAGGGCAAATACCGTGGCTAATATCAGCCTGGGAGTGTGAGTAGATATAACCGTCCACCTCTTCCCATTCATCTTTTTCGTTTCTTATTTTTTTGCAGAATGAACAGAGGGGCAGTATCCCTTCCAGGGTTTTAAT
Organism: Thermodesulfobacteriota bacterium; assembly: GCA_039715015.1. Lineage (GTDB taxonomy): Bacteria > Desulfobacterota > Desulfobulbia > Desulfobulbales > SURF-16 > BM506. Next base: position 91,992 of record JBDLIE010000006.1, read on the forward strand.
TTCCTTTTCTGCTTTCTTGCGTTCTTCAATTTCCCCTCGTAATGCTCTATTAATTTCAACAAGCTCCTCTGTGCGTTCCTTTATCTTCAGTTCTAAGTCGTCATATGCCCTTTGAAGGTCAATTTGAGCTTTTTTCTCCTTGGTTATTTCGTGCATAGAGACAACCGCCCCGATCTTCTTGCCATTATCATCAACCAAGGGCTGCCCACTGGCTAACACAACCCTCTTAACTCCATCTTTGGGGATTATGCACATTTCCTGGTTATGGACATGCACACCCTGGAGTGCTTTATAGAGAGGAATATCCTCTTTTGGCATTGGGGATGTCCCATCCTCCAAATAGAGATCGTAATGGCTCGCCCATTTTTCAGGGGCAATTCTCTGCGGCGGAATACCGTGAAACTCGCTACTGGCCCGGTTAAACAAGGTTAAAAGCCCTTTTTCATCACATGCCACTATCCCATCCTTGATGTTATACAAAACCGTTTTCAGAAATGATTGATGCTCCTTGGCCTTGCTCTCAGCCTGCCTCCTTGCATTTAACTCCTGTTGATTGCTAATTCCGGAATCGATCAGGTCAAAAATAATTTTATGGATATGCCGATACGTTGCCACAGAAAACAAGACAAAAACTATAATCATGAAGCACATTGCATGGCCAACAGGATCATCCAATTGGTAGTACTTGAATAAAATAGGAACCACGGCAGGAATACAATAATAATAAAAAGCGCCTGGCAAGGCGGCAGAAGAGGCAGTGGCACCTGCAATCATGCCACCAAGAATGAATGCAACTATAATCTGATGGGCAATATCATTTTCAGGAAACAAAAAAATTCCAGCCATTCCCCATATTAATCCGGACAAAAAAAGCCCGCCAATATAGAAAAAACCCCACTGCTGTGAGCTGATCAGGGTATTTTTCTTTTTATACAAATATGACCCGAGACGGCCACATGAGACCAATAACAAAACACTGAGCCAGGTTATTAAAGTCAGATGAGCTATTACCCGCCACTGGACATACACTAAGACACAGGAGTTCACCAAATTAACCGATAAACTTGCCGGTAATCCCTCATAAGCCTTCTCGACTTGCTTCGCAAAAATATTTTGCTGTCGTTCCGGGTCAGATTTCATGCCAATCCCCCAATCAGCTTTTACACAAACAAAACGTTATGGTGTTAATATAGCAGTTCTATGTGTAAAAATAAATAACCGCCACTAGAGGTGGAGGTATTGAGTTAACCCCTGTAAGGGGATGAGTATGCCCTGGCCCCCCGAGGGGGCCGGGGAGTAGTTGTTCCTTTATTAGGTTAAAACAAGTTCGGTTGGTCTAGCTCAGTTTTCCGCTCTTGTTCCTCTTGATGTTTTACATACTTACGTATCATTTCAGCATCCAAGCCAACCGTA
>JBDLIE010000007.1:0-87401 GCA_039715015.1 Thermodesulfobacteriota bacterium
GGATGGCAATAAACGCTATACCACCGAGATCGTTGCCCGGGAAATGAAGATGCTCGACAGCCGCTCCAGCCAGGGAGGCGGTGGCGGTGGCGGTGGCGGCGGTTCCTATAGCGAGCCTCCCCCAGCAGAGCCACGCATGGGTGATGATGTGCCATTCTAAGGTTTCATCAATATCATAGACAGCAAGGGAACCTTTCTTTTTAAGGTTCCCTTTTTTTATGGTTAAAGAAAGCAGGTTCCCGCCCCTTGTCAAAGAGTAGAACCAATCTTATAGTCATGGAGACTACGAAGAACAAACATATTGACTTTATTCACTCTTTTTCCTTCAGTGGCAACAACTAGAAAAGACCATGGATTATTACAAAGCATTAGGTGTAGACAAAACTGCTGACAGTGCGACCATCAAAAAGGCCTATCGCAAGTTGGCAATGAAGTACCATCCAGACAAGAACGCCGGAGACAAGGGGGCAGAGGACAAATTCAAACAGGCCAATGAGGCCTATGCCGTTCTTTCTGACCCCGAAAAACGCCAACAATACGACACCTACGGTTCCACGGGTTTTTCCGAGCGCTACTCACAGGAAGACATCTTCCGCGGCAGCGATCTTGGCTCCATACTTCGCGAATTCGGTATCAATTTCGGGGGCGGTTTCAGCCAGGCAGGCGGTGCTGGCAGCCCTTTTGAATCCTTTTTCTCACAATCAGGCGGTTGTGCTTCCGGAACCTGCGGCAGCAGAGGGTTTCAGCAGCAACCAGCAAAAGGACAAGACATGACCATGGAGGTGTGGGTCACCCTGGAAGAGGTTGGCACAGGTACGGAAAGAACCATTGCCCTGGCCCATATCGGTGACCGTGTGTCTGTTAAAATTCCGGCGGGAATTGAGTCTGGCAAGAAATTGCGAGTTTCCGGCAAGGGTTCCCCTTCTCAAATGGGTGGACCGGCTGGCGATCTTTATTTAAAGATAAACATCCAGCCTCACAGCCTCTATAAGCAGGATGGCAGCAACCTTACCTATGAACTAAAAATCCCCTTCAGCCAGGTGGCCTTGGGAACTAAAGCAGCAGTACCCACCCTGGATGGCCATGAGCTTAAAGTCAAGATCCCTGCCGGCATGCAAGGCGGCGGCAAACTGCGCCTGAAGGGAAAAGGGCTCCCCAAAGGCCCAAACGGCCCAAACGGCGACCTGATGGTACAGATCAATGTTGAGGTGCCAAAAAAATTGTCTCAAGAGCAGCAAGAACTCCTCGAAAAACTGCACGAAACCGGTCTCTAAATTGCTGCCAAATCCACATTATGTTCACGGTAAAAATCTCTAGCCGTCTGAATATCGCGGAGGACCTTGTCAACATATGCACCAACTCTCCCCATCTGACACATTGACACCCCTTCACCTTCTGCTCGCCGTAACTGACATACTTCTGGCTATCCTGACTTGGCACACACCATCCCTCTAACCCCAAAATAGAAAAAACCTATTCCATCCTGAATATTCAGGGGGCCTTTCTTATGTATGAAGCCTGAAAGCCTGCCTTCTTCATGCCTTCTTGATGTTACTGACAAGCTCGGCAATCTGGAGCCCCAAGGAGACACATTGTTTACCCTCAAGGCATTTCCGGGCATCATCCGCCTCAAGGTAGGTCAACAGATGGTGCTCCTTTTGCTTCAGGTCCACAACCCAGGCCTTTTTTTCATCGCTGTACACAACATCGAGATCAATGCCACAGGTGCCGATATCAGGGTAGATATCAGTAATTTTTTTACAAAGCTCTTCGCTGTTTAACATGACGCACCTCCTGCCAAAAAGGTTAGTAAAATGGGGCCAATTCTTGTTGCAGGTCCTTCAAAAAATAATTCTGCTTGACCAGGGGTGAATCCTGGAGAGGAGTAATGCCTTTTTCAAAGGCGGGCCGGTCGTTTCTATAAAAGATGCCGGTGGGAATTTTCTCTCCCCATTCAAGGGACCTGCGAAAGGCCTCAATGCGGTCAGTAGGGTCATAGCCAGTCTCTAGCTGATAGGCCCTTTCTTTATACCAATGAAAAGTGTTGATCTTATTAAAGCTCACACAGTTCTGGAGAATATCAACGATGGCAAAACCTTCATGATTAATGGCCTCTTTTATGATTTCCTTTAAAAAGGGAAGACCTGAGGCGCCAGCAAAAGCCCGGGCAACAAAACTACAATCAAGTGAAATAGCTAAAGCCATTGGATTAAGAGGACTGGACAAAGAGCCGAAAGGCTGGGTCTTTGTAATTCTCCCCTGGGGTGTAGTTGGTGAAGCCTGTCCCCTGGTGAGTCCATACACCAGGTTGTTATGCACAAGAAGGGTGACATTGATATTTCTGCGAATAGCATGGATGAGATGATTACCTCCTTCGCCATAACAATCCCCGTCCCCGGCTACGGCCAGGACGGCCATGTCGTGATTGGCCAGTTTGATGCCGGTTGCCACAGGCAATGTCCGGCCATGAAGGCCATTAAAGGTATTACATTTGATATAATGAGGAAGCTTTCCAGCCTGGCCGATACCGGAGACAATGGTGAACTGGTGCGGCTCCATGTCAAGATCAACCATGGCCCGCTTCAAGGCGTTGAGGATGGCGAAATTACCACACCCTTGGCACCACGCTGGTTTCTGACCACTATAATCATCAAAGGTAGTCATAGAGTTCTCCCAGCAGACTCTCAAGGCCAAAGGGCCGGCCATCATACCTGTTAATCAAATGGTTGCATCGATATCCTGTTTCTAAACGCAACAGGTTGGCAAACTGGCCTGTGGCATTGTTTTCCACGCAAATCGTTATTGCTTGATTTAAGAGCGAGACATAGTCAAATTTATCTGTAAGAGGGAAAGGATAGACCTCACTAAAATGAAGCATGGCAAATGCCCATTGTTCTCTTAAATTATCCACGGCCTCTTTTAATACTCCATAGGTAGAACCAAAGCCTACCAGCAAAAAATCCGGCTTCTGATCACCGTATAATTGAGGGGGCTCTATTTCCTCCTGTATATGGGGAATTTTTTTAAAAAGCCTCTTGGCCACCATTTCATTTCTGGTTTCTCCATCCTCAATGATATGGCCATCCTGGTCATGTTCGTCACTATCCACCACCACCAGATGTCTGGACTCCCCAGGAATTGCCAGAGGGCTTATACCTTTTTTTGTATAGGCGTAGCGCTGATAGTTCTCTAAGGTATTCAATTGTTGTCCACGGAGACGAAAATCCTCCTGCAGCACCTTGTCGGCCTTGAAGCCAGAAAGACTCCACTGGCTATCAGCCAGATATTGGTCTGACTGGACAAACACCGGGACCTGATACTTTTCCGCCATTTGAAAGGCCTTATTGGTCAGATAAAAGGCCTGCTCCGGGGTTCCAGGAGTAAAGACAACCTTGGCAAATTCACCATGGCCACCGTGAATAACAAAAAACAAATCACTTTGTTCAGTACGGCTGGGGAGCCCGGTGGCTGGTCCAGGACGTTGAACTTCGGCGACAACAATGGGAGTCTCGGTGATGCCGGCGAGAGATACACCCTCTGTCATCAAGGCAAAACCACCTCCAGAGGTAGCGGTCATGGCTCGGACACCCGCATAGGAGGCACCTAAAGCCATATTAATGGCCGAGATTTCATCCTCAGCCTGCTCGACCACAACTCCATGTTCTTCTGCCTTGCTGGCAAGATAGTCCATAATGCCGGTGGAGGGGGGCATTGGATAGGCGGAGTAGAACTTACAGCCACTCATGAGCGCCCCCAGACCAATGGCCTGATTACCATTCATCAGCATATTTTTTTTATCATTCCCTGGGGATGAAAGAGAAAATTGCCCTGGCCACTCCCGACGTGCATAGTCAAAACCAGCCTGGGCGACCATGACATTAGTGGCAATCACCTCAGCACCCTTCTGGGAGATAAAACTGCCGAAGATCTCATCAAAAGGATGGAGCTTCTGGCCTAAAAGAGCGAGCACAGCTCCCACTGCTGCTGAATTAACCATGATATGGTTAACGTCAAGCTCGTTGACAAGATCAGTGAAAGGAATTGCAATAAGTTCCTTGCCTGGAACAGCTCCACACATCTCAGGGTCGTAGAGGATCTTGCCAATATCGGAGAGGTTGTGACGATGGATATTGATGGTATCGGCGTCTAGGGCCAAAAGGAGATCGATATTATCACGCGAACAGCTGATCTTATGGTCTGCAAAGCGAATTTGATAGAAATTATGGCCACCCCTGATTCTGGACATATAATCCTGGTGAGTGAAGACATGAAAACCAGAACGGCTAAAATGTTTTGCCAGGACACCACCGATAACAGGGAGCCCCTGTCCAGCTTTACCACCTATGCGTAGGGTAAAATCCATGAGCTCCCTCCTTGCTCCTGTATCCCATCAAAGAAAGAGTTAATTTCCATCCTTGAAGAAAAAACAGGTAGATGCTCACCACATCATGCGAGGGTGTCCTCTATGATGTCAAACGAAAAGGTATTGTAAGATTTCCCTTTCCATTCAATCTTGACCTTGAGGCATTGAGCTAATTCCAGGCCCTTCTTCTTTCCTCACCCAGTTTCACGGCCCAGGGTTCTTCCCGGACGTCAAAAAGTATCAGTGCCTTGTTGTAGAGTTTTGGAGACAGCACATAATTTCTCATAAACTCTTCAACCTCGACACCGGAGAGTGACAGGGCCAACCTCATAGCAGCTTCGGCCTCCTCTTCTTTATGCATTTCTTTGAATACAAGAAACCGGGCAATCAGCGCTTCTGTCTTCTCCGGATGGAGAGTCAGCACTTCGCTCAAGTCATCAATGGTCTCTTGAAGATCTGCATGATTCAAGTGGGCAATACCCCTATAAAAGAGGGCCAATTCGTTATGATCATTGAACTCAAGGGTATGGCTAAAATCTTCAACAGCGTCCACGAAATCGCCATTTCTTAGATGGGCCATTCCCAAAGCCAGGTAGCCTTTTTCAGGTTCTAATCCATGTTCCAAGGCAGATGAAAAAGAGGCTATACTTTTTCTAAAATTACCATCCAAAAAGGATTTCTGCCCGGTCAGGAAATCATTTTGAGCATTCATAATACACCTCCCAAATTCTCTTTTTAAAAAAAGAGAATTTTATTCATTAAGATCCTGAGATACGTACCCTTAGGATATTTAAAAAAATAATCATTATCCCCAATGTGGCAACATGCCACACTGGTTAAAAAGATTGGAAGTACCAAGATTAATTCCAATAAAAGATGGGAGGAAAATTAGAAAGTTTTCAAGATATATAACGGCCTGGAGCAATTATACCCTGGGGATCTAAAACGTCTTTCAGCTGCCTTAAAACTGTATCCTTGCCTTGGTCATGATATGCCACATGCTTCATGGCAAGAATAGAAGACCTGTACATGTGAATACCACTTTCCTTGAGTTTAGCGGTGGCTGTAGAGTAGAGCTCATGTGCCTTTGCCACATCATCGCTCTTTTTTTTATCAAAAATAATACTAAAGATAGCCACCATCTTATCAGCTGTTACAGAGGTCAATGTCACAGGCATCTCAAAATCAGTGGCAGCAAATTCTCTGGAGACAATATCAAGCATCAACCTGATCTTTTTAGGACTGGAAGGCAAGACAGGACTGAGCCAGATAAGGCCTAGATCTTTTTTGTCTTTTAGCCTCCAAGTAATATTATCCAGGGCCTTGTTTGATGGGATACCCTTGCCGAGATGATGAATATACTTCAAGGATTGAATGCTCTCAGCCAGGCTTTCCACTGGCATGATCCTGTCTACAAATGGTAAGGATAGAAAATTTTCCAGCCTTTTGATTTTCCGGTCTGTAAAAAATTTTTTGCTGGAGGTGCTGATCAACTGGGGCCTTACGTCGAATCAAGACACTGGTCTTTTCAGCCTTGGTCGGAATTCCCATGTGCCACACATAGTTATTATTAGATGTATACCTACATGATTTACAGGATCACCATATCATGAAAGAAAACGCTTTAGGGGTAAAAAATGTTAGGACTGAACAGATAAAAAAGGGGCGGCAAAATTAGCGCGCCCCTTTTTAGGTTTTCTCCTGAACGAACTAGAGGGACTTGCCTGTTATCCTCTCCAGGGCCTCAAGATAGCGGGCTCCAGTTTTTTCGAGAATGTCTACGGGAAGGGATGGTGCTGGGGGCGTCTTATCCCAGTCAAGGCCTGAGAGATAGTCACGCAGAAACTGTTTATCAAAACTTGCCTGGCTCCGGCCTGTATCATAATCATCCTCAGGCCAAAATCGGGAACTGTCAGGGGTAAGCACCTCGTCAATGAGCATGAGTTTGCCATCAAACCAACCCAGTTCAAATTTGGTATCAGCGATGATGATCCCCTTGGAACGGGCATAATCAGCAGCCTTTTCATATAGCCGTACGCAGATATCGGCAATCTGGCCAGTCTCTTCTTTGCCCACAAGTTTCTCCATCTCCGCCACCGAGATGTTCTCGTCATGGAGGCCCTGCTCAGCCTTAGTGGAAGGGGTAAAAAGAACCTGGGGAAACTTCTGAGATTCCTGCATACCATCAGGAAGCGTAAAGCCGCAGACAGTGGTGTCTTTCTGATATGCCTTCCAAAAAGATCCAGAGATATAGCCCCGAACAATACACTCAACGGGCAAGGGTTGCGCCTTTTTCACCAACATGGAACGACCACGGAGTATATCCTTGTAGGGTGCGCATGGGGCTGGATACTCGTCAGGGTCGGCGCTGATCAGATGATGGGGAATAATGTCTTTTAAAAGATCAAACCAAAAAAGCGAGAGGCTGGTGAGCACCCTCCCCTTATTGGGAATAGGTTCGTTCATAATCACATCATAGGCGGAAATACGATCAGTGGCCACCATCAGCAGCATGTCGTCAACTTCGTAAAGGTCACGAACCTTGCCACGGTTAATGAGCTTTAAACCTTCGAGATTTGTTTGTGTTATAGATTGGCTCATGGATTTTCCTTTTTTAAAATGTAAAGAGTTGCGATGTTTTTACCACAAAGCAACGCTTGCAGAAAGTGTCTTTTTTGCAGATTTTTAAGGGCCGGGCAGGTTCTGCTCACAAAAGAAATCAGGTGCGCTTAAACCATTTTTTTACTTCGCCAGGAGAAAAAAGGCGGTAGACAGGGCGACCATGGGGACAATGGGAAAAAACATCGGCAGCCTGCATCTGTTCGATAAGGGCTACCCCTTCGTCGGGCAGCAAGGTGTGGTTTGCCTTTACGGCAGCCTTGCAGGCCATGGTCGCGAGGATATCCTCAATGCGCGTAGCGCGGGAGGAGGGAAGATCGGAATTAACATATTTATCGATAATACCGGTTAAAATCTCCAAAGGTCCCAGGTGGGCAAGAAGGGAGGGAACTGCCTTAACGACAAAGTTCTCGCCGCCAAATTCTTCAACCTCCATACCCATGTCAGCAATTTCATCATGATGGTTTTTAAGCGCTTGCGCTTGGACGGAGGAGCACTCCACCATCTCCGGAAAAAGAAGGACCTGGCGTGCCACGGCCTGGCTTATCAGTTGCTTCTTAAGCTTTTCAAAAAGGAGCCTTTCATGGGCCGCATGTTGATCAATAACCACCAAACCTTCGTTGCTGGCGCAGAGAATGTAAGATTCCTGGTATTGACCGATATAGGAGATGTGGCCAAGATGAGAATCAGCGGTAGCTTGAGGCGTGCAGTAATCAGGCACACTCCCAACGTTCTGATTAAGCTGGCCAGAAGAAGGCTGCTGGTGACACGAATCGGTACGCGCTTTGGCCCCGACCTCACCAACCTCACAAGGCACCACCCCTTGCCTCTTGCGGGGTGAAGGAAAGAGAATTGCCGGTTTTCGCTGCTCAACCTGAGGCCTTACTACGGCAGGCTCCCTGGTCTGCGTAAAGCTGGGGGCGCGTCCAGGCTGGGAAGGAGAAGTGCCGAACAAGGACTCTTTTACCTTTGCCTGATATTTTTCCAAGCCGGTACGAACTGCCTGGACAACGGCTTGATGAATAACATTTGAACGATGGAAACGGATCTCCTGCTTGGTGGGATGGACATTGACATCCACCTCGCCAAGGGGAGTTGACACCATGATGACCCCGGCAGGACGTCTACCCTTCATGTAGTAGCCGTGTGTTCCCTCGCTCACCGCATGGCTGATCATCCGGTCCCGGACAGGCCGCCCCAAAACAAAGAGGCGTAATTTGGCAGAAGGACCAACAGTCTCATCAGGAGAGAGCAACCAGCCATGGACGGCAATTTCTCCGGCCGAGTCCTGCTGTTGCCAGGAGATCTCTAAAAGACTGCCACTGCGTTTCTGCTTGAGGATGGCAGCAACCCGAAGTTCAAGAGTGTCACCTGGGGCAAAAGAAAGTACCTGCCTGCCATCAACATGATAACGAAATCCAACCTCGGGATGGGCCAGCGCTGTTGAGACCACCACCTCTTCGACATGGGAAAGCTCGGTACGTTTTGTTTTCAGGAATTTACGACGGGCCGGAACATTACCAAAGAGGTCACGAACCTCCATGATGGTACCCTGGCTGCAGCCCATTTCATGGACCTTTCTGACCTGACCATAACGGATTTCTGCCAAGGTACCCAGCTCGGAACCAAGACGTTTCGAGGTTATAACAAGCCTTGATACCGAAGCAATGGAGGGCACTGCCTCACCACGGAATCCAAGGGTTGTGATGGCGTTTAGATCAGCTGCCTCTTTAAGTTTGCTGGTGGCATGGCGCTCAAGGCAGAGCAGGACATCATCCTGATCCATGCCCTCACCATCATCAATAACGCGTAGAAGGCGGGTGCCGCCGCCCTCCACCTCGACTGTTATATTTCGGGCCTGGGCGTCAATGCCGTTTTCAACAAATTCTTTCACCACTGAGGCCGGTCGTTCAATGACCTCCCCGGCCGCTATCTTATTGGCAAGATCCTCGGGGAGGATTTTTATGTTGGACACCGCGCGCCCCTACTTCAGATAGCTTTCAATATGGAGATCAAGCCACGATGCGTCCCACCACTCCAAGGGGTCCACCATAATTCCGTTAACCAGCATGGAAAAATGGAGATGATCGCCGCCCGCCATGCCGCTTGTTCCGGTGGCACCGAGAACACCTTTCTTTTTAACGATGTCCCCAGGGGCGACAGCAATCTGGCTCATATGGGAATAGAGACTGAAAACACCGGTGCCGTGATCAAGAACAACTGTATTGCCATAGATTCCCCGGTAGTCGGCATAAATCACTTTACCCTCATTGGCAGCCTCCACAGGGGCATGACGGACCGAAGCAATATCATTACCCAAATGGACCTGCTGATCAATCTTCTTGCCCTTATACATATAGGTCCGATGATCGGCAAAGCTTGCCCGTCCGGCACCGGGCATGCGTCCGAATCGGCCATGCCAAAGTTTTTCAGGCAAGGGGTGGGAGCAAAGTTCACGGAATTTAACGTTATTCTCCTGGCGCACTGTATTGTTTACATAGAGATACTGTTCGACCTTGGTACCAGTCATTTCTGGATAGTACTGGGAGAATTCTGGAATTTTTAAATCGAGGAACGAGTCCGGGATATTAATTGTATCTTTCTTCAAGGCCCTCTTCTTAACAATCATACCAAAAGGGGCCTTGCCTTGATTGCCGGCACTGTCTTCCGCCAGGACATGGGCATCGGTAATCTTAGCGGTATCATAGGGCAGAGCTATCATAGCACCGTAAACATCCTTTTTGCCCTCAACCGGGAAACCGGGATGAAAATAATCATTTACACTGACCCCATGGCGGGGCGCCTCTTCAGACATGCGGTACAAAACAATACCGGCACCGCCTTGTTTGATATAGCGAGGCGATTCAAGGCGGCTGACCCTTGGCGGTTTGGTATCAAACTCCACAGGTACAATGATCTGATTCTCATTACCAACACCAAAACGCCAGTAGGAATAATCCCGGGCATAGATAATCACTTCTGCCGGACCATCTGCCAGACCAAGCTTCACGGTATCAAGACTCACCGCAGAAACCATTTCCCGGGGACCGGCCTGACCAATCCAACCCCGGCGTGGAAAAATCTTATCGACGACCGACACTGACTTGTCACCCTGGATAACGGAGACCTGGACATGCCGCAAACCGCTCTTCTTGTCTGCAGCTTCAAAATGAAAGTCAGTGAGGGCACCGATCAACTGAGGAAGGGGGCTTGGGGTAATGGTTGGTTGCTCACGCTCATTGACGTAAAACAGCAAGGCTGCCGAAACGACAAGAATAAACAAAAATATTGCTATAAAAAAGGCAGAACCGCCGCTCTTTGCCCGGCTGCTCTTACTTGCCGATAACAATCCCATGTGTTTTCTCCAGATATGTTAAAATTTGCATAAGGGTTTCTTGAAACAGTAGATTTTTTGTTTCATGATCTAAGCAACAGGGAGGAACAACTCCTCCTCACTGCGAGGCGCCCCGGTCCCCAAGATTTTTTAAACGTTTTTATCTCATCCACAAAACTACCTTAAAGCGTGGTTAGGGCAAAGTTTTTTCTTGCATAACCAATCACCTACCACTACTTTTGCCACTTATACCAAGCTATCGATACTTACCATGACCCCTCATCATTTTCATACCATTATAATCGGGGCAGGACCGGCCGGATTAACCTGTGCCCGAATCCTGGCGGCCAGGGGCAAACGGGTTCTGGTCTGCGAAAAAAACAAAATAATAGGTCCGAAAATCTGTGCCGGGGGCGTAACCTGCTCGGGCCTGAGCCAGGCCATACCCAGCCGACTCGTTGAAAGACAGTTCCCCATCCAAAATGTTTCATCCTCCTTCCAAAAAACGAGGCTGAGAGCAGCAGAGCCTATGGTTTCCACGGTTAACAGGGGGGACCTGGGGAAATGGATGACTGAAACAGCGGTTGAGGCCGGAGCAGAAGTTGGAACCGAAACCATTGTTCAAAAAATAACTTCCACCGAGGTCATTACCAATAAAGGCGTATACAGTTTTGATTTTCTGGTGGGTGCAGACGGCTCAAACTCTTTTGTGCGCCGCTTTCTCAACCTGCCCACCGAGAAAATGGGCGTGGGCATACAATACCATATCCCAATCTCCATGCCCGACATGGTATGGCACCTTGACCCTCAACAATTTAACACCGGGTATTGCTGGATTTTCCCCCAGGCCCAAAGAACCTCTGTTGGCGCCTACTGCTTTCGCCGAGATATGTCTCCAAAGACCCTAAAAAGACGTCTCCACTCCTGGTTGGATAGCCATGAAATTAAATATCATAGTATCAAACCAGAGGCTGCCAATATCAATTTTGATTACAGAGGTTGGAATTTTAACAATATTTTTCTTGCTGGCGATGCCGCAGGTCTTGCTTCCGGTTTGACTGGTGAAGGAATCCTGCCGGCCATTATTTCCGCTGAAGAAATTGCTGCAACTATCCTTGATTCCGGCCATCAGCCGATACGACTGAGCAGGCTTATTCGAAACCATAATCGTCATACCCGCCTGCTTTTACTGGCCGGCAAAAACAAATTTGCCTGCCAACTCATCATGGAGAGCCTGATTTTGGCTCTCAAAATGAAGATTATTCCCTTTTCCGCCCTTGAAATGGCACATTAGGAAGCATACCATGACAGATCTAAAAAAGAAGAACACCCTGATTTACAACATCCTTTTTATCGTTGTCGGCGGCGGCCTTCTCCTCTTTCTCCTCCGCGCCCCAGAAGAGAGCACAGCCCGTATTCCCTATGATGACGACCACAGCCGCTTCTACAGTATGGGCAAGAAAGAGGCGGAGAAATTCTGCGAGTCCTGCCATTTCCCAGAAGGAGATATGCCTTTACCTGAAAACCATCCGCCTAAATACCGCTGCCTCTTCTGCCATAAGAAAGTAGAAACCAATGGCCGATAAAGAAAGCTTCCAAATAACCCTGGCAAATTTAGAGCAGACCATAGCCTTTGGCTGCCATATCGGGACCGTGGCCCAGGCAGGTGATATCATCTTGCTCAACGGTGATCTCGGTGCCGGTAAAACCACTTTGACCCAGGCCATCGGCAAAGGGCTAGATGTTAAGCCCAGCTGTTATATCACCAGCCCCACCTTCAGTCTTCTCCATGAATACCCTGGCAGGCTCCCCCTTTACCATATGGACCTCTACCGTTTAGCAGGTGAGGAAGAGATAGAGGAGCTTGGTTTTGAGGAATACATCTATGGCCAAGGCCTCACTGTTATTGAATGGCCAGAACGGCTCGGTGACCTCATGCCAAGTAATTATCTTGAAATAGAAATTATTGCCCCGACCCCTGACAGCAGGGTTTTCACCCTAACCGCCCATGGCAAAATGTGTCCGCGGCTTGCTGATTTTTCCGCACTCTAAGGTTCTCATTCTCCCCTTAACGCTTTCACACCCCATTCTTCTTCTCCCTCTTCGGCTCTTTTCCGGCCTAAGATAGGTTCGCATCATCAACCATGTTAAAGAAAAATTTGACTTCCCTTTTCTTCGGATGAAATAATTAGGCACGTCTGCCTATAAACCTTGGGAGATAAAGGTGAAACGTTAGCCCGGCCGGAGCTGAGATGACATCTTTTGAACAAAAAAAACGCCACAGCAGCTTTCACACTATCAACCCATGTCGACCTTTGCGGGCATTGATGAAGCAATCAGAAGACTTGCTGAACTTATTAAACAAATTAAGCTTGATACAAATCTCTTCGCCCTATATTAGTTGTTCGGGAAGGATTGAACAATGCTGTTATCCACGGCAACAAATGGATGCTGGAGGCGGCAAAGTAAAGATAGTCAATATATCAAAAGATATTATGCAACTATCTCTCATAATGAGGCTGGAAAACCACTTCACCCTCCACAGGCAATAATCAGGTGAATGTGGTTATTTTTTATGAAGATATTAATAGCAGAAGATGATTTTATTGCCCGGAAGGTCCTCTCCAACTTCCTGACTAAATATGGACAAATCGATGTGGCGGAAAATGGCCAGATGGCCCTGAAACTTTTTTCAGAGAAACTCAAGATAGGTGAAGGGTATGATCTCGTGTGTCTGGACATTATGATGCCGAGATTAAATGGTCATGAAGCTCTGAAAGCCATACGCCGGGTTGAAAGCCAACAGGACTCCGAAACCATAAAGCGGGCCAAGGTTATTATGACCACGGCCTTAGATGACTCCCAGAATATTCTCAAGTCCTTTAACAACCAATGTGATGGCTATATAACCAAGCCATACTCGTGGGATAAGCTGGAGACAGAGATGGAGAGAGTTCTCCACTCTGGATAAATTGTAATCAGCAGAAACAGTAACCATTCATGTGCGTCATTATGTAATGGTAAGCTAGGGGCAAATCGTCCCTACGTTTTTTCTTATTTCGACAAGATCCTTTCCCTATAAGAATTCAAAGTCTCTGCAAACTTGTCTTTGTTAATGGGCTTGGTCAAGAAATCATCCATCCCGGCATCATAACAACTCTGTTCGTCTTCCTTGCGGGCGCTGGCTGTTAAACCGATAATAGGAATCCTCTTACTCTCTCCACACAGGCTTGCATATTTCTCCCGTTCCTCTGCTGGCCTTTCTTCAATCTCACGGACCTTTTTCGTCGCTTCCAAACCGTCCATATTGGGCATCTGGATATCCATCAGGACAAGATCAAATTTTGCTGATTTCAACTGTTCTAAGGCCTGTAGGCCATCACCGGCCACCTCAACCTCACAACCCTGGCGCTGAATAAGGAGCCGGGCAAGTTTTTGGTTAACCAGATTGTCTTCCACCAGAAGAACAGAAATTACACGGCCATCATCAATGATATCGGGAGATTCTGCAGAAGCCTCCTTTTTACGGGCAGCTGCTGCATCCCCACTTATTTTGCTTAAAGGAATAATAGAGCGAAAAACAGATCCTTCGCCCTCGGTGCTTTCCACGGCAATCGTGCCGCCCATAAGCTCAATAAGCTGACAACAAATTGAAAGCCCTAACCCGGTGCCACCATATTTTCTGGTCGTTGAGCTGTCAGCCTGGGTGAATTTTTCAAAAATTGCGTCGAGCCTGTGGGCAGGGATACCGATCCCGGTATCATGAACCTCAAAAACAACCTCGTCTTTGCCCTCACCCTTGCCGGTTTTCAGATTAATATCTACGGAGCCGTTCTCGGTAAACTTCAGGGCATTGCCAACAAGATTTATAAGAATCTGGCGGAGACGAACTTCGTCACCCTCGACAAGTTCAGGAAGGGTGGAATCGATATTAACTGTGATAATATTACCATGGCTAGAGGCCTGGGCAGCCAGCATCTCGCTCACACTGCGGGCAAGATCATTCAGACGAATAATATCGGCAGCAAAATCCAACTTGCCGGACTCAACCTTAGCAAGGTCCAAAATATCATTAATAAGAACAAGAAGGCTATCTGCTGCATTACTTATTGTCTGGATAAAATCACGTTGTTCTTCATCAAGATCAGATTCAATGAGCAGACCAGAAAAACCGATGATCGCATTCATCGGCGTGCGTAGCTCATGGCTCATATTGGCCAAAAACTCGCTTTTTAATCTGCTGGCGTCCTCAAGTTGTTGATTTTTCTCACGCAGCTCCTTTGTTTGTCTTGAAATCTCCCCTTCAAGCTCTTTGGCGTATTCTTTTTCCTTCTCCTGGAGAAGAACATACTGGTCATGGTTGTCATCAATGAGTTGGGCATGCAGCTTTTTAAGAACCACAATGTGCCGACGAAGCTGTTTTGACTCAAGAAGTGCTTCATCTCTTTGTTGGTGATCCAAAACAAGCTGGAATGAATTTGCATAAAGCCGAGAAAGGACCGGATCAGCACATATATTGCCTGATTGCGTAGCGAGAGTAAAAACCAAGACATCTGGAGCATCTACACAGAATGCATAAACCCATTGCCCCTTAGCGGTTTTAACACTGACAATTCCACCTTTATCCAGAGCCTGTTTAAGTAAATCACCGAGCACTTCGTTGGTTTCATCAGACATGTCACCGATCACACCGCCCCCCTCTTTGACAAGAGCAAAGGTGGTGTCGGGTAACACTGAAGTAAACTCCCTAAGAAGAGCTACGCCTTCCTCATCAGCGTCTACAAGGTCGGCAAAAACATTTTCAAACAAATCGTCCATTATTCTTCACTGTACAGGTCTTCTGCTTTTTCTATCTCAGAGGGCAAATCTTTGATAAGAACCTTATAATCAGCCATTCTGTCTTTCATATGGGAGTTCAGGTATGCAGGCAAAGGGTCCTGCCGTCCTTTAACAGCACCATATTCGAGGCGATTGGCGATATATTCAGCAATTTGCACGATACTTGTGACGGAAGGAACATCGTAGACGTTTTCATGATCATGATGCTTCTTAATGGCTTCCACCACCTCCTCGGGCATATTCCAAGCGAGGACCAAAAAACTTCCCACTCGACAATGGTTGGTTTCGATGATCTCATCTTCATACTCGGTAATAATTTTATCACCGGAGATATAGCGCTGACTTACATCACGCAACTCCTGCCCGGTTAACTGGTCTTCTATGATCAGGCCGATATCATGGATGATACCGGCAAGGAACTCATTCTCACCACCCAAACCGAAAACACGCTCGGCAATCATTCTTGACACGATGGCTACTGTGGCAGAGTGTTTCCATAGCTGTTTCCTTGAAAAACCTGATTCATCCTCTTCATCTTTAAAAAGAGTGCGGATGGCCTCAATGGCAACCAGGTTTCTGAGATTCTTCATGCCGAGATAAACTAAGGCTTTGGAAATAGACTCCACCTTGTTAACCAGTCCGAAATATGGACTGTTAACGAGTTTCAAGAGACGGACAATAAGAATTGGATCAAGCTTAATGATTTCCTCAAAATCCTGAATGGAAGCTGAGTCGGAATTCATGAGTTGAGTCACGCGGATGGCGACATGGGGGAGTGTCTGCAGGTCAGTAAACTGCTGAACAAGACTTCGTGCTGTAGGCATGGCTTTAAGAGGCGTCGGGCTTGTATATATCTAACAAGCGCCTATTTTAAGGTGGAAATCGAACTGACAAGATCCTCAAGGAAGGGTACAAGGTCAGATGCTGAACCCAGATCGTTCCCAAGGCCAGCCTTCTCCAGGTCGCGGGCAAGCACCCTTAATTTTTCGACCCCTAGACTGGCTGCAGCCCCTTTGATGCTATGGGCAGCTTCACCCATTATCTTTGCATCACCCTTTTTTAGACCTGCCTTAATTTTTGCCAGATCATTGGCCGTGGATTCCTGTAAAAGAACGAGTAACTCGCCAAGGAGTTCTTCATCCTCTCCAGCCTGCTCCAAGGCAAAATCCCGATTCCATTGCAGATCAATCATAATAATTTTCTCATACACTTTTTTAAGATACTGAAAGGTCGATTAATTAAATTTTATAACCACTTAAAACAATAGCAAAACCATGACAAAGGGAGATAGAAATATTTTACTTTTTCCTGGAATGCAGCTTCATGCGGGAACATGAACCGTCATCACCCCTGATTCAAAAAAAGAGATTCGACAGTAAGAAAAGAGAAAATTAGAATTTGCAGGGAAGTGCTTCTAGATCAAAAACACCGCGCCGCAACAACAGAGGTTTACCCTTGTCAATGCCAACCAGAGTGGAGCCAACACCACCCGGCGTTACCCCTCCGTCGATTATATAATCAAGACCTGAGGGGAATTGCTCCTCTACCTCTTTTGCTGAACAGGCCGGCGGCGCCCCGGAACGATTTGCACTTGTCGCGGTTAAGGGATGGCCACAATACTTAACAAAATGTTGGGCAACAGGATGAGGCGACATGCGAACCCCAACCGTATGGGTCCCGGCGGTCAGGCGCTGAGACAAACCAGCTCGGGCCGGGAAAACAAGGGTTATCGGTGCCGGCCATAGTTTTATAAGAGCTGAAAAACAGGGAGGAACGGTTTCAGCCAGGGTCAAAAGCTGATCCAAATGAGAGATAAGGGTAAGGAGGGGTTTATGGCTCGGTCTTTTTTTGAGCCGGTAGAGTCTATCCAACGCTGCTTCGTTGAATGGATCCACCCCGAGACCGTAATAGGTCTCGGTGGGGAAGGCGACAACACCACCCTGTTTGATGACAATTGCCGCCTCCTGCAAAACCTGGGAAGGTACCATAAAGATTTAGACGTTAAGATTACGCGCCTTCTCATCCACCTGGGCAGCCATTTCAGCTTTAAAACCCACAAGTTTCTGGGCCATTTCCGCATCCGAAACAGAAAGGATCTGGCATGCAAGAATAGCAGCGTTTTTGGCCCCAGCCTTACCTATTGCCATGGTGGCAACAGGTATACCAGGGGGCATCTGGACCGTGGCCAAAAGAGCGTCCATTCCTTTTAATGAGGAAGAATCGATGGGCACGCCGATCACCGGGATGGTGGTGTGGGCTGCCAAGACGCCGGCAAGATGAGCTGCCATGCCAGCACCGGCGATAATGACCTTCACTCCACGTTCGCGGGCTGTCTCAGCAAACTCAGCCGCCCGGGCAGGAGTGCGATGGGCCGATGCCACGGTTATTTCGTATTCAACATCCATTTTCTTCAAAAAATCTACAGCGGCCATCATGATGGGAAGATCAGAATCACTGCCCATAATAATGCCTATTTTACTGTTTTCTGCCATTTTCTTATCCCCTACTATGACTTACGGCGCAGGGCCTTTTGCCCGATATCGCGCCTAAAATAACAATCCTGCCAGTCAATCATATCAACAACGGCATAGGCCTTGTTGATTGCATTCTCCAAATCCTCATCAATTGCCGTCACCCCAAGAACGCGTCCTCCTGTATTTGTCACTCCATTATTCCCAGCGGCTGTGCCTGCATGGAAAACAACGACGTCCTCTTGCTCGGCAGCCTTATCAAGACCATTAATAGTATATCCCTTGTTATAGGAGCCTGGATATCCACCCGAGGCCATGACCACGCAAACGGTAGAGCGAGGATCAATATCCAGACTTATTGAAGAAAGGCTGCTGTCAATGACCGCCTCAACCACGTCAACCAAATCATTCTTCAGACGCATAAGCAGGGGCTGGGCCTCAGGGTCGCCGAAGCGGCAATTAAACTCAAGCACCTTGGCCACTCCGTCACGTACCATCAAACCGGCATACAGCATGCCCTTATAGGGACACCCCTCAGCAGCCAGGGCCTTGACCGTGGGCAGCATGACGTTTTCCATGACCTGGTCATGGATCTCCTGGGTCACCACCGGAGCAGGAGAGTATGCTCCCATACCGCCGGTATTGGGGCCGGTATCGCCTTCATAAACGGCCTTATGGTCCTGGGATGTTGGCAGGGGAAGCACGGTCTCTCCATCCGTAAAGGCAATAAAGGACGCCTCTTCACCCGGAAGAAATTCTTCAATGATGACCTCATTTCCAGCGTCACCAAAGGCACGCTCTGTCATCACCAGATCCACCGCCTCCTTGGCCTCTGAGAGCTGCTGGCAGACCAGAACGCCCTTACCGGCAGCCAGGCCATCGGCCTTGACAACCAAAGGGGCGCCAATCTTCTCAACATAGGCTATGGCCTGGTCGCGATCAGTAAATGAAGCGTATTGGGCAGAGGGAATATTATACTTGGCAAGAAGGTCTTTCATAAAAACCTTGCTACCTTCCAGGGCAGCAGCATTCTTGCCAGGCCCGAAAATCCGCAATCCAGCATCCTGGAAAATATCAACAATGCCTAAGGTCAGTGATACTTCAGGCCCAACTAAGGTCAAATCAATACCAGTGTCCTTGGCAAAAGAGAGAAGCCCGTCCATATCCTCGGCTGACACAGGCACACATTTGGCCATGCCTGCGATACCGCCGTTTCCAGGAGCACAGAAAATTTCCTTTACCTTGGGGCTTTGCGCCAATTTCCAGACCAGGGCATGCTCACGCCCTCCAGATCCAACCACCAATACCTTCATTCATATTCTCCTAACCAGGGATTAACAAAATCCAGACATACTTCTGTCACTGAAATTACAAAATAAAAACCACCCGATTTTCAGTTCAAGACATTCCGGGTATTTTTTTCTTCACAAAAACATTGGCCCACATTAACCAAGCCCCACCGCCACTGTCAAGAAAGAGTCATGTTCGGATGCCATCTTGACCATCACCACAACGACATTTTGCTTGACACAAGCCCACTGCGTATCTATCATACGAGCCAAAATGAATAACTATTCATATTAGCTCTTTTTTCAACACTAATCTTTCTTGCTGAAATCCCTGCGATAATGATTTCAGCCTGCTGTCTGCCAACGGCATCTGTAGAGATACCAGAACTGATAACAGATTAATTTCAAGGAGTTTTCCTTCTCTCTTCTGTTTTGATTGCCAAGGGCTTTAGAGGGTAGAAACACCGTGCATATAAAGTGATGCGAGTCTCAGACAAACATAGCAAGATCACCCAAGCAGCTGTTAAAGTCTTTGCCAAGAAAGGTTTCTTCAATGCTCGAATTTCCGATATTGCCAAAGAGGCCAAGGTAGCAGACGGCACCATCTACCTCTACTTCAACAACAAGTATGATATCCTGATCTCCCTGTTCGAAGATGAGATTGGCAAAATCATTCTTCAGGTCAAACTCCTCCTGGAAAAAGAGGATGATCCCTGCAAAAAACTCCATATTTTTGCCAAACATCACCTTCTTCTTCTTGAGGGGAAAAAAGACCTGGCCGAGGTCTTGCAGATGGAGCTTAGGCAGAGCAATAAGTTCATGAAAGAGTACCGCAACACCAAGTTCATTGAGTATATTGACATTATCTCCACCATTATCCACCAAGGTCAGGATATGGGAATCTTTAACCGGGACATTTCACCAGGCATCGCCAAAAGGGCTATTTTTGGCGCCTTGGATGAGATGTCCAGGCTGTGGGTCCTCGACGATGATCCACATTACACCATTGAACAGACGGCCAATCAGGTCTGTTCTCTCTTCTTAAGCGGCCTTAAGAAACCTTCCATACACTAAAATCCTTCCCAAAATCATACCTGGCAGTCCAGGGCACACTGACGGGCAAAATTTGCTGTAAAATTCACTCTCATGCCTTGAAATAAAAAAAGGGAGGATGCCAAGGCATCCTCCCTTTTCATGGTCATCGATTAGACGCCATCATTAAGGAATATCACCGGAGCTTATCTCGACAATCTCCAGATTCAGGACCTTCTTAGGGGTCTTCACCACCACCTCATCGCCCTCTTCCTTACCTATCAAAGCCCGTCCCCAAGGGGACATCACCGAAATACTGCCATTTTCCACATTGGCCTCATCAGCGCCAAGCAGTAAATAGGAGACTTCATCATCTGTGTCAAGGTCCACCACAGTCACCTTGGTTCCAAACACCACGGTCTCCGTATCCACTTTAGTGCAGTCAATCACTTCAGAACGGCCAAGCTTATCCTTAAGCTCAAGAATACGCCCTTCAATATGGCCCTGGCGATCCTTGGCAGCGTGGTACTCGGCATTCTCTTTAAGATCGCCATGACCAAGTGCCACTTCAATGGCCTTGATTACCTCAATCCGATCTTTACTTTGCAGGCGCTGAAGCTCTTCCTTAAGCCGAGCATGACCTGTTTTTGACATGGGTATGCGTTCTACCATTACACCTTCCTCCAGGTATTATCAGACCCATTTCCGGTCTTTATCTTTTTTACGTTCATCTCAGCCAACCAGTGCGGTCAGATAATTCATTCAGACCAGCATGCTTCACCTACCAGCGGTAAAGAAGGGTGCCCAGAAGGTCCCTCGTTCGGTATTTATCCGATTCCTCAAACGAACTATCTATTTTCAGGAGCCAGGACTTGCTGATCTCCACATTGATACCAGCCCTAAACACCTGGGCGGTATCTTCATTCACGTCATAGGAGAAGCTATAGCCCGCAGTTAAATAACTTGGCGTAGAGCGCCCCAGGACATCATCTGAGAATTTATGTTTATAGTCTATAACAAAATGGTTGCGCCAATAATGCTCCGGCGACCAATACGGATGGTCATCTGTCGTAAAACCATCATCAAGCAGCACCCCTACTGCCTCATTTTTCTCCTGGGCATCAAGAAATTCATAAAAAATTGTTGCCTTGAGAAAATGGGGCTCCGGCAAGAAAACAGATGACAGCCAGATGGAATAGCCATTGATTACATTATCATCTGAATATTCTGTACGGCCAAGCTCACCACCGGCCTGAAGCCGGGGCATGAGATCGAGTTCAGCACTGGCCTCATATATATGGGCCATCAGAAGGCGTTCAACGCTGGCCAGTGTATCGGTTACAACTTGACGTTTAATGCCAATATAACTCTCAAAACGATCCCCGGCAAGCCCAGTGACGCTGAAATCAAAGACACCGACACTGGCATTATCGCCACTCAGAGCTTGCCCCCCCACTGTGGCTTGAAACTGTAAATAGTCATAAAAATTACTCGCCAATAAGAGATCTGCTTTGTTTGCGTACCGTGAATTGTGAGAGGTTGGCGACTCATAATGAATGCGGGCCGCCGAAACCTTAATCTCCTTTTGTGGACTAGGAGAAAACCAGACAGAGGTACCATAATCGTCGCTGGCAAGATCGTAATACCCCTTCCGGCCAGTCTTCTCTCCGTGCTTAAAATAAAATCCTGTTTGCGGCCTTCGCTTGAGGTGATTTCTATTCATTGCCTCAATAAGTCCGGGAAAATCTGGGTTAAAATCCTGAAGACGCCTATAAATCATGCCCTCATCTCCCACCCGGTCCAGGCTACTATAGAGACCGGCAAGATCAAAAAGCAGCGTTGGGTCATCCTCATCCCTGAGTAACCCCCCATACTGTTTTACAGCGCGATGATACTCTCTCCGTTGGACCGATTTTCTAGCTGCAAGTTCACGGTTTATCGTAATCTGCCACCTATAATCAGCATAAAAATCAGCTGCCTGACGTGCTACAGATTTATAATTACTGTTCATTGCAAAATCGGCACCAAGGCTCCTTTGCAGCGGGCTTGGCCGTCCCATTGGCTGGATAACCTTCATCCACATGGAAACTTCTTCATAGGGTGGCAATTCAAGCTTTTTCGCAGCGCATTGATCGAGAAAGGCCTGCTCAGCCATTGGCGTCAGCGCCTGAGCATAAACAGCAAATGCCTCCTGCCAATGAAACAGGGCCCAGTTCAATCTGGCTTTGAGAAGCAAGGCATCGTACCATTTATCATTAAAGGCAAGGGCCTTTTCGATCATTACCAAGCCCTTTTCATAATTACCTAAAGAAAGTGCAAGGCGTGCCCCAAAGAGGTTGAGCAGTCCGTTTTCAGGATAAGTGGCCAGCAAATTGTTTACCACGCTGTCAGCCTCATCGAACTCACCATTTAATTCGAGAATGCGGATATAGCGCAGCAAAAAACCGAGGGAGAGAGAAGCTTTGTCCCGCAATGACCTGCCTGAGGCGCTGGCCATCTGATAGAGATGATCTGTGAGGCTTACCTCCATAAGGTCGCTCAGCAGGCCCAAGTCAGAGTCAGCAAACTCCAATGCCTGGGCAATGGCTTCTTTAACCTTTGTCTCTTCCCCCATCTCCTCATGCAACCTGACTATTTGGGTATAGACATGAGTATGTTTCGTGCCACTGGCCACAAGGGCAGAAAGAGTGGACAAACTAATATCGTCATCGCCCTCCCCAAGATAGGCCGCTGCCAACAGCACATCTACCTCAACACGCTGTTCAGAAGAGCAGACAGCTGCAGAAGAAGAAAGAAGCTCCTTCGCTAAAAACAGGGCATCTTCGTATTCTTCAAGATCATTAAGGATCCTGATCTCATAAAGAGATCTCTGGCAACGATATTTTTTTGAGTCCGTGGGGATAATGTCAAACCAGGCTTCCGCCTCGCGAATATTCCCAAGAACGAGATTGATGTCGACCAAGCCAAAAAGTGCTTGAAGATCATGACCTTCAAGCCAGGCTATGCGATACGCCTGTTCAGCTTCATTTAAAAATCCATAAAGCCTGTATACTTCTGCCATATCTAGCCGGGCCTGAACCTGGACCTCAAGAGTCCCCTCTGACAGCAGCCCTTTATAGAGATTCTGGGCTTTGATCAGTTCACCAGAACGCGCCAAGGCCCGGGCATAGACAAGTCTACCGGCAGGAAGGAGAAAAAGCGCCTTGTCCGCCAGGAGATCAGCCTGCTCCCGGACAACATCCAGACGCCCCAGTGATCCGGCAATATCGAGAAAATCCAGACGGTTTCTATCAGAAGCATCATCCTTACCAACAACCTCTGCCATATCTTTGAAGGCATGTTCCGGCAAACCAAGAAAATAGTAGATACGCGCTCGAACAGCCAAAAATTCAGGCGAAAAGAATTCCAGCGCCATTAAGGGCTCAAAAAGCTGCCAGCCCTTACTGCTATTGCCCTGAAGAAAATAAAACTCTGCCAGCTTTAGGGTCACCAGATGATTATTGGCATCGATAGAGTGAATTTCCTCAAGCATGGCAACCATATCGGCCCTGCGCCCCAAAATCTCATAGAGAGAAACCATCTCCAACCGGCTGGCAATATCTTCTGGCTGGGAAGCCGCGATCTTTTGCCATTCTGCCAGGGCCTGATTATATTGTCCGGTGGCAGTAAGATTTTTCGCCAGATTGACGAGATATTTTTCGTTCCCACCCTCTCCTGTAACGAGGCTCTGGTACTGATCTACCGCCTTTTTCTTGTCACCAGTGTCAGTAAAAACCTCTGCTGCCTGAAGACGAATATCAGCGGGAGGATTTTTTTCAAGGCGCAAATATAGATCAAAGAATCGGGCACTTTTATTGACATCTCCTGTTGCCTTATAACTTTGAGCAAGAAGGAGATTCTCCTGGATATGGTCAGGAAATTCGCGCAGATATTGTTCGAGAAAAGAAATCGCCTTGGCGTATTTATGGGAATCGGCATAGATAGCGCCAATACGACCAGCGAGAATATTATTATTAGGATCCTTACTATAACCATGCAGGAGGTGGGGAAGGGCTTCAGCCTCACGCCCCTGTGCACTGTAATATTCGCCCAGATGGGCATGAGCTGGGGAGTAGTCTGGACGAAAGACAATGAGTTTCTGCCAATATTCAGCAGCGAGATGGGTCAATCCGAGGCGATCATGGACCTGGGCCACAAGAAGAATGAGATCGAAAGACGCTTCTTCTGAGTTTGCCAGAGATGCCCCAAGAGCTTGAGCTTGCTGATCATTGCCCTGCTCAACATAGAGGTGGAACAAGGCTTTCTGAAGGGAAACATCGTCCGATTTTTTCCGATGCAAACCTTCTAAAACAGGCAATGCCTTTACCTTTTCGCCAAGTGTCATATAGGCCTTGTAAAGGTTCATCCCCACATCAAATCTTTCATTATCAGCCGCCCACACCCTGGCAAGATAAACCACACCCCGCCTGGTTTTACCGGTGGACAAAAGAAGAACTCCTTGGGCCTGTTGATAAAAGAGATTGTCTGGATTTCTATCGAGAAGAATTTCTAAATTTTCTCCGGCAGCCTCGTGCCTCTCCAAGACAAGAAGAAGCTGGACATATTCCCACCTGGCCTCCAGCAGCTCCGGGCGTTGACTGAGAAGCCACTTATAAAGATTTAGTGCTGCAACCGGTCTCTCCTGCCGAACTTCCTCCCGGGCGGCCATCCAACTAGCAAACCACTCCTGTCCAGATTCGCTGGTGGAGACAAGACGGTCAGGAACAATAGCCGTTCTCTGGGCCAACAGGGCCTGTTCCATCCGCGCCTCCAAAGAGAGGGGCAGAATCATTGCGGTCAAGAAGAAGAAAGATATGAAGAGTGTTTTTCGAACGGCCATCAACAAAAAAGAGGGAGCAAAGTCCCTCTTTCCTTAAGTTCTCGAATTATTTGTCCATAGTCACCGTTAAACAAGGAGCCCTACCCTAGTCTGGGTTAAATCATTCCTCGCTCCTGATAAAAAGCCAAGATCTGGGCCACGACAAATTCTAGCATTTCGGTGCTTAATTCAGGGAAAATGGGTAATGCCAAGGTTTCTGCAGAGGCCTTATCAGTCTCCGGCAAAGCCGCTCCCTGCCATCCTGCCTTAACAAGACATTCCTGGCGATGCAACGGCACAGGGTAGTATATCTCTACCCCCACATCATGATTAAGGAGATAATCCCGCAAGGCATCCCGGTCATGGGCGCGAATAACAAACTGATTATAGATATGGTAATCTGCTCCCTCAACAGGGTCATCGGCAAATTTCCGATAGAGGGCCTGGGGCAGCTCAACCAGACCTTTTTCCATGAGCCCGGTTGCCGCAAACAACGATTCATAGGTTTGGGCATTTCGCCTTCTTCCTTTATGCCACTCAGGCAGATAGCGCAGCTTAATATCAAGAATGGCCGCCTGTAAGGCGTCAAGACGAAAATTACCACCTAAAACACCATGGTAGTATTTAGGTTTACCACCATGCCCTCTCAGCACATCAAGTTCTTCACCAAAAGCTGCATCCTGAACCGTTATCATGCCGCCATCTCCCATGCCCCCCAAGTTCTTACTGGGGAAAAAAGAAAAACAGCCGGCAGCTCCGAAGCTTCCCGCCCTTTGCCAATGGACATCATCTCCTTGGCCAACGGGAAAACAAGAGCCAATGGCCTGGGCAGCATCTTCAACAACAGGAAGTTGATACTCTGCAGCAAGAGACATAATTTCGTTCATGTCAGCACATTGTCCATAAAGGTGAACCGGGATTATGGCCTTGATATCTTTGTCGCCCTGGCGCAGGACTTCACGCATCTTTTCGGGAGATATATTGAAGCTATGCGGGTCAATATCTGCAAAAACAGGGGTGGCGCCAAGCCTCAAGATCGAGCCCATAGTAGCGAAAAATGAATAGGATGAGGTAAGCACCTTATCACCGGGGCCGATCCCCAATCCCATCAAGGCACAGAGGAGAGCATCCGTACCACTTGATACTCCAATCCCCCTTTGGGCCTGGCAATAAGCAGCAACATTTTTCTCAAACTTAGCAACATCAGGGCCAAGGATATACATGGAGGAATCCATCACCCTGGTAATTTCAGCCAAAACTTCATCCCGAATAGGTCCAAGCTGACCACGCAAATCTAAAAGAGAAACTTTCATTTCCTTATTCCTTTCATCACAGATAGTGATGGTTCATCATTAAAAAAATAGCGCCTTAGAACGTAATTAATTTTGCCATTGACCAAAGACCTGGTCGAGAAAATTATGGATATCGGGGACTTCTTGCTCAAGATATTTCTTCATCTTCTTCAGCAAATTTGCCTCAATCTGCCGGACCCGTTCCCGCGAGATGCCGAACTGGTCAGCAATGTCTTGAAGGGTCAATGGTTCATCACTTAATAAGCGAGCAGCCAAAATAACCTGTTCTTTTTCATTAAGGTTATCCCTGAGTTTAGCAAGCAGTTCAACCATCCGCTCGCGCACCTCAACCTCAGCAACCTTTTGCTCCACGGAAGGACCGACATCAGGCAGAAAACTTTTCTGGTCATCATCAGAGTCTTCACGGACCGGACTCTCAAGGGAGATATCCCAATTGTCCATGCGTTGGCTCATCTCAATGACTTCACTCTCCTTTACCTTGAGACGTTCGGCAAGGAGTTTAGCCTCTGGTTTAAAGCCCTGGCTTTCTAAAAGTTTACGCTCCTTATTAAGACTAAAAAAGAGTTTACGCTGGGCCTGGGTGGTGCCGATTTTTACCAGACGCCAATTATCCATTATAAACTTGAGGATGTAGGCGCGTATCCAGTAGGCTGCATAATAGGAAAATTTGACCCCCCGGTAGGGGTCGAACTTTTTAACAGCCTGCACCAAGCCAACATTCCCCTCCTGAATAAGGTCGAGGAAATTCTGCATCCAGTATTTCTGAAAATCCATGGATACCTTGACCACCAAACGCAGATTGGCGGTGACCAATCGGTAGGCGGCATCAGGATCATTTTCCTCATGAAACTTACGGGCAAGCTTATCTGTCTCCTCCCGAGTCAGGAGGGCATGCTGGCTGATTTCCTGCAAATAGCGATGCAGACCTGTCTGGCTTGCCGCTGGCAGATTAGGATCATCAGGCAGGGTAACCAGGGCGTGGAGATTTGACTTATCTGTGGTAATTTTATCGGTGTTTTTTTTCTTCACCGTTGGCGATATTCCTCAATATATAAATCGGCTGGAAGCCCTTTTCCAGGCCCCCTGAACCATTATTTTCCCCTTTCAAAGCCCTTGCCAAACAACTATCAAAAACGCAATCTAACACACTACCATTTACGCACACAAAAAGCGCGTCTTTTTACCCATAAGCAAAGGTTACTCCCTCGCACAACCTTGCAAGTTATTGAAAAAGTAAAATTATAGCGCCAAAGCAATCCTGGCTGTTCTTCTTGACAAGCGAAGACCTCTTCTTTATAGAGCTTCAAGAGAGAATTTCTGCGTAGAGCAAAAAAGGCAAACGCATTTTCCCTTCAGTCGTTCCGATCATCCCCTTCCCCCCTTCGCCCCTCAAGAGCCGGTAAACGAAATTTACAAATGAAAAATATTCGTAACTTCAGCATAATAGCCCATATTGACCATGGAAAATCCACTTTGGCCGACCGCCTTATCCAACAATGCAACATGGTCTCTGATCGGGAATTTAAAGATCAGCTCCTTGACAATATGGACATTGAGCGCGAACGCGGCATTACCATTAAGAGCCAAACCATCTGCCTGCCTTACAAGGCCAGGGATGGCAAGGAATATGTTCTCAACCTGGTTGACACCCCAGGTCATGTTGATTTCAGCTATGAGGTTTCTCGGGCCCTTAACTCCTGCGAAGGTGCCCTTTTACTCATCGATGCCGCCCAGGGCGTAGAGGCCCAGACCCTGGCCAACCTCTATCTGGCCATGGAAAACGATCTGGAAGTCATTCCAGTCATAAACAAGATTGACCTCCCTTCTGCTGACCCAGAGATGGTTTCCCTGCAGATTGAAGAGGATCTCGGCCTCGACATGGACACGGTTCAGATGTGTTCAGCAAAAACAGGCCAAGGTGTGGACGAGATACTTGAGGCAATTGTCACCCTTCTCCCTCCTCCACAAGAGGGCGACCCTGAGGCTCCGCTCCAGGTTCTCATTTTTGACGCCAGCTATGACCCTTTTCGCGGCACAATTATCTCAGTGCGTGTCATTAACGGCACCATTAAGGCCGGCGACACGATCATCTTCATGTCAAACAACGCCTCCTACAAGGTAGAGGAGGTGGGCATCTTTCGTCTCAAAAAAGAACCTAAGAAGAGTCTACAGGCCGGCGAGGTAGGATATATTCTGGCCGGGGTTAAAACAGTCAGCGACACCAGGCCAGGCGACACGATCACCCATAAGAACAAACCATGTGCGGCACCGCTGAAGGGTTTCAAAGAGATCCAGCAGGTCGTTTTTTCTTCTATCTATCCCATCTCCACAGATGACTATGAAAACCTGTCTGCCGCCATGGAGAAGCTCAAACTAAATGATGCGGCCCTGACATTTCAGAAGGATGCCTCCACAGCCCTTGGCTTTGGTTTCCGTTGCGGTTTTTTGGGACTACTCCATCTTGAGGTTATCCAGGAGCGCCTAGAGCGGGAATTTGATATTCCGATCATTCTCACCGTCCCCTCTGTCTGCTACTATTTCCATCTTACAGATGGCTCAATGACCGAGGTGGACAATCCGGCCTATTTCCCTGACCCAGCCACCATTGCCTCCACGGAAGAACCCTACATCAAGGCCACCATTCACATCCCAGAGAAATACATGGGGGCCGTGATGACCCTGTGCATGGAACGGCGAGGTGAAAACACCCACTACCACTACCCCATGCCGGGCCGGATTGAGCTCACCTGCGAACTGCCTTTAGCTGAGGTCATCTACGATTTCTACGACCGCCTTAAGTCAGTGACCCAAGGTTATGGTTCTTTTGACTATGAACTGACTGATTACCGCAAGAGCGACTTGGTGAAACTGGATATTCTCGTTAATGGCGAAAAGGTGGACGCCCTCTCCCAGCTCGTCCATCGCGCCAACTCCCGGGCCCGTGGCCTGCATGCCTGCGAAAAACTCAAGGAAGAAATCCCCCGCCAGATGTTCAAGATCGCTATCCAGGGCGCCATTGGCGGCAACATTGTTTCCCGAACCACCATTGCCGCCCTGCGGAAAGATGTCACCGCCAAATGCTACGGCGGCGATATCACCCGGAAGCGCAAGCTCCTTGAAAAGCAGAAGGCCGGCAAAAAACGGATGAAAACCGTTGGTAATGTCGAAATCCCCCAGAAGGCCTTCCTGGCAGTTTTGAAGAGCGATCAGGGGTAGTTACGAGAAATTCTGCTTCAGACAATTTTCTTATCTTAAATAGGGCGAAGAACTTAAGAGATTTGCCACTACATCTGCTTAGCCGGCATCCGGGAGTTGCCGGGTTTGAAGTTTGACTACTTCCACCAGGGTTTCTAAGCGAACAACCCTTTTGTCGACATCGACCACGTGATCTTCAAGGCGTTCGATATCCTTGTTTAAGCGTTTCACCTCATCGGTGAGCTTGAGCATATCGAGGAGTAATTCTTTCCAGCCGGCCATCAGTCCTGCCCCATCCCTAATTTCTGCAAAGTTTTACCTAAGCGCTTTCGTGTGTTTTGGGTATCTTCAATCGCTTCTTTTACCCGCACCGAGACAAGTTCTAATAATTCCGGAGCCCCCATACCCTCGAGGTCGGGCTCATAAGCATCAATGGCCTGGCGGACGATTTCCGCAGCGGAAGCCCCTCTTTCTTTAGCAAGACGATCAAGCTTTTCTATTTGATTTGATGAAATCAGGTATTGCTTTCTGATGAGGTTGGACGATTGAGTTGCCTGCATGAACAGATCTCCCTTTATATTTTGGTCATGCTTACAACATACTCATACACAACAACATACACAAGGCCAAAGAAGATAATATGACAAGGCAGGATTTAGAGAAATTGAAGTCCCATGATGGGCAAGGGCCAACAACTGCTCAACTCAAGCCAGCCTTGCCCTTATGGGATATATGCTCAATGGCCATCCCGGCCTGCTGACCAAGGTGCTCGAAGCTTGCAAAACTGTCATCATCCAAGGGCCTGCCGCTGGGTTGACGATCCGCATAAAAGACACCAATAGGAAGACCATTGACAAGGATGGGTGTCACAAAGAATGTGTTGGCTTCTAAGATGGTCTTGATCTGGCGTATGATTTCTGGGTGGTAAGGTGTTAATCTGGTGTTGTGGACCCAAAGTTCTTGTCTACGTTATCTCCGAGTAAAAACTAGTAATAATTAGATAAGAAAACACTCACGCTAAATCAAGGAATTATTTTTATCCTTGCAACTGAAAGGTGTTAGGGTAAAAATAAGTAAAGCAGTAGATATGTTTTGAAAAGTGGTGACTAAACAGTGACCAAGTTGTTATCGGGGAGGAGGGAGATGAAAGCACTATTGAGTCTAGGGATCTTATGTGTCGTTGCTGTTATTGCGCTATCAGGTTGTGTTCCTGCAACTTCTACCCTCTGGGATGATTATCGCTTATACCCCAACCACAAGGCTTATGCAATTGGCAACAATGAAAAAGCCGGTGCAGCATGGGGCCAGAAAACACCTAAAGAAGCCATTCACCTTGCCCTTAATTATTGCAAAACATCGGGTGGTATAAATTGTAGGGTTATTGATATAAACAACAGCCCCCATAAGCAACAACATCGTGTTAATAACGAAGAAAAAACTATGGTTTCAGCAGCGACAGGTTTTTTTGTTAGCGAACAAACACTTGTTACTGCATATCACGCAATATCTTTTTCTAATAACGACAAGGGGGTACCTCCACCCTGTGACTCGCTGGCCATCAGGCATGGACAAAGCACATTTGATGCAGAGCTTGTCGGCGCTGATGCACTTAATGACATTGCTCTGTTGAAGACGACTGGAGTAAAACATAACATTGCGCAACTACGTGAAGATCTGAGACCACAAAAAGGTGAACCTATAATGGCATTTGGTTACCCTTTTTCAAGTCTTCTTTCTGATGAAGCCAAGATAACTGACGGGATAATTAACTCAACATCTGGATATTACAATGACACTAGATTGCTCCAAATTTCAGCCCCCGTTCAGCCTGGCAACAGTGGTGGCCCATTAATAGACAAAAGCGGAGCGGTTGCGGGAATAGTTTTACAATCACTGAGCCCCGCATATACTTCGTACTCATCTGGAGAAATCACAATTCCTCAAAATGTCAATTTTGCTATTAAGTCATCGTTATTGATAGATTTTCTTATACAGTTTAACATCTCATATGAGTTGCAAAATAATAGTAATACATACACACCAATTGATATTGCTAGCGAGGCAGGAAAATATACTGCCAAGGTTATCTGCTATCAAGAACTCTAGCCTATCAAGAAGCCTTATATTTTTATCTGATTACCACCATGTTTCAGCCCTTATCTCATCATCAAGCGACAAATAGGGACCTGTAGGAGCTCACCCCTGTGAGCGGTGGATGACCTGACGAGTCACAATTTTCTCTTTATCGCCCGGAGGGCCGGGTGCCCCGCAGGAGATAAGCTAAGACTTCGAATACCCTTGGGGTGCTCCCACGGCATCATCCTAGGAAATCTGAAGCAGTTCCCTTTCACCTGCCTGCTCGTGATCACTATTTCCCTCATCATCTCACTCTGGACGTGGCCCGGCGGCAATGACAGCAGCAGGGGTCCTGTCGGCACAAGTGGAGAAATTTTCTTGAAAAAGGAGGGAGAATTAGCGGGCATAAGACCATCATCCACCGTTATCATATTAATCCTTTCAATTCTCCAATAATTTTAGGTAATCTGAAGCGTACATATTTATATTCATATCATTCGGCAGGACTTTTATGGGTAGGCGATATTCACCTTTGAAATTAAGTAGTTGGCGCGAAAAGCTGCACAAAGTCATTTTTGGCGCTGAAACCAAAGCGGGAAAAACATTTGATGTGGTGCTGATTGCCAGCATCCTGATCAGTGTTGTTGCGGTGATGCTTGACAGCGTGCAAACCATCCAGGCCAGGTTTGGTACCGTGCTTTATTTCCTGGAATGGTTTTTCACCCTTTTATTTACAGTTGAATACATCATCCGCATAATTTGTGTCCGGCGTCCTATCAGGTATATCATCAGTTTCTTCGGCTTGATAGACCTTCTATCCATCCTACCTACTTATTTGAGCCTATTTTTACCTGGTGTTCAATTTTTGCTGGTCATTCGCATCCTGCGTGTTCTCCGCATCTTCAGGATCCTAAAACTCGTTCAATATATTGGCGAGGCTAATTTACTTCTACATGCCTTAAAAGCGAGCAGCAGGAAAATAATTGTTTTCTTATTCACCGTCCTCACCCTGATTATTATTTTTGGGTCGTTGATCTATATTATCGAAGGTGAAGAAAATGGCTTCACAAGTATCCCGCGCAGTATTTACTGGGCTATCGTTACCATGACAACGGTTGGATATGGTGATATCTCACCAAAGACCAATATCGGCCAGACATTGGCTGCGGTGGTGATGATTATCGGCTACAGCATTATTGCCGTCCCCACCGGTATTATCAGTGCGGAAATGGCGCAACAGCTTCAGAGCCAGACCTGCAATCGCCCATGCCCAGCCTGTGGTTCCTGCGGCCATGATGCCAAAGCAGGCTTTTGTTATTTATGCGGCGAAAAATTGTAAGAGGAGCAGTTTCATGAAGAAAAACCTGCGTCAGTCACCGTTGCTGCTCTCAGTTTTAATATCACTCTCAGTTTCTCTAATAGCATTTTCCGCATCAGCTGCTGAGAAAAACTTTATCCTCAGCTATAGCCCCACCGGGCTTTTTCACAAACTGGTAAGAGATCGCATCAAGGTTGTTTATGAACGGGCAGGCCTGGAGGCGGAGTTTATCCCTTTGCCCCATAATCGCTCATTACTCAGCGCTCATGATGGCGCTGTTGACGGTGACGTCGGACGGGTTCCCTCGGTTGAAGAAAAATATCCGAATCTGCGCCGCGTTAACGTCAAATTGATGGACTTGAATGGAGGGGTTTATACTACTCGTAAGGACATCAAGGCCTATAACGGTGACTTGCTCACCAACAAGAAAGTGGGATACGTGCTCGGTGTCCGCTGGGTCCAAAAAAGGATGAAAGGTCTTGAAGCCACGAAAGCGCGCGACTATCCAGCCCTCTTTGAAATGCTCATCCAGGGCCGAATCGATATTGCCTTAGCCACTGAAGCCAGTGCCGATGCTGTGATGCGAGAATTAGGCGACAGAGCAGCAAACATCCGTAAACTTCAGCCATTCGTTTTTACCGCCCCCATTTATCATTACGTAAACAAAAAGAATGAGGCGATAATACCCCGTCTGGAAAAAGCATTATCGGAGCTTATAAAAGAAGGTTACTGGGATACCTCAAAGGAAAAAACCTATATTTTTTATACCGGGGTAAAATCCCCCCTCAAAGAGATATTAGAGATGAGGCTGCAAGAAGCCTTTCGCCGAATTGGCAAAAAAAGCCATTTACAATCGACAGGGTCGGCCCAGAGAGCTTTGCTGCTGGCTAATGAAACCGGTGATGGCGATGCTATAAGAGTTCCTAGCATAAAAAAAATGGCCCCTGGCGCCACGAGCAACCTCCTCCAGATTCCAGAATCGATCATTGACACAACATTCAACGTCTATACAAAGGGCAAGGTTTTTCCGTTGGATGGATGGCAATCTCTAAAGAATTATCAAAACGGTTTCAGGGGTGGAGTAAAAATCTTAGAGAAAAATATTCCTGCCAACAGGACAATATTGCCAGATTCGGAACGATTATTTCAAATGCTCAACCAAGGAAGGCTTGATACGGTCACAGAGCATAGTGTTATTGCAGACTACCTCATAACGAAATTACACCTCACAGGAATTAAAAAATTGTCACCACCTTTATTTTCAGTTCCAGGTTATAGTTTCATCCATGTTAAGCATCGCTCTTTAATTCCTGAAATTTCCCAAGTCCTTTCTGAGATGAAGACTGATGGCAGTTTCGAACAGATAAAAGATGAAGTTTTGACGCAGCTACTTGCTCAGTAGAGAGAGAAGGTCTTTAATGCAGCAGAGTCTTAGTAGAACCCTGAACATACAGATTGGCATGGTGATTCTATGTGTCAGCATTTTCATCAGCGCCATCTTTCTGGCCTTATCAGTTCATTTAGCTGACCATGAATTTAAGGAGAACATCGCTCTTCAGACAAAGCATCTTTCCGACGCCTTCACCCAGCAACTTTGGCTTTTTGACCTCAATTCAACTGAAAAACTCAGTAATCTCGCCTTAGATAGCCCAGATATCAAGGGATTGCGTTTGATGGATCACAACAGGAAGATCCTTATTAACAAGGGATCTTTCCCAGGCACGTCTGTTATTATCAAAGAAGAACTCCGCTATGGAGGTGAAAAACTGGTTGGTTACCTTGAATTTTCTTTTGTCAATACTTCATGGAAGAAACAGAAAAACTTCATCTTACTAACCGGCTTCGGCATCCTTGTTGTCACTATTATTACAACTTTTCTGGCCATCACATTTCTTCTCAGACGTCACCTTGCCCGACCGCTCAAGGACCTACAGCAAGATATGAGTATGCTGGCGGATGGCAAGTTCAGGCACTCAAATCTTAGCGACCAGAAAACTGAGATTCAAAACATTATTGATGTCTTTAACAAGATGGCTTCCTCTTTAGCCCAGCGCGAAAAAGACCAATCAAAAGCAGAACAAGAGTCAAAGGAGAGCCAAGATCGATACATCTCCCTTTTTAACGGTTCAAAAGACTCTATTTTTACAACTACAAAAGAAGGCGCCTTTATTGATATCAACCCGGCCATGCTTAACCTCACTGGATATACGAGGGAAGAGTTATTTAATATCAAGGCTATAGATACTTATGAGCACCATGATGACCGTGCAAAGTTTCAAAAAACTATTGAAGCTGAAGGCTCAGTTGACGACTACCAGCTCAACTTGGTTACAAAAGATGGCAAGGTTAAAAACTGTCTCATGTCTGCCTCACTGTGGACAAGTGACAGCGAAGAAATTCTTGGTTACCAAGGAATTATTCGAGACATCACAGAACAAAAACAACTAGAGAACCAAATCTCTCAGTCTCAAAAAATGGAAGCGATCGGCACTCTTGCAGGTGGCATTGCTCATGATTTCAACAATATCCTCAGTGTAATTATTGGCTATGCAGACTTAGCCAAGGAAGATGCTCCCCCCGGCTCCCACCTTTCCTCTGACCTGGACAATGTCATCGTCGCCAGTAATCGTGCCAAAGATCTTGTTAAACAGATTCTTGCTTTTAGCAGGCAGACAACTATCAACCCCATTCCGCTTCAACTTCAGTCTCTTATTAAAGAGACCTTAAAAATGCTGCGATCTTCCATACCGACAACCATTGAAATCAATGACGATATCGACTCTCGATGCGGCTCGGTCCTCGCTGACCCAACCCAGGTCCACCAGATTTTGATGAACCTCTGTACCAATGCCAACCATGCCATGGAGGAAACAGGCGGCACCCTCAGCATTGCTCTTAAAAATGTTCAAATCGGCAAAGAAAACCAGCAACCTTCCTTAAAAATTGAACCAGGTGAATATATTGAAATGACTGTCGCCGACACCGGCTCTGGGATCGGCCCTGATATTATCGAAAAAATTTTCGACCCTTATTTCACCACCAAAGAAATCGGTAGGGGCACGGGCATGGGTTTAGCGATTATTCACGGAATAATAGCCGATTATGGTGGGGCCATCACTGTCGAAAGCGACTTGGGCCGAGGAACATCTTTTCATGTATATTTCCCTGTTGTTGACCAAGAGGAATCACCGCTTGTCAAAGATAGTGTTGAGTTCTCCCAGGGCAATGAGCATGTACTGTTCATAGACGACGAGGAATTACTTGCCGAGTTGGGACAGGCCATGCTTGAACGGCTTGGCT
The DNA here is from genome assembly GCA_039715015.1 of Thermodesulfobacteriota bacterium. Classification (GTDB taxonomy): domain Bacteria; phylum Desulfobacterota; class Desulfobulbia; order Desulfobulbales; family SURF-16; genus BM506. The sequence goes on from JBDLIE010000007.1 coordinate 36,008, forward strand.
ACCAAGTAACGGTCCGGCGCAGCAGCCTTGAGGCCTTAGAGACATTCCAGAACAATCCTCATAGCTTTGACGTTATCATAACCGACCAAACCATGCCGGGCATGACAGGTTCAGACCTTGCCAGACTCATGTTACAGGTACGACCAGACATACCCATTATCCTCTGCACCGGTTATAGCAACCTCATTGATGAAGAGACGGCAAAATCATTTGGCATAAAGGAATTTGCCTTAAAACCTTTAACCACAGGATTAATTTCAAGTTTGCTTCGCAAGGTATTGAATAGACCAGAATAAAGACAACATGCCTCGACTTTTGCGCCCAAAAGCGTAAAATGGCCGACATGATTTTTCTATACACCAGCCAAAAATGACAGCAGGTCGTCACTCTATCAAATCATTCCAACACCCCTTCAACCACCATCTCCCATCAAATGGACATCATTGAAGTAGAAGTATTCAACAAGCTCTTTTCTTCCATCGCTGAAGAAATGGGAATTATCCTCACCCGCTCCTCATTTTCGTCAAACATCAAGGAGCGTCAAGATTTCTCCTGCGCCATTTTTGATCAAAAAGGCGAACTGGTGGCCCAGGCCGCTCACATACCTGTCCACTTGGGCGCCATGCCCCAGACCGTCTCCCATGCTCTTGGGGCCCATAGCTTTAAGAAGGGCGATACCATGATCATCAACGACCCCTTTCAAGGGGGGAGCCACCTGCCGGACATCACCCTTATTGAACCGGTCTTTGACAATGACGAGCTTCTTTTTTATGTGGCCAGCCGTGCCCACCATGCCGATGTCGGCGGCAGCACACCCGGCTCAATGGGACATTGCAGCCATTTTGACGAGGAGGGGGTGTGCATCGGCCCCACCCTGCTCTATCAAGCCGGAGCCCTGAATGAAAATTTCCTTTCCTCCTTTCTCAGTAAAGTGCGTAACCCTGAAGAACGCCGAGGAGATCTGCAGGCCCAGAAAGCCGCTCTAAAAAGAGGAAGGACGAGATTGCTGGAGGTCGTGGGCCGACATGGCAGCGCCCATGCCTTTACCATTTTGTCCCAGCTCAAAGCATATGGCGAAAATTTAATGCGCCATGTACTGACAACCATACCTGACGGCACATACAGCTTCACCGACTATCTCGACAATGATGGCACAAGCAATAAGGCCATATCCCTCCATGTTGATCTTGAAATCCATGGTGATGAGGCAATAATCGACTTCAGCAGATGCGCGGAGCAGATCCAGTCCCCTTTAAACGCCGTACGGCCGGTGACCATCTCGGCAACAATCTATGTATTTCAATGTTTAATAGGCGACGGGTTTCCCATTAATCAGGGCTCCTACAGCCCTCTTACCATCAAGACTCGTCCCGGCTCTCTCCTGGATGCCCGGCGCCCGGCGCCGGTGGCAGCAGGCAATGTCGAAACCTCTCAGCGCATCGTTGACCTGCTTTTCGGCGCCCTGGCCAAGGCCATACCTGATCGTGTTCCCGCAGCGAGCTGCGGTTCCATGAACAACATCGCCATCGGCGGTCATAATAATAGTGGCAGTCAATTTACCTATTATGAAACCATAGGCGGAGGCATGGGCGGCAGACCGTCAGCTCCCGGGCTAAACGGCATTCACACCCATATGACCAACACCTTAAATACCCCGGTGGAGGCCCTGGAGCATAGCTTTCCGATGATGGTGGAAGAATATAGCCTTCGCCGCAATTCTGGGGGCAAGGGTCAACATCCTGGCGGTGACGGCATCATTCGCACCTATCATTTCCTGGCAGACTGTGAGGTGTCGCTCCTCACAGACCGCCGAGACACAGAGCCGTATGGCTTACAGGGTGGGGAATCTGGGAAACCGGGAGGGAATATCCTCCACAAAAAAAACGGCAGCCAAGAAAGGCTGCCGGGAAAAATCAATTTTCAAGCACAGAAAGGAGAGAGACTGACTATCAAAACTCCTGGTGGCGGGGGGTGGGGAAAGAAGGATTAAGCCTTCTCCTTTTCAGAAGACAAGGTACAGGTGCCCTTCTCCGCCATAATATCTTCAGCACATTTTGAGGCCAAAACACAGACACCCTTCTTATTAAGGATCGCGGCTATCTCTTCCTCGGTCAATGTGGAATTTTTCCCCTTGGAAAGGTAAACTATACAATCTTCGCAGACATGCATGGAACTGCGGAAATCTTCCATTTCCTGAACAATTTCCCAGCATTCCTTATCCAGTTGTTCGCCGGCAGGACAACTTTCTTTCTTCTGGCAACCCGTTATGGTCCAACAATGCCAATGTTCTGGTGACATACAGTACCTCTTTCACATACTTCTTAAATAGATGACGCTACTAAACCATTAAGCAAGGAACTGGTCAAGCATAGAGATGAGATTTTCCTTTCCTTCGCCGTTTTTCGCACTAAAGAGTACGCGTTCTTCGGCCCGAATACCAAGACCCGAATCAAGGAGCGCGGCCTGGCGCTGTTGCTGGCTGCGCTTTAACTTATCAATCTTGGTATAGACAACGAGATGAGGGATCCCTTCGCTCCGCAGCCAGGTAACAAGCTCAAGATCAAGCGCTTTTAGCTCATGCCTTATATCTATGATGACCACCACGCAATAAAGGCTGGACCTGCTGGTCAAATAGGAGCTGATCAGCCCCTGCCAATCGTTTTTTAATTTCCGAGGCACCTTAGCATAACCATAACCGGGGAGATCAACCAGGTAAACTTGGTCGCTGGCCAGAAAATAATTCAAGGCCTGAGTTTTTCCGGGCCTTGAACTAACCTTCACCAGATTCCGCCTGTTGATCAGCTTGTTAATCAGGCTGGATTTACCGACATTGGAGCGACCAGCAAAGGCAAGCTCCGGTAAGTCTGGGGCAGGAAGGTGGGCGGTCTTATAGACACTTTTGACAAAGGATACCTGCCCTTGGGACCAATGGCTCATGAGCGTCCACCCGTGATCATTTAAACAACCTTATTAAGGACGTATTCGACAATGCCCTGGGCCCCGACCTTGAGAAGCTGAGGGACAAGATCCCGCACCTCATGCTCGGAGATGACCGTCTCCACCGAGTACCACTTCTTATTGTAGAGATGGGAAACCGTGGGAAAATTCATGCTGGGCAGAACCTCAATAATTGCCTCAAGTTTCTCCTCCGGCACATTCATCTTGAGGCCGACAATATTCTCAGCCCGCAGAGCGCCCTCTAAAAGTATGGCGATGTTTTCAATCTTCTCCCGTTTCCAGGGATCAGCCCATGCCTTCTTATTAACGATAAACTGGGTATTGGAGGTCATCATTTCATGGATGATGCGCAGGCCATGGGCCTTGATGGTTGACTCGGTTTCCGTCACCTCAACAATGGCGTCGGCAAGGCCGGAAACTACTTTGGCTTCAGTGGCGCCCCAGGAAAATTCGATATCAACATTTATGCCCCGCTCCTTGAAGAAGCGAGTGGAATAACCAACAAGCTCGGTGGCAATTCTTTTACCTTCCAGATCTTCAAGGGTTTTAATATCCGAGTCACCTGGAACAGCGATAATCCAGCGGGTGGGCTTGCGGCTCACCTTGGAGTAAACAAGATCGGCAATTACCTCAACATCCGACTGATTTTCCAGGATCCAGTCCTTGCCGGTTATACCACAATCCAGAAGACCGTCTTCCACATAGCGGCTCATCTCCTGAGGGCGGCAGATGGAGCAGGAAAGCTCAGGATCATCCACCTCAGGAAAGTAGTTGCGGGAGGCAGGTTTAATTTTCCAGCCTGATTTGGCAAAAAGCTCAATGGTGGGTTTCTCAAGGCTACCCTTAGGAAGGCCCAGCTTTAAAATATTCATTTCTTATATACCTCCTGTGGGTCAAACACAGGTTCCTGGTTCGTCTTAAGCTCCTCACCTGACACTGTCCGAAAAAAGCAGCTGGGATAGCCCTTGTGGCAGGCCGCGCCGCCCAGCTGTTCCACCCTGAACACCACGGTGTCTTCATCACAATCCACCAAGATTTCCTTGATTATCTGGACGTGATTGGACGACTCTCCCTTAAGCCATAACTTGTTGCGAGAACGGCTCCAATAATGGGCCTTGCCGGTCTCAAGCGTTTTTTGCCAAGCTTCTTCATTTATATAGGCAAGCATTAGAACCTGCCCACTGGCATGATCCTGAGCTATGGCGGGCAATAACCCGTCACCCTTATCAAAACGCAGTTTAATCATTTTATTCACCTTACGTATCTGCCTTTAGCTACCCGGCAAACAGCTTACTCTTTCAGCAACAAAAGAGCATAAATGCTTATTTCTCAACCGAAAACGATCATATGTATGATTATCAAGATCATTTGTCAAGCCGTCAGAAGCGTAAACACTTAAGTTTAGCCTATACTCCGAGAAAATTATGCTGTATCTCTCCGAAAAGACATTTTATATTTAAAGTTGCAGGTGACTTTTTTCGAAGAAGTGAACATGACTGAACAAAATGACGTAAATCCTCTTATTCTCCAGCTCAACAAGACCCTGTCCTCCTGGCGCAAACAGGCAGAAGGCATCACTTCTGACTCCAATGTCCTGCACTGGCAAAAGGTTAACATTGAATCCTTTAACACAGTCATTGAAAGCCTTGGCCTCAACCCGCTTGAGCTTCGCAAAGCCAGGGATAATTATGCAAATTTGGCCCAAAAAGAGCTCCAGCGTGTGGCCTTTTTGGCTAACGAGCTAAACAATCTCGAATCAGACATGAAGCTTGGCCCTCTGGCTCCCGATGTTGCCTTGGCGATCGCCCAGAAAATAAAAGAGCAATGCCAAGAACTCAAACCAGACATCGACATACTGGTCTCCTACCATAAGACTCTGGCAGAAAGCAGTAAGACCTTGAAGGAGAATCTCAATTTTCTCACCTTTCTTCCCCAGGCCCGTCTGCAGGCAAGTGGCAAGAAAAAATCACTTTTTGAAACGGGTTATAGCATTTATCTAACCATAACGGATGATGACGAGGTAGAACATGAGGAAAACATCAGCAATATGTTCAGATATTTCACCAAGGCATCTCACCTCCATGCCACCATTGCCCAGACAGATATCCCCCATCTGCCGGCCATGGTTAAATCATTTGTCGATCAGCAGCTCAGACTTTGCCTGGAAGGCTGCGAACAGGTCAAATTTTTCATTACCTTTGTCAGTGATTATTTCCAGACCGAGCTTGAGACCATTAAATCATTTCAAACAAGATTGGAAACCCTTAAAGAGCAATCTCTCACCGAAGTTCTACTTGAAATCCCCAGTCAAACAAATGCTGCCAGCAAATGTATCCAGGCGTTCAGCCATAAGAAATTTCTCTTGGAAGATATCCAGAAAGCAAACCGTCTCCTCACCAATATTGAAACCTTCCATGGGACGCTGACTAACTCTTTCTTCCCCTATCTCGTTGACCAGACAGATAAAAAAAACGGCCTCCTCAACCCTGTCACCCTAGCGGTTGCCCGTAGCAAAAAATACTTCACAGGCTTCCGAGGTCTTTGGCGTTTTGTCCTCATGCTGCTCTTCTCCTTTGGAGCAAACGCCATCATTTCTCAAGAAGAATTACAGGAAAAAATTGAGGAATCGATCCGCAAATGCTCTTTTTACACCAAGCAACATGGCGATGATAATCATCTAATAAATCAGTTTACCGACGATTTTTTCAGTGAATATAAACAACCCTTCCCCCATGATGAGCTTGTTGACATCATGAAGAAATGCATCGTGACCTACGCCACAATTCTTGAGAAGGTCTACATGAAATACAAGCCAAAACAGGCTATTATTGATGAAGACCAGCCCCAAGCAGCACTTTCCCTTGGCCGCCTGGGCGCAAAGATCGAAATTCGAACCAAAAATCTTGAAAAATATCGCAAAAAATTTGAGGATAAGAAATAGTTTCACCTCATCCTATAAGCTGCAGACCAACCTCCAGGCCCTCTTTAGGGCCAATCCCCCTGCCTCAAGCCCTTTTTTCTCCAAGCATGGAGCTTTGCGCCTTGACCAAGACAGCTTCTGTGTTATTTTCTTCACTTTCTTACTGTCACTACAGAACGTAATAGCGGCCAAAAGCTGGAGCAACTGACAGTTTAGCGTTAAAATTTCATGGATTATTCCATTTGAGGAGCTTGTTGTTATGAATAGAGCAAAACCCGGAGATGTAGTTTCCATCGACTACGAAGGTGTACTGGAAAACGGTGAAGTTTTTGAATCCACCGCCGAAATCGGCCCCTTGGACTTCACCCTTGGCACAGGCAGTGTTATGCCGGCCTTTGAAATGGCTGTTGTTGGCATGGCCATTGGTGAAAGTACTGAAATTGCCCTTGAGCCAAAAGACGGCTATGGGGAACGGCAGAAGGAATTATTGCAGACCGTGGACAAAAGCGTTTTTGGCGACCAGGCTGATCTCAAACTTGGTCAGATCCTCCATCTGAATATGGAAAAAGAGGGCAAAACCCATAAGGTTCCCGCCACTGTCATTGAGCTGGAAGATTCAACCGTAACTCTGGATTATAACCATCCCTTGGCCGGTCACACCCTGACCTTTAAGATTACCCTGAAAACCCTTGAAAAATCGAAGGAACCGATGCCCATTGTCAGCGGTCCGGCTGATGGCTCGCCGCTAAATTAATGAACATTATCCTAAGTATTGCCGGCTCTGACCCCTCTGGAGGAGCCGGCATCCAGGCTGATTTAAAAACCATTACCACCCTTGGCTGTTACGGAGCAGCAGCCATAACCGCCATCACCTGTCAAAACAGCCAGGGCGTCAGCCACTGCCTGCCCCTCTCCCCTCAGCTCGTCGTTGATCAGGTTTCAGCGGTATTAAGCGACATGGCGCCAAGCCACATTAAAATTGGCATGACAGCCAGTGCCGAGATCATCTCGGCTCTGGCAAAATGCCTTGATGATTTCACGGGAGAGATCATCTTTGACCCTGTCTTAAAGGCATCAGCAGGGCAATCCCTTCTCGGCTCTGATTCCCCGGAAGCCATGGTCCCGCTACTGCAGAGAGTCACCGTTCTCACCCCAAATATCATGGAGCTTGCCATCCTCAGCGGCCAGGAAATTAATAATGAAGAAGAGGCCAAGAGGGCTGCTGAAACTCTTTTAGACAAATACCCCAACATCAAGGCGCTCTGCATTAAGGGGGGACATCTCTGTGAAGAGAAGAAGGAAGTCATCGACATCCTCCTGGTAAAGGCAGGAAGCCATGGGAACCTGCAAATAAGCGAGGTACGCCACCCCCGGCGTCAGACCCAAAACAGCCACGGTACCGGCTGCACCTTTGCCAGCGCCTTTGCCGCCTTGCACGCCCAATTGATGGATTACCAAAAAGCGTTTGAGTCTGCAGTGCTTTACGTGGACAGTCTTTTAGAAATGAGCAAGGATGAAAAAATCGGAGTGGGCATCGGGCCTTTGCAACACTTTAGAATGTCAAATTTTAAATCTTGAGTTGCGAAAGATGAAGGGGAAGGAGAAAAAATCTTAGTAGCTGACTCCCTTTCTTCGGGACTCAACGCTCACCATTTACAGTTCGACATTCAATAGGTCATCCGGATGCGGCCACAATCCGGGCACACCCAGGTGGGGCCATTGGAAATCCCCCAGGCGTTTTCTTGAAAACAGGATTCGCAGATCTGAAAGCCACAGGGGCAGTTGAAACAGTACGGCATTTCTTTCTTGCAACACTGGCACAGATAACTCTTCTGGCGGCGACCTCTTTTTTTCTTTTTTTCAGTCATGGAGAGGTGCGAAGCTCCTTTTCGAGCCAGCTGAGATACTCTTCACTTCCGCTGACAATGGGCAGAGCCACAATCTCAGGTGTCTCATAAGGGTGGTGTTTGTTAATCTCCGCCGCCAAAGCGTCATAGAGATCACATCTGCTTTTAATCTGCAATTGGAATTCCTGATCATTCTCTAAGGTGCCCTGCCATTGATAAAAGCTGGTAATAGGACCGCAAACCTGGACGCACCCCGCCAATCTCTGCTCAACAAGATGGCGGGCCAGCTTGTCAGCCTCTTCTTTGCTGGCCAGGGTTGTTATCACCTGAACATATTTTGTTTTCATTGTTTGCACTCTTTATCCACTGGGAATTGTCATAATGAAACGACTCCCCACCCCAGCCGGATTGTCCATGACAACGATATCACCACCATGACGGTTACAGATACGATGACTGATGGACATGCTCAGTCCTGGGCCGCGTTTGTGATGGGTTATATCAGACACAGAAAATTCCTCAAAAATATGCTTCTTGTGGCCTCGCTCAACCCCGCATCCTTGGTCATCGACAATAATCTGGCAGGCATCTTCTTGTTTACCAACCTGCACGGTCACATGACCAGCCTGGGGAGAAAACTTCATAGCATTACCGACAATTGACACCAAGGCATATCGAAGAAGGGGCCAGTCTGCCTCAAACTGCAGGTGCTTACTGCCTCTTATGGAAGATTGGATCCCCTTATCTTCATAACGCATGGCGCACTCAGCAACAACATTTTCAACAAGGGCCGCCACAGGCTCACGGCTCCTGGTCAGCGCCAGCCCGGCCTTAAGCTTGCTCAGCAATATGGCGTTTTGCAAAAAGCGATTAAGGTGGGCGCCTTCAACGGCAATCATCGAGACAAGCTCACGATGCCCCTCTGCCAAACTGGCATCCGCAAGAAGTATCTCGCTACAGCCCATAATTCCGTTAATCGGCGTCATGGTCTCATGGGTCAGCAGGGTGAGCAGATCACCCTTTACCTGGTCCACCTCTTCTTGATGTTTTAAGCGGCTAAACACTTCAATTTTGGCCAGGAATTCCTGCTGGTCAAAAGGCTTTATGATGTAGTCATCGGCCCCTGCCTCATAACCGCGACGCCTCTCGTTGATACGGGCATGACCCGAAACCATGATTATTTTGGTAAAGCGATATTTATCCTTCGCCCTCACCTTCTGACACACCGTGTAGCCATCCATCCCATCCATCTCGATATCCAAAAGAATGATGTCAGGCTTAAACACTTCAAGTTTCTCCAGGGCCTCGCCACCAGACGACGCCGTCAAGATCTCATAGCAGCCTTTCAGTTCAAGGATCTGAGAAATGAAGGCCTGTATAAACGGTTCGTCATCAACGACGAGTATTTTATGACGGGGAGTAGCCATGTTAAAAAGAGGCTGTCGCTCTAAAGGGATATAAACAAATGCACTGGCCTAGGGAAAATGGATGGTGTACTATCTTGAGACATTTTTTCATATTATTACATGAATGTACAATGAAACTCAGCAGCCATAATTTTTCCTATAATGATTCTTGCCATTGATATCGGTAATAGCCAGACAGTTCTTGGGCTTTATCAGAAAACAGAACTCCACAGCCATTACCGCATAAAGACAGACCGCCACGCCACGGCCGACGAGCTGGCTATCACCCTGCAATCTCTCTTGGCCTTGAAGGGGCTGGATATTTGTCAACTGTCTGATATGGTAGTGGGCTCGGTGGTTCCAGCCCTGAAGGCTGCCTGGCGTGAGGTTGGCACATCACAACTTAAAATCAGCCCCCTTATTATGGGCGATGCCGGGATTGACACCGGCGTGGAGATTCTCACCGACAATCCCCAAGAAGTGGGGGCGGACAGAATCATCAACGCCCTGGCGGCTTTTCACCGTTACCAGCAGGCCCTTATCGTTGCCGATTTCGGTACGGCCATCACCTTTGACTGTGTTTCTGACACGGGCGCCTATCTAGGTGGTGCGATTGCCCCCGGCATGGGAATTTCGTTGGAGGCCTTGAGCTCTCAAACAGCCAAACTCCCCAAGGTGGATATTTCCACTCCTCCCCAAAATGCTATTGGCACCAACACCAGTGAGGCCATCAAGGCCGGGGTGCTTTTTGGCTATGGTGGCATGGTGGAAGGTATAACCAGCCGTTTAAGCAAGGAGTTTACCAAGACTCCCCTGGTCATCGCCACCGGTGGCATGGCCGCTCTTGTTGCCCCCTATGCACCTACCATCAAAGATGTTGTATCTGACCTCACCCTGGACGGTCTTCGCCTGATATATGAACGAAATCGCTAAAAGAGCAATCCTCCCTCCGATCCTCAAGGCCAATGACGTCATTGGCCTTGCCCCCCTGGCCGGACCTCACCAAGAGGAAGATTTTCAAAAGGGTGCCGCCATATTGAGAGATTTTGGCTTTAACATAAAAACCTTAAGGCCGACTGCCCCTTTACCCTTTTTGGCTGGATCGGACCAGGAGCGTCTCGATATCTTCCTAAACCTTTGGCAGGACCCTGAGGTAAAAGCTGTCATGGCAATTCGCGGCGGTTATGGAACGCTGCGCCTTCTTGCCAACCTTGATTACGACTTGTTCAAAGAAAACCCAAAGCCGCTCATTGGTTTTAGTGATATCAGCGGCCTGTTGAACGTCATCACCGAGAGGAGCGGCCTCCTCACCTTTCACGGACCAAATCTCACGACACTTGAAAAATCGGACAAAAAATCCCTGGAGTCATTAATTGATGTTTTAACCCGGCCACAACCAAACGCCTTAAAGCCGGAAAATCTAGAAGTGATCCGCGGTGGTCAGGTTGAGGGGATACTTGCCGGAGGCAATCTCACCACCCTCATTCACCTGATCGGCACTTCCTTTCAACCACACTTGCAAGACAAGATTCTCTTTCTGGAAGACGTCGGCGAAGCACCTTACCGGATTGACCGTCTCCTCACCCAACTACACCTGACAGGGGTATTTAGCAATATCAAGGGCGTCATTCTTGGAGAATTTAACAGCTGCGGTGACCAGGAAGAGATATGGCAACGGGTGACTGAGTTGGTTGAAGATAACACCATCCCTATCTGGGCTGGTTTTCCTGTTGGCCATGGACAAGAAAATCTCTGCCTTCCAATAGGCAGCCAAGTAGTCATGGACTCAAACAGAGGAACCTTGACCTGGAGTGCGCCCTGCCATGGGGTATGACATTCTTCTACTTATTGGTCGAGCAAGGTGGAGACCTTTTCACGCAGAGAATCGGCCAACTCATGTTTTTCTTTGAGCTTGTAAGCACCGGCATCAACAGGATCACCGAGGCGAATCACAACCTCTCCTGAACTGGGTACGATTTTCCCCTTAGCCAGGATCTGATGGGTTCCACAAATTGCCATGGGAACGACCCCAACCCCGGACTTAATGGCAATGACCATCCCCCCCACCTTAAAGGGCTGCAATGTTCCATCAGCACTCCTGGTCCCCTCTGGAAATATAACAACAGAAGTGCCTTTTTTGATGCGACCTGCGGCCTCTGCCAAACTTTTCATGGCATTGCGGCCACTGGAGCGATCTATCGGAATATTACCGCTCCGGCGCAATGCCGCCCCAAAAACAGGTATCTGAAAGAGTTCTTTCTTGGCCAGCCAACGAAAATCCCAGTCGAAATACCCCTGCAGACAAAAAATATCAAACTGGCTCTGGTGATTGGCGGCGAAGATATAGGATTGAGCAGGGTCCAGTTTTTCCAGTCCCTCAACCCGTACCTTCACACCGCTGACAGCAAGTATCATCTTTGCCCAGATGCGTGGGGCCACCTGGGCCGTTTTCTCACTGGTCCGGAAGACAAGAAGGTATAATAAGGCCTGCAAACTGGATAAGAGCGTGATAAAAACAGCAAAAATAACCGTAAAAACACCGCGGAAAAAAGAAAAAACTTCCATATTTTTAAACCCTTTACTTTTTGGTTACGAAAACAACGCTCTTCCCTTGCAGCATAAGGATTGCAAAAGAATTTATGGTGTTGATTTAAGAACCGAGACAGATTAGCATAGAGTGTAATTGGAAACGAGCCATTTTTCTCCAATTGAGATGCTCAGGATCACTTCAACAGGTCCTCCGAGAAACCCAGACAAGCATCTCGCAGAGGCTCAGATTAATGTCCATATTTCCACAAACCACTCGTTAAGCATGGCATGAAACCTTCAGCCTCGACTTTTTTGTGGCGCTGAAAAGCGGCGTTTATATATAAACAATGACTCATGACCCAAGCAAGGCTTCCCCATCACCTCCAACTCCTGGTGATGAGCGGCAGCCCCAAGCACATACTGAAGGCCCCAGTCCTCTGGCAGAATCCTTCAGCAAATCGGACCTGGCTGACACCAGCGGGGAGTTGACCTCGTCTTCCTCCCGCCGCCATGGAGGCGCCCGTCGCCGTCAAATTCCAGGCCGGCCAAGGGCTCCTTTGAGGAATTTTTTCCTCTTTGTGGTTGCCTGTTTGGCCCTTTATGCTCTGGCAGGTTTTTTTCTGGCCCCCTTTCTTCTGACCTCGACTTTACCCACCTACCTCACCAAAACAACAAATCGTCCGGTCACCATTGGCTCAGCCAGGTTTAACCCTTTCAGCCTGCATATTACCCTGAAAAACGGGATCATAGGTCAAGATCTTGCTGCTCCGGATGATAAGGTTGACCCTATCCTCTCCTTTGGCAGACTTGAAGGCAAAATCAATCCAGTAGCCCTTTTTAAAGGGGGCCTGACAATCCATGCCATTCGCGGCAACAGCGTTTTTGCCCATCTTACCCGGCTGCCAGACGGTAACTTTAATATTCCAACGCTCATCAAGCAACTGACAAAAACAGAAGCTGCCCTCGACGCATCCCATATTGTCACTCTAATCCAGAACGGAGATTTCCATCTCACAGACAGCCGTCTTCTCTTTGAGGATATCGCCACCGGTGCAAAACATAATATAGAGTCAATAAGCTTCTCGTTACCGAAAAGAGGCAAAGACAGCGCGGCAATATCACCTCAATTTTCCGCCGTAGTTGACGGGAGCCCCATGTCCATCGGAGGACAATCAGAGAGCTCGGCCACCGGCCAAAACACCCGTCTTACTTTCTCCCTCGAACAAATCAATCTTCCCGACTTTCTCACCTACCTCCCCCACCCCCTGCCCGATCTTCTTACCAAGGGTGAAGCAGACATAGAGCTTTTTCTTGATTACCAATTGTCTGCAGACAAGTCATACCATCTTGAAATAAGTGGTTCAGGAATGGCCCGCGATATCTGGCTTCGCACATCGGACAAGGGTGAAAACAAAATTGCTTCTGCAAGTTTCTCCGCCGCCTTCCAACCCCTCGTCTCACAGCTCACCATCAACAAACTCATCTTAGAACAACCAGAATTGCAGCTCCATAAACTCCAGAATGGCAGCTATGTTTTCCCTGGCTCAGAGACGGTCAAGAAATCTTCGTCTGATGGAGAAATCTTCCTCAACACCTTGGTCGTTAAGAATGGTCGCCTTTCCTATATCGATCAACAGGTGGCTGGCGGCTTTGGGGTGATTTTCAACGATGTCAACCTGAGTATGGACTGGTCTGACACAGATAAAAAATTTCACGCCTACGCCTTAAACTGCGTAACCAGCCGCCAGACACGTATAGCTAGCCAGGGGAAAGTATTCTTTAACAAAGGTGATATTAACGGCCTCTTTATCCTCCACAACCTGCCGTTACCTGCTCTTACTTCCTATCTACCCAAGGGCTCCGGCATTTCAATTACCGCTGGGATTATTGATAAGGCTGAGGCTGATTTACAGTTCCACCTCAAAAAACAGCATAAATCCCCTTTAGTTCTTAAAAACATGAAGGGAACTGCCAGCAATATCGCCATCAACCACCAGGGCAAACCATGGCTCCAGGCAAACAGGAGCTCCTTTTCTGATGCAACGATCAGCTCAGCCCCCCTACGTTTTTCCATGGGGGCTATTAAGACATCAGGGCTTCTGGCCCATCTCTCACCAGAGCACTCCCTTCTTTCTTCATTACTTTTTCCGAAAAAGGATGCATCGCCTGTAAATAAAAACATTTTCACAGAACTACACGTCACAAAAAGCTCACTTATCCTTCACGATTTTCCCTTCCAGAAAATAGATAAGATCCCTGTTAAAATTGAAGAGTTCCACGCCACAGGTTTCAACCCTAAAAAAGATGTCCCAGGTAAGATAAATGCCACCTTCTCTCTTTCGAAAAGAGAAAATTCCAATCTAACGGGCAACTTTAAACTTTTTCCTTTAGCCGGAGACCTACACCTTCAGCTCCAAAAAATCCCCTTGACGCTCTTTTCGTCAAAACAGATGCAATGGTTCATCCCAGATGTCACTAAAGGAACTCTTGACTTCGAAGGCGACCTCAATCTCTCAGAACGACGCCTCACAGGCAAGACAGTCCTAAATGACATCATCGCCATTAATCCAGCAGATAAAACAAAACTTATCAGCTTAAAAAAAGCTTTTAGCCCAGAAATTAAGCTTGGCCTGCAACCGCTGAAACTTGGCATGGACACCCTGACCCTTGCCGGCCTTGAACTCTATGCAACTCTATCGCCTCAAATAAACTCATTTGCCCCTCAGTTCATTAACGTTTCCGACAAGGGGACCATGGCCAGAAGCAATCTGGACATCCAGAACATTGAACTAAAAGACAGCTCCCTCCATTTCACTGATCAAACAGTAAACCCTGTTTTTTCCCATACTCTCTCAATGATAAATGGCAACCTGACCGGCCTGGAAAACAACCGTGACGCACCTCTTTTCTTTAACATCACAGGAAGCAATAAGGATCAAGCAGTTCTCAAATCTCAAGGCAACATCACTCTTTTTGATGAGAATTTCGCTGCAGATTTCACAGCCCAGCTTTCAGACCAACCCCTGGATCCCTTAATACCTTACCTGGAGCCCATATTGGGCCATAGCCTGTCCGGCGGCATCTTTGACATGGACATTTCCTACAAGGAATTAAGCGGAAAAGTAAACGCCGACACCTCAATGACGCTTCGCCATCTCAGCTTGGGAGATACTGATCTAGGAAGTAAGCATTTGCCCCTCACCGTCGCCCTTGTCACTGATAACGATGGGGTTATCAGGCTGAACATCCCCATCAGTGGCGACATGACAGACCCTTCTTACACCTTTCATACCGCCTATGGTAAAAAACTACGGGGACTGATCAGCAAGGCCTCGGTGTCGCCCTTTTCCATGCTTACTGACTTTCACGATCCAGAGAGCATCTCTCTGGATCATATCCTCTTTGAGGCAGGCGCTACTGATCTGGCCCAAAACAGCGATGAGAATTTCAAGAAACTACGAACCATCTTACAGAACCGTCCTCTTTTGGCCCTCGTCATCAAGGGGTATAGCTCCGGTAGCGAAGACAGGAACGCTCTCCTTCAGAAAAAAAAGGAAGAAGAGGAAAGAAAGCGCCTGGCATTTCAGGGATCGCAAAGTTCTGAGCTGATCGACTCCTACGGCAAAGAGGAAATTGCCCCTACAACACTTGGCGCTGACAATGCTGCCATAATCTCTGTATCCAAAGAGGAGTTGGCCGCCCTTGCCATGGATCGTTGCCAGCGCCTGAAGGATATTCTTTTTGAAGTTTATGGCGTTGATGAAAAACGAATTATTATTTCTCCCAACACCACGGTGGTTCCCGAAAGTGGCGCAGGCCTTGCCGGTACAAGGGCTGACTTTATTTTAAGCCGCATGCCACAGAATGCGGACTAACAGGGTTATATGATGATCACAGATCTTATCACCCGCACCCGTACCTTCCGCCGCTTCAATTCCCAAAAACCTGTACCCCACGACCTGGTCACCCAATTTATTGACCTCGCCAGGCTCGGAGGCTCAGCCCGTAATATCCAGCCGTGCAAGTACATGATCTGCAGTACGAAAGATCATTGCAGTGCTGTTTTCCCCCTTCTTGGCTGGGCTGGCTACCTACCCCATTGGTCCGGCCCTGCTAAAGAAGAAAGACCCTCAGCTTACATCCTCTGCCTCCTAGATACCGATCTTTGCGACAACGCTGATTTTGATCTGGGAATTGCCAGTCAAAACATCCTCCTGGGAGCCATGGCGCACGGTATTGGCGGTTGCCGTATTGCTTCATTTTCGTCCGCCCTTACTCAGCTCTTACATCTCCCTGACAATCTCACCTTAAAACTGGTCATCGCCCTGGGCTATCCTGCCGAGAATGTTACTCTCGTAGATCCCAGCGAAAAGGGTGATATTAAGTATTGGCATGGTGATGGAAATTCCCATTTTGTTCCTAAACGCCGCCTTTCGGAAATACTTTTACCTCTCCCCCTTAAGTCATAATGTTACATAGCCCCTACACCCAATACAAACACCTCTATGTCTATCACCTGGACATGATGAACATTCCCGCTGTTGATGACCCGGATCTCATCGGTGTCTGGATTGAGGACAACACCGCAGTACTTTTTTTCCATAAAAATAAAGATGCCCTGGTTGCAAAAATATGCCACGAAAATGGCTGCGAGGTTATTTATCAGGCGGATCTCGATTATGAGGATTGGGAGGCTGGCCACCAGATTTCAGCTTTTGAGGCCGGCTCTTTTACAGTGGCGCCGATTTGGGAAAAGACAGATGCTGACATCGTTCTTGATCCAAGTGTCATTTTTGGTTCAGGCTTTCATCCCACCACCCGCACCTGTCTTCAGCTTGTTGATAAATATGCTAAAACGCCGGAACTTACCATTAACTCCATGCTCGATTTGGGAACCGGCACCGGCCTTTTAAGCATTGCTGCCGCCAAACACGGCGTCAAAGAAATTACAGCCATCGACAACAATCCCCTGGCCTGCCAGGTGGCCCAAGCTAATTGCCGTTACAACCATGTGGAAAAGCACGTTTCTGTCCAGGAGGCTGATCTACGCAATAATCCCCCCCAGACAAAGGAGGTGGACTTAGTCGTTGCCAACCTCTACCGGGGGCTGCTTGAAGAGCTTTTTAACAGAGCCGATTTTTGGCAAGGAAATCTCTATATCCTCTCCGGCTTTATCAAATCCATGGAGGCGGACCTGTTAGCGGCCATACCTGCTGACAAACTCCGTTTTCTGGAGAGAACCAGAAAAGAGCAGTGGTGTATTTGGGTTATTGCCCCTAAAGACAGCCTCTTTTTACAGAGTTGACCACCCGCCATCTGGCGGACCCTTCTAACGCTCAATCCGGACTTGTACCCTTCGTCTCCCCCACCTGAGGGCGTCCTTATGGGAATCAAAATAGAGGTCGAGCCTATCCGGCCCTTTTATGGCACCACCACGATCAGTTACCTCCCCCCAGCCATAGCCCGGAATTTTCATTCTGGTGCCGAAAGAATAATACTTGGTATCAGCTGCAATGGTACCGTCTTCTGAAAACCACAACCAGGGCAGGACGATACGAAAGGGGATCTTCCAGGGCTTCTTGACACTATCCATCGAAAAGAGGCCATCAGCTACTTCTTGTGGCTCTGCACCACTGGCTGTTTTACCCGTATACACCTTGCCCTTATTCTTTCCCTTCTTGACATAGCGGTCCCAGAAATTCAGCTTAAGGTAGGCCCAACTTCCCCGTTGCCATTCACAACACTCCTGACAGCCGCAATAGCCTGTTATCTCCATGACCCGAAATTCATGCCGCGTACATCCTGTCAGCGCCAAAATGAGTACAACCCCGTAGACAGTTCCCAAGAAACCTTTGACCATTGCAATATCCCCCTAGGTAACAAAAAATTCTTCTAGACCAATATGTATCATTCTTGGCAAGGGTACAAGGAACTGATCCAACAGGAGAGGTAAAAAAGCTTCTTTTTTACTTTAAAGTAATGAAGTGATAACAAAAAAATTTCAGAAAAAGCATCCGCCGCAAATCGAATTTAGGCGGCTAGACTTAAGAGAACTGATGCAATTGATAAAGGTCAGTTCGGGTGAAGAGTGGGAGTGGCCACCGACAGGCAAACAACAAGACCTAGGCAGCCACATCTCCATCTGAATTGGCAATCTTTTGAGGTTGCTCAACCTCAATTTTCCGCGGAACCAGTCCACTGGCCATGAAGGCGGTGCATTGCTTGCGCTTATCAAAAGAACAGTCAGTGATATTCCAACAAGGGGTATATTGCAGGAGCTTCTTAATGGCAGCGATGGAGATTCCCTGATCATGAATCATGCTCCGGAGACACTCGATCCACTTAATATCATCCATGGTAAAATAACGCCATTTACCCTTTCTAATTGGCCTGATCAGACCTTCCTTCTCATAGATTCGGAGAGTACGCGGGTGTACCTCCAGCATCTTTGCAGCAACACCGATTGTAAAGATTGGTTTATTGTCTGAGAGCATGATGCTTACCTTTTTGAGTTTGATTGAGACGGAGAACCTGCCCTTGCGGCAAGCTCTCCGTCTTCTTTCAAAGAGAAGTACTTTCCCTATTGCTTACTTCTTAGTGGGAGCCATGGTCGTCAAAGGCGCGACCGAAGAAACGCTCGCCGAGTAAGAAGGTGGCACCAACGACCCCGATGCCGGCAAATGTAACCATTAACTCGGAAACAGAAGGTACATAGCTGAAGTAGGTGGGCAGATTATCCCAACCTGAGTAGTGAGGCACAAGCTGGCCGGCGACTACCAGGTCATAGCGGGAGAAGAACTGGCCAACCAGGGTCATAAAGGCTGCCAGAGTCATGGCAGGAGCGCTCTTTAACCTGGTCATAGTAAGAAGACCAAGGGGAAAGGCAAGACCGATAAGGATCTCGAAAACCCAGAAGTTAAAGGACAGAGGTCCGGAGGTCAGGGCCATGGCAGCTACACGACCGCCTTCAGCACCACCGACGAAGAAGGAGATGAATCTCCAGGCCGTGGCAACACAGATGAGGAACATGGTAAGGGTAAGGACCTTACCTGCAGACTGCATACCAGCCATGGTGGTGGAGTCAATTTCACGATTACGCATCTTGAAAGCCATGTTGGTGAAAAGAATGGCAGCAGCAGCGCCAGACATAAAGGCACTACAGAGAAAGTAAACAGGAAGCTGAGAACCGTACCAGAAAGGATGGCCGGAAAGGGTAGCAAAAACAGCACCCAAGTTGGTGTTGGCAGCAACCTCGGCAAGGGCACCGAGAACGCCCAGGGTTACGGCAATCTTGTATTGCTTGTTAAGGATGAGATAGAACTCAAGGAGCATAAAGCCAACCGCCATACCGTACAGGGTACCCATCCACCAGATATTGGAAGTCAGGTTGGGGCTCAGCATATTATAGATGAGCATACGGTGGGGGTTTTCAATCTCCACACCAATAATGGTGAAAGCACCGATAATGGTGATAATGGAGAGCCAAACCATGCGGTTCGCAAGGGGAGCCAGCTTGTTGCCGCCGAAGATATGGCTGATGGCCGCCAACAGGCAAAGGCCTGTGGAGGTAATTGCGAAAAATGCGTAGGAGGAAATCAGAATACCCCAAGGCATTTCGCGAGTATTATTGTACATGTGATGGTGGCCTTCGTAGAACGCATAAAGGCCTGCTGAAATACCTGCAATGGCGAGCAGGGCAAAAAGACCGGTTGCTATATTGATCTTTGCTGTTGCCACCTCTGGTTCCGCGACTGCGGCTAGTGAGAATCCGTTAGCCATTTTCATTCCTCCTTTGAATTAGTAAAAAGCTTATTTCGGTAGCCGTTTGGGCTACATTGTTTTTTTCTCTTAGAGGTGATCACGATCAGGCCGCCACCCAACCATGATCACTTTAAGAGCATTAGACTTTGGCCGGGCCCTGCAAATCTTTTGTCTGCCCTTTTGTTGCCAGAGAGCAGAGAGCAATCACGGCGATAATGGCTGAAAAAGGACCAAGTGCAATAAACAGCACCAATGAGGTCACAAACCAAAAAGCCTCGCTTAAGTGGGCAAAACGCTTGCCAAGAGATGCAAGCAGATAAGCTTTGCCTCTTAAACCTTGATTTTTGCTGAGCAGATGAATTAAGGCACTCATACCGGCCTCCTGTCGTTTCACTTGAGATTTTTAATTGGTAGGAAATCTCAAGGCCCATTGAGTAATGGATGGGCGTTTCTCGTTTCAGGTTTTTACCTGTTTTCTTGGTTGACTAGTTAAATAGCAACGGGCATGCCAAACTCCGCCAAGAACTGTTATTTAAAAGGCCGAAAAATCCTAAAGCCCTATTTTATCGTTGAAAGAAAACCATACAAATGGCCCCTTCCAAGTTCTCCCAACACCCATCATGTCCATATTAATTACCCAACATGGCGCAACTTGCGCCATAGCAGCCACAGGTGTGCTGCGCAAAATGCGCCACTTTTGTTGCAAAAAACCGCCTCCTCACCAGCAGAAGCCTTAGAAAAACCCAATGATCACCGTTGTGGCATATCTAAAAAAATACAGGATTACAGCTTGTTACAACCCAAGAACACCAAAAGTGGCGCAATATGCGCCGCAACCAGCAAGACCGCTGCGCAACACAGAATGTAGGATTTAACGGATAAAAAGAGAGAGCAAAGCTGTTGCAATGCAATTGAATAGACAATGAGATCAAAGACTTGCTTAAAAAGACACCTGAGCTGCCCAGGCATGAAAAGCCCCTTCTGCGCCAGAATGGCCCCAGGAGGACACATAAGAGAAAGTAAGCAAACTTGGAAACGATTCTTTACAAGAATGGCAGGCTAAGCCCACCCTTCTATTGGCAGGGAAACTTGAAAGGAGGAATTTACAAGTTAAGGCGGAAAACTACGAGCACGACAAACGAAAGAAACGATCATCTATTACAAGAGGAGAACCCTCTGCAATAGACAGAGGCCGAACAAAAAAATGGCATGACGATCTTTGTATCGTCATGCCATTTTAAACTGCAGGGCAAAGGTACACTACATTATATATTAGTGACCACCGCCATGACCGGCATCATCAGGTCCGCCGTCACTATTAAGACGTTCAAAACCTTTGACGCCAATATGACAGAAGGTACACCGCTTATTTGAAGCAAAGGCCATATCGCCATCATGACATGCACCACAATACTTGCCAGCATAAAGTGATTCCATGGTGAAATCGTCATTCTGCTCGGCTACACCGGCTTCCATTTCAAAAATATCATCATGACAGCTGTCACATTCAAGTCCGGCACCCATGGTGTGAACCTTATGGGAGAAATCTACGGCTTTGACAGGTTTTACAAAAATAATAGGAGCCTCTGGGCCATAGGTATCCTCATCATACTCTTCTTCTCCTACAGCTTGCCCACCACAGAAGAATAAGACTGCGCTAAACACCAAAACAGTCATCAAACTCAGAGCGCTTTTATCATTCAATTTCATTGCATTCCTCATGTATGTTTTAGCAGATAATTCATCCAAGAAGCGTCTGCTAAGTAAATCGATCTTGGCATAACATAAAGATCGAACAAGTATCAGCTATATTCAAAATAGCCATTCACAATTACCGGATCAGGAAGCCTAATCATTCATATAGAAAACATTAGGAAGGGCGCCTGTCTCGGGACGAAGAACCCAAACCACTTTTTCCGGAGCATGAATCAGCTTGTAAGCCTTGCTGCTTGGATCGGTGAGATCACCAAAAATACGAACATCAGCCGGGCAAGCTTCCATACAAGCAGTGAGCTTACCGTTAGACTCTTTAAGCTTTGTGTCGTAACAGAAGTTACACTTATCAACAGCCCGGTTTTCTTCTTTGAAATAACGAGCATTATAAGGACAAGCAGCCATACAGGTCTTACAACCGATACAACGCTTATAATCCATCTTAACGATACCAGTGACTTTGTCTTTAAAGGTAGCTGTTGTTGGACAAACGCGCACACAAGGCGGACGGTTACAATGGTTACAGAGAACAGGCATGAAGATTCGTTCTTTCTCTTCTGGCCCAATGGGACGTTCCTGCTCTAAAATAGTGGTACGGTAACCATATGCCGGGACGTGATTGGTGGTTTTACATGCTTCCAAGCAACGCTCACAGTCTATACAATGATTCTGACGCAGAACCATTGTATAATGAGGGCTGTAGGGAAATTTCTTGGCAGGACTCATACCACCTAAAGCACCCTGCGCATTATTAGCAGAGGTCAGAGACAATACACTTCCACCTAAAAAGACACCGGTGACGGAAAGGCCGAATTGTAAAAAACGACGACGCTCTTCAGAAGGTAAATTCTCAACACCCTCATTCTCGAGCTTTTCCAAATCTTTAACTTTCATTCGTTACTCCCTTAAGTAAGATAACTTAAATTACCTGCCTCAAAACTATTCTACACTGAGACTAGATAAGGCATTTGAGGCCAATGGCCCTCATTGTGATCGCCAAACTTAATATCCGTAAACGTATGGCTCTTTCCAGCCAATTCTCGGAACCTCGTTGACGGATGATCTAACTGTGATAAATTACAAAACTACACATATGTAGTTTGCGCCCTGCACAAAATCATGAAAACGCACCACTGTCAAGAACATTTTCTGCAAAAAAAAGGCTTATCAACAGGCATAACATGCTGTTATAAAAGAATAAATTTAAAAAGAACTTCAGACAAATAGGAAATATTTTATTTTGACTTTTCACACCTAACCACCATATGGCTAAACACTTTTTGAAGCTGATCAGAATGACCCTTTTTTTGCAAGGAGGAGCCCCATGGACACAGCCCCAAACAACGCTCATATTGACAAAATTGAAGTCAACGACCAATCTCTGCTTTATTGCCCTGATGGGTCAGGAGAAGTTGTCGACATCAGCATGGAAGGATTGTCCTTCCGCCGCCTCACAGGCAACAACTGGCCCCAAGGAACATTTAAAATTGACCTTCTCCTTGAAAATTCAACGCTTCTTATTGAGCAAATCCCCTGCTCACTCATTAATTCCGAGGCTGTAATATCTGATGATGCTGGTCATTGCCGTTATGCCCTTGAATTTGGTGCCCTCTCAGCAGAACAAACAGAAAAACTTCAGGAATTCATTGCCAGCCAGAGGGAACAACGAGCCACTCTGACCATGATTTAATTCCATATAATTTTCTAGACACCCTCACCCCCTTTCCAGTTCCAGCAAAGATCGTTGACCCGGTGGCCATGACAGGCTAAAGTAGACTAAACAATCAGCTGATACATTCTCATTTTACTCCCGTGTTATCCTGATTCCCCCTCAATTTCCTTTTATAAGGAATAAGTACGGATAAATAAGCACGAAGAAGCATCTCCATGGAAGACAGTCACAAGCAAGCCATCCCCACTAAAGTTGTTGACGCCCTCTTTACCGTCGACAGCAACTGGGAGATAATTTCATTTAATAGTGGTGCCGAAAAACTTCTTGGCCTTAAGAAAGAAGATATGATTGGCAAAAATTGCCATGAGGCCTTTAGCCAATACGAGCGCTTCACCAAAATGTGCAGCGTTTATGGCCCCCTGGCCTCCGGCCATGCCATGACCAACTTCCGGATGGTCATTGACAACCAGGACACAGACACTTCGATAGCTGTTGTCATTTCCGCAATTCCTCTGCCTGACATAAACGGCAATATAAGCGGCGCTGTTGTTACCTTTACTGAGGTTGAGGACACAGGGCACACCAACGACCTGGCCATGGACTCGGTTGCTGATGGCGTGTTTACCGTGGATCGTGACTGGCACATTACATCATTTAATAAGGCGGCCGAAGCTCTCACCGGCTGGTCTCGCAAAGAAGTTCTTGGCCATAAATGCCATGACATTTTCCATTCCAGCATGTGCGGCGACCAATGCAGCCTTGCCAAATCGATTCAAGACAAAAACACCATCATCAACCACAGCCTGACAATTACGACAAAGGATGGCCACAAAACCCCTATCTCAATCAGTGCCGCCCCCCTTCTTGACCCAGGCGGCAATGTCATTGGTGGTGTAGAAACGTTTCGTGACATTACCGCCACCATGAAAAACGACCTGATCCTTGACTCGGTGGCGGATGGCGTGTTTACCGTGGATAATGATTGGCAAATCACCTCATTTAATAGGGCTGCCGAGGCTATTACAGGCTGGAAACGTGAAGAGGTAGTTGGCAAAAAATGCAGCGGCATTTTCCATTCATCGGTCTGCGGCGACCAGTGCATACTTAACCAGGCCATTGGCCTTGGCTCAGAAATAGTCGATCGATCTATCTTTGTTAAAAACAAGGAAGGATCAACCGTCCCTGTATCGATCAGCGCCGCGCCACTCCTGGACCTTGAGGGTAATGTTATCGGCGGCGTAGAAACTTTCCGCGACATTACCGCTACCATCAAAAATGATTTGATCATTGACTCGGTTGCCGACGGCGTTTTCACCGTTGATCGCAACTGGCAGATCACTTCCTTTAATAGGGCTGCCGAACTTATCACCGGCTGGCATCGTGATGATGCCATTGGTAAATACTGCAGCGATGTTTTTCATTCATCAATCTGCGGCAAATCCTGCGCCATCGCTCAATCGATGTATAGCGGTAAACCTGTAACCAACCGCTCTATATCCATTGAAACCCGAGCCGGCAAAGAGCTGCCCATCTCTATCAGTGCAGCTCCCCTTTTGGACCATGAGGGCAATGTTCTTGGCGGCGTTGAGACTTTCCGCGACCTCTCCATCCTTGACAGCCTCCGTAAACAGCTGACCATGCGCTACACCTTTGATGAAATTATCTCAAAGAGTCCATCCATGCAGCGCATCTTCAATATCCTGCCGGAAATTGCCCGCAGCCCCAGTAATGTTCTCATTTTAGGGGAGAGCGGCACCGGTAAAGAACTTGTAGCCCGGGCCATCTTTAACGCTTCATCCCGCAGCAATAAGCCCTTTATCACTGTTAATTGCGGCGCCCTACCAGACACCCTTCTTGAATCAGAACTTTTCGGCTACAAGGCCGGCGCCTTCACAGACGCCAAACAGGACAAGAAAGGACGTTTTGCGGCAGCTGAAGGCGGCACCCTATTCCTCGATGAAATTGGTGATATACCCGCATCACTTCAGGTTAAACTCTTAAGGGTGTTGCAGCAGAAAATCTACGAGCCACTGGGCTCAAACGAACCAGTTAAGGCAGATGTTCGCATTATTACCGCTACAAATAGAGATCTCCAGGCCCTTGTTAAAGAAGATGCCTTCCGAGAGGACCTCTTTTACAGGCTTAATGTCGTAAAAATAAAATTACCCCCTCTTAAAGAAAGGATGGAGGATATCCCTCTTCTCATTGAACATTTCACATCCAACTTCAGTGCCCAACAGGGCAAAGATATTGTCGGCATTTCGGATGAAGCACTTGCCATCCTTATGCATTACGACTTTCCCGGAAATATTCGCGAACTTGAGAATGTCATTGAGTATGGCTTTATTCTTTGCCCTGGTGGTTTCATCCTGCCCGAACATCTCCCTGAGCCATTTGCCCCTAATGGCGACCAAAAGCCTCAAGCCGGCACCTTAATTCCCATGACAGGCATTGTTTCTCAAACTCTTGAAGAACTTGAACAAACTGCCATTGCCGCCTCTCTGGCCAAAAACAAATGGAAAAAGATGGCAACCTGCCGCGAACTTGGCATCTCAAAGGACACCCTGCGTCGTAAAATTAACAAATATGGCTTTACACCTGACGACAACGGCTAAAAACGAACTAAACACCTTCAAATTTAAGCCACAAAAAAGGGGATTACGTTAAAACGTAATCCCCTTTTTTGTGGCTTTTCACCCGGACGAACAACCGACATCAACCGCAAGCTTTCTTGGCCGCAGTTTCTGTAGACTGCCTACCACCAAAAATCACCCAGGTGACACTTGCTTTTTTCCAGGCTTGACCTTTTTTTGTTTCTGTTTGTCTTCAGCCTTAGCCCGCTTGCGATCTTCTTCATCACCTACACGGTGCAATGATCTTGGCACAGCCCAATCTATCTTGGCCTGACAACACTCATGAACGTTCTTAGGACACTCTGCAATATCCCAGCAGGGTACCAAGGTCAAAAGTTTCTTCAGGCCAGGTATTGAAATACCTTGGTCATGAATTATTGAGCGTAAGCATTCGATCCACTGAATATCGTTTGGTGAATATAATCTTCTAGAGCCACTATGCTGAGCTGGCTTTACCAACCCCTCAGCTTCATAAATACGAAGAGTTCGAGGATGGACACCAAGAAGTTTTGCCGCTACCCCGATGGGATAAATTGGCAAATCAGCCCTTAATGGCTTTACTTCTGATTTTTTTCGCGCCATAACGTTCTCCTTAAAATTCCTTATGACTGTGCAGGGATGGGTGGCTGAGTATCAACCACCCATCCCCGACACACGAGATTTCAAGGAAATATTAATGATCCTCAGACAGATGGCCCTTAAAGAGCTGCTCGCCCATAAGGAACATCATGCCACAAAGACCCATTGCGCCAACCACGATAGCGATCTCGTGGAATGTTGGCATATAGGAAAAGAGATGGGGAAGATCAATAATACCCATGCCATGAAAATGGGGCACAAGCATACCAACAACAACCAGATCATAGCGCATAAAAAAGATGCCGATAACACTGGATACAGATGCGATAAACAGCCCGGTCATGGACTTGGCACGTACTGCAAGGATGATGACAAAGGGAATCACCAGACCCATCATGACCTCTCCGATCCAGAAATTAGTGGCATATGGCCCGGAAATGAGGCTCATCATAGCTTCATATTTTCCTGGAGGCTGACCACTCACACCGGAAATCATCTTCCAGCAGGTGAAGAACATAATAACAGTGATCAGCAATGCGCCAAGCTTAGCAGTGGAGCTCAAGGAACTCTTAAGCTTGTCGCTCATTTCCCAACCATTGGCCTTATAGGCAATCCAGGTAAAAAAGACCACGGCAGCACAGCCTGACATCATGGCAGAGGTAATGAAGTAAATAGGCATATAAGGGCCATGCCAGAACTCACGACCACTGAGGAGCCCAAATACGGCACCCAGGTTAGAATGGGCAGCAATACCAGCAACCACACCGGCAAGACCCAGCATACCAGCTTCCTTATGCTTACCCATCTGCAATAAGGCAAACTCAATAAGCATAAAGAAAAGATAGGCGCCATACAGGGTGCCCATCCACCAGATATTGGATGTTAGGTTAGGTGAAGTCAAATTATAGATAGCCATACGCCAAGGGTTTTCAATTTCGAACCCGATGACGAGAAAGCCAGCAATAATTGTGGAAATGGCCATAAAAACAGAACGTTTGGCAATGGGCTGAAATTGTTCAACACCAAAGACATGACCAATTGAAGACACCAGACACAGTCCGGTGGAAGTTACTACAAAAAAAACATAAGCGGCGATAAGCAGACCCCATGGCACATCACGAGTGTTACCAAAGGCGTGGTCATGACCGATAAAGAAGGCATGAAAACCTGCGGCCACACCAACAAGAGCCAAAAGACCCATTATTGCAATAGCTGCGTTGTACTTACCGGAAGTGGAAACTTCTAGCCCCTGATCTTGGGGCAATACTTTAGCGAGAATATTATTCATTACGCTACTCCTCACATTTCATTTTTTTTTGGGGTTCAGCAGGTTCCTCTTTGAGTCCTGCCTCATCTGTAAAAACAATTTTCTGCGTTTCTCAAAAATGTCGGAAATTCTCTTCATCCTCCCGACATGTTAGAATTACAGGCTTGACCTTAAGGTCAAACAAGGTGTGGAGTGCAGCGCAACCAATCCAAAAAACGAGAAAAAATACGCCTTCCATTTGCTCCTCCTTGATTAATTCTGGCCATGAATTCCAGCAGCCCAAGCTCCTCCTACCAAGAAAAAATTGAACTGAACAATGTACCCATGGATCTTTATTAGGAATGAAATGCCATAAACATTTCCAACGGTTCGATGATTGGCGGATCTTCTCACCGTTTCCCCTGAATTCTTTCTTTTGTCTCCAAGTTCCTCCTTTGAAATTGTTGTCGACTGAAAATTTATTTTTTTAGCATATACTGACATACCCTAAACTTGTAAATCGACGTTGTCAACTTTTACATCATTTTTAATGCATTTTAATCCCTAAACCACAATATCAACATATTTAGAATAGCGCAATTTCTTCTTAATGGTGAAGTTATAATTTCCATTTTTTTCCAATATTACAACGACTTATTAAATAATTAATCCTTATTTTTCAATACTTTTTTCTCCATCCAGCTCATAAGAATGCTACAGCTCCCAAGTGGCGCACAATGCGCCACTTGGGAGCTGTATGGCGCAAAACAATCCCAAAATTACAGCCAACCTCTCACCCCACCTCACAGCAAAAACAACAAGACATACCTTTAACTACCTGTTCTAAGGGAACTCTTATCACAAAACGTCTTTCTAATTATTTCTGGCACATAAAGTGCTTTATTAAAAAGACAAAGCTTACTCATTTGCTAAACGAGAAAGCGACTCCTTGCACTGAACCCCTGGGTGGCGGCCCGGGGGTTCTCTTTTTTCAAGCCCCTTCTTTCCCGCCTTTCCCCCCACTCCTTTACCTTTTCAGCGTTTTATGTTTTATTTTCTCCATTGACGGCCCCCCTCTATTTATTCTATTTTTCTACGAGCACGCTGCTCTTCCCATTTGGCTCACATTGCACCTGGCTTAAAATACGCCCTTTCATCTAAACAGCGAGGAGAACCCCTTTGAATCTTTTTTACAAGAACCTCACCATCTGGCTCATTATTGGACTTACTGCTATCCTTGTCCTCAATCTTTTCAAAGGGCAGCCTGAAACGGTCAACGTTCTTAGTTACACAGAATTTGTTAATAAGGTTAAAAGTGGGGTTGTCACTAACTTTTCGCTTAGTAAAAATACAGCGTCCTGGAAAGACTCTAATGGTGCACGTTTTCGCTCTGTTATTCCTGAGGACCCTTCTGCTGTTCAACATTTCCTTGACGCAGGCGCTAAAATCGAGGTCATCCCCACCCGCGAACCCAATTGGTTTATCCGTACACTCCTCTCCTGGTTCCCCATCCTTATTCTGGTTGCCATCTGGTTCTTTTTTATGAGAAAAGGCAGCAATCAAGGCGGTGGTGGCAAGGCCATGGCCTTCGGCAAGAGCAAGGCCCAATTAATTGATGCCCAGGAATCCAATGTCCGCTTTAAAGACGTTGCCGGTATTGATGAGGCAAAAGAAGAGCTTGTAGAAATTGTCGATTTCCTTAAAGATCCAACTAAATTTACCGAAGCTGGGGCCCGTATTCCTACAGGGGTACTCCTTTATGGTGAACCAGGAACAGGCAAAACCCTTCTTGCCAAAGCAATTGCCGGTGAGGCTGGAGTTACCTTTTTTTCCATCAGTGGTTCCAATTTTGTTGAGATGTATGTGGGAATCGGCGCCAGTCGTGTCCGGGACCTTTTTGCTGAAGGTAAAAAGAAGGCGCCTTGCATTATCTTTATTGATGAGATTGACGCAGTTGGTCGGCACCGAAGCTCTGGGGCTGCCGGTGGTAACGATGAACGCGAGCAGACGTTAAACCAGCTCTTGGTTGAGATGGATGGCTTTGAAGTCAACGATAAGGTTATCATTGTTGCCGCCACTAACCGACTCGACATCCTTGACCAGGCCCTGCTCAGGCCTGGCCGTTTCGATCGCCAGGTTATGGTCCCTCTCCCTGATGTCCTTGGTCGTGAACATATCCTTAAGGTCCATGCCGAAAAGATCAAGGCATCTCCAGACATTGACTGGAAAACCGTTGCCAAATCCACTCCTGGTTTCTCTGGGGCTGAACTTGCCAATATGATTAATGAGGCTGCCTTAATGGTTGCCCGCCGCGGCGGCAACGTCACCATGGACGACCTAGATGCCGCCAAGGATAAGGTGATGATGGGGGCAGAACGCCGCTCCATGATTATCACAGAAGAGGAGAAAAGAATTACCGCTTACCACGAAGTGGGCCATGCCCTGGTGGCATGGATGCTTCCTGGCGCTGACCCTGTACATAAGGTGACCATTGTCCCTAGGGGGAAAGCCCTAGGGCTTACCATGCAGCTTCCAGAAACCGAGAAGCATTCCCACTCGTACACCTATCTCTTCAACAACCTCTGCACCCTTCTTGGTGGTCGTATCGCCGAAGAGCTTATCTTTGATGAAATAACCACTGGTTCCGGCAATGACATCGAGCGAGTTAGTGATCTGGCCCGCAAGATGGTATGCGAGTGGGGCATGAGTAAGAATATTGGCCCCATTGTGTTCAAGGCTGCAGAGCAACCTGGCGCCACAAACCCCCTGGTTAGTGAAGAGTCAATTAAAGAGATCAATTCTGAGATCAAAGACCTTGTGGACACAGCCCATGACACAGCCCGCAAAATCTTAACGGATAATATGGCAATTATGGAAGCCATCACCGAAGAGCTGCTTGAAAAAGAAACCATTTCAAACAGAGACATCCAGGTCATCATTGATCAGCATAAAACCTGATCAACTCAGTAGGAACAACAAGAGGAACTGCCATAAAAAAAGAGACATCTAAACGATGTCTCTTTTTTTATGGCAGTTCCATGTGTGCGCCTTCGCGCCATCAGCCTTTTTTTATAAATACCATTCGTACGGTGGTATATTCACCCTGAACACTTTCAATATGCAGTGAGCCGTCAAGGGCTTCGGCGATATCGTGGCCTATGGACAGCCCCATGCCTGCGCTGGTCAACTCTGGCCAGCTACTAAAACCTGGCTCCATCACCTGATCAAGATCTTCATCTGCGATACCAATCCCATAATCCTTGATATCAATCTCAACTCCGTTCTGGCCATCAACAAGAGCACTTTGCCCAGAAACCTCAATACGTTTCATCTCGTCATGCCCGGGAAAACGTTCATTCAAGGCCTGCCGGCAATTAATGAGAACCCCCAACAGGAGCTGCTGCAACTGCCCTGCCTGGCAATGCCACTCAGGCAATTTAGCAATATCAAGCTCTACATTAATACCATCCTGTTTGTAAAGGGGAGCCATGAGAGCGAGGGCATTGCCAATGACCCTGGTTATATTTACCATTTCACGGGCAGCAGAATCGCCTTGGCCAAAAGCAAGGAGATTTGAGGCCAAGCCGGTGATCTTATCCCCCTGTCCGATAATTTTATGAAGAATATCACCGCTCCGCTCATCCTCTTCCACGTCAACAAGAAGCTGAGCAAAATTAATGATACCATTGCCAATATTGCTCACCTCATGGGCAACCCCGCAGGCCAGTTCACCAATGGCTGTAAGCTGGGAAACCCGCACCAACTCCTTTTTTCTGTTTTTTTCATTTGCCAGATCATTTTGCAGGGCCTGAATATTACTCTTGTCCGCAGTTACATCATAGCCAAAGCAGCGGACCAGGCAGCCATCCTCGGCGCATTGACTCATCATAAAAATTGCCCGTACAACTTTATTTTGATCCGGATCAGTGCCCCGCAGGATGAATTCTTGCGAACCCAGCTCGGCTAGTTTACGGACATCCAAGATTTCTCCGCACCCTTCCGGGGCCTGGAAGAAGGTATCCCACTTCTTCCCGGATAATCCCCCCTCCGGGTAGCCGCAGGCAATCTCCATCTCTTTATTCACCTGGCACATGTGACCTGTTTCATCTATCTCAGTCCAGATGCCTCCCAGTGAAGCAACCATCTCGCCGCTCACCTGGCGACATTTCTGTAGACGAATGGACACGGCCTCTTTGAGGTCCTGCTGTTCATTAATAATTTGCGCTAACACCTGAGCCTCTTTGCTCTTGCCGGAGACAGCCACCTCATGAATCTCTCCTGCCAAAAGTCTGTCCGCATCATCCACTAAAAACCATAGGGGCGTTAACAGGCGGCGGTGAAACAGAACCAACATGCCCACCAGCAGCGAAACAGCCAAAGCACTGGCGCCAATCACCATATTCTGAAAACCGATGAGACGCTCACGGGAAGAGTTGACCAGCACACGATCAAAAAGCATGAGCCGCTCCCCCAAGGTCCGTATCTCACGACTCAAGCGCCGGTAATCCTCCTGGTTGGCTTCACCTGCCTCAACAGAACGTAGGAGGAGTACTATGCCGGGGAGATCAATGGAGTTGACCAGACTAAGCTTAAACTCCTCACCTATATGGCGGGTGTCAAGGACTTTTGTGAGGTTATAATTCAGGGTTTCCATCTCCTTACTCAGCCCCTCAAGGGGCATCTGCTCCCCTTCCATCAGGGCTGTGGAGATATGCTCACGGATAATTGAAAACTGGAATAGCAGCTTTTCCGTCTGTTCAACCACGCCCACCTGAGCATGATAAAGCTGCGACTGCCTTATGCCCATGAAGAGCAAGAGCACAAGGCTTATGCTGATCACAAGGTAAAATGTATAGAGTATTTTCTTTAGGGGAAACGTGTCAGTCATACCAGAGACACCTCGTGTCAGCTCTCTTCTACAAAACAGAAAGCTTTGCTGTTAAGAGATCGTTTGATTACGAGCCCATGCACCAATAGTCACCATGCCCGCGCTCGTCATCAAAGCAGATCCTGGGGGAACCGGAAACCAACCAGGGTCCCCCAGGCATAAACCACCGAACTATTTAGAGTCACCCTTCCAGGTAAAGAGGATGGGTAAACGACACAGGCAAGCGCGGTAAACAAGGATATAGGTAGCGTAGATTGTGACGGTAATCACAGCCTCGCGCCAATGGGGAATCTCCTGATAAAGATTCCAGTTAAAGGTGATCAAGGCAGTATTAAGACGGTTAAGCAGAATACCGACCACAGCTATCAAGGCTGCAAAACGGGCAATCTTGGCACTCTGGTTTCTAATGGCGACGGTATAAAGAAAGAGCGGCAGGATAACCCCTAAGCAAATTTCAAAAATATACCACTGTCCCCAACCTGTGAAGAGCAGGCCCCACTCATTATCATGGGCAATGGCAGTCAGCTTGATAATAAGATAGGTAATAAGGGCCAAGGAGGCGCCCTTGGCAAGGCCCAGGGTGATGCGATCAAGATTGTCTAAAAAGTTATCGTCACAGCGCCACTTCAGGAACCCCTTTGCCAGGGTGGAGACAACAATCAACATTGAAAGCCCTGCAAAAATGGATGAACAGAAGAAGTGGAACCACTGAAAACTGTATGAGTACCAGAGCGGGTGCACCTTGCCCGGCGCATAGGTGAACAAGGCCCCCAATGCTCCCTGATGCAGGGTGGAGAGGATAATACCTGCCACAGTGAGACCAAGAACAATGGACTTGACGAATTTCTTCGGCGCCTTCCAGCCCATCATCTCACTGGCGGCCGGCACAAGCTCGGCAACCTGTACTGATAGATAGGTGGCAACATGCCAGGCCACGAGAAAAAGTACCGCAGCCGGTCCCAAGGAAACAAACATGGGATAAACAAGGCGCCACGGCTGACCGAGATCGGCCTGGAGGAACATAACAGCAAACAAATAACCGAGCAGACCATTGAGGAGTCCCAGACGTTCAATGGGTTTAAAATCCTTACGGCCAAAAAGTTCCACGGTGGTGCCAAGCATAAATCCCGAGGCAGAAAGAGGGACCATACAAAAAAGTCCCCAGCCAAGAAAGAGCCCCCAGGGGTAATCGTAACTACTGTGGGTAGCCCAGCCAAGACCATAATAAAAACGGCCAAGAAGGACTGGTACGCCAATGGCGTAAATAATCGCAAAAACCCAGTTAAAGGGATTGCGAACAAGTTGTTTCATGTAATCTCCAGGGCTGAGGCCCAAGAGCAATTTTTCCTTCAGAGTCCACTGCGTGTTCGACCCTGGCTTCATGAGTGTATCAACAGGCTCTAAGCCTTGTGCTACAAATGTTTTCATTGAATTATCCTCCTAGCTTGCGCTCTCTTCATTCTTATTTGCATCCTTGCGGGTTGCCAGGAGATGGAAACCCGTAAAGAGCGCTGGCCAGATCGTCAGAACCATGGGTACGATTGCCAGGAACTCCTTGACATAGTTGATGATTGGCTGCTTGCCGAGATGGGTGTCAAAACCAATCTCTTCAAAGGGCGCATCTTGCGATGTCAGGTACATCCAGGAGGTCCCTCCCACTTCGTCTTCACCATAGACATGCTTGGCATACTTATCGGGACGCCCTTCAATGGTCTTATGGGCCAAGCCGATAAGATCTTTACGCTTTCCAAAGGTCATGACCTGTTGTGGGCAGGCTTCAACACATGCAGGCGGTCTGCCAAACTTCAGGCGGGTGTCGTAGCACATGATACATTTTTTGATCACCGGATTTATTGCTGAAGAATAGCTATAGGCCGGGATATAGAAAGGACAGGCAATCATGCATGTTCGACAACCAACACAGACCTTGGGGTCATAAATTACAGCTCCCTCAGGGGTCTTTGTGTAGGCATTAACAAAACATGAGGTAAGACAGGCAGGCTCTTGGCAATGGTTACACTGGACCTTGCGGAAAAGCGGGTGCTCGCGTCCTTCAACATCATACTTATTGACGACGGTATATGCCTTTTCAGAGGTACGGCGTGGCAGTCCGCCATGGCGATGCTCCTCATAGACAGTCATGTCGTCAAATGGTTTATCTGGAACGGGAAGGCTTTGCTCCTTATTACAGGCAGCTTCACAGGTTCGGCAGCCGATGCATTTCGTCAGATCGACCAGCACACCCATACTATCAGGGTACCCCCCGAAGTCACCCGCGGCGTCAGCCTTTTTAGCCGACCCTACTGCAGCTGCTGCAACACCGCTGGCTAGGCCGCCTTTTAAAAATGACCTACGGTTTAATTTCTTCATACTCTCACCTTTTTCAAAAAATCAAATACGAACGAATGTCTCAGTGGTATGGCAAACATTTCATTCGTCATAAATTAATGATGGCCACCACCATCGCCTTCGGCCTTTGGTTCCGGGGCATATTTTCCGGTGTTATAGTACTTCTCACCAGCGTCGGTCATCCCATGACAATCAGTACATCCGGTGGGTGCACCATTTTTCTCATGGCAACCAAGACAGTTTTGATGATATGCAGCTTTCAAACTGGGCTTACTTCTATGATTCAGCAGGGGGGTATCCCACGCCTTTTTCATGTTTTCTGCAGCAAAGACATCTTTCACGTGGCAGGATTTACAGCTTGGATCATCTGTCTCAGGGCTGTTGGCATGACAGGTGACACAAAGTGGGTCCGTGGGAGGAGTGCCTGCAGTATGATGATGACACTCCGCACAATTTTCTTCTGCAGCTTCGATATGCATATCATGATCGAAACTTACCCCCTCATACAGGTTCTTCATGCTGTTGAGCTCAAAGACCTCTGCATTGGCGGGTCCTGGAAGTGACCAGGGGCTCACCATGGCCGCCATGAGGGCTAGTCCAAGCAGCTTCCTCTTTTTAATACCCATTGTTACTCTCCTTTGTTGGATTTACGTTCACAACTAAAACAGTGCTATTGAGAATGATCCCTGCAGACACCAGGCATTTAAAGAATCGGTTGTCTCTCTCCAGATACGCCTTGAAGTGAATCTCAAACCAACATGCCCGGGGAAATGCCTCTTGGCAGATCAACTCTATTTAAAAAAATCATTTCACTGGCTGCTTACTGTTTACTTACCGTGAAGTCCGCAAACTCTCTTTTGGCCCAGAAACTGCCCATTTCGTATAACAACCCAAAATAACTGGGCATTCTTCTGCCATTTCTCTTTGACTAGAAAATGAGTGCACATTCAGTGCCATGTCCCCTCAGAATGAGCAGAATGGCTATTCACTGTTCTCGACCTTGGCCCTGCCAACCTTGCCAACAACCTGCCAGGCTTTTCATGCCCAAAAAAAATTCATTTTTTTCTTTAATGCCGAAAGAGCTCAACAGACCTGTGGCGGAAATGTGTTGCACAAAGTGTTGCATGCCACACATGTGTGGCCACACTTGTGTGGCATGCAGCGGACCCTAAAAAAGGCCTTTTAGAGGGGCTAAATAACCAGTGGAAATAAAAATAGCCTTGAGCGAGAAGAATTTCTCACAAAAGGCTATTAATTACGGGCAGAACCAGCCCATCACCAGTACTGAAATCAGCAGGTGAATCTATAAAAAAGAGTGTTGCAC
Source organism: Thermodesulfobacteriota bacterium (assembly GCA_039715015.1). Classification (GTDB taxonomy): domain Bacteria; phylum Desulfobacterota; class Desulfobulbia; order Desulfobulbales; family SURF-16; genus BM506. The sequence continues at coordinate 71,833 of JBDLIE010000007.1, forward strand.
CAAAGATGGGCCATAAACATCAGGCGCTTTCGTTCATAATCACTTCAACCTCATCACCATTAATGGTTTCCTTCTCCAACAGGTGGCGCGACAGGTTATGGAGGAAGTCATCCTTGCCCTGGAGAATAATCATGGTTTCCTGGAGACAATCTTCTATGATCTTATTGATTTCACTATCAATAAGCTGGCCGGTAGCCTCACTATAGGCCAAACGTTGCGAACTGCCACCAAGGAACCCTTGATCACCTGCAACATAGGCTCGCGGCCCTAAGGCTGGGCTCATACCCCACTCGCACACCATTCGTGAGGCGATATCGGTGGCAACCTGCAAGTCATTACTGGCGCCCGTTGTAAATCGGTTGAAAACAATCTCCTCAGCGGTGCGGCCTCCCAGCAAGATTTTAATCCGGTCCATTAGATACTCACGGCTATAGGAATGACGATCATCCAGGGGAACCTGCTGGGTGACACCCATAGCGCGGCCACGGGGGATAATGGTAATTTTATGAACCGGGTCAGCCTCAGGCAAAAGCATGGCAACAATGGCGTGGCCGGCCTCATGATAAGCGGTGACCTTCTTTTCTTCATCACGGATTACCATGCCCTTACGTTCGGCCCCCATGAGAATCTTATCTTTGGCCTCCTCGATATCAACAAGATCGACCTGGTCCTTGCCCTTCCGGGCCGCCATCAAGGCCGCCTCATTCATCAAGTTAGCAAGCTCGGCACCCGTGAAACCAGGAGTAGTGGCGGCAACAATATCCATGGTGACATCTTCACCCATGGTGATATTACGGCCATGGACTGCGAGAATCATGGCCCTTCCTTTGACATCTGGTGGAAGAATAGTTACCTGGCGATCAAAACGCCCAGGACGGAGCAAGGCAGGGTCAAGGACATCCGGTCTATTTGTGGCAGCCACGATAATAACTGTCTCATGGCTCTGAAAACCGTCCATCTCAACAAGAAGAGCATTCAAGGTTTGTTCACGTTCATCCCCGCCCCCCTGACTCATGCCGCCACTACCGCGTGAACGGCCTACCGCATCAATTTCATCGATAAAAATGATGCACGGGCTATTCTTTTTGGCCTGCTCAAAAAGGTTACGCACCCTTGAGGCCCCAACCCCCACATACATTTCAACAAAATCAGAACCACTTAGTGAGAAAAATGGCACCCCGGCCTCACCGGCAATAGCCTTGGCAAGAAGGGTCTTACCAGTGCCAGGGGGGCCCTGCAAAAGAACGCCCTTGGGGATCCTGCCGCCAAGCCTGGTAAACCTGCTGGAATCACGGAGAAAATCTACCGTTTCCATGAGCTCTTCTTTGGCCTCATCAATGCCGGCAACATCTGCAAAGGTGACCTTCCCAGCAACATCCTCGGGAACAAGAGAGTCTTTGCCCTTCATTCCAGGCTCATGTTGACGACTCTTACGAGACCAATACATCCACGCCCCAATGATAATAAGAAGAGGCAATGTCGACTCAAAGAAACCAAATGACTTTGGTTCGGGCCGAGCTCGAATGGTAATGTTCTTTGCCTCAAGCTTGGGGATTAACAACTTGATATCAGGAGAGAAAGTTTGGAATTTTTGATCGTACTTATCGGTGGCGCTAATCTTATTACCAATGATCTCCACGCCTTTAATCTCGTCACTACGTAACTGGGCCAAAAAGGCCGTATAATCAACTGACGGGAGCCTTTTTTCCATACTCCAAGAACTGTAAATGCCGAGTCCGATCAACAAAACACCCAAAACGATAACGCCATTGCGAATGGGATACTTCATCCTGATACTCCCTCCTCATTTATCGTGAATAACCACTCAATATTAGGTGAACATCAGCAAGACATCCACTACCTAAAAAAGCCGCGGACCTTCTAAATCATTCAACATTCTCCGGGGCTAGCTCACCATTTCATCGCTGTTTTTTTTAAGATAGAGCACGTTATGTGCCATATAAAACCAGATCTGATCATTGGCTACTTTCCTCGCCAACCGGCAGGCAAAAAATCAAAGCCAGCCCCTCTCAACAAACCTAAAAAAGTGGCGAAAAAACGCTGAACGGCACACAGCAATAAAACAGTCAAAACGACTAGTTACACACACCAAAAGCCGCATTTCAAGCCTCCTCGGCTTTGATTTGACTGCTAGAACCATGATGACTGCTTCAACCTATAAAAGCAAGATTCAAAGCGCTGCCAGGAAAGTTGCACAGCACCATATAAAAAAGCCTTCCTGTATAGTGAACAGGAAGGCTTTTTTAAAACTGCCGGAAGGGCTTCTTGTAATAAAAAAACCCTTTATAACTGCAAGATGCAAACTTACATCGCTTTTGCCTGCGCTGCTTCCGGAGCCTTATTGACATACTTGAAGTAAAGAGGAAACGCTACGAAGAAGGCACCGGCCATCAGATACTCGACACCTTTAATATGGGTATAAAAATCGACAAGAGTCTCATACTCACCAATATTATTGGTGGCGACAAGAAAATTTCTCATCATCTCCGTAACCTGCCAGTTTGTCGAGGCAAGACCAGTGATAAAGGCCATCATAGCCCAGATCCCAAAGGCGCCGCCAAGACCGGCCATAACACCTAAAAACACCTTTGCTCCTTTTGTTTCAACTTGCTCAGCCATGCTTACTCCTCCTTTTTTATTATCTCCAATTTGAGAATTTGTTTTCATGGTTACCTGAGCAATTAGCACATGCTATGCCACACCACCTATTTTCCGCACAACTACTTGACATTACAACACTTATTCACACAAAATGCCTTTAACTGCTTCCCTTGAGGTGTGTTGCACGCCACAGGTTTATGCTACAATCATGCTGCGTATTTTTCCTGGGCGCTACACATGTGCCACACATAAAGATACCCCTCCAGGGCGAACCAGGAAGGGGTATTTAAAAAGACTATTTTATTATTGTTATTTAGATTTCCACTAACTCATCTGCATCTATGCCGTAGAGCTTAAGCTTTCGATACAACGTTGATCTATCGATGCCAAGAAGCCGGGCCGCCTGGGCCTTGTTCCCGAAGGTACGCTTCAGGGTATTGATGATCCGCACCTCCTCGTTTTCCTCTTCAAGTAAATTTTCCGTGTGCTGTACCTGGGCCATTCCCTGCTCTTTCTCACGCAGCTCAAGGGGAAGATGAACCGAGGTAATTGTCGTAGTGTCACAGAGCACACTGGCCCTCTCCATAACATGTTCAAGCTCTCTGACATTACCGGGCCAATCATGCTCACGGAGGACCTGCAAGGCCTGGTCTGAAATCCCGGTAATTTCTTTTCCGAGACGGGTGCTGAACCTGGAAATAAACAGTTGGACCAGCATTACCAAGTCTTCTCCTCTCTCGCGAAGGGGAGGCAAGATAATGTCGACAACCTTGAGCCGGTAATACAAATCCTCCCTAAAATCACCATCTTGAACCTTTTGGCGGAGATCGGCATTTGTGGCAGCCACCACCCTGACATCCACCGTAATAGAACGATCACGGCCCACAGGGTAAAATGTTCTTTCCTGCAAAAAACGGAGAAGCCTTAACTGCATAAGCGGTGAAATATCGCCTATTTCATCAAGAAACAAGGTACCCCCGTCAGCCGACAGGATACGTCCCTCCCGGTCACGGTCAGCACCGGTAAAGGCGCCCTTTTTGTGGCCAAAAAGCTCACTTTCAAGAAGGTTTTCCGGGATCGCTGTGCAATCTACCTTGACAAGCGGCATATCCCTCCGGGGGCTTTCGGCGTGCAGGGCCTCGGCAACCAACTCTTTACCGGTTCCGGACTCCCCGTTGATAAGGACGGTGGTATCAACCTTACCGACGTTTTCAACCAAGGTATAGACAGTCTGCATCCGCATACTGGAACCAATGAGACGGTGCAGTTTATCGCGCATCCCCTTTTGCTCAAGGGCCTCAAGACGGCTTACATCACGGGCGACAAGGACAACACCTAAAAACACTCCCACATCGCTTGTAAGGGGCAAAGCGCTCACTCTGAAGATACCGGACTGCCCAGACTCATGGGCAAGCTCAACCCTATGCTCCGGCACAACGTCCTGGCTGGCTAAGACCTTATCAACATCAGGAATAAAAATCTCAAAACAGGAACCAATTTCCTCCAGGAATTTACCGCTTACTTCCTCTGCTCCAAAACCTGCAGCCCACTTGACAGCATTATCATTACATTCGACAATCCTGCGCTGGGGATCCACGGTGAAGATAAGCTCTCCAACACTACGGAAAACCGCCTGCAGATACTTCTGGTAACGATCTTTTTCAAGGGCGAGAGCATTATTGGCATTAAGAAGGGCATATTGTTGCAATGCCATTCTGGCTGTACGTAGCAGGTCTTCTTTTTTTACAGGCTTTGCCAGATAATCAAAGGCCCCTAACCTTACCGCCTCGGCAGCGGTATTAATATTCGGATACCCCGTGACCATCACCACCGGACACTCAATGCCCTTATCTTTGATGGTGCGAAGAAGATCTATGCCGGATGCTCCATCCATGACAATATCACTGACCACGAGATCAAAATCCCTCTCATCAATAAGGGCCAGAGCCTCGCCATAGGTAGAGGCGACCTCCACCGGCCCATAACCTTCCCGTGACAAAAACATCTGGAAGGTGAGCCGTAAACTCTCCTCATCATCCACCACAAGGATTGCCGTATTATCCTTTTCTAAATCCACCATAATTATTCCCCTTTCTCGGGTTCATAAACCGGCAAATCCACCATGATCGTGGTGTATTTGCCAATCTCGCTCTCAATACCTAAGTATCCCTTAAAATCTTTAACAATACCCTGACTTATCGAAAGTCCGAGCCCAGTTCCTTCCCCAGGTTGCTTGGTTGAAAAAAATGGGTTGCAAACAGAATCAATAATGTCGGCTGGAATACCACAGCCATGGTCCTTAAAACTTATGCGTACGTACTTCTTTTTTTGGTGCTCAATACGTGACAGAATGACTTCCAGTTTCTTGTCCTGGCTGCGCTTCTTCTTAAATTTTTCATTTAAGGCAAACCGGGCGTTGGACAACAAATTGACAAAAACCTGCTGTAATTGCTGGGGATTGCCCCAAACATCGACTATTTCCGTAACGCCGGTTACTGAATAATGGATACCATCCTTCTTGTACTGGTGACCAAGAAGGGCGAAAGAATCTCCTAGAACATCGACAAGCGACGTTTCCATGAAAGCCTCTGAATCTCCATCACTTTGCCGTGCAAAAGAAAGCAGTTTACTAACAATCACCGCTACCCTTTCCCCCTCGTCAATAATCCGCTCAAGGATTTTCTTGGTGGCGTCGTCAGTGGAATCATCCATGAGTATCTGCGAAAAGTTGATGATACCGTTGATTGGGTTATTTATTTCATGGGCTACACCAGCTGCCAGCTCACCAATGGAGGCCAGCTGACCTGTCCGCATGGTTTCGGCCTGGTACATTTTTTCTTCAGTGATGTCATTAAGAAGGATGAGGCATTTATCCTCGCCGTCAATATCCTTAAACGGCGCATAACTCTGCGAATAATGACGCTTATTACGCATTATCTCCTCGGTCCTTTGCACCTGGCCCGTGGAAATAGCCTTATGCATACGACATACCTCACAGGGCTTATCACGGCCTTTATAAACGTCATAGCAGGCGTGACCTATCTGATCGCCAAACAAGTCACGCAGGACATCATTTTGATACTCTATGGTAAAGTCAGAATTAAGAATATGCATGCCCTGGCCCATGGCCTCGAGCATGACCTGAAATTTATCACGTTCAGCGCGGAGGATTTTCTCGATATTTTGCCGGCCGACAATCTCTTTGCGGAGGATATCATTACTCCGCAGGAGATCCTTTGTCCGTTCATCAACACTGCTCTCAAGCTCTCTCTGGCTTTTTTTAAGCATCCGGGCATATTCAGCCCGATCTGTAATGTCGCGTATTGACTCGACGATCCCCAGAAAGCTGCCTTCATCATCCCAAAGCGGGGAGGCATGAATCTCGTAATTACGTACCTGGCCATCATCAAGTTTTATTTCATGCTCAACCACCACCGGCTTATTGCTGTCAAGGACCTCAATAAGAGGACAGGGGCGTCCCACTGTGGAGCATTGAAAGTCATGGTTATAAACAAGGGTGTGACAGAACGGCTCCTTATCCCCCTTACAGACAAAACTATTTGAGAAATTTTGAGCAGCGCGGTTAGCAAACTTCACCCTGAAATCCGTACCAACAACCAAAATAGGATCAGGAACCTCGTTCACCAATGAATAGAGAAAATTAAACTGCTCATGCATGGCTTCAGGGGCCATAACTTCTTTTGATTTTGCATCCTTACTGCAGGGTGGTTTTAAAACAGCCATCTTTACTCCTTATAATACATCTGGATATCAATTTATCAGAGTTACCAGGTAACCTTGCAAAACATGGGCCACAAAATATTTTTTCCCATCAACCCATTTGTCAAAAATCATTTTTTTATTAAATCATGATATGGCAAACAAATACCTGATTTCCAATAAAGTATAGCTTTTTTACCCCATTCTGGCTTACCAGAGGGCGGTCTGGGGGAGGAATCCTCAGGCCATAGAAAAGAAAGCGCCACTTTAGAAGGCCCACAAGACAAGATTAAAAAGAAGAACTCATGGAAAAACAAAAGGTTACAGAGGTGTCAAAAAAAAGAACCAAGAATAATAAAGAAGAGGCTTTTGAAAAAGAGCGGGGATAACTTCCAGAGGCAGTAATACTCCACGGAGATGACAGGCGGGCGTGATAGAAACTTAACAAGCTGAAAGGAAAAGCTGAACCCTTTCATAATTTCTACCCTTGAAAAGGTGCAGCGTAAGCGATTTTATTTCAGGTAGGAACAGCAATAGTCAGCTACATCCTTCACTTTTAACTGGAACTTAGATTGGGCAGGGACTTCAAAAGACTGTCCACCCTCAATAGACTGCCAGGAGGATTTTCCGGGCAACAAAACATCAAGGCTTCCTGCCATGATTTCCATGACCTCTTTGGCGTCTGTGCCAAATTCATAGTCACCCGGCAGCATGACCCCCAAAGTTTTCTTCGTACCATCAGGGAAAATGACTGTACGGCTTGTTACCTTGCCGTCAAAATACACGTTTGCTTCTCGCACAACTGTTACGTTTGCAAATTCAGACATAAGACTCTCTACTGTCGGCAGATAATTTCTATCTGCATTTTAATCAAAAAAGGGGCACACGGTAATAACCGTGTGCCCCTTAAAAACTGGTCGGGATGAGAAGATTCGAACTTCCGACCACCTGAACCCCATTCCTTTTTTTTGCATTTTCACTTAAAATCACTCTCCATCATTCGACACCAAATAAACGTTTCACAAACAACAAGTTACATTGTATAGTAATTTCACCTATTGACCACCTGTATCACTTAACATCATGGCAATTCCAGTAGCCCAGCAGTAGCCCAGGGGGCTGGGCTACTGCTGGGCTACCCCGAAGAGAAACGACGATGAAATGTGAACTCACCACCCAAACCATTCAGGGCTTATCGCCCAAAAAGGCCCGTTATCTTTGCTGGGATATCTCAAGCCCAGGATTCGGAGTCAGGGTGACCCCTAAGGGTGCCAAAACCTTTATCTATAAATATAAGATCGGGGGGCAAACCAGGTGGATCACCTACGGCCAGTTCCCAGACCTCTCCCTGGCTGAGGCCAGAAAAAAATATTCCACCCACAAGAAGGCTGTAGAAAATGGCGGTGACCCTGGCCAGACAAAAACCGATCTCAATTTTCAAACCATAAATGCCTTGGCACCTCGGAAAACACGTTTTATCCAGTGGGACAGAAAAAACCCCGGCTTTGGAGTCCGCGTGACCCCCCGAGGGATAAAAACCTTTGTTTTCAAATACACATCCGATGGCAGATCCAGGTGGATCACTTACGGCCAATTTCCAGCCTTGTCCCTAGCCGATGCCAGGAAAAAATATTTAGTTGATAAAGGGGCTGTAGCAAATGGCGCTGACCCTGGCAGGACTAAGCAAGAGGACAAGCACCAACGCATCACAAACCCTACCGGCAAAGAGCTGGTAAAGCTTTTCTGCGAAGGGTACACCAAGCCCCGGCCCAGCACCATGGCAGAATATAAACGCACCCTTGAGGTCGATTTTGTACCAGCGCTAGGCAGCCTCAAGTCGGCCGACATCAATCGCCGCGACATCCGCAACTTGATATTCAAAAAGGCCAAAACGGCCCCTGTGGCCGCTAACAGGCTCTTGGCGGCCATTGGTGTCATGTTCACCTGGGCCATTAAAGAAGAGTACCTTGACGCCTCGCCTTGTGTGCTGATTGACAAACCCCACCAAGAAAAATCTCGCGACCGGGTCTTAAACAATCAAGAAATTGCTTCATTAATGGCCTGGTCACATCCCAGCACTACCAACATTCTTCTTAAATTAATCTTGCTTACCGTTAAGCGCCCAGGGGAATGGCGCTTGGCCAAGTGGCAGCATGTCGATTTCAAAAAGCAGACCTTTTTCGTCCCGGCTGAAAACTCCAAAAACCGCCATGAATATCTGACCCCCCTGCCCCCCTCCTCCATAAAACTCTTAAAAAAGCTACCTACCCATAGCGAATACATTTTCCCAGGCCCTAAGACCGATGAACCCATGACCAAAACGGGCGTTTGCCGCTTCATGGCCCGGCATTATGCTGACATGAAAATTGAGAAGGCAACCCCGCACGACCTAAGGCGGACAGCAGTGACCAACCTGGCAGAGTTGGGCACGCCTTTCCATGTCATCAAGAAGCTGGAAGGCCACAAGGACGGCAGCGTGGAGGCGATTTATAATAGATATGACTATCAGCCGGAAATGAAAAGTGCCCTGAGAAAGCTTGAGAATAAGATTTTGACCAAGCCGGCACAGGGGAAGGTGGTAAGCCTGTTTGGGTGAATGGGCAGCAAGCAAACCGCCCATACGACACTATGGCTCCCCGGCTCCCGTGGCCCAGGTATCAATCGGCAGATTAAAATACTGAATGGTACTGTTTAAACGGAGCCAGTATTTCTGGTCCTTTGGCTTTTCAAGGATGAGCACCACCCCCGCCCGCTTGCCGGTCTGTAACGAGTAATAAAGGCTCTACCCAATGGCCTCCGCCCATTTACTGCCAAAATCATGTTCTATGGCGTGGGTGGCGGTGAGGCAATCCACTCTTATCCTGTCAGCCAGCACCACCTCTGTCTTGCCGCCGACCTCTGCGCACCATTTGCCTTGATACTATTTTTCTGGGTGGTCCATGCCCAGCAAAGGATAAAGCGGGCAGTAAAATAATTAAAATTACCGCTAGTAAAGCAAGGCTACCAGAAAATACCTTTTTGCTTTGCGGGTCCATTAGACCTCCTCTTGGGCTCCATCTCACCTAACAATGTGGCGCCATACTTTCAGTTGAATATTTCACTGTAAGTTGTTAGCATTTAATGTAAATTCCTAAAAAAATGCCACCAACAAGAAACCTGCGCTACTGTTATTCAACACCATCATATCTATAATTATAACGGTTTCCTTGCTGCAAAATGCTCTCGCTATCTTAAAAAATCTCTTGCAAGGGAGCGGTAGCATTTCAGAAGTACAATGATGTATCTGATTTTTTTTTGCTCAGTGACAGATATTTCCAGGCATCTACCGAAAAAAAACATGGATCTTTTTAGACAAAACGTGCAACTATATTTTAGTTGCACTGTTTTTTTACCGAGAGTATAAACACACAGTGTCAAAAATAGACAAAATAATTGCCAGGCTTAAGTCACGCCCCAAAGATTTTACATGGGACGAGCTCACAAGGGTCATGTTTCATTTTGGATATACCCAACTTGAGGGAGGTGGGTCCCGCGTTAAGTTTTTTCACAAAGACAAGATGAGTGTTTTTAATCTTCACCGGCCTCACAAACCTAAAATATTGCGTGGGTATCAGATCAAAGAAGCACTAAGCCGCCTGGAAACGGATGGATTTATATGAAAAACAAGACCATGACATACCAAGGCTATATAGGATCAGTTGAGTACGATATAGAGGATGAATTCCTTTATGGAAAAGTCCTTCATGTCAATGACACCGTCACATTTGAATCAACGACTATAGCTGGTTTAAAAAAAGAATTCATAGCAGCTGTTGATGACTATCTCGCCACCTGTAAACAAATAGGGAAAGAGCCCCAAAAAAGCTTCAAAGGCTCTCTAAATATTAGACTCGGTGAATCTGCACACAGGAAAGCCGCTATATGTGCTGGCAACCAAGACATTACCCTCAATGATTTTATTAAGAATGCAGTCTTAGAGGCAGTAAATAAAGATCAAAAGGCAGCCTCCGCACCTAAGGTTAGGTTTACAGAGACTCCTGAATATTCATCTATGATTAAACCAAGAGATATTGTTGAGGATTTGATTCCCCCTGAGAAACAGGTGGTATGCCATTTTCAAATTTCAAATCTCAGTGACGACAACTCAAGAGTACATTAAAAAAATGATTAATCACGTTTGGTCTGTTCTTTGTCAGCAAACTATAGTAGACGCGAGGACCGGGGCCACCACTCATGTCAACACGGTAAATGGGGCTTCTTTTTTTGAAGATGAAGAAAACCTTATACTTCCCCCTTTAGTAATTTCTACCAGGTGGGCAAAAGAAGATACCACCAACGCAGAAACCACAGAGATCAGGGTCAGGATTGATCCTCCAGAGGGACGCGACAAGATCAAGATCGGTCAAGGAACAATTACACTAGGGACTGATCAGCATGGCATAAACTCAAATATTGAGGTTGCCCACCTAAGACTAAAAAGCGGTGGACGTTATTCTTTCCTGGTTGACCATCGAGATCCTGTGAAAAAAACTAGATGGAAAACAGTGGCAAAATTGCCAATAGACGTAAAATTAGTTCCCTCTCCAGAGAAAGAAGCGAACGAAAACGACTAGTAGAGACCGTCCAGGGCAACCACTCCCCCCTCTTTTAAAAAATACTATTTTTCCAAAGGTTGTTAATGGCCCACCTGAACACCTCGACGGTATCAAATTGGGCCGGCTTGCCTTTGCCTTCAGCTTTCTTCTTAACCGGACACCCACGCCTGACCCATGAGTCTATTGTCGTTTTCGCCACCCCAAAAATGAAGGCCACCTCGGCCCGATTCTTTATCCTATCTTCCGGTTTACGCATTTTCTACCCCCTTTTAAAGAAGTAGTGGGCATAGTGGGATTTCCAAAAAAATCTATGCCTAGCCCGATTTCGCGATGCGGATTACCTGCACTGCATATCCCCCCAGAAGGACCCGTTAACTCCTTGATATTGCAACTGTTTACCAGGAGTGGCCAGGCAGTATGAGCTGACAAGGGTCAATCGTTCAATATCGGAAAATTGAGCCCCGTAACACCCTCCACACTACATTGGAAAATTCAAACCACCCAACGACACCCTTTAGGGTCGTTTAAGCCCGGGGATGCATTGTTTTCTACGAAGGTTACCCATTTTCCTAGCCTAAGGGAAAGTGCCAGCCCGGCGGCATTGCCGGGCTGGCTTGCAGTCCATGGCCTAAAATGCGGGAATGCGGCCCGCCAGGTGGCACCATGAACCTAAAACAAGCCACCTGTTTGGTGCCGTGGCACAGGGAGAAAGGGCATGCCAGAGCCCCCCGGTGAGCAATGCCACGGCAATAAACAGCTCACCTATCCGACGACGGGGCAACCCCACCGCCGAATTTTTTAGACGCCGTCATTATTAAAAGCAAAGCTCTCGGGATGGCGGAGGGCGATGTCGCAGCTTTGCATCGCTAAAATTTCGATACTGCCCGCCAGGCTGTGCTTATAAGGATTCGGCAAAATTTCCAAACCGCCCCAAAGGCCAACAAGTAAATCTTGCCAATTTCCAAAAAAAACATCCCCACTGCTCACCTGGTTGGTGACGCCAGTTTTGTAGCCGTTCAACGAATTTTGGTTTTTGGGACCTTCATCCCAAACCATAACCCCTGACCCGCTGAATTTTTCAGTCGTTCTCAGGCTGCCGCGCATGGAAGGCTCGACAAGATAGCCAGAGTTAGAAAGCAAGGTGTTGTTGTCAACGGCCACTGCGGTCTCCATTGCCACAATCTCAGGCCAGGTTGGCACGGCAGCGGCGAAGAAGGTTGGGGTATTAATACCCGCAGTATTCGCAATACCAGTAGGCTGGCCAGAGGTACCAGAGCCATAAAGGGCAGCCAGATCGATGGCGGCGGCTATACCTTCCGCGAGGTCATTCCGAATCATATTTTCAACATCAAAGGATGCCTGGATTAAAAGTTGCCGGGTGGCGATGCTATACGCACCGAGTGATTTCGGGGTCAGGGTAACCTGATCAAAAGCGGGCTCGCTTTGGGCCGCATCACCGCCTTCACTGACAATCCAGGTAGCGGCGCTTCCACTGGTTTTACGTGGAATGGCCACATTGCCGGTAAGGTCTGACAAGATGGTGGCACCCATGCCCATGACCACGGACTGGTTGCGCAACACATCGATAAAGGAACCGGAAAGGAGATTATTGGCCACCAGATGCCCACCCGCAGTAGTGACACCCACGGATAAATCTCTGGCAAACAAAACATCGTTTGGGACCATCAGGCCGCGAGGACTAATCCCCGCCTGTTTTGCTGCGGCGGCAGAGCACTCAAGCTCAAAGCCAGCAGCGTCCCGATATTTCAAAGGTTCAATTTGAGCCAGAATGGCCCGGCAAAATGAATATTTTTTTGCCTCGGCATTGTTCAGGCCAATACCACGATAGTTAATATTTGCTAATTTCGTCATGGATATATCCTCAATTAAAAAAATTGCCGCGACAGGCTTCGGCGGATGGATTCCGTGACAGGCCCGGAATATATAAAAGCGGCTTCAGGAGGGGGGGCCAATCTGGTTCCTACAGATTGACACTGCCGAGGCCACAATCCCCGAGAGCTAGATTCCCCCCACCTTTAGCCTTTGACCAGGGACAGGAGGCCTGTCCACCTGGCCTTGGTCAATCAAGTATTATGCGTCATCTTCTTGGAGTATCCCTGCCAGCGCTTGACAAACGCCCGGCGATAAAAACTAAGCTCTTTAAGGGGGTACTGGTTGGCGACCTCCAGATCAAAAATTCTTTCTAAAATTTTTGTCAAAGATTCCGAGTTATCAATGGTCCCCACCGAGGCACGGATCTGCGGTGTGCAACTACAGGCATGGCGGACTGGATCGCGCCGGGCAGGACACCATAGTTTATGGATTTTTTCACCATTGGCCGTTGTCATTTTCAAATTCCTCCCATGGCGGAAAATTCCGCCGCCAAGTCTTATTAGAAGGCTGACCTATCCAGGGTCAGTCCTTCTTTATATAGGACAACTGGACAGCTCAGATTAATTATCATGATTGCAGCTACTTACACTATCACCACTAACAACTGGACAGGTTGAGGTGTGGACAGGTCAAACAGCCTTTCAAATAAGCCTTGAACCTGGCCACTGACATAAGTCTACCCACTGGACAGGCGGTTATTGTACAGGTCAAGCAGCGCTCTTTGCCAAATACCTTGGCCCTACATTGTGGAGCTTGGCCCCTCTTGGTCCGTCCTCAACGACCACCCAACCTCCTTCGGTGGCATCATCCATGAGCTTCTCACTCACCCTCTTTGAGATATTAAATGTGGTCATAAGGAGGTTCCTCAAGGGTGCCTTGGGTATATTGCCGCTGTTATCGCTAATAAGTTCAGCGACCTTTAATGGCTCGATAGACGACCCCCGCCAAAGGTCATGGCGAAAGGTGTCCGACCTACGCATAAAAAAATCCGTATTGGGCACTGGCCCATATCGCAATTTATCAACCGTGAGCTTTACAAACTTTCCATGCTCACCTTCCGGCGTCTTGGCTGGTGACAGGACAAGGACACTTGCTGCCCAGTCACGTTTGGCCCCGGCACCGCGCATACTGTTTTGCTGATGTTGGCTGGTCCCGGCGTATTTAGGTTGGTGGTCAGAGATAACCAGACCGAACCCATGCTTTTCAGCCACACGCTTTATTTGATCCAGGGCCCGCCGCACCCCACCATTGTCATTTTCGTCGGCGCTAAAAAAAGATAGAAACGGATCAATGATAACAAGGTCCGCATCACATTTGACCACCTCTTCGCCTATGACCTGGCAAGCATTGCCACCCTCAGCCAGGTCTATGGATTCTATAACGTGGGCGACGTATATATTCCCAAGGGCTTGCTGGGCCTTTGCAGGGCTGGCAAAAGAATAATCGTCAAGCATCGCCTTAAGGCGCTGTTGAAAAAATTGAGGCGGCAGCTCTGCCTGGACAATAAGGACCTTTAAAGGCCTGCCAACCACCCATTTAAGAACATCCAAACCACTGGCAGCCCGAAAGGCGAAATCAACCAAAAAAGCCGTTTTACCGGCTCCCCCGGCCCCGGCTATCATCAAGCCTTCACCTGGGACAAGAAGGGCATCTCGAGGGCTGCCTATTAAGGGTTCTATTTTGCCAAAACTGTGATTTAAAAAATCCTGACAACAATAGATTTGAGTTGGTGAAGGTCCGACATACTCACAGGCAAGCATTCTGGGCAGCTCAGCATCACAAAGGGCATCCAGCTTCCCGAGGACATCGAACAGAGGCCTATTCCCTACCTCGGCTTCATGAGCCATCTTTGCAATCTCGGCCCGTATATATCTTTCTTTTATTTTCTCGGCATGGTCCGGGCCAAATCCACTTGCGAGGACAGCGTCGGGGGCCTCAGCAATCCAGGCCATGAGCTTCATATCATGGCCGCAGGCCTTGGAGGCCGCTACAATATCAACGGGAACCCCATCCCTAAGGAGTTCTTGGCAAATCCGATATGCCTGCTTCGCGTAGTTGCCGACCAGACTCTTATCATCCACCGTGCTCAATAATTTTTTTTGCTTATCTACCGACCTTGAACGGATGACCGCGCCAATAAACGCCTGCTCGTCATCGGTTGCCTGATGCAGATATGATTGAGAATATGGCAGCTGCATTAGGGGGGTCATTCCCTTATACGCCTTTTAGATTTACCACGGGACTTATCGAGTTGGTCACGTAGTGGTGGCCTCATTTCTTTATATCGAGCCTTAACCACAACGGTGCGCGCTGCCAGAAAATGCGCCAGCTCGTACTTGTCATAGAAAACCGTCCTGCCATTGAACACGTATTTGGTTGGCGTTTCTACCTCCTGGTCACAGTCAAGGTTTGCCATTGTCCTCGGCTCCATCGCACCACCAGAAAAAACGCCTACTTTTTTTCGGGCGACAGATTCGCTTTGCCAGTTATCCACTGCTCGTTGCCAGATCGGGGGAAGGGGCTGGGAGTTTGGCGTTTTATCATCCATCGCAAAAAATCTCCCTTGATTTCTTATGATCCAACACCCTTAAAAAATATTTTGCAAGAATAAAATTAGACGCATATACTTGATATTGCGAGTTAATAACAACACCCTCAAGCACAACTTGATCAACCTTGTGGTCAAGTTCCGGCTTTCAAAATGATGAAATTCAGGCTCTATTACAACGAAAAGTCGCA
>JBDLIE010000008.1:0-84659 GCA_039715015.1 Thermodesulfobacteriota bacterium
GTAGTCCTTGGTATGCACCGGACAACAATCACAATATTAATTCAGGGTTAATTTAATTAACTTTTCAAAATGAATATTGATAACTCTGTTATGCGTTAAGAGTGGGGAGAGAATTTGGAAAATCAAAAAAGGGCTTTCAGGCAAAAACCTGAAAACCCTTGATACGACTGGTACCGGAGGTCGGGATCGAACCGACATGGGGTTGCCCCCGCGGGATTTTGAGTCCCGTGCGTCTACCAATTTCACCACTCCGGCTTTATATGGTTTCTGTGCGTTTAAAACGGACGCAAACGCTGGTCACTATAGAACAGGACACCTTTTTGTGTCAAGATTTTAGGCTACTTTACCTGGGCTGTTGAGCTTAAGCGGCAGGGCTGTACTGTTTGTAAAATTTGAGGATATAGTCGGCCCCGGAGAGCAGGGTCAGAGTCAGGGCGACATAGAGGATTGTCCGGCCGATTTCATGAAGATTGGCAATGGGCAGGACTCCCAGGGGAAACATCAGAGTGGCCAGAGCGACGATCTGGATAAAGGTCTTCCATTTGCCCAGCTTGCTTGCGGCAATGACAAGGCCGGAGGCCGCCGCCACTCCGCGCAGGCCAGTGACCACCAGCTCCCTTGCCAGGATCAGAAAGGCAACCAGGGCGGACAATCTGCCCATGGGAATGAGCATGATGAGAACAGCGGTGACCATGACTTTGTCGGCCAAAGGGTCCATCAGTTTGCCAAAGGAGGTCTGGACCTCCCAGCGCCTGGCCAGATAGCCGTCAAAATAGTCAGTGATGGCAGCTACCACAAAAAGGGCAAAGCCAACAAGGGCCAGCTTATTTTCGACACCGGGACGCAGGCAGAACAGTAAAAAGGGCACCACCAGGAAGCGGAAGCCGGTGAGAAGGTTTGGGATGGTAGAAAGGCTCACGGCTAGTTCAGGTAAAGTTTCTTATTTTTATAGCTCTGGTATTTGCGCAGAACAGAGCGAACATAATTCTTGGTTTCGGCAAAGGGCGGTACGTTTTTGTACTTCTTAACATTGGCAGGGCCGGCGTTATAGGCAGCCAGGGCCAGCTTGATATTACCGCCGAACATGTCAAGCATCCGGCGCAGATAGCGGCAGCCGCCTTCAATATTCTGGCGGGCATTAAAGCTGTTTTTAACCTGCATGTCACCGGCTGTTGCCGGCATGAGCTGCATGAGTCCTCGGGCACCCCGGTGGGAGACGGCGTAGCTGTCAAAGTTCGACTCCGCCTCTACCACCGCCTTGATCAGATGGGGATCAAGCTCATATTTTTCTGCCGATTCCCTGATGAAATAATCATACTCACGGATATCAGCCTGTTTACGGTATTTGCGGAGATAGGCCACGTGATTTTTATCGTTAAAGCGGGAGTCGTAGGGCGCATTGGAAAAATGCACCGTGCCTTTGGCATCGATAAAGGTGTAGATATCCGCAGCAGCCGGGCTGGCTGTGACGGCAAGCAGGGCCAGACAGAGGCCTATGTTGGGGCTGAAATGAGGGCGCATTATCTTTATAGTTTAGTAACTTTAAAAATATCGAGCAAGGGCTGTCATGCAGTTTGCAGACAACCCTGCGTTTCTCTTAATAAAAAAAATATTGATGCGCAGTGGTTCACCAAAAAGCAATCAGGCAGATTGTTTTACATCTCACAGCCCTGAAAGGGTACAAAAAAGAGATTTATTTCTGACGTTTTTCCCAGTCCTTGAGAAAACTCTCAATGCCGAGATCGGTGAGCGGGTGCTTGGCCAGCTGGGCAATGACCTTAAAGGGGATGGTGGCAATATCGGCACCAATAAGGGCTGAATCCATAACATGCATGGGGCTGCGAACACTGGCGACAATGACCTCTGACTGGTAGCCGTAATTATCATAGATGGCCATGATGTCGCTGATCAGGTCCATGCCGGTCTGGGCGATGTCATCAAGGCGGCCAACAAAGGGACTGACATAGGCGGCACCGGCCTTGGCGGCCAACAGGGCTTGGGCAGTGGAGAAAACCAGGGTGACGTTGGTCTTGATGCCTTCAGCGCTGAAGGCCTTAGTGGCCTTGAGTCCATCGGTGGTCATGGGAACCTTGATGACGATATTGTCGCTGATCTTGGCGAGTTCGCGGCCTTCCTTGAGCATCCCTTCGCTATCCAGGGCAACTACCTCGGCGCTGATTGGGCCGTCTACGATTTTTGAGATCTCGCGAAGGATCTCTTCAAACGGCTTGTTCTCCCTGGCGACCAGGGAGGGATTGGTGGTGACCCCATCTACCATGCCCATATCCAGGGCCTTTTGGATCTCATCAATGTTTGCGGTATCTATGAAAAATTTCATGACTCACTCCTTTTTTGTTGTTCAGTAAATTTATTCAAGCATTCTTTGCTGCAGAAATAATATGTCTTGCCGTCCTTCTCTGTAGAAAGCGATTGACCCTCAGGAACATATGTGTGGCAAATGGGGTCCTCGGCCAGGGTATCCTGGGCCGGAATTTCCGAAGGCTTTTGGCCTTTGCTCGGCCCCCTTTTTTTGCCGCCAAAGAGGAGACGATAGAGGATGTAGAAGAGGACCGCCAGGATAAGGATCCGGATTGGATGCATTGCCTATCTCCACCTTGTTTTTTCGACTTGATCCGTGCTTTGCAGGGATCTCATCATGTGCCGGGAGGAAAGATCAAGACCAGGATGGATATGATCCGGGGCGATCTCTGCCAGAGGTGCCAGGACAAAGAGGCGGCTGCTTATCCTTGGGTGGGGCACCTCCAGGTCTTTATCCTGAATAATCTGGTCGTCATAATAGAGGATGTCAAGGTCAACACTGCGGTCATGGCCAGCGCTGCGGTCCCGGCCCATGGCCCTTTCAAGATCCAGCATGGTGGCCAGTAACTCGTGGGGGGTAAGGGTTGTTTCCAGAGCCCCCACCGCATTGGTAAACCAGTTGTCGGTGCGTATCCCCACCGGCTCGGTTTTGTAGGGTGAAGACAGGCTGAGAAGGGTAATGCCTTTTGTCTTCCCCAAGCTCTGCCAGGCCTGCTGCAGGTTTTGCCGGCCATCACCAAGGTTGGAGCCTAATCCAATAAATACCAGGGCCATACTTTTCACCCTTAGAAATTGCTGGTTGTTGCTGCCCACCTAGGGCAATGACGTAATTTCTTCTGCTCCGTAGGAGCTCACCCCTGTGAGCGATAGGTGCTGGGCCGGAGGAGGTAAGGGCGCCTGCGCCACTCCGAATAGCCTTGGGGATGGCTCCTGCGGCGTGAATTATTATCGCCTGGTGGGGCCGGGCTCCTACAAATCGTCTTATCTTACAGGTCGGCCAGTCCTAAGACGTCAAACATGGTGAACATGCCCTCTTTTTTTCCTGCAAGCCAAGCGGCGGCAGCAGCTGCACCACGAGCAAAATTATCACGGTTATGGGCCCGGTGGGTCAGTTCGATCCGTTCGCCGGGGCCGCAATAATAGATGGTGTGCTCGCCGACGATATCGCCACCACGGATGGTTTGAATACCAATCTCGCTCTTGGTGCGTTCACCGATAATGCCGTTACGTTCGTAAACCCCTACTTCGGTCAGGTCGCGGTTAACACCCTCGGCAAGCATCTCTCCCAGGCGTAGGGCTGTGCCGCTGGGAGCGTCTTTTTTCATGTTGTGATGGGCCTCAACTATCTCCATATCATAGTCGTTGCCCAGGATGGAGGCAATCTTCTTGGCGATTTTGAACATGACGTTGACACCAACGGCCATATTGGCAGACTGGACAATGGGCATATCAGCGGCCAAGGCGCCAAGCTCATCAAGATTTTCCTGGCTGAGGCCGGTGGTGCCGATGACCATGCCGGTGTTATGGGCGGCGCAGATCTTGGCAAAGGCCATGGTGGCAGCATGGAAGGTGAAGTCAATGACCACATCTCCCTGGTCAATAATCTCTTCAAGGCTGCCGGAGATGGCAACACCCATGGTGCCGAAGCCTCCCACCTCGCCGATATCTTTACCCACGGCAGGGTTGTCCGGCTGTTCAAAGCCGCCCGCCAGGGTGAGGTTGGGATTCTGGCTTACCATGTAGCCGATACGTTGGCCCATGCGGCCGGCAGCGCCGGCGATAATTACCTTTGTCATGATTTTTTCCTTAGCAAATCAGCCACGCAGTCCACGAAACACAGAGTGTTCCGTGGACTGCGTGGCTGACAATAATTTGTACGCCTGGCAAACCCAGGCTCCTAGATCAACCCCTGCGCCTTCAGGACCTCAGTCATCCGTTCCAGGGCATCGGCACCCATCTCCCAAAGGGGCTGGCGGGGGCTGCCGGATTTGATCTTACCCATGAGTTGCAAGGTCTTTTTAGCTGGCACCGGGTTGGTGTCAAAAAACATGGAGCCCATCAGCGGGAAGAGCTGGTACTGGATCTCGCGGGCTTTGGCCACATCACCGGCCAGGGCGGCGTTCATCAGATCAGACATGCCCTTGGGGTTGACGTTGGAGGTCACGGAGATGACACCGGTACCGCCCAAGAGGACCAGGGCCATGGAGGTGAAATCATCGCCTGACATCACGGCAAAATTGGAGGGGCAGCGGCTGATCACATCACAGGCCCGGTTCATGTCGGCCGTGGCCTCTTTGATACCGGCGATATTATCTATCTGGGCACAGCGGGCCACGGTTTCAGCACTCATGTCAATGGAGGTGCGGCTTGGCACATTGTAGAGGATCATGGGGATGTCCACAGCCTCGGCCACAGACTTAAAATGCTGGTAAAGACCTTCCTGGGAAGGTTTGTTGTAATAAGGAGTGATGACCAGGGCACCGTCAGCCCCGGCAGCCTTGGCATGCTTGGTGAGTTCAATGGTCTCGGAGGTGGAGTTGGAACCGGTGCCGGCCAGAACCGGAACGCGGCCCGCCGCGGTCTCAATGGTGAGTTCCACCACCCGGTGGTGCTCATCATGACTCATGGTAGCTGATTCACCGGTGGTGCCGCAGGGCACGATACCATGGGTGCCGCCGGCGATCTGGAATTCGATAAGATCCCTTAAGCCTTGTTCATCCAGCTGACCATCAATAAACGGGGTGACTATGGCGACAAAGGCTCCACGAAAGGGGTTCATAGCTCTTCTCCTTAAATTTTCGTTCTATGGGAAAAATAAATTTTTTGTAAATTGTTTTTAACGGAGGGCTTCTTTGCTAAGCGCCCCCTCATATATAAAGCTGGCCGGCCCTTCTAAAAAGACGGCACTCACCTGATTTTTTTCTCGGTCGTCAATATCAAAATAGATGGTGAGAATCTCACCGCCGGAGCTGGTTACAGCCACCGGACTTGTCACATGGCCAAGGAGGCCGCCAAGCAGGGCAGCGGCAACAGCGCCGGTGCCACAGGCCATGGTCTCGTCTTCAACGCCGCGCTCGTAGGTCCGCACCTGCATTGATGAGGGACCTGTCAGCTGGGCAAAATTAACATTGGTACCAGCCGGCTGAAAATGGTCGTGCATCCTGACCTCCCGGCCCCACTCCTTCACCGGGGTCTGGCCATTGCTTTCTACAAAGTAGACGGCATGGGGCACACCGGTGTTGGAAAACTGGATGGTCCTTTGTTCGCCGCCAAAGTTCAAGGCCAGCTTTTGCTCTGTATCCAAGGGCGGGGTCATCTCCAGCTTGACCTGGTCGCCGATCACCTCGGCCTTGATCAGACCGGCCACGGTCATAAAGCTCATCTGGGCCGGGGCAATATTCTTGCTATGGGCATAGCGGGCTGCACAGCGGGCGCCATTGCCGCACATCTCGGCCCGGGAGCCGTCACCGTTAAAGAACTGCCACTGGAAATCTGCCCCATCATGATCTTCAATGAGGATCAGGCCATCCGCCCCCACCGAGAACATGCGCTTGCACACCTTGGCGGCAAAGGCGGCAATCTCGCTCTCTGCTAAAAAAGGCTGGCGGTGGTCAATGATGATGAAGTCATTGCCGGTGCCGCTCATCTTGGTAAAGGGTATTGGAAAATTCATAATTATGGGCAGAAGTTAAAGAATAACAGAAATAAAGAATGGAATGAATTTGGACTATCCTCCTTTACCTCCTCTAACTTCATTATTCCTTTTACTTCTTTTTCTCCGGAATCATTTCCCCGGCAATCATCATCTCAAGGGTCTCGCGCCTGCGGATAAGATGGGACTCATTGCCGTCCACCAGTACTTCCGCCACCCGAGGCCGGGTGTTGTAATTGGAGGACATGGTAAAACCGTAGGCCCCGGAACTCATCACCGCCAGCAAATCATCCTGCTTGCTCACCGGGATCTCCTTGTCGCGGGCCAGGAAATCACCGGTCTCGCAAATGGGACCCACCACATCGCCAAGTTCTCGGCCCTGGCCGCGTTCTTCCACCGGCAGGATGGCGTGAAAGGCATCGTAAAGACTGGGGCGGGCCAAATCATTCATGCCTGCGTCAACAATGGTAAACTTCTTGCCGCCCTGCTTGGTGTACAAAACCTTGGTCACCAGGATGCCGGCGTTGCCCACTATAACCCGTCCCGGTTCCAGGATCAAGGTACAGCCCAGATCGCCCAGTTCCGCCTCCAGGGCCTTGGCATAGTCAAGAGGCGCTGGGGGCTCTTCCTCATCATAGGTGATGCCCAGGCCGCCGCCCAGGTCAAGATAGTTGATGGTGCAGCCAGCCTCCTTGAGGCGCTGGATGAAATTCTTGACCTTGGTCAGGGACTCGACAAAAGGCGAGACGTCGGTGAGTTGGGAGCCGATATGGCAGCTCACCCCCACCACCTCAATATTGGCCATGGCTGCTGCCCGCTTATAGACCGCCAGGGCGTCGTTAATAGGCACGCCAAACTTGTTTTTGGCAAGGCCGGTGGATATGTAAGCATGGGTCTTGGGGTCGACATCAGGATTGACCCGGAAGGAGACCGGGGCCTGAACGCCCATTTCCGCTGCCACATCCTGCAGGGCCTCAAGCTCCTGCTCTGATTCAACATTGAACATGAGAATGCCTGATTCCAGGCCATATTTGAGCTCGGCGCGGCTCTTGCCCACCCCAGAGTAAACAATTTTCTTTGGGTCGACACCAGCCTTCAGGGCCCGAAACAGCTCGCCGCCGGAGACAATATCGGCACCGCCGCCCAAAGAGGCAAAGAGGTTCAAAATGGCGATATTGGAGCAGGCCTTAGTGGCAAAACAGGTGATGTGGGGCACGGAAAAGGAGCCGTCAAATGCCTGAAAATGCCGACTTAAGGTGGCCTTGCTGTACAGGTAAAAGGGGGTGCCTACCTGGGTGGCAATGTCCTTGATGGCCACTTCTTCACAGTGGAGCTGGCTGTCTTTATATGCAAAATGGTTCATGGGCGCTTAAATTCTGTTGATAATGGGTTCTACGGCTTGGTGTAGGTCACCGGCTGCGATGGTTCCGATTCATTACGGCGGGCCCCTTTGTCAAAGGCGGTTACCCGGTAGTGATAGGTGCCGGCCGGCAGATCGCTGAGGTCAGCGTAAGTAATGGCGCCGGCGCTGGTGGTGGCGATCCGTTGCCATGGGCCCTCTGCAGCCTGCCGGTAAATATAATAACCATCTATATCGTTAGCTGTCGAGGTCTGCCAGTGGATTTGCACTCCTGCCCGGCGAACAACAGCGACCAGGTTGGCCGGAGGCGCGGGAGGGGTCATGTCAACCGGCATACCGATACTTGTCTTGCTGGCCCTGCCCAGAGTCATGATGCTTTTTTCACCAAGTACAGCCCGGACCTGATAAAAATAGGTGCGGTTATTGCTCACTGAGGGATCAATGTAAGAGAGGCCATCCACAGGCAAGCCCAGGGGGCTGAAGTTTTTATTGTCCAGGCTGCGGTACACCTGGTACTTCAGACCGCTTACCAGGGAGCCGTCAATACGGTAAAGCACTGGTGACCAGGACAGGCTAAGGGTGCTGTCGCCGATGTCAATCTGGACATCGGTGGGCGCCACTATGGTATGGTGGCGCCTAAAATTAATAGGGTTGGAGTCCTTACTCAAGATACGCCAGCCGGAATTGGATCGTACCATGTAGACATAGTGGTAACCAGCTTTCAGGTCGCTATCACGGAAGGTAACCAGTTTTCCTGCTTCACGTCCGCGGGCATTCACCTCAAATTCATAATCGTAAACCACCGGACAGCCGCTGCAATAGTCGCCAGCCGGTATCTGGGCCTTGTAAACGATGAAGGTGCGGATGGTGTCGATGCGGGCGCCGTTTACAGAGAGGCTGGGGTGGGTCCAGGTCAGGGTGACGGCCTGGTCGTCAAGTTGGGAACGCAGGTCGGTAATGGCCTCGGCAATGACGGCCTTGGGCGGCACCGGCGGCGTTTTACGGCCACAGCCGCCAACCAGAATGAACGTTGAGATGATAACAAGGGCGACAAGCCGTTTCATACCACCATACCAAGATCTTGCTCTGCTGCAGCCAAGGCTTCTTCCACCCTTGCAAGACCGGTTCCGCCCAGGGAGAGGCGGCTGTTCACCGAGCCCTGTACTGAGAGAACATCAAAGACATCATTTTCAATGGTTTCGGAAAATTTTCTCAATTCAGCCAGGGAAAGCTCGGTGAGCTCTTTGCTTTCCTTGATACAATAGGCCACGCTCTGGCCGACTATGGAGTGGGCCTGGCGAAAGGGTACGTTTTTGCGGACCAGATAATCGGCCAGGTCAGTGGCGGTCATGTAACCGCCGCCCGCGGTAAGCTTTTCAAGACGCCCAGTGTAAAAGGTCATATTGGCCAGGAGTTCGGCCATGATGGCCAGGCTTTGGCCCACCGTATCGATGGTGTCAAAGAGGGGCTCCTTATCCTCCTGCAGGTCACGATTATAGGTCATGGGCAGGCCCTTAAGCAGGGTGAGAAGCCCCATGAGATTGCCCACCACCCGGCCTGACTTGCCCCTGATAAGTTCTGGAATGTCCGGGTTCTTCTTCTGGGGCATGATGGAGCTGCCGGTGCAAAAGGAATCGGCCAGCTCAATAAATTTAAACTCTTCAGAGCTCCACAATACCAGCTCTTCTGAGAGGCGGCTGAGGTGGACCTGGATCATGGCGCCGGTGGAGCAGAACTCAACGATAAAATCGCGGTCTGCCACAGTGTCCATGGAGTTGGCCGAGACCTTGGGAAAATCAAGCTCGTTGGCAACAAACTCGCGGTCAATGGGCAGGCCAGTGCCAGCCAGGGCAGCAGAACCCAAGGGTAATACGTTGATGCGTTTCAGGCCGTCTTCAAGGCGCTGCTTGTCGCGGCCAAACATCTCGTAATAGGCCAGCATGTGATGGGAAATAAGCACTGGCTGGGCCCGTTGCAGGTGGGTGTAACCAGGCATCACATCCCCGAGATAGGTGCGGGCCAGGCCCACGAAGCTCTTCTGGACGGCGATGAGCAGCTCAATCATCTCGTAACTGACCTCGCGCATATAGAGACGGGTGTCAAGATTGACCTGGTCGTTACGGCTCCGGGCTGTATGAAGGCGGGCACCGGCAGCACCGATCTTTTCAGCCAGGGTCTTTTCGATATTCATGTGGATATCTTCCAGCTCAGGCCGAAAGACAAAGGTGCCAGCTTCAATCTCGGCCTGGATTTCGCCAAGGCCTTGAATGATCTGGTCCCGTTCTTCATCGGTGATCAGGCCTTGGTGGGCCAGCATCTTGGCATGGGCCATGGAGCCGGCAATATCCTGGCGATAAAGGCGCGAGTCATACTGGATGGAGGCGGAAAAGGCCTCTACCGAGGCCGCTGTCTTTTCCGCAAAGCGGCCGCCCCACATTTTTTGGTCTTTTTTTGTCATTATTCGTCGAGTTTCTTACACCACAAAGGCACCTCAAACACAGAGGTTTACTCTTTGTGCCAGAGGTGCCTTTGTGGTGCGAAAAAAATTATTTTTTGGTCAGGGCCCGCATGGTCATGCGCAGGGCGTTCAAACGGATAAAGCCCTCTGCATCTGACTGGGTGTAGACCTCGTCCTCTTCAAAGGTGGCAAAGCTCTCCTGGTAGAGTGAGTTGTCTGACTTGCGGCCCACCGGGATGCAGTTGCCCTTGTAAAGCTTGAGGCGGACCGTACCGTTGACTGTTCTCTGGGCCTCATCCATGGTCTTTTGCATGAGCTCCATTTCCGGCGAGAACCAGAAACCGTTATAGATAAGCTCGGAGTAGCGGGGCACCAGGGAGTCGCGGATTTTCATGACCTCACGGTCCAGGGTGATGGTTTCCAGGTCGCGATGGGCGGCGCGGAGGATGGTGCCGCCCGGGGTCTCGTAAACGCCGCGGGATTTCATGCCGACAAAACGATTTTCCACCATGTCCAGGCGACCAATACCGTTTTCACCGCCTAAGCGGTTGAGCATGGAAAAAAGCTCCACAGCGCCTAGGCGCTCGCCATTAATGGCCACCGGCGTACCCTGCTCAAAATCCATCTCAATATAGGTCGGAGTTTCCGGAGCCTTTTCCGGCGACACGGAGAGCTTGAACATCGACTCTTCCGGCTCATTCCAGGGGTCCTCCAGGAGACCGCCCTCAAAGCTTATGTGAAGGATATTCTCGTCCGAGCTATAGGGGTTCTTCTTGGTGGTGGGCACCGGGATGCCATGCTCCTTGGCATAGGCCGTAAGCTTGGTGCGGGAATTGAGGTCCCAGAAGCGCCAGGGCGCGATGATCTGCAGTTTTGGATCAAGGCCCAGGTAGCCCAGCTCAAAACGAACCTGATCGTTGCCCTTGCCGGTGGCGCCATGGCTGACGGCATCGGCGCCTTCTTCCTGGGCAATGCGAACCTGCTCCTTGGCAATAATGGGCCGGGCCAGGGAGGTGCCGAGCAGGTAGGAGCCTTCGTAAATGGCATTGGCCCGAAAGGCCGGGAAGATGTAATCGGTGACAAACTCCTCGCGCAGATCGGAGATGATCACCTTTTCAGCACCGGTGGCCATGCCTTTTTCGCGGACAGCGTCCCAGTCTTCCTGTTGGCCGACATCTGCGGCGTAAGCGATTACCGGGCATTGATACTCCTCTTTGAGCCACTTGAGGATCACTGAGGTGTCTAAGCCGCCGGAGTAGGCCAGAACGATTTTGTTAACTTGTGGAGCCATAATTTAATTCCTATATATTAATGAAGGGGTTAGCCCTCCAGCAGGTGTTTTTCTAAAATAGACTTATGGATATGCATTTTGTTTTCCGCCTGATCCCAGGCCACGCATTGTGGTCCCTCAAGGACATCGTCGGTGATTTCTTCGTCGCGGTGGGCCGGTAGGCAGTGAAGAACAGTGAGATCCTTTTTGCCTGCGCTCAGGAGGTCGTTGTTGACCTGATAGGGCTGGAAAATGCCCAGCCGTTCTTGCTGCTCATCCTCCTGGCCCATGGAGGCCCAGACATCGCAATTAATCACATCGGCATCTCGTACTGCCTCTTTGGGGTCGCGGATAACAGAAATCGGTTTGGCCGCCTCTTTCTGCGCCGCAGCAAGAATGTCAGCGTTGGGCTCATAGCCTTCCGGGCAGGCCAGGGTCAGTTCGAATCCGAGACGGCTGGCAGCCTGGGTCCAGGTGTTGGCCATATTGTTGCCGTCACCCACCCAAGCGATTTTTAGATCCTCCAGGGGCTGGTCTTTGACCTCAAGAACCGTCATGATATCGCTTAAGATCTGGCAGGGATGAAAGAGATCGGTGAGGGCGTTAATGACTGGTACGGTGGCATAGGCCGCCAGTTCATCAACAATGGGTTGGCCAAAGGTGCGAACCACGAGGCCATCCACGTAGCGGGACATGACCCTGGACATATCTTTTAAAGGCTCATTGCGGGCAAGTTGGGTGTCTCTGCTGGAGAGATAGATCACTTGCCCTCCCATGGCGTACATGGCTGACTCAAAGGAAACCCTGGTGCGGGTGGAAGGTTTTTCAAAAATCAGGCCTATGGTCTTGCCCATCAACTGTTGATGGCGGATGCCTTCTTGTACTTCCTGCTTTAAAACAAGAGCACGGTCAATATAATGCCGTAGCTCTTCTTTGTTAGAACCCCAGAGGGAAATAAGATGTCTAGTCATTGTTTCATAGGGAAGAGATAAGGGCGCCTTGCAAATGGCCTTCTGCTGTTTTTGTACTCAGGCAGCGGCCTCACGTTCAAAATGCCCATAAAGGTAACGCCGGTCTCTCTCAGCATCTGAAAAACCTGGCTCTGCACCAAATAGGCATCAATACATAAAATCCCTTTATTTTGAAAGTTCTTTTTGGCCGCCTTGGAAAAAAACAGATTGATAACAACTTATGCACCATTGCCCTGGTCAGCAGACATAAAAAAAGGCACTGGGACTGCCAGTGCCTTTGAAGAATTTTTTGGCATGGGAATCAGATGTTTGATATGACCTCTTCCACCACTGAGGCCATGGCGTCAATTTCTTCAATGGTCACGATGAGGGGCGGGGTGCAGCGCAGCACCTTGCCTCCGGCTAAAGTAATCAAAACTCCAGCTTTAAAGAGGGTTTCAACAATCTCTCCGGCCTTGTCGGCGATACTGTCGTCAAGGACAAGGCCTTGGATCAGACCGCGACCGCGAACACCCCGGCAGATCCGGTTATACTGGTCGGCAATGGATTTAAGGTTTTTGTAGAGATGTTCGCCCCGCTCTTGGACGCTCTCCAGGAAGCCGCCGCCCGTCATGGTTTTAAGCACGGCCACTGCTGCGGCACAGGCAACAGGATTGCCGCCAAAGGTTGAGGCATGGTCACCAGGCCCAAAAGAAGAGGCCACTTTATTGGTGGTGAGCATGGCGCCAATGGGCATGCCGTTACCCAGGGCCTTGGCACAGGTCAGGATGTCAGGCCGGATGTCATACTGTTCATGGGCAAAAAGGGTGCCGGTGCGGCTCATGCCCACCTGGATTTCATCAAGGATGAGAAGGATGGAATGCTTATCGCACAGGGTGCGGATGCCCTGAAGATACTCCTTGTCCAGGGGCCGGACACCTCCCTCGCCCTGCAGGGGTTCGACGAGGATGGCGCAGGTTTTATTGGTAATGAGTTTTTCCAAGGCCTCCAGGTCGCCGAAAGGGGCGTGGTAAAAACCCACGGGCAGGGGCTCATAGCCGATG
Source organism: Thermodesulfobacteriota bacterium (assembly GCA_039715015.1). Taxonomy (GTDB): domain Bacteria; phylum Desulfobacterota; class Desulfobulbia; order Desulfobulbales; family SURF-16; genus BM506. Next base: position 13,074 of record JBDLIE010000008.1, read on the forward strand.
TGAAATTTGCGCTGGCCTGTGGCTGCCACCGTGGCCAGGGTCCGGCCATGGAAGGAACCCTCCAGGGAGATGATCTCAAAGCAGCCGGTGCCACCATGTTTTCTGGCCAGCTTAATGGCGGCCTCGTTTGCCTCCGCCCCACTGTTGGCAAGAAAGATTTTGTCAGCAAAGGAGTGGTCCACCAGCAGGCCGGCCAGCTCAATCTGAGGCAGAGTATGAAAGAGGTTGGAGGTGTGGACGAGCTTAGCGGCCTGATGGCTGATGGCATCTGTAACCACGGGGTGACAGTGGCCCAGACTGCAGGTGGCAATGCCGGAGACAAAATCGAGATACTCGTTGCCCTTGGCGTCTTTGAGCTTACAGCCGGAGCCCTCCACCATAACGGCTGGATGACGGGTATAGGTGTTGATGAAAAGCTCGTTACTGATATCTATCAAATTTTTCATGGGATAATCTCCGTTCCAACTCCGTCCCGGGTGAAGATTTCAAGGAGCAGGGCATGGGGTACCCGGCCATCAATAATATGGGCCTTGCCCACCCCGCCTTCTATGACGTCCTGGCAGCAGCGAATTTTCGGAATCATGCCGCCGGCAGCAACGCCTGATGAAATAAGGTTGTTCGCCTCCTCCATATCCATGGAGGAAATAATTTCTTTGGCCTCGTTGAGGACCCCGGCCACATCAGTGAGCAGGATCAGTTTTTCGGCCTTTAGTTCGGAGGCAATGGCGCCAGCCACCAGGTCAGCATTAATATTAAAGGACTGGCCTTCATCACCAACACCCACGGGCGCGATCACCGGGATAAAATCCTTGCTGTCCAGGGTGAGGAGAACCTCGGGGTTAACATGGGTGACTTCCCCCACCCGGCCCAGGTCAATGAGTTCTGGCGGCGCGTTTTCGGCCAGGGATTTCATGATCTTCATCTTGCGGGCCTGGATCAGGTCGCCGTCACGGCCGGAAAGGCCGATGGCCCGGCCGCCATGGTAGTTGATAAGGCCGACAATTTCCTTGTTGACCTTGCCCACCAGCACCATCTCAACCACATCCATGGTCTCGCCGTCAGTGACGCGCATGCCATCAATATAGTTGGACTTGATATTCATCTTCTCAAGGAATTTGTTAATCTGGGGGCCGCCGCCATGAACGATCACCGGATTGATACCGATGTACTTCATGAGGATAATGTCCAAGGCGAAATTCTTTTTTAGCTCCTCGTCCACCATGGCGTGGCCGCCATATTTGATGACCACGGTTTTTCCATAAAATTCTTTTATATAAGGCAGGGACTCAATAAGAATCCGCGCTGTTACGTTTCCGTCTGGCATAATCTGTTAATCCTAAGTAATTATAAGAGGTTGCGAGTGGCAGGTTGTTTTTTTTGTGCTGGGAAAGATGGACAAGTATTTTCAAGGTTGCAATCTCTAACGATACCATAAAGTGACAAAACTGGTCACTAAAAGACAGTGAAGAGTTTCTTGTCTGCCAAGGGGAGGGGCCGCGCAAAGGTGTCTTTTAGGGTAACTAATTGGTTTTAAAGGATAAATTTTACTAAGGGCAGACTTTTTTTGAGATCGGCACTTTTGTCTTGCAATTTTACTGCCAGCTCTTACTCTAAATGTATAACCTTTCTTTTTTGCCTGGTGAAAACGATGATTGTGCGCCTGAGTTCATATATTTTTTCTTTCTGTCTGACCGTGGCCCTCCTGGCCGGCAGCTGTCAGCAGGTTCAGGCTGCGCCCAAGTTCAGCCAGAAGGTCCCTATTCATATAGAAGCCAATAAGATGACCTCGCTGGAAAAGAAGCGAGCAGTTGTTTTTTCCGGCGATGTCAAGGCCAAGCAGGGAGAGTTGCTGATCAACTCGGACGAGATGACGGTATATCACGCTGAGCAGGGAGAAGAGAAGGGGAGTACCCCGGGCCAACCCCAGATTAAAAAAATGCACGCCAAGGGCCATGTGGAGATTGTCCAGGACGACTTTGTTGCCACTGGCGATGAGGCAGAATATTTTTCTAATACCGGTAAGGTTATTGTCACCGGCAACGCCAAGATTATCCAGAACAATAACATGATAACAGGCCACAAGGTGGAAATGGATCTGAGCGAAGGCTCCACGGTCATCATTCCGGACGAGAAGAAAAAGGGCCGAGTTAAAGGTTATTTTTATCCGGCAAACACCGATAAGAAGAATGAACCTGAAGGTGCCGTGACTATTGGTACCACTCAGGAAGCTCCGGCAGAACAACAAAAACAGGATGCAGGCCATGGCGATACTGGAAACTAAAGATATCGTCAAAGAGTATAGCAAGCGCCGGGTGGTTGACGGCGTTAACCTGCGGGTGGAGACCGGCTCGATTATCGGCATGCTCGGCCCCAATGGGGCGGGCAAGACCACCTCTTTTTACACCATTGCCGGTTTTGTCCGGCCCACCTCGGGGACGGTGCTCCTCAACGGTCAGGAAATCACCTCCCTTCCCATCCATAAGCGCGCCCTGCTTGGTATTTCCTATCTGGCCCAGGACCCGTCGGTCTTTAAGAAACTCACGGTGGAAGAAAATGTCCGTATCGTGCTGGAGCCCCTGGGGGTGCCCCGCAAGGAGATCCGCCAGCGTACCGAAGAACTGATGGCCGATCTGAAGATCGAGTATCTGGCCAAGAACATGGGCCATGCCCTGTCCGGCGGTGAACGGCGGCGGGTGGAGATTATGCGCTCCCTGGCCACCAGGCCGCAATTCATCCTCCTTGATGAGCCGTTTGCCGGGATTGATCCCCTTTCTGTGGCCGATCTGCAGGAAATAATAAAGAAGCTAAAGGAAAAGGGATTAGGTATACTGATATCAGACCACAACGTCCGGGAAACCCTGTCTGTCTGTGATTTTGCGTACATTGTCAGCAGCGGCCGGATTTTGACAAGCGGTACGCCTGAAGAAATTATTAATGATGATGCGGCCCGGGAAATGTACCTGGGCCAAGATTTTTCCATGTAGGCAGGATAATGGCACTGGAACTAAGACAATCTCTCAAACTCTCGCAACAGCTGGTGATGACTCCCCAGTTGCAGCAGGCTATTAAGCTCCTGCAGTTGTCGCGTCTTGAGCTTGTTGATACTGTCCAGCAGGAGATTGAGGAAAATCCGGTTCTTGAGGATGATTTCTCCACTCTTAATGGCGAAGCAACCACCCCGGTGGCCGAGCCAGCTCCAGACCAGGCTGCGCTGCCTGCCGCCGAGCAAACCAGTGAGGTCAATCTAGAAAACCCCTCTAATATCAATGATATAGACTGGTCAAATTACGCCAATGAGTATGAGCCCATTTCTTCCTACCGGCCCCGTGGTGATAGTGAGGAGATGCCGTCCCGTCTCGACATCTTGAGTGAAAAACCCAATTTGCAGTCTCACCTGCGTTGGCAGCTCTCACTCACCGATCTCAGCGATGAAGAAAAAGAAATCGGAGAAAACATCCTCGGTAATCTTAATAGGGAAGGTTTTCTTGAAGCGGATGTGACCGAGGTTGCCACCCAATGCGGTAACGACATTGATGACATCCAGTATGTTCTTGAGGTCATCCAAGAAATGGATCCGGCTGGTGTCGGGGCCCGTAATGTTCAGGAGTCTTTGCTCCTGCAGCTTGAACGGCTTGAGTTGAAAGACGATCTGCCCGCTGAGATTGTCACCGAGCATCTCAATTTTCTTGAGACCAAGAATTATATTGCCATTGCCCGCGCCACCCATCGTTCCGTTGATGACGTGGCGGCAGCGGTTTCCATTATTATTGGCCTTGATCCCCATCCCGGCTGGGCCTATTCAGATGAAGAGCCCCATTATATAACCCCGGATGTCACGGTGCAGAAGGTTGATGGCGAATATGTCATTCTTTTAAACGACGATGGCCTGCCCAAGCTTAAAATCAGTGCCTATTATCGCGAAGTTTTGAGAAAACAGTCTGATGCCCCAGCCGAGACCAAGGAGTATATTCAGGACAAGATGCGGTCTGCCGCCTGGCTGATTAAGAGTATTCAACAGCGGCAAAGGACGATCTACCGGGTCATGGAGTCGATTCTCAAGTTCCAGTATGATTTTTTTGAATACGGTGTGTCCCGCTTAAGGCCTTTGGTCCTGCGTGACGTTGCCGAAGATATCAGTATGCACGAGTCAACGATCAGCCGGGTAACCAGTAATAAATATGTCCATACCCCTCAGGGTACCTTTGAGTTGAAATATTTCTTTACCTCAGCCATTGCCCGCAAAGGAGGAGGCGACGCCCTCTCCTCAGAGTCCATCCGCCAGCGTATTCGCCAGATCGTCCAGGGAGAAAATCCGGACAAGCCCTTTTCAGATAAGGCCATTGCCGAGATTTTTGCCAAGGAGAATATCAAGCTGGCCCGCCGCACTGTTGCCAAATACCGTGAGCAGCTCGGTATCCTTTCTTCCAAGTTCAGAAAAAAACCAAAACTGAAATAGGCGAGAGCTGTGGGCATCTTGATCCAACCATCACATATAATCACAGCCCTCTCTGCCACCTCGAAGAATGAAGTTCTTGCCGAGATGGCGGGATTGTTGGTTGATTTTGATCATGACGCTTTATTGGCCGCTCTCCTTGACCGTGAGGCTGTGGGGGCAACGGCCATTGATCCCGGCCTTGCCGTGCCCCATGCCAAGCTCTCAGGGGCTAAAGAGATGCAGGTCTGTTTTGCCCGCAGCAGGACAGGTCTCCAGTGGGGGGCGCCGGACCATCAGCTCGTTCATCTCATCTTCCTGCTGGTGGCACCCATGGACTCTTCGGACCAGTATCTGCAGACCCTGGCAACTCTGTGTCGTTTTTTGCGAGACAGTAACAACCGCAACCTGCTTCTCAGCTCCTCCGACAAAGAGGTTGCCTCAATTTTTGCTGCTGCCAAGGAACTGCAATGAGTTCTGCATCCTCACCGCAAACCGTTTTGCTCACCGGCCTTTCCGGGGCTGGCAAAACCACCGCCCTTAATGCCTTTGAGGACATGGGCTATTACTGTGTCGATAACCTGCCCTGTTTTTTGTTGGAAGAGTTGGTGGCCAACAGAGAGGGGGCCAGCCATCTTGAACGTCTGGCCTTGGTTATGGACAGCCGCGACCCCCATTTTTTTGAACGGTTGCCGGGGATTATGACAGCCCTTGGCTCGGAGAAGAATTTCAGCGTCTATTTTTTCAAGGCTGATGACGAGACTTTGATTAGGCGGTTTAGCCAAATGCGTCGGGTTCACCCCCTGGCCGGTGATAGGAGTCTGCCTGAAGCCATTAGTGATGAGCGCCAAAGTTTTCAGGATTTACTGGTAACAAAGGTCCGGAAAATTGACACCAGCCTCCTCTCCCCCCATCAGCTCCGCGGCATCCTCCGTAAGGCATGCGGTGCAGACTTGGCCAAGGAGCCATTGCCGGTGACTGTTAACTCCTTTGGCTTTAAGCATGGCCTGCCGCCCGAGGCAGACCTGGTTTTGGATGTCCGTTTCCTCCCCAATCCCTATTTTCAGCCCTTTTTGAAGGAAAAAACAGGAAAAGACGCCGATGTTGCTGATTTTGTTTTGAATAATGAAATTGGCAGACAGTTCCTGCAAAACCTGGAGCCTCTGCTCGCCTTTCTTGTCCCTCAGTACAAGGAGGCCGGCAAGATATCCCTGACCATTGCCATTGGCTGTACCGGGGGCAAGCATCGTTCAGTGGCCGTGAGCCAGCAGGTGGTAAAAATGCTCGCCGGTCTGGCCCTTGATCTGCGTCTCAGGCACCGCGATATTGGCAAAGAGTAAAAAACTACTACGCTGGGAGATGCTGCCTCAAAAAAAGGCCTCAAACTGCTCACTTACTGTAGTAAGCTGCACCCCAAGGGCGCTCGAAGTCTTCGCTTATCTCTTTCAGGGCGCGCTTTTGAGGCCCTTTTTTCCTTGTCTTTCCGTCGCTCGCTACGTTTTTGGGCTGCCTGATGTCCGTGAAGTTTTAGTCTATCAAACAAGCCGCACCACCTCGCCATTATCCACCTTGATCGCGCGGAATTTGGCGATGGGTTGCTTGTTATAGTGGAGGAGCAGGCAGCGGGCCACAATGAGGTGGGTGACCAGCAGGACGTTGCCCTGTTCACGTTCGGCAATCCTTTTCACCTCTGCCACGGCCCGCTTCTGGACGGCGGCAAGGTCCTCACAGTTATCCACATGAAATTGTTCAGGGCTTGCAAGCCAGGTGGGATACTGGTCGCCAAACTGTTGGCGGATCTCATCCTTAGTGTGGCCGTCCCAATGGGGGAGGTCAATGTCAATAAGTCCTGGGGCCTCCAAGACGGATAACCCGTATTTTTCGGCAATAATCGCTGCTGATTGTTTGGTGCGGAGTAAAGGGCCGGCGTAAATGGCCCCCAGCTCCAGGGCTGTGCATGTGTCGGCCACTGCTAGTAATTGCTGGCGGCCTTCAGGGCAGATGGGTTCTTCACTGCGGCCGGCAAAACGGTTCTCCAGGTTGGCCTGGGTTTTGCCATGTCTGGTTAGATAGATTTTCTGGGCCATAACTTCCTTACAAAACTGCTTGCGGCAGGGAACTTTTTCAGAGTAGAGTGCTCAGGTTTTATAACGTAATAACCTGAGCCACTCTCCTATTTATTTTCTGTCCGCAGGGGGACAGAGACGATATTTTTCATACCAAGGGGCATTTTATCGTGAATATTGTGAAAGGCCATATCAAAGTATCTTTTTTTCTGTCGCTCTTTTTTCTTGTTCTCTCTCTGGCTTGTCAGCAAAATGCCAGTGCTGCAGCTGCCAAAACTATTCATATAAAACCTTTTGCCGTTCATGCCCAGAAGGATATTTCCTTTTTAAAGGATGCCATGCGCAACATGATGGCCAGCCGTCTGGCCGCCAACACCGACCTGCAGGTCCTGGAAGAGGCGAACAAGGCGGACTACCTTCTCGAAGGTGCCATCACTGCCATAGGCAGCACCTTAAGCATCAACGCCAAAGTGATTACCAAGGATGGTTCAAGGCCTCCGGCAACCTATTATGCCTCCGCTGCCAGCGAAAACGAAATTATTACAGCAGTGGATCTGTTGGCTGCAAATATCTCCCAGAAATTTTTTGGCAAAAAGATGGCCACCGCGCAGGCGGCACAGCCTGTTGCTCCAAGCATTCCGGCGGTGAGCCAGCCCGCGGTCCAGGCTTCTCCGGCCTTTAAGACCGCCCATCCTGATCGGGCCTTTATCCGCCCTGCTGCTCCTGCGGGTCAACCCATGGCCCAGGCAGCCCAGACCGGTTCCGCTTTTATCAAACCCACCGCTATTAATGACGCCCTTGGTTTTAGTAAGACCCAGAATTTGAATTTGGCTATCCAGGATATCAGTGTCGCAGATTTGGATGGCGATGGCGTGGACGATATGGTGGTGGCCGGTAAAAATAAGATCATGGCCTTTCATCTTAACGGCACGCGGCTGGCCCGTTTCGGTACCATCTCCTTGCCAACTAGCCAGAAAATTATCTCCATGAGCACCGCCAACCTTAATGGCAATAACGTGGCGGAGATTTACATTACAGCCGTGGCCGGTGACAGGCCCTTGTCCTTGGCCGTGGAGTGGCAGTTTGACCGGTTCAATTACCTTTTTCAGAATCAGCGTTGGTACATCAAGCCCCTGCCAGTGCCGGGGCGAGGTATAATTCTGGCGGGTCAGCAGTCCACCGTAGGTGCTCCTTTTATGCCCGGTATTTATGAAATGGCAGTAACTGGCGGCCGCTTGGTGAAGGGAGAGGCCCTGCCTGTTCCTGAGAGTGCCAATGTCTTTAGCTTTGCCTTGGCGGATCTTGATGGTGACGGGGCCACCGAAGTTATTACCATCAATGCTAATGATAAACTCAGGGTGCTCCTGCCTGGCGGCAAAATGCTTTGGGAGAGCGATGATTTCTTTGGCGGCAGTCTGCGCTACGTGGGAGGTAAAAGTGGGCTCAAGCGGCGCTCTGGCCGCGATAAAAGTCCTGTGGGAGAGGAGGTTGACGCCAGTCAGGATAAGACCTACATCCCAGCAAGGATCATCATCGCCGATATAAATAATGACAACCTGCCCGACGTGGTGGTGAACAAAAATCTCTCCACTGCCTCGCGTGTATTGAAGAATATAAAGTCCTATCCCAGCGGTGAGGTGCACGGCCTGGTCTGGAGCGGTATCGGTCTTTCCGAGCTATGGCGCACCAAGAAGATCGACGGCTATGTGGCCTCCTATGATTTCCGGAAGGCGGCCGGTTCAGATCAGGCGCTACTCTATGTCGGCCTTATCATGAACAGCGGCTGGATGAATATGCTGAGCGCCAAGGAATCCACCATCCTCATCTACCCCCTGGATATGGGAACTAAGGATAACTAGTTTAGGCCTTTCTTTGTTTCTTTTCTAAAAGCCATTGCCAGAACCCGGCCATACCTTCACCGGTGCTGGCCGAGACTGGAAAAATCTTGATGCCCGGTTTAAGGCGTTCTACCTGCCGGCACCACTCATCCACATCGAAATTGACCTGGGGCAGTAGGTCAATTTTGTTGACAGGCAAGACGTCCGAGCTGAGGATGAGATTGGGGTATTTGACAGGCTTATCCTCTCCCTCAGGGCTGCTGACCACGGCAACCCAAATTTTCCCCCAGATCATAGACAGTTTGGCAGGCCATATTGTTGATATTTTCAATAATCAGCATCTCGACATCCGAAAGATCAAAGTCGTGCATGGCCCGATGGACCATGCGGACATCATGGTGGCAGGTGGTCCCGGTATTAATCTGCCCAGCGTTGAGGCCCGCCCCTGCCCGCCGTTTTCGGTGGTTATCAGTTGGCTGGCCGCCGCCAATCACGGCCCAATCTTTCCAGGAAGGAGGTCTTGCCGGAGGATTTTTTTTTGAGTGTAGCAAACAGCAATTGCCGGAGGGGATGAAAAAGGTTCACCTCTGAATAGGTGAGGCATTTTTTGTGGAATGTCTCTCGATCTGCAAGGATGTTTTGAGCCCCGCCCCTGCCCGTTAGGACTGACCAGGGAAAGAGGAGCAAAAACATAAGAAGAAAGGCAAAAGGCCAATGGACAACTTGTCGTCCATTGGCCTTTTGCCTTTAAGAGAAATGGGGAAACCTTAGATGGCCTCAGTACCTTTTTCGCCGGTGCGAACCCTGATCACCTCGTCAACGGCCATGACAAAGATCTTGCCGTCACCGATCTTGCCGGTGTTGGCGGCATCCATGATGGTCTGGACCACCTTGTCGGTCTGAGTACTGTCCACAATAAGTTCCAGCTTGATTTTGGGGATGAAGTCAACGTTGTACTCTGCCCCGCGGTAAATCTCTTTATGGCCCTTTTGGCGGCCATAGCCTTTAACCTCAGACAGGGTCATGCCGCTTATGCCGATTTCGTTCAGGGCTTCTTTAACATCGTCAAGCTTAAAGGGCTTTATGATAGCTTCAATTTTTTGCATGATATGCGCTCCAACTGTAGGAAAAGCTTGAGCCGGGCTGCGGTTGAGAGCGGCTCAAGCGGTAAATGTTGTTTATAGGGTGTAGCCGATCTCGCTGTGCTGGGTAAGGTCCAGGCCCTGGACCTCATCGTCATCGTCAACCCGTAGGCCGACCACCAGGTCAATAACCTTGAGGATGATGAAGCTGACCACCACAGAATAAATGATGGTGGCACCAGCGTCAACAGCTTGGGTGACCAGGAGCTTGGCGTTTCCATGGAAAAGACCGTCGGCACCACCGGCATTCACAGCCAAAGAGGCAAACAGTCCGGTGGCCAAGGCGCCCCAAAGGCCGCCGACACCATGGACGCCGACAACGTCCAGGGCATCATCATAGCCCAGCTTGTTTTTGGCCAGGACGGCAAAATAACAGAGGGCGCCGCCAACAAGACCAATGATGATGGCGGAGAGGGGAGAAACAAAACCAGCTCCCGGGGTAATGGCAACCAGTCCGGCAACAGCACCGGAGGCGGCACCAAGCACAGTGGGCTTGCCCTGAAAGATCCACTCAGCAATCAGCCAGGAAAGAGCAGCGCAGCCGGCAGCAACCTGGGTGGTCATAAAGGCGTTAGCCGCAATGCCGTCGGCGGCAAGGGCACTGCCGGCATTAAAGCCGAACCAGCCAAACCAGAGAATGCCGGCACCAAGCAACGTCATGCCGAGATTATGGGGGTGGATGGCCTCTCTGCCCCAGCCTTTGCGTTTGCCGATAAGCAGGGCGGCAACCAGGGCGGCAGCACCGGAATTAATGTGGATAACCGTACCGCCGGCAAAATCAAGACCGCCGTGGCTGCTGATCCAGCCGCCGCCCCATACCCAGTGGCAGACAGGGAAATAGACAAAGGTGGTCCAGAAAATGGTGAAGAGCAGAAAGGCGGAAAATTTGATGCGCTCGGCAAAGGCGCCGGTGATCAGGGCCGGGGTGATGACGGCAAACATGAGTTGAAAGGCGCAGAAAACGAGATGAGGAATGGTGCTGCCCTCTGTGGGGTCAGCCCCGACTCCGCGCAGAAACAGAAAGTCAAGGCCGCCGATTAGACCATTGACATCGGTGCCAAAGGCCATGGTGTAGCCAAAGAGCACCCAGAGAATGGTGACTATGCCCAGGCATATAAAGCTCTGGAGCAGGGTGGAAAGGACGTTCTTTGAGCGGACCATGCCGCCGTAAAAAAGGGCGAGGCCTGGGGTCATGAGCATGACCATGGCCGTTGCTATCAGCATAAATGCGGTGTCGCCGGTGTTCATCGCTGGGTCTCCTTATTTTTCTGTTTTATTGACTAAGGGTGAAGAATTGCTGAAAAGGGAGCGTTGCTTGTCGGCAACACCTATAAGCAACCACCGTGCCAGGCTTGTTTTCTTGCCTGCTGGCAAGGTGTATGTCATTGATATTTGAGTTATTTCTGCGGATTGTTGCCGGCATGGCCTAACTTCTTGTTTTTTACGAAAATGTGTAATACCCCGAGGGGGTGTTCCAAATTTGTAAAAACAGAGGGCGGAGATGGAGAAGGATAGTTGTGTTTTGGAACAATGTGCGAAAACATTGACATGTTTAAGGCATGGTCAATATTATAATGATTAGCCCCTGTTGAAAGGGAAAGGTTTCTTGTGGTTTAATTCGTTGCGGTTATCTGTTTTATGTTGAAAATATGTTGGTTTGTTGCCCTGTTGTTTCTCCCCCTGCCCCTTCACGCCCTTGGTGGAGATAATGGTCAGGTTATAAAAATTTGCGGGAGCGGTGATAGCCAGGTTCTTTTGCGTAACCTGGGCCAGGCCTATGAAAAGCTGCATCCAGGGATTCGTGTCCAAGTTCCCGACTCTATTGGTTCCTCCGGTGGAGTGAAGGCCACTGCCGGCGGGCAATGCGATCTTGGCCGAACAGCTCGACCACTGAAGAAAAAAGAGAAACGCTTTAATCTCATCTATAAGGTGTTTGCCCGGTCACCGGTGGTTTTTGTGGTAAGCGCCAATCTGGAATCGGTCCGCAATCTCACTTCCCAGCAGGTTGTGAGCATTTTTGCCGGTAAGATCAGGTCCTGGCAGGATATTGGCGGCCCCTCCGGGAAAATTTATGTCGCTAACCGGGAAAAGGGAGACTCTTCCCGTACTATCATAGAAAAACACCTCATAGACTTTGCCCTCATTGAGAAACCTGTCGGCGCAACCATCTACAGTACGCCGGAGACCATGCATATAATCGCCACCCATGACAACACCATCGCCTATGGTCCACTGGCGGCAGTGAAAACAGAGAAAGGAGTTCGGGTTTTAGCCTATGAGGGTGTCATTCCTGATATAGAAGCTCTAGGCGCAAAAGAATACCCGCTCTTTTCTGAATTTGGTCTTGTTTGGCGGCAGGATGTAAGCGCCCTTGCTCTCAATTTTGTCAAATTTCTTGACACACATGAAGCCCGTAAAATCATTTACGGCTATGGCGCTGCTCCCGTTGTCCCGGAGAAAATATGATATTTAGGTCTATCAAGACTAGGCTTGTCTGGTCTCATCTCCTGGCAATACTCATTGTCAATGCCATATTAGGGGGGATGACGTACAGGTTTATGGCCGGCAAGCTCATTGCCGCAGAGCGGCATAACCTGGAGTTTATTGTCAACCATACCGCGGATATGCTCCGTAGTCTTATCTTGAAAAAGGGGAGATCTCTCCAGCAAGTTGCTAAGGGCAGAGAGTTTGTCGAATATCTGCAAACATACCGAGAGCTCGCTCTGGCCCAATATCTAGCAGGTTTTAAAAAACAATTTCCACAGATAAGTTTTGTAAATAAAGATGGCGGCGAGGAGGTAAAGGTAAAAGATGGTGTTAAGAGTCAGGTTTTAGTGGCAGCCTATGATCAGCAGTTTGTCGACAGGACCCAGGCCAGCCCCAATGAGGTTGAATTTGTTTTTGACAGTGAATTACACAACCAAACCAACTCGTTACTTTATTTGGCCATCAGTAAATACAGCTATTTTGGTGACAGGTTTGAAGGTACGCTGTTGGCAGCGGTGCCCCACCAAGATCTCTTGCAGGAAATAGCCACTACCCATATTCATTCCGAGGGATATCTGGCGCTCTGGGGTGACGGCAAGAATGATATTTTTGTCCAGGATTCAGGCCATGGCCACAGCCATAACTCCGAGGGCATTATGCGAATGGCCTCTTACCACAAGGATGGCCGGCAATTTCTGAAAAAATCAGGGACAAAGGCCCATATTACCAAGGAGACGATTCTCGGCGTTGAGTCCCTGGTTGCCTATGTGCCCCTGCCGGAGTTTCAGCTCAACTTACTGGCCACCCTTCCCCATGATAAGATCACACTTATGTTGCGGCAATTACGCAATCGATCGTTACTTGTCTTTTTTGGGCTCTGTTTTGTGGCTGTTATTCTTTCCTATCTCCTGGCGCGGAGCATTACCAGGCCCATAAGAAAATTAACAGAGGTAACCAGGGAAATTGCCGACGGTGGCATGGAGACTCAAGGTCTGGCCGCAATTAAACACAGAGCCGACGAGGTCGGCGTTCTGGTCAACTCCTTTGAGACAATGATCAACAGTCTGTGGAGCACCATGGTGTCGCGAGATTATATTGACAGTATTTTTGCAGCCATGGCAGAAAGCATTATCGTCATCTCGGAAAATGGGGGGATAAAGTATGTTAATGATTCGGCTTGTCAATTACTTGGCTATAGTGAGAAGGAACTGCTTGGTCTTTCCATCGGAGATATCCTGGCTGACGGACTGAAAATACCAGATTTTATAGGCCAGCTCCGCCAAAAACAAGAATGGCAGGAGGCTGGCTACCGTCATAAACACGGGAGTGATGTGCCGGTCCTTTTTTCGTGTAGCTCCCTGGTCGGCAAGGAAGGTGGAAAGGAGACAGTCTGTGTCGCCTCGGATATCAGCAGCCTGCAAAAGGCGCGGGAAGCTCTTGAGCAAAATGAATATTACCTCAAGGCCTTAATGAAGTCGTTGCCCAGCGGTCTTCTGGTCATTGATGCTGAAAACAGGATGATTATTGATGCCAACCCGACATCCTGTCTGATTTTTAAATGTTCTAGAGAGCAACTGATCGGCAAGATTTGTTTTGAGCTTATTGCTCCGGTGGGAGAGGTTGATGAGTGGCCGCCCATTGTGACACCGGAAAAGCCTATTATTAATATGGAAGCTGAATTAGTGGTGCCAAACGCGCCCCGGGTCCCTATTTCCATGTCGGTTCAGGCCATCAGGCTGCGTGACTCCTTAATCTATATAAACAGTTTTATTGATATCTCGGAGAGTAAAAAGACCCTGAAGGCACTGCAGGAGAGTGAGGAGAAGCTGCGATCCCTCTCCCTCACCGATGAGCTCACCGGGCTCCTTAATCGCCGTGGTTTTTTTACCATGGTTGAAAAACAGCTTGAGATTTATGCCCGCAGCAACAAGACTGCCTATATTCTTTATGCCGATATTGATGGCCTGAAAGATGTCAATGACACCCAGGGGCACAGTGTGGGAGACAAATTGCTTTGCAGTGCTGCGAAGGCCTTAGAAGGGGTCAGCCGTAAATCGGATATTGTCGGCCGTCTTGGCGGGGATGAATTTGGGGTGCTTCTTACTAACGCTGAAAATGAGGAGGCCATTTTAAGGCGGCTGGATGAAAAAGTGTCCCGCTTCAACAGCGAAGCCAGCCATCCCTTTGAGCTTTCGATCAGTGTCGGCATTGTCACCTGCAACGAGTCCGATCAAGTTTCCCCTTGTCTTCTCGAAGGATTACTCTCCACGGCAGACGCCAAGATGTATGCCATCAAAAAAAGGCGTAAAGATAAAGACCATCCTGCCCCAAAGCCTGATTTGCCTTAGTTGGCTTGAGAGAAAAGGATGCAGCCTGTCAACCATGTCAGAACAGCGAAAATCCGAAGCGTTCCTGGAGTTCATATTGCCAGTATTTCAAGATGCTGGTGTCGGCAAATTGTTCATAGTCAACAGTGAAATGGCCGCCTTTATTCTCCCAAAGGCCATGGAAATAAGAGTGTACCTCTCTGCTGACCGGGCTTTGGGTTGGGCAGACGATGCGCAGAGAGGTTTCTAGGTTGTAGTCGCAGATATTGCGGCGGGTGAGGTTGGCTGAGCCGCCAATGATGGAGGTGTTTTCACTGTCAGTGATCATGACGAGTTTGCTGTGAAATTGTTCGCCGTGGCTGTCGTACCAACGAATCTGCAGACGCTCTCCGCCTTTTCTTTTCAAAAGGGCTGCCACAGGCCGGTTCGGCACGCCTTTTTTCTGGTGGCCAAAGGCGTCACGATTGGCGTCGAGGATAAGGTTGATTGTAGCTCCACGCAGGGCTGCAGCCAGCAGGGCGGCAATAATCTGGTGGTCGGCGAGATAAAACATGGCCATCCAGATGGTCGCCCGGTCCTGACACTTTTGCAGATCCTCAAGCAGTATCTTCTTGATTTTTCCTTCGGTTAGAAGCTGGACGTATTGATCGTTTTTTGAGGGTGAATCAACTTCCGGTGGTGTCACATTTATGTTGACTCCACTAAGGGCGGTAACCGCCTGTTCGCTTTTAATCAGGTGGCAAAGAAGGGGGCCGCTGACACAAAAGGCGATATTGCTGTTTGCAGCGCTGGCGTCGTGGCTGTTGTTGGCCGAGGTGATGAGCGCCTCCTTTTCGGTGATCAGGAGCTTGCGGTGATTGGCCTTGAAGTTAAAAAGTGTCAGCCAGCCACGCAGGGTAAAGGGAGGAGACTGGGGATAAAAGGGGGAAGGCAGCCAGCCTTTTCCTCCACTGCCAAAAGGCCTGCAAAGCAGGTTCCAGAAAGGGCTGTAGGCCAGATTTGAGTCGGGCAAGCGGTCGAGGTTGGTGAGCACCACACGAGCGCCGGCATCCTTAAGTTTTTGGAAATAGGGATTGGTGTACGAGCCATAACCGGTGTTGGCCGGATCGGAGATGATCCAGACATGTAATGAAGGTTTTAGGGCTTTGGCAGCAAGCAGGGCCTGGGTTATTTTTTTGCTATGCTGCGGAAAGACTTCCTTGGCATTATGGAGATCATTATAGAGGAAGACATCGAGGATGATGAAGGACTCTGCCTCGCTGATCAGTCTCAGTACTTCCGGGAATATTTTTTGCTCGGAGTACAACTCCCCTTTTTTGAGGAAGGTGAGGTCGGAGAGAAAGAGGAGTTTGCCTGCTGGCAGAAGGGGGCTTGCAAAAGAAAGCCCTGTGGGCATGGAGCGCCGGCAGCCCAGCAGGGTGGCGATGAACCAGCCAAAGAGAAAAACCGAAAGAATGGTGATGAAAAGCTCTACAACCGGAAGGGAAGAGAAGGTCATTGCCGGGCTACCATTTAGGCATGGTTGGCAGCGATAGAGGGCCCCAGCAGCTCCACCTCGGCGAGGGTAACGTTTTCATCGATAATACTCGATAGGGAATGACGCATAATCGCCCTCCTTGTAAGTTTTTCCGGTGCAGCCAGTCTTATGAACTTTCAGCCGCCATTAAATCAGATACTCTTTAAGTTTCTCTAAAAGGGTGTCTGGAAGTTCTTCATTAAAGAGAAAGGCATGGGCCTCTTCGCCGGTGATTTTTTCTTTAACTTCGATAGGTAGACTGCGGAGCACAGCCATACGTTCCGGATCTGGCTTCTTTTTTGTCTCAGATGGTTGTTTGTCTGCCATAGGTTCTATTTCTCAAGTGTACAGGGATTTTTGCCGGCGAATTTAACAAGCCCTATGCTTATAAGAAGATCATACATCCTATCTTTTTGTTGGTTAAGCTCTTTTAGTTTTTCTTTAAATCTTGTGACCTCAACGGAATCGTCCAGGCCACGGGTGGTGGCCGTTAGGAGAATAATAAATTCATCTTTAGACAAGTAAAAAGGAACAGAAGGATATAGCGGCAATAGAGAAAAATAGTGGCAACAACTTGCCCACGCTAATCCGCGATGAACCTAATTTAAGACCTGAACGAAAAGGGAGTCGTTATGGTCGAAGTGAAAGTAAAAACTTTTTTACAGAGATAAACACAACAAGCCAGACAACAGGGGCGAGTATGAAGGTCCCCCAGGCAGGGAGAGGGAGACGGCTTGTTAGAAAACCAGCACAGCTAGCCAGAAGCAGGGCAAGGAGGGTAGGCATCGTTGTTCACTCTCGTTATTTTTTGGGGCTCTCAAGGTGGACACGGAGGAGACAATCATTTTATCAAAATGTCAAAGTATGTGCCGCCCAAAAGGAGCTGGTCCTCGTTTTTATGATTTAAAAGAGCAAAGTTGTTGTGTGGATGTCAAAGGGGGGCATCATCACAGACAGCCTTGATAAAGTTGTGGGTAAAAATATCCTGCCAGCCGGCATAGGCCATGTCCATATCCACATGCCAAGCATCCCGGCGACCGTGAAGATCAGCGCTCCAGAGCCGCATCTTTTGGCGGTCAAAGATCTCATCCACCGGCTGATAAAGAACATCGTTTAACAGGGAAAGAAGCTCGGTGACGCTGGGCAGCCGCCAGGCATCTACACCGCCGAAATGCTCCCTGTTGAGCTGGTCAAGGTAGTGTTGAGCCCCCCGGTGGGTGATGGGGTATTTGCTGCCGCCCTGTTGCCAGCAGAGTCCGGTTGCTCGGTCCTTGATCACGCCGTTTCCTATATTTTCCAGGCAGTTATCAATATAGGTGAGAGGTTGTGATCTTTCATTAAGGCCCAGAAAATTACGGGCCTTGCCTCCCCAGATGTTTATAGGTTTTTTGCGCAGGGTGACTGTCGGGCAGGACGTGTTGGCAGGTGCGGCGTAATCTTTTTGGCGTTGGAGGTCCTCCTGCCAATGGACCTCCAGTTTATCAAGCTCAGTACACATTTCGTCTGCCCTTTGAAAACGTTGTTCAGGATTGAAATGAAGGGCTTTTATGAAAAAGGCATCCCAGCTTTGATCGTAAAGGGGGTTGATGGCGCTTAGGGAAAACTGAGCCATGCCCGGCAGCAGGCCGGTGAGCATACGGTAGAGGAGAACGGCCGCTGAATAAAGATCGGCTCGGCCATCCACCCTGTCCGGAGCTTTGATCTGTTCCGGGGCTGCGTAGAAGGGGGAGCCAATATTGATGTTGGTGGATCCGGAAAATGGTGTGGTGGCAGACAGGGCCATGCCGAAATCACAAATTTTTAGCTGGTCATCATCGGTGATCAGCAGGTTTTGGGGCTTGATGTCGCGGTGGATAACACCGTTATGATGGAGGCAGGCAATGCCTGCCAGGAGCTGTCGGCCATAATCGAGAACCTTGTCGGGCCGGATGATCCGGGAGCGGTTCTCCAGGCGAAAATCCTCGCCAATCATGTCGCCGAGATTGTGAGAGAAAAACTCCATGACAAAAAAAGGCCGCCCCTTGGCATCTTCGTTGTAATCCCAAACATCGACCACCGCTGGATGCTTGATGGCGGCCATGGTCATGGCCTCGGCCATAAAGATTTCTTTTAAGGCGGCAGCCCCTATCACCATTTCCATACTCTCAAAGGGATCAAAGAGTTTGACGGCCACCACCTTATTAATGGTGGGGATGATTGCCTTGTAAATGGCGCCCATGCCGCCCTTTCCCAGTTTGCGAATGATCTGATAGCGTCCGATTTTCTGCATGATCGTCGTGGGCCTTTAAAGAAGTCGGCTGGCGTTGGAGGCGTGGAAACCTAATTTTTTAAGAAGGGCCACGGTTTCTGCAACATCATACTCCAGGGCCCGGATTTCCAGGCTGTTTGATTCGGTATTCCATAGGCCATATTTTGCACTGTTTCCTTTGCCGTCTCGGGGCTGGCCGACACTGCCGACATTGTTAATGTGACGCCACATGTCATTAAGCAGCACTTGACCGATCTCCGCTTTTTCTGCCCAATATCTTTTGCCGTCAGAGAGGTAGCGGCCAAAGGCGTGGGTGTGGCCGTAAAAGCAGTACTGCTCCGGATAGGTGGCAAAGGTTCGCTCCAGCCTGGTTGGGGAAGGGTTCTGGAGATAGGTGGTCACTGACTCAGGAGGGCAGCCATGGACAAAGCGAGTGTTGTTTTCCACCCGGAAAGAAGGGAGAGAGGTTGAGAAGGCGATGGTTTCCGGGCCCATCAATTTCCTGGTCAGTGCCAGTGAATCTTGAACCACAAAATTAAGACGCTTTAAGTAGCTTTTGCTTTTTAAGGCCAATTCATGGTTGCCAAGGATTGATCTGGCATCCCGGGCCATAAGGGCCTGGACAACCTCTTCAGGCTGCGGACAGTAGCCGATATTGTCGCCCAGGGTGTAAATCAGGTCAACGTCGTGGCCATCAATGTCAGCCAGCACGGCCTGGAGGGCCTGGTAGTTGCCGTGGATATCGGAAAGGATAGCAAGAAGCATGGGCTTATTATGAAAGGTTATGGTGGAAGAGGTGTCTCCATCCACCATAACCGATTTACAGGGCTAAGTTCAATTTGTGAAGAATTTATGGTTGCCTTAGCAAATGTGTTGCCAGGATAAGAAAGTGCTTTGTCATGGCCAATATGGTAAAATTTGATCACGGTCAACCTTTCCGCCTTTATCCAAAAAAAGGAGATAGTATGGGTGAAAAACTAAGTTTAAACAAGAAGCTGACAGGGATTCTCCTGGTGTTCTTGGCCATTGGAGTCATCAACTCGGTGACCATCTACACCGTGGTCAATCAGCAAATTGAAAATGCCCGGGCCATTAATTTTGCCGGCCGGCAACGGATGCTCACTCAGAAGATGAGCAAAGAGGCCTACATGCTGATTATCAAGGCGGAGAACCAGGATGACCTTGGCGAGCACCGTAAAAAAACACAGGCAACGGTTGAGCTTTTTGACACCACCCTGAAAGGCCTGATAAATGGCAGTGACGAACTGGGTCTCAGTGCGGCAACGGCGCCGGAGGTGGTTGAGGGGTTGCAAAATGTCCAGACCTCCTGGCTGGATCTCAAGAAAAAATTTGAGAATCTGCTGGCCATAGAGGATCCCTCCTCTGATGAAGGTTATGAGGCCCTGACCGTTATCAGCGCCAAGAATGTCCCCCTCTTAAAGGCGATGAATCACACGGTCATGCTCTACGAGAAGAACAATAATGCCAGCAAGGTTATTATCAGCCAGGCCATCCTGTTGCTACTCACTGTGATCGTGGCTTTTGTGGCCTGGTTTTTTACTCGAAAGTTTATTGTCCACCCCATCAAGCAGAGTAATCAAATTTTGCATGATTGTGCCGAGGCCATGCAGAGCGCCTCTTCCACTATGAGTTCTTCAGCCATCGATATTGCAGATCGAGCCTCTGCTCAGGCCGCATCCCTGGAGGAATCATCGGCATCCCTGGAGGAAATTACCTCCATTGCCAAACAAAATACCGACAATACCGGCGAATCCAATCAGCTTGTTCAGGATACCCAAAAGGTGGTGAGTCAGGCCAACGATCTTATGACGCGGATGGCGGCCTCCATGGGCGACATCTCCGAGGCGGGCCATGAGATCAGCAAGGTTATCAAGACCATTGACGAGATTGCCTTTCAGACCAACCTGCTGGCCTTAAACGCTGCTGTGGAGGCGGCCCGGGCCGGCGAGGCAGGGGCCGGTTTTGCCGTGGTGGCTGATGAGGTTCGCAATCTCGCCATGCGGGCGGCAGATGCGGCCAAAAACACCTCGGAGATGATTGCCGGGGTTATCCAGAAGATTGATGACGGCTCCCGCTTGGTGAGTGAATCCACGGAATCCTTTGATGAGGTCTATAATCGTTCCAACAAGGTGGCATCCTTGACCGGTGAGATTAAGGATGCCATAGCTGAGCAATCTGTGGGCATTGATCAAATCCATCTGGCTATTAATGAAATGGACCAGTCAACCCAACAAAACGCCGCCAGCGCCGAGGAGTCGGCCTCCCTGGCCCAGAACATTAAAAATGACGCCGCCCAGCTTTTGGGCATTGTTAAGGAGCTTACCAACCTTGTTGAAGGGGCCGGTGATGGAATGACAACAGGCGCCGGGCTCATGGCCTCCCATGGCAGTGATGAAGGTGTCCCGTTGTTGGCTAGATGATGGACAGACACTGGCTAAGAGTGTTGCTGAACAATTAAACAGGGCAGGATCCGATGTGTGAATTTTGTACAAAGCATGGCGATGGCAAGATCTGGTTTAAAAATGCCGCTAATTATGGCAAGGATCTGATGGCCGACCTTGAGCGGCGTGACTATATCAAGGGTTTTTTTAACTCGACCATTGAGGAGGGCATTGTGACCCTGGGTCGCCTGGAAACCCTGTACCAGAAGAAGAAACAGCTGCCGGGCCGGGTGGTCAAGGCCATGGTGGACAAGGCCAAGGACGAGCATTTCGGCCAGGTGGTGACCATAGAGGATATCCGGGAGATGGTGGGCAAGGCCGCCACCGTGGTCCGCCTGCCCTGCGCCTGCCGCTGGGCCTCGATGAAAACGGAAAACCGCTGCTGCTATAGTGTGAGCTATAGCCCGGACGCCTGGTACGATGACCTGGATATGGGCTATTTCGGCCTGGCCCAGGACGAGGGCTTGGAAAGGGTTAACCCTGAAGAGGCCATTGGCCAGATGGAGAAGCTGGAGAGCCAGGGCGCAGTGCACACCATCTGGACCATGATGACTCCTTTTGTCGGGGCGATCTGCAACTGTCAGCCCGGCGATTGCCTGGGGCTGCGTACCCTGTCTCTGGATGTGGAGACCATGTTTCGCGGCGAGCAGGTGGCCAGGGTGGATGAGGAGCTGTGCAGCGGCTGCGGGTCCTGTGAGGAGGCCTGCCAGTTTCAAGCCATCAGCAGCCAGCAGGTCAGTGGTGACCACAAGGCCGTGATTAATCCCCAGCAATGCTTTGGCTGCGGACTCTGCCGTAATGCCTGTCCGGAAGAGGCCCTTTCCATGGTGGGGCGGTAATATGGAAAATAAAGGGCAAATCCCGCCACCGGCCAGAGGTCTGCAGCGTATCATCAGGGCGGCAGGCTATTCCTGGGCCGGCCTCTGCTTCACCTTTAAAAACGAGGCCGCCTTCCGCCAGGAGATTCTGCTCAGCCTTGTCCTGGCGCCGCTGATTATTTTTCTGCCCCTCCCCCTGCTGGCCAAGCTTTACCTGACAGGATGCCTGGCCCTGGTCCTGATCTGCGAGCTTGCCAACACCGGCCTTGAGGTCATCATCAACCATGTCTCGCCCCACTATAGTGAGGCGGCCAGGGACGGCAAGGACATCGGCAGCGCCCTGGTCTTTGTCAGCCTGGCCAACCTGGCTGTCTCTTTTCTGGCCTTGGTGCTCCCCCTCGTGTGGCACCTCTTTGAGAAGAATTAGGGGCAACAAGGCCTAGCCCCGAAGATGGCCTCTCCATAGCCTCTGTTGGCAGCAGGGACTTGACGCAGGCAGCGTTTACGGCCACTCTAGCTCTCTTCTTTCGCCGCCGCCTATCGAATTTCTCGATTTTAGTTTTCAATTAAATATAGCCAACCAGGCATTCTGCGGTTATTATTGCCTCATTTTAAATGAGAGATGCAGCATGCCTGAAGTGCTTGGGGCGGGCAGCTGCTTAATTTTTCAGGGCAGAACTCACTAGGGGGCAGTGGGAAACCGGTAAGAGGACCAGGCATGTTACAGGCTGATCAGCGTTCAAAACTGCTTCACCATTATTTTTTTATTTCTTATCTCATCATTCTTGGCCTCACCTGCGGCTTTCTCGATGACATTGATATCCATGACCGGCGCACGGGTTTCTTTGTGTTGGCCACCCTGCTGAGTTCAAGTTTTTTCTATCTTCTCCCTGCCATTTTTTTGAGCAAGGTGGTGCATTTTTTCCTAACCTGCCGCTTGCTCAGCCCCTGGGGTTTTATCAAGAGGTGGGGCCTTATTGTCGATTTTGGCGTGGCCATAGGGGCTGTTGCCATGGTGGAGCTCCTGCTCTTTGCGGACAGGACCGTCTTTTCCCTCTTTGGCTTTCATATCAACGGCTTTGTCATCAACCTGGTAACGACCCCCGGTGGCATGGAGTCCATGGGCGCGGGTGGGGCGGCAAACCTGATTGGTTTCCTGGCTGTCGTGGCCCTTTTGGCGGCCCAGATCATTGTCCTCTGGCTGTTACATAGATTGTCGTCCAGGGATGGCTGGCGCCTCTCCTCCTGGCCCGGCAAAATGTATCGTTATGGCCTGGTGGTCATCTTGCTGCTCGGGGTTACGGAAAAGGCGACCTATGCCATGAGTAATCTTAAGGATTTTCAGGAGGTGCTGGTGGCGGCCCGGCTCTTTCCCGTTTATCAGCCCTTGACCATTAACAGCCTGGCCAGGAAACTGGGGGTGGAGGTCAAGCGCCAGGAGGTGATGGCCATTGATGATGAGATAAGCAGACTGGCCTATCCTTCCCAGCCCATACAGGTATCTGCCCCAGAAAAGCCCTTCAATATTGTCTGGCTGGTCTCTGAATCGTGGCGGGCCGACATGCTGGACCCGCAGATCATGCCGGCAACCTGGAAATTTTCAAGGGGGGCCCAGCGTTTCAGCAACCATTACAGTGGCGGCAATGGCACCAGAATGGGGCTGTTTTCCATGTTTTACGGGGTGTATGGTCCCTACTGGTTCTCCTTTTTGGGCGAGGGCCGGCAGCCGGTCATTATGGATGTTCTCCAGGACCAGGGATACCAGCTGGGCCTCTATACCAGCGCCAAGTTCTCCTATCCGGAGTTTGATAAGACAATCTTTGCCGGTGCGCCCCCGGAGACCCTCCATTCTCACCAGGAGGGCTTGGGCTGGAAAGCAGACCGTCATAATGTCGGCGAAATGCTCAGCTTCATAGAGGGACGGGATCGTGGCCGCCCCTTTATGGCCTTCATGTTTTTTGAGTCTCCCCATGCCCGTTACTACTTTCCTGAAGAGAGTGTTATCCGCCGCCCCTATCTTGAGGATTTTAACTACGCCACCATGTCCCTGGAGAGAGACATGGAGCTCATCCTTAACCGTTATATCAACTCCTGCCATCATCTCGACAGCCAGCTTGCGCGGGTCTTTTCCTATCTTGAGGATAATGATCTTCTGGAAAACACCGTGGTTGTCGTTACCGGAGACCACGGCGAGGAGTTCATGGAAAAGGGCCGTTGGGGCCATAATTCAGAATTTCACCAGGAGCAGGTGCGTGTCCCCCTTCTCCTCTGGCTGCCAGGCAGGGGGGCGGGGGAGCACAGCAGGATGACCAGTCATCTCGATATCGCTGCCACCCTGATGCCGCTGCTGGGGGTCAAAAATGACAGCAGGGACTACTCCTTGGGTTTTGACCTCATGGGTCCAGAGCAGCGCGACTTTACCATCATCAGCGATTGGTCCCGCATCTGTTATGTCAATGAGGATTATAAGTCAGTGATACCCATGAAGGCCCAAAGAATGCTGGGCAGCAAGACCACCACGACGGATGATAGAGCCGTTGCTGAACCGGCCCTTTTTTACCAAACACACATGGATTCCCTCCAAGAGGTGTTGCAAGGTCTCGGCAAGTTCAAACGGCGCAACGCATCATGAAAAATCAGCATTGTTTATGATGGAGAAGAGGGACATTATGCCAGGGCGGTGAAGATGAAGGCCCTTTGCACGGCAATCCTCTTTGCTCAATTCCGGCATTGATGGCGGGATTGGAAATTGCGATCTTGAGTGAGATATATTTCGGCAATGGCGATTGGCAGGTCACGCCATGCAGCATTTCTTGAACTTCCTGGCCCTGCCGCAGGGGCAGGGATCGTTGCGCCCCACCTTTTTGGCTTCGCCGTCAGAACCCTGTATCTCTCCATCCACATAGAACCAGCGCCCTCCTTCTTTGACAAAACGGCTCACCTCATGGAGGGAGCCGCTGGTGCCCTGGCTCATATAATGGGCCTTGAACTCAACAACCCCTCGGTCATCATTTTCTGAGCCTTCTGTGCTTGCCAGGATCTCCAGCCTGCACCAGTTGGCTGAGCCTTTTAGGTTTAGATCTTTGGGGGCGGTGGTGGGGTGCCAGGAGTTCAAGAGGTAAGCGGCATTGGCCAGGGTGAAGGCGCTGTAGCGAGAACGCATCAGGGCTTCGGCTGTGGGGGGCAGTTGGCCCAGCTCCACAAATGGTTGGCAGCAGGCACCATAACTCAGGCCCGTGCCGCAGGGGCAGGGTGTTTTTTTCGTCATTGGCAGTGATTTTTTCCAGCCCGGGCAATGAGGGCTTTTTTCTGATTGGCTGTCATCTGTTTTATGGCGTATTCACGCTTGCTTGCTGCCGAACGTGACTCGGCCTTTTCAAGATAAACAAGGCTGACAGGTCGTCGGGACCGGGTATATTTGGCACCGTCTGGGCCGCTGTTATGGGCGGTGAGGCGTTTGTCCGGATCTGTGGTGATGCCGGTGTACAGGGTCTGGTCTTGACATCTGACCATATAGACAAACCAGTTTGTCGCCATTTTTCGCTCTTTTCCCCCGACCAAAGATCTTTAGATATCAAGCACTTCCTGTCTCGGGGCTCTCCTTCTGTTTTTTTATGGGGAGTATTTGATGATTTTCCTTCCTGGTGCCAATGAGCCAATACTATTCAAAAAGACAAAATTTTGCAGGGTTTCTTCTCACCCTGCTGGTGGCGGCGACTCTCTCCTGGCCTTGGATGGCACTGCCACCGATGATAATAGTATGGCTGGGCTGGGCCGTTTCCCGGGCCCTGGGCATGGATTTTTCGGAAGCTTGATTCTTTTGCCAGGAAAACCTTCCTGCTGCTACCCATTCTGTTGTTCTGTGTTTCTTCTTGGCCACTATATAGAGTGGCATCAATTTTTGCCTTAAACCTCAGTCATTATTTGAGATTGGCTATTTACGGCCATTTTCCTGTTTAAGTAGGCGAAATGGAAATGTTTTTATTGACCTGGTTTGAGGTTGGCAATAGAGTGTTTTTTGGTTTTTTCTGTGCGTAACATGTTGAATTTACGAATATACATAAAATACTTGTTGAATTAACAGCTGTTTAGAGGAGGTTGCGTGCTGTGGGTGATTGGCTGGAGCAGGATTTCAGACGCCTTACCTATCTGATTCAATACAACCCCAACACCATCATTCTCACCGGTATTACAGGTGAGATTGAGTACGTCAACGCTGTTTTCACCTCTAATACAGGCTATGGGGCTGATGAGGTTGTCGGGCAGCCCGTTGATAAGCTGGGCCTTGATGATTTAAGCACCAATACCAAGGCCTACGTCTGGCAAAATATTCTCGATGGCTATGTCTGGGAAGGTGAGCTGGTCAGTATCAAGAAGGATGGCAGCCATTTTCCGGAACAGGTTTTTGTCCTTCCCATCACTGACGAGCAGGATCGCGTAACCTCGGTGGCCTTTATTAAAAGGGACATCAGCGAGAGAAAATTCGCCGAACATGGCCTTTTAGAACTGACCGGCAATCTGGAGCAGCGGGTGCTTGAACGCACCAGCGAACTTGACGCCTCCAATAAAGAGCTTAAGGACACCCTGGAGAGACTCCAGGGCATGCAGAACCATCTGGTGCAGACGGAAAAGCTGGCCTCCTTGGGAGAGCTCATTGCCGGTGTGGCCCACGAGATCAACACGCCGGTGGGCATCGCTTATACAGCTTCGACCCATTTTCGCCAAAACGCCCGGGATATTGCCGAACGCTATGAGCGGGGGGATATGAAGCGGAGCGAGCTTGAAGATTTTCTGGATGTATGCCTGGAGTCGAGCAGGCTGTTAATCTCCAACCTGGACAGGGCCAGTGAGCTTATCCGCAGTTTTAAGCAGGTGGCCGTTGATCAGTCCGGCCAGGGCAAACGCCGTTTTTATTTGCGTGAATATATAGCGGAAATCCTCCTTAGTCTGCGGCCAGTATTAAAAAAGACCAGTCATGTGGTGGCCGTGGCCGGCGACAAGGATTTAATCTTAGATAGTTTTCCGGGGGCCTTTTTTCAGATACTTACCAACCTGATCACCAACTCCCTGAATCATGCCTATGATGAGGGACAGGCGGGCAGGCAGGAGATTTCTTTCAGGAAAGACGACGGACAGCTTTTTTTGATCTTCAGGGATGATGGTAAAGGGATTGCAAAGGAGAATATTGAGAATATTTTTTCGCCATTTTTTACTACAAACAGGGAAAAGGGAGGCAGTGGCTTGGGGCTCCACATTGTCTACAATATTGTCAGTCAGCGGTTGCACGGAACCATTAACTGCGAGAGTGAGCTTGGTAAGGGTACCACCTTCAACATAACCTTGCCTCTTCGCCAGGAAGGAGAAACCCCAGATGCTTGATGACGCTATAATCTTTGCTGACGAAGATCCGTTGCGGGTTGACGAATCTCCCCGTAAATCCTATCAGGAACCGTGGAAGGTCCTTGTTGTTGATGATGAAGAAGAGGTTCATACCATCACCACCCTGGTACTTCGTCAATTTCGGTACGATGGCAGCCCCTTGAAGTTTCTTCATGCCTATAACGGCGAAGAGGCCAAAAAGCTGATCACCGAAAATCCCGATATCGCCGTTATCCTTCTTGATGTGGTCATGGAAAAAGAGGATGCCGGCCTTGAGGTTGTTGAGTATGTCCGCAAGGATTTACGAAATTCCTTTGTCCGCATCATCCTCCGCACCGGCCAGCCTGGCCAGGCACCTGAAGAGAAGATCATCGTTGATTATGACATTAACGATTACAAGGAAAAGACCGAGCTCTCCTCCCAGAAACTTTTTACGATGATGCTCTCCTCCCTGCGCACCTACCGTCATATGCTGACCATTGACGCCAACCGGGCCGGGCTCAAAAATATCATCCAGGCCTCGGCCTCCCTCTTTGAACAGCGTTCCGTCAAACTCCTGGCCTCAGGGGTGCTGACCCAGCTAGTCGCCATCCTGGGCATGAGCCCTGACGCCATGGTCTGCCAGGTGTCTGATATTAATAAGGAGGTCAGTATTGACACCATTGAGGTGCTGGCAGGCTCCGGGAGCTATGAAAACCTGGTCGAGAATGCGGTGTCCTGGGACCTTCCGGGTGATCTCATAAATGACCTGAACCGGGCCTGGGATCAAAAGAGTTGCCTCTGTCTTGGTGATCGCTATGTGGGATTTTTCCCTTCAGAGTCGGGGGTGGGTGTTCTCCTCTATTGCGAAGGGTGGGATAAGCTCGACGACCTGAGCAAGTCCCTTGTCGAGGTGTACTGCACCAATGTCCATGCCGCCTTTGAGAATGTCCTTCTCAACCAGGAGATTGAAGATACCCAGAAGGAAATCATCTATACCCTGGGCGAGATTGCCGAGGCGCGATCCCTGGAAACAGGAAACCATGTCAAAAGGGTTTCAAGTATCTGCCTTATTTTGGCCAAAAGCTGCGGCCTCACCCAGGCCGAGGTAGAGATGCTGCGGATGGCCGCTCCCATGCACGATATCGGCAAGGTGGCTATTCCCGATGGTATTCTCAATCATCCTGGTAAGTTGAGTGAAGAAGATTTTGCCACCATGCAGAACCACACCGAGATCGGTTCGGTGATGCTCAAGTCGTCACCGCGCTCCATTATGAAGGCTGCTGCCATTATTGCCCTTCAGCACCATGAAAAGTATGACGGTTCTGGTTATCCAGAAGGTCTCAAGGGAGAGGATATCCACGTCTTCGCCCGTATCGTGGCCCTGGCCGACGTTTATGACGCCCTCAATAATGACCGGGTCTACCGCAAGGCGTTTCAGCCCAACGAGGTGCTGGCCCACATCAAGGAGCAGCGTGGCCTTCATTTTGACCCTGCTCTGGTGGATGTCTTTTTCGATAATCTTGAAAATATCCAAAATGTCCATTGAGTAAGATGGCCGGGGTTTTAGCTTGCTGCCCAGAAAATCTCTGATCTGCTATCATAGGAATTAACGATTTTTTTTAGCTGGCCAGTTCGTCACGGAAATAAAAAATTCCAGGAGAGTCCATGCATATTGTATGTCCTGAATGCGGGAAAGACCATGCGGTTCCCGATGAAAAATTGCCGGCCCAGAAGTTTAATGCCATCTGCCGCGACTGCAAAGCCAAGTTTATGGTTGAGGTCGCTTCCTGCCTTGGTTGCGGGTCTAAAAAACAAGAAGGTCATCCTTGCCCCTGCGGCGTGGTGGAGCCGCAAAAAGATCTTGAGGTTGTCAAAACAGCCGAAGGTGCAAGAGAAGCTGTTCCAGCCCCCTCAGGCGTTGAACAACAGGATGAACAACCACTTGAGGGGGTGAAAGAAGAGCCCCAGCTGCGTCCGGAATTCAACCAGACCCGCGATGAGCACACCCTGCAATTCACCGGCACGGGCCAGGAGTTTTTCCGGATCTGGATAGTGAATCTCTTTTTGACCATCATCACCCTGGGAATCTACGCCGCCTGGGCCAAGGTCCGAACCAGGCAATATTTTTACAGCCACACCTCCTGTGCCGGCGAGCCCTTTGATTATCTGGCCGATCCCATGATCATCCTGCGCGGTAATTTGATAATCGGCGGCGGCTTTATTATTTACTCGATCTCCAATGCCTTTACGCCGCTGATCAGCTCTGTAATCGCCATGATGTTTGGTCTACTCTTCCCCTATCTGGTCTTTAAATCCCTGCGCTTTTTCGCCCGCAACTCGGCCTATCGTAATATCCGTTTTCATTTTCTGGGCAGTGTTGAAGAGAGCTATATTACCTATCTCCTCCTCCCCATCCTGATCCCTTTTACCTTGGGATTAGTTCTTCCCTACTGGGGCTATCGCCGCAAAAAATATTTTTTCGAGAATTTTGCCTTTGGCAGCCATCGTAATGCTTTCAGCGGCATTCCCGGCGATTTCTACAAAATTTACATGAAGGCCTTTCTCATTGTTGTTTTGCCGGTGATTGTTGTCTTTTCCATCATTGGCGGCATGGTCATGGCCATGGATGGCTCTTCTGGCGAGGCCATGTCAGGCGGCATGATCGCCCTTGTCGTCATTGCCTATCTGGGCTTTTTTCTGACCACTATTTTTGCCCAGCAATATGTCTATGCCAAGACCACCAACTATTGCTGGAAATACTCATCCATGGGGGCGGTGAAGTTTCGTTCCACGCTTGACGCAGGTAAATTGATGTGGATTCGGATGACCAACATCATCGCTCTCATCGTCTCCGCCGGCCTCCTCTTCCCTTGGACCAAAGTCCGCCAGAGTAAGTATATTTTTGAGAATCTCACCATCATCACCTATCAGGGGCTTGATGATTTTACCGCAGGCGAGGAGGATTCTGAAGATGCCTTGGGTGAGGCGGCCATGGATTTCTTTGATTTTGAGGTCGGACTCTAATCATGCGTAGATCTGCCAGGCTCGAGTTCCAAGGGATTTATTTTGACGGCAGGAGCTCCCAGGCCCACGATGTGCTCTGTATTGTCGGCCATGACCAGGTAGTAATCCGCAGTGTGGCCGGAGAGCAGATTGCCGACCTTCCTTTGGCAAAATGTATTCTGACGCCTCCCCTCGGGTCCAGCCGCCGTTTTTTGAAGTTCCCTGCTGGCCAACGGCTGCAGGTAGATGATCCGGAGATTCTCAGCTTTCTAGACGACCTCCTTCGCTCCCACCTTGGCCTGCAGTTTGTCCATCTCATAGAAAGCCATTGGCGCCTTGTGGCGGCCAGTATGGCAGGGCTTGTCGTCTGCGTGTGGGCCTTCATGGCCTTTGCCATTCCCCATCTTGCCAAAAAAGTAGCCATGGCAGCTCCTGCTGGTTTGATGAACAGCATTAGCCATGACACCTTGGAGTTTCTTGATAAGCGTTTTTTTGCCACCTCCGATCTGCCCATGGCACGACAGGATGAGGTGAAGAAAATTTTCACGACACTCTGTGATGATTTTGCCCCAACCCAAGGCTGTACCCTTGTTTTTAGGCAAGGGGGAAATATTGGTGCCAATGCCTTTGCCTTACCCTCAGGCCTGGTCATTGTCACCGATGAGCTCATTGATTTTTCAGAAAATAATGAGGAGATCGAAGGTGTCTTGGCCCATGAGCTGGTTCATGTCCAGGCCCGTCATGGTCTGCGCCATGTGATCCAGCAGGCCGGGGTCTTCATGGTGATTTCCACCCTGCTTGGCGATATGGCATCTTTAACCTCGTTGGGTTCTGCCTTGCCGATGATGCTTGTTGAGTCAGGGTATTCCAGAAGGTTTGAAGAAGAGGCTGATGAACATGCCTGCCTCTATTTTTTAGAGAGGAACCGAAGCGTTCAGCCCTATAAGGACATGCTCTACCGCCTCACCAAAGACAAGCAGTTGCCCGCCGTGGCCAGTTTCCTTGCCAGCCATCCTGATCCGGATAAACGGTTGCTGGCCATTGAGGAACTGGAAACCAACTATGGCCGCTAAACCATTTTGATAAGTGGTTTTTGTAGGAGCCGCCCCTGGGGCCGATAAATCACTATTGTACCAGGAGCTAGCCAATCGCCCCCAGGGGCGGGTTCCTGCAATAATATCTTTCTGCCTGAGAACAGAGTATAATGAGGAAACAAAAAAGGGGGCGCGGCAATCATGCCGCGCCCCCTTTTTTGGGGAAAAATATAAATACTATTTCTAGCTGGAAGCTTTGTCCAGCTTAGACGAATCGATGTTGGTTTCAGGGCCAAGTGGGTCATCAAGGGGATCATCCAGGCTAAAGAGCATGTCTCCCTCAAGATCAGGCATGGTGCGGCCAAGGTCATTAAGGCCTTCTGTGGCAGAGTTGCCTGAAGATGCCGCCGGCGCTACTGAGCCATCATCGCCTATCTCAGAGAGATCAATCTTTTCATATAGGTTGCCTAGATCCACCTCAGGTTCTTTGGGAACAGCGCTGAACACGGGTTCTTTTTCCTGTCCAGGGCCAGGGTCTGCGCCACTGCCAATATCGCCAATAATGGAAGGCTGCGGGGCAGGTTCCTCAACCTGTGGTTGCTGAGGGGCGCGAGTGGCTTGGCCGCTGGCAGGGTATTGGCTTTCCAGCCGATCCATGTGGGATGAGAGAAAGGCCTTGAGGTCATCCTTGAGCTTCTGCTTTTCAAGGATAAGGGAGCTAATGTGTTCCTTGAGAGAACTCTCCTCCTCTTTTGCCGAATTGAGTGACGCTTCTACCTCAAGGCGGGCATTTTCCTTAAGGACATGGGCCTCTTGTTGGGCCTTGGCTTGCATTTCATCGGCGATGGTCTGGGCCGAGATGATAGCATTTTTAAAGGTGCGTTCCTGGGACTGGACTTGGTCCCTTTCGCCCTGGATGGCAGCCATCTCATTCTTTAATTTTTCGTTCTCTTTGACCAGGACAAGATAGTTTTCGGCGACCTTTTCAAGGAAAACATCCACTTCATCGACATCAAAGCCGCGAAAGCGTACATTAAACTGTTGGTTCTGAATGTTTTCCGGGGTAAGCAGCATGGTAGTCATCTCTTTCATCTCCCAATGATAATCGTCGGCCTGTTCAGCCAACAGCAGCGGCTATGTAATAGAGAGTTTTTACAAGAAAATCTTGCAGGAAAATAATAACAAGCATAACCAGCAAAGGCGAAAAATCGATGCCGGATGTGTAGGTAAAAGGCAGGAGCTTGCGGACCCGGTAAAGAACCGGCTCAGTGACATTGTGGAGAAAACGGACAATAGGGTTGTAAGGATCAGGGCTTACCCAGGAGATAATGGCCCGGGCCAGCAAAATGATCATGTAGGCGTTAAGTACGAAGTTTACCAGACCGGCAACAGCTTGTAAGAAAATCCTGATAATAGCCATAGATCAGTGAAAAAGAGGGTTGTTCTGCCTG
Organism: Thermodesulfobacteriota bacterium; assembly: GCA_039715015.1. Taxonomy (GTDB): domain Bacteria; phylum Desulfobacterota; class Desulfobulbia; order Desulfobulbales; family SURF-16; genus BM506. The sequence goes on from JBDLIE010000008.1 coordinate 45,259, forward strand.
CAGAGTTTTGTTGGGGCTGCTAGATGCCTTCCTGCTCCAGAAGTTGGCTGGCGATCACGCGGATGGCCTTGGCTGCCTGGCAATCAGGTGCGGCAAGCAGGAAGGGTTTCTGGCTGCGAATTGCCTCTACCACCTTGCTGTCCTTTGGAAGCGGCCCTAAATAGGAGGGGATTTCCTGTAAAAATTGTTTGAGCACCGTGGCCATATTGGTGTAGGTGCTCATTGCTTCCTTTTTACTTTTAACATTGTTTACTACGAGTTGAAACCCCTTTTTCCCGTGGCGCGAGGCAAGGACCTTCATCAAGGCATAGCCGTCAGTAAGGGATGTCGGGTCCGGGGTAAGGATGATGATATTGGCCTGGGCCCACTGGTTGAACCAGAGGACAGAGTCGCCGATACCTGCGGCAGTATCAACGAGAACAAGATCAAAGTCTTTGATGATAGCGTCTAAGACGTTAGTGAGAAGGTGCTGGTCCTCATGGCTTAAACCAGCCATCTCAGGGACGCCGGAACTTGCCGGCAGGACAAAGAGATTTTGCTGGACCTCAAGGATGATGGAGGCGGGGTCGCGGCCATCCTCCACTGCTTCACGGATGGTATGGTCCACCTGCAGGCCCAGGACCACGTCGACATTACCCAGGCCCAGATCGCCGTCGATCAGAAGGATTTTGGCCCCCCTGTCCGCAAGAGCTGCGGCTAAATTGACTGAAAAGGTGGTTTTCCCTACCCCGCCTTTGCCGCTGCTGATGCAGAAAATAGGGGGCGTTTTTTTTGCGCTGCTCATAGACTTTAACCGTTGAGAAATTTAAAGAGCTGGGCCCGTTCTTCCACAGTGACCTGGCAATCGATAGTGCTTTGGCCTGCGGGGGCTTGACAGTTTTCCGTTTGATCATCCGAAACAGGTGGAGCAGTTTGCTCATCGTGGAGCTCGGCAGCCTTATTCTTCAGGAGGCTGCATTGCTCGGAGGCGGCAATTCCTTCAGCAAAGAGGAGAAGGCCCTTGCTGGCCGGCAGGATGTGGGCCTTAATGCCATGCTCTTTGGCGCCATTGAGAACGGACTCAAGAAACTTGCTTGTAAGTATCGCCATTTCAGGATGTGGGCAAATGTATTGAGAGGTAGAAAAAGATTCTCTGGCCAGCGACCAAAATAAACCGCCAGGCCAGTGAGTGGCCTCCCCTTTTATGGGGACGGATAGTGTCTGACTATCCGGGAAATTTGTGCTGCTTGCTGTTCGCCTTCTTTGTTTTGCCGAACCATGTAATTGAAAACTCCGGATAATATTTTATCATGCATTTAGGGCACACGCTATGGCTGAATTCTGCCTCTGAATGATTACGGATATATTCTGCCATTTGATTCCAGCAGCCTTCGTCTCTTTCCAGCGTTGTGGCCATGGATACCAATACAGTGAGAGTTTTCAAAGATACAAGGGTGATCGCGGCTAACTATGCCGATATCTTCATCAATAGCATTGAGAACAGTTTCATAATTGCTGAAATTCTCAATCTCTTTGAAGGGTTGCTCTGCATCCATAGATGCCCCTGCTTGCCGGTCAGGCCACCCGTGAACCGGGGGCAACGGTGTCGGCAACGGTGGAGAGAACAAGCCGGTCGCCATCCTTGGCAGCCAGAACCATGCCCTGGGAGGGGACACCCATGAGTTTGGCGGCCTTGAGGTTGGCAACGATAATGACCCGCCTGCCTGGCAGATCGTCAGGTTGATAATATTCGGCAATGCCGGCAACAATGGTTCGTTCTTCCGGGGCCTTGACAGTAAGCTTGAGCAGTCGGTCAGATTTCTTGATTTTTTCTGCGGCGATAATTTCCGCCACCCGTAACTCCACCTTGCCGAACTCCTCAAAGGTGATAACCCCTTCAAGTTCTGTCTTCTTGTCCTTGCCGGGCTTGGCCTTTTTCTTAGCGGCCTGTTGCTTGCCCTTTTTCTTCTCCATGCGCGGGAAGAGGGGTTCGGGCTTGGCAATGGCGGTGCCGGGGGTGAGTTTCCCCCACCTGGCCAGGCTGGCCAGGTCGCCCTCAACCTCAATACCAAGTGCGGCCCGCATCTTAGCAGCTGTACCCGGCATAATCGGCTCCACAGTCAGGGCGAGAATGCGCAAGGTCTCCAGGAGATAGTAGAAAACTGTATCCAGATGTTTCGTTTGCTCTTCGTCCTTGACCATTTCCCAGGGAGCATTTTCAACAATGTACTTATTGGCCTTGCCCACCACCTCCCAAACGGCCTGCAGGGCCAGGTGGAATCGAAAATCGGTCATCTCTTTGCTGTAGGTTTCCACCATGGCGGTGCAGGCATCGGCCAGGGCCGCGTCGATTGGCCGGGGTTCAGCCGGTTCAGGCACCTTGCCATCAACAAATTTACCCACCATGGTAAGGGAGCGGGAAAAAAGGTTGCCCAGGTCATTGGCCAGGTCAGAATTCTGGCGGGCCACCACAGCCTCTGCCGAAAAAGATGAGTCCAAACCAAAGGACATGTCGCGCAGCAGGAAGTAACGCACCACATCAACGCCAAACTCCTCCACCATCTCCTTGGGGCGCACTACATTGCCCAGGGATTTGCTCATCTTGGCCTCACCCATGTTCCAGTAACCGTGGACATGGAGTTTTTTGTAAGGCTCAAGTCCCATGGCTTTAAGCATGGTGGGCCAGAAGATGGCATGGGGCTTGAGGATGTCTTTGGCGATGACATGCTCGGCCACTGGCCAGTAAGTGGAAAATTTCCCATCGTCCGGATAGCCCAGACCGCTGAGGTAGTTGATCAGGGCATCAAACCAGACATAGGTGACAAACTTGTCGTCAAAAGGCAGTGGGATTCCCCAGGTCAAACGGCTGGTGGGCCGCGAGATGCAGAGGTCATCCAGGGGTTCGCTCAAAAAGGAGAGCATCTCGTTTTTGTAGCGTGCCGGGGTGATGAAATCTGGATTATTGTTGATATGATCGATGAGCCATTGCTGGTACTTGCTCATCTTGAAAAAGTAGTTCTGCTCGCGGATCTTTTCCGGCGGTTTGCGATGGTCTGGGCAATTGCCCTCCACCAGCTCCTTTTCGGTGAGAAAGCGCTCGCAGCCTTGGCAGTAGAGGCCTTCATATTCGCTGAAATAGATATCGCCCTGGTCATAGACCTTTTGGAGGATGTTTTGGACGTTGTTGATATGATCGCTGTCAGTGGTGCGGATGAAGTTGTCAGGCGCGATGGCCAGTAGTGGCCAGGAATCGCGAAACAGGGAGCTTATCCGGTCGACATACTCCTTGGGAGATTCGCCGGCCCCTTCCGCTGCTTGAACAATCTTATCGCCATGCTCGTCCGTGCCGGTCTGGAAGCGGACATCGTCACCGCATAATTTCCGGAAACGGGCGTAGGTGTCAGCAACAATGGTGGAGTAGGCGTGGCCCAGATGGGGCTGGGCATTGACATAAAATATAGGGGTGGTGATATAGGTGGTCATTTCTTCTTTCCTCGTTGTTTGCCATTCTTATCTGAGGAATTTTTTTGTTTTTTGTCTTGCCGGGGTTTTTTGCTTCTGTTTTGCTGGCGCATCTTCTGGGCCAGAGGCTCCCAGGTGGAGCGCGGCAGGTCAATGGTTGCAGAGCGGTCTTCCGAGTCAAGGACGGTGATCGATTCTTCAAGGACGTTATGCTTGATCACCTTCATGGGCTTGTTGTCGATGGTGATGATTTTCCCGCAGCGCGGCATTTTTCGTCTGATTTCCTTGTACATGGGAAATTCATAGGTAAGACAGCAGAGCAGGCGGTTACAGATGCCGGAGATTTTGGAGGGGTTGAGGGGCAGGTTCTGCTCCTTGGCCATCTTAATGGAAACAGCGGCAAAATTATCAATGTAAGAGGAGCAGCATAACTCCCGGCCACAGCTGCCCAGGCCGCCGATCATTTTTGTCTCGTGCCGGACACCTACCTGGCGCATCTCCACCCTGGTTCTAAACTCCTGGACCAGATCTTTGACCAGGGCGCGAAAGTCCACCCTGTTTTCTGCGGTGAAATAGAAGATGATTTTGCTGCCATTAAAGAAGCGTTCAACCTTGATGAGCTTCATGGCCAGGCCATGTTTTTTGATGAGTTCGACGCAGGACTTGAAGGCCTCCCCCTCCTTTTCCATCAGACGGGCATACTTCTCCCTCTCATCAACGTTGCAACGCCGTTGGATTTTTAGGGAAGGTTTGAGGCCGGCAAGTTTGCCTTCAAGAACAGGCTGGGGGCCCAGGCCAACAATGGTGGCGGGTTCCGGGCCGTGATCGGTCACCACCATGACATCTTCATCGCTATGAAGGTCCTGGAGCTTGGCTCCGGCGGTAAAGATTTGATCGTGGGCGCGAAAACGGACCTTGTACCATCTGTCAGATGGTTCCGGTGGCTGCTCTGGTTTTTCGGGGCCCTGGGATTCTGCTGTTTGGGTCATGGCTATATATGGGAACTGAAACCGGAATGAACTCAAAGAGTTGCCGGACAGCAACCTTTGGATTCCTCTTGGTGTCACATTCTAAGGTGTCTGTTAAACATCAACCATTAACATTTTTCCCTTAGCAAGGCAAAGAAAAGAACCTCGCAGACCAGGGTGCGGTTGCAGTTACGCAGGAGCTGGCGGCGGGCCTGGTCGATATGGTCGATGGCGGCCAGCAGGCCGGATTGGCTCCAGTGGTGCTGGCCATCCTCAAGAAGAGCCGCAAGGTCATGGTTGATGAGCTGCCCTTTTTTTTCAAAGGCAAGCACAGTGAGGTCACGCAGCCAGGTGGTGAGAAGGTCAAAAAGCTCGCCGAGATTTTCCTTGAGGGCAGCGGCCTGGGCAGCCAGACCATAGACCAGATCAACCGCCTCGGGGCTGCTTGGGTCGAGGTTGGTCAGGGTGTCGATCATCTCCCTGCGTAACTCAAGAAGGCCCATGCCGTCCAAAAGCACGGCCCGGCCAGGGCTGCCCTCGGCCACAGCGGCTAAGGTCAATGCCTGGCTGGAGGCCACCTCCGGGCTGAGCAGACCGGCAACCTCTTGGCAGGTTAAGGGTGAAAAGGGCACGAGCTGACAGCGCGATAGAATGGTGGGCAGGATGCCGCCCGCCTCATCGCCGGTGAGAACCAGCAGGGTGTCAGGTGGCGGTTCCTCCAGGGTTTTAAGCAGGGAGTTTGCCACCTCGGGCCGCCGCATGGTGTCGTGGATGTCCGGCAGGATCACCACCCTGGTTTTAGCCTCAAAGGGGGGGTAGGTCAGGTCTTTTTGCAGTTGGCGAATCTGGGCAATTTTGATGCCTGCCCCCTGGGGTTCAATAACAAGAAGATCGGGGTGGTTGTCAGAGTTGAATTTCTTGCAGGAAGGGCAGCTGCCGCAGGAATCATTGTTTGCTGGCGAAGTGCAATTTATAAAGGCGGCAAAGGCCCGGGCCAGCATTTTTTTACCCACGCCGCTGGGACCCTTGAAGAGGTAGGCGTGGCTCATCTTTTCCTTGGCAAAGGAGGAGAGGAGAAAGCTTTTGGCCTTGGTCTGGCCTATGACAGTGGAGAGAGGTATAAGCATAGTGTAATTTTTTATTTGATTACCCCCATGTTTCAGCCATTATCTCATCATCAGGCGACAAATAGGGACCTGTAGGAGCTCACCCCTGTGAGCGATGGACTACCTGGCGAGTCAGAGTTGTCTCTTTATCGTCCGCAGGGCCGGGTGCCCCGCAGGAGATAAGCGAAGACTTCAAATACCCTTGGCGTCCTCCTACGGCACCATCCCAGGAAGGTGGCTGAGATTAGATGGAAATCAGAATTTTTTATAGCAAGGCGCCCTGTGGAAACTCTTTTGAGGAAGAGTAGCAGGCCCTTGCAGGTTGTCAAGTTCTAACCTATCTTGCCAGGATGAACAGTTTCAAACTCCATCGTTGGTTTTTAGTTTTTCTCATCATGGCGGTAATTTGTCTGAGTGGCGGCTGCTCGTCCGGCTCCGGCGCGATAACACGTTTAACATTGCACTCCTTGGTTGACGAGGGGACAGCCCCGGTTGTTGTTGATGTCCGTAGTGGAGGCGAATATGCCGAGGGCCATATCCCGGGCGCCATCCACATCCCTTTCTATTCCGTCGGCAAGCGTCATGCAGAGATCAGCTCTGATAAGGATAGCCCTGTGGTGGTTTATTGCGCCCATGGCCCCCGGGCCTGGTGGGCTTCTTTTGTCTTACGCCGCAAGGGTTTTAGCCGGGTGGCCATCCTGGAGGGCCATTTTAAAAAATGGCAGGAAAGCGGCTTTATCCCTGATAAAAAAAGCACTAGATTTTTTGAATGATCTTAGCTGGTTGTCCTGTGTGAGCTTCTTTTGCTATCATCTTTCTGTTTGCCAGGCCTGGCAAATACTGTATGTCTAAAAAGTGAAGTTGCGGCATCTTGTCACACCTCCTCGGCCTTCTGGCCAAGATATGGACCAGGGGATGTTATGGGACGATGTACCGTCATGTGAAAATAGCCATATGGCTATTTGGCGCTGGCCATATGGCTATTTTCTTCTGGTTAGGTTCAGTGTGCCCGGATTTCTCTGGCATTCCCTCTTTCTTTCAACTTGTTAATCTTACATGAAAATTTTCCCAAATTGTGACAATTTGTCGCAGCGGCATTGGTTTTGCTTTATGGCAACTATACTTTGATCTCTCGACCATGACCTCCATCACAGGGTTTGTGGTTTTAGAATTTAATATCTCCAGAGTGTCTTTGAACCGCTTGATTTTATCAAAAAACAACACGGGAAAAGGAGGAATCCCAAAATAATTGGCCACAATCAATAAAGAAAAGAAATACTAGTGCTAGGAGAGAAAAATGATAAAAAAAGGAGCATTACTATGCGCCCTGGTGATGACAGTGGGCCTTGGCGCCCAGGATGTCTTTGCAGCTAAGCCCGTAGATAATGATGGTGATGGTTACAACGCAAGCGAGGATTGTAATGATTCTGATCCCACCGTTTGGGTCCTCAACACCTGTGGCAGATGTGAAGTAGAGCCCGTAGGAGGTTTTTGTCTGCCAGACATTAACCCCAATCATGCAGATATAACCGGTACCTTTAACACTCCGGCAGAAGTCACCGCCAAATGCCTTGAGTGTCATGCTGCTGAGGGTTTTGCCGCCGCTAACTCGTTACACGGTATGAAGCCCACTGCCGCACCCAATGTCACAAACATGACCCGCGATAGCCAGAAGTTAAGTGAGATTAATACATTCTGCAGCTATCCTAACCCAGATATGGCAGGGGCCGCCTGTCTCGGCTGCCATCCTACCTTAGGCAAGACCGAAAATCTGGTTGCCGCAGACCTCGACTGTCTGCGCTGTCATAATGACGCCTATGCCCGTGCCTTTCCAGGTGATCCTGATCCCGCCAACCATGATACTATTATTGACTGGCAGGGAACCGAAAAAACCTATATCCCAGCTGACCGGGATGATGTCACCGGCGAGTTCTATGTCGCCTTTAAGTGGGCTTCCATGCCCGGTGCTACCGCCCTTGACCTGATCAAAACAGCCCATAAGCCCACCACCAAGACCTGTCTGAGCTGTCATGCCAAGGCCGGCGGCGGTGACTGGACCAAACGCGGCGATATCGGTCTGTCCACCAAGGATCCTTCCAGTGCGGAAGATGTCCATCTGGCCTCTGTGGCCAATGGCGGTGCTGGCCTGAGTTGTTCGAGCTGCCATGTGCCATCAAGCCACGCCGTTCCTGGCCGTGGTATTGATCTGCGTCCCACTGAGGGCGGAGCTGTGAAGGCCTGTATCGAGTGCCATCCTGGCATGGATTCAGGTGGTCATGCTGCTGCCGGCGCTCGGGTTGAGCCGGATCGCCATACGCCGCGCGTTGCCTGTCAGTCCTGTCATATCCCTGCCTTTGGTAAAGGAGGAGCCACTGAGATGTCGCGTGACTGGACCCATCCTGAGTGGAATCAGGCCCTGTGTAGTGGTCAAGGTGCCTGGGCTGGTTTGGAGCTTAAGGAAGCCAATGTTGCTCCGAAACATGTCTTTTTTGACGGCACCAGTTATGTCTACGCCCTTGGCGAGACCCTGTCCAAGGTTGATCCTATCAGCGGTCTTGATCTGGTGGCGGATGCCAACGGTGACGTCAATGATGCCTTTGGAGTCAGCAAAATGGTGCCCATTAAACGTCATTGGTCCAATATGGCGGTGATGAGTGACGGGCCTGATGCCGGTAAGGTCATTCCTTATGATGTGGTTTGGCAGTTTAAGACCGGTCTTGCTGACGAGGCAGCTGAAAGAGGTAAGGCGTATGCCGGTTACGTCGGAAACCATGAGTGGAAGAAGCTGGAAGCAGAAATGGCCATTAACCATGGCGTAAGCCCTGCTTCTGATGTGGCTGAGTGTACCAGCTGTCATCATGCCAGCGGTGACTTCCTCGTCGAAACCACAAGTAAGCTTGATGAGCTTGGTTATGCCCTCAAGGATGCCGATAAAAACGGTGTTGTTGATGCGGCAGACAAGGCCATGATCTGTAGCCAGTGTCATGCCGAGAAGAGCCTCAAGCGTGACTGGGAGGGGATGCATAACCATACCGGAAAAGGCTCCGGCATCGGCTGTACCTTCTGTCATGACATCGAGCGTCCTGAGCGTGGCTTAAGTGAACCCTGTAACCCTGATGGCACCGAGAACACCGCTGCCATCAATGAGTTCGTTGACACCAACTACTATGATCACTGTACCCCATAGTTAGTTAAGCATACGTTCTCGTAAAAAAAGGCCGCCCCGCAAGGGGTGGCCTTTTTTTATGTTCTTCACAAATGAGCGTGGAATTTTTGTCGTTAGGAACGTCTTTTTGCAGTTCTTTTTTAAACGAGTAGCAGCGACGCGGGTGAAAAGGAATAAAAGGATATTGCTGCTAAAAAGATCAATGCAACAAACAACTCTCCCGCGCTAACCCGTGAAGAGCCTTTTTTGAAGCACGATGCTGTAGGAGCCCGGCCCTCCGGGCGATTAGAAGCAATTTTTCAGCTCAAGCCTTCCCTCGTATCGCCCGGAGGGCCGGGCTCCTACAAATTAAGCTACTCATGCAACCATGCGCTATAACGATAAATGGTGGGCTGAGTTTCGTTGGTAAGCACATTTTTTTATGTATCACATAAAACCTTGAAAGCAGCTGGACCCAGCGGCGACCAGGGCCATATGGTGTCATAGCCAGCAGGCCGCCGGCAATATATTCCTCCTCATATCCTAAAAGCGAAACTGAAAGCCGCCGCCAAAGCCGAAGTCGGAGTGCCAGTTGCCCACCAGGGAGAGGTTTTGATCCAGGGTGTATCTGAGGCCGGTGCCGCCCTGCCAATCCTCCACCGTGTCATACTCTACCTCGCCATAGAGAGAGAGGCGGGGGGTGAGGTCAAAGCTTTTTTCCAGGCCAATCCTCGCTTCGCCATCCGTGTCAAGCCACATGGTTGATTCGATATTCAGCGGCAAAAGATAGGTGAGACCTGCCATGGCCCGGCTCCTTTCAAACTCGTCCTCAGCGTCGCCCTCAACATACTGGCCGATAAAGATGGTGGTGAAACGGTTAAGGTAATAATCCCAGCGCAGCTCTCCTTCCCACTCATTTTCATCAACATCCTGCCAGCCCCCTTGCCATTCGGCAGAAATGATGTGGCGGGTGTTGCTGGCCATCAGGATTCCTTCCGTCATCTGGCTGAGCAGGTCAACCTCACCCCAGAAATACCAAGGGTCCTTGTAGAGGTTGGGGCGGACAGCCATAACCTCAGGGCCGGGATTGAAGTTGTCATACTCCACCACCCGGGCCATGCCGCTTTTCATGTGATAGAGAAGATGGCAGTGGAAGAACCAGTCGCCCGCCTCATTGGCGTCAAACTCAATGACCGTGGTGGACATGGGCGCCACATCCACTGTGTGTTTTAAGGGAGAATAATCACCCTGGCCATTGACCACCCGAAAGAAATGGCCGTGCAGATGCATAGGGTGATGCATCATGGTGCGGTTGATCATGATGAAACGGGCAACTTCCCCTTCCTTGATTTGGATGGAGTCACTCTCTGCCAGGGTTTTATTATTCAGGGTCCAGATGTAGCGCTCCATATCGCCATCAAGGGTGAGACGGATTTCCCGCACCGGTTTTGCCTCGCCTGCAAGGGCGGTTTTGCGGAGGGCCCGTAGTTCTTTGTATGGCGTGAGGGGGCGGCGTGGATCCATGCCATCAACAGCCAGTTCAGGGGCTGAAGCGATGTCAGGTCCCAGGATGCTAAAATTGGCAGCAAACTGCTTGCCGCCTCTTGCCGGAGCTTGTGGCCGGCCATGGGCCATGGCCATGGAATGTTGCTGGTGGCCGTTAGGGCGGGCCATCTGGTGTTGGGAGTGGTCGGTCATTTTGTGCTGCTCACCCCTGTCATGGCCGGCATGACCAGAAGGGTGGCTGGTATTGCCGTGGCCCATGCCATCCATGCCCTCCATGCCTGCCATGCCGGGCTTGTCGAGGTCACCACGATCCACCTTGGCGTCTTCCATGCCCATGGAGCCTGCCGGGGTCAGGGCAAAGACATCTGCAAGATTGAAGTGGCCCATGCCTTGATAGAGGTTGGGTTTGGGAAGATTGGTGGCATAGGTCTTATGGCCTGCACCAAGCCAGACAGAAGCGTAGCCAGAGCCGTCATGGGCCGTGGCCCGCAGTTCATAGGAGCCATGGGCAGGCATGGTGATAAGCACATCATAGGTCTCGGCCACACCGATCAAAAAGCGGTCTTTGTCAACAGGTACAACCCGTTGGCCGTCTGCGGCAATAATGGCCATGGGGCCGCCGGCAAATTCCAGGTGGAAATAGGTGGTGGCTGAGCCGTCAATGATCCGTAGCCGTATCGTTTCTCCCGGCAGAGCCTTTAAAGAGGTCTCGGCCTGACCGTTGGCAAGAAAGCAGTCATAGGCGATGTCGGCAATATCCATGGGCGGCATGCGCTGTAATTCCCTGGTGAAATAGTCGCCTAGTTTACCGGCCTTTGCAGCACCGAAGATGCTCTGGCCGCTGCCCTTTTCAAGGGCATACCATTCGCTGCCCCGCTTCAAGGTGCGCAAGACAGCATGGGGGTCCTCATCTGTCCAATCTGAGAGCAGGATCACATGGCCGCGGTCCGCCTTGATGTCAGGTTGGGGTGGGGCGATAACAATGGAACCGTAGACCCCCCGCTGCTCCTGGAGGCTGGTGTGAGAGTGGTACCAGTAGGTGCCACTCTGACGGATGGGAAACTCGTAGGTAAAGGTGGTGCCGGCGGCAATGGGGGGAAAACTGATATTGGGCACACCATCCATCTCAGGAGGCACCAGAAGTCCGTGCCAGTGGATGGAGGATTCCACATTCATTTTATTGTGCACCTTGATGCGGGCAAAATCACCTTCCTTGAAGGTGAGAGTGGGGCCGGGAATGCTGCCATTGATGGTCATGGCCTGGGCTGGCTGGCCAGTGTAATTCATCTCTTTTTGCTCAAGGGTCAGCTCGTACTCAACGGTGGCGGCTTGTAGCAAGAATAGGGGGGGAAAGAGAAAAAAAATAAAAGAGGTAAAGGAGAAAATTTTCAAATGCATGATGCGCTAACCTCCATGCTGAATTATAAAGATCAAGGACTTTATCTAAAGAAAATATTAGGGGAAATCTATTGTTAAGTAAATAGTGGATAAAGATAGACCTACGTGAGAGTTTATTTCGTTTTTTAGAAGAATGAGGTGTGGCATCTATTTTTCTTAAAATAATCAAGGCGTGGTACCATGAGTTTTCAGGCTAAAAGGTTAAGCGCTAAAAGGGGTAACCCCTCACCCAAATGTAAACGGGGTGCTTTGCAGGAGGTATGCAGGTGAAACGATCCATAATTTCCGCCATGGGTGGAATTTTCGCACTTCTCATCTTGACCGGTTCCGGTTGCATGAAGGAACAAGTCCAAGGGGCTAAGGATCTAGATGGTCAGCTGGCAAAAATAATCAATGAACACTCTTTGACTGGGGATCCCAGCAAAGGGCGGGATCCTGTTAAAATTGACAGCTCCGTAGCTCAGTTGGGCATGAAATTATTCTTTTCAAAATCGCTTAGTCTGGAGGGAGATACGGCTTGTGTGAGCTGCCATCACCCCTTTCTTGGTGGTGGAGACAATCTTCCTCTGCCCATAGGGGTTGAGGCTGTTAATGCAGATATTCTGGGTGAAGGAAGAACACATCCCGGTGGTGTTTTCACAGTGCCAAGGAACTCTCCCACCACCTTCAATGCCGGCCTGTGGAAAAAAGCGCTTTTTTTTGATGGCCGGGTGGAAGTTTTAGGTGAAAAGAATGGCAATATGACCATCCGGACACCGGATTCCGATTTTGGCGTGGCTGACCCCAAGGCAGGCAACAGTCTTCTTGAGGCCCAGGCCCGTTTTCCTGTCACTTCTGTTGATGAGATGCGTGGCAGGGCGACAGAAGTGATGGCAGATATTCGAAAAGACCGGCAGCAAGTACGTCGCCGTCTGGTTCAGCGTCTTGCCGAAAATAATTGGACGCAAGAATTCAAGCGCGCTTTTCCAGGTTATAAAGAGCCAAAATCACTCATAAGTTACGCCCATATTGCCAAGGCCATCAGCGCTTATGAGGAGTCCCAGCTCTTTATTAACAATCCCTGGCGGTCATATGTGCAGGGTAATACTTCTGCCATAAGCCAATCCGCTAAACGCGGAGCGCTTCTCTTTTTTAAAGGGGTCAATCAGGGGGGTACCGGTTGTGCCGCATGCCATAGCGGTGATTTTTTTAGCGACGAGAATTTTTATGTACTCTGCATTCCCCAGGTGGGAGTCGGCAAGGGTGATGGCGAGACCGGAACCGATGATTTTGGACGGTTCCGGGAGACCGGCAACCCTTTAGACACGCATGCCTTCCGCACTCAATCGCTTCTCAATGTTGAGGTCACAGGGCCATATGGCCACTCAGGTTTTTATGGAAGTTTAGAAGAGGTTGTCCGCCACCATTCCTCTCCAGCAAAGGCCGTTGCCAGGTGTAATTTCGAGGAGCTTGACCCCATGATTCCAAGTAAGGATGCCGAAAAAAACACTAAGGATGTCTTGGCCCATCTTCAAAGAAATAAGGACCAGGGCATTGCAACCCTTACCGAATTTTCCTTAAGCGATGGTCAGCTCACTGATATTGTCAACTTTCTAAAGTCTCTCACTGATCCCTGCGTCAAAGACAAGGAATGTCTTAAACCATGGGTCCTGGGCCCTGATATGCAAGGTCCAGACGGCTCTTTGTTGAGGGCCATTGATGAGCAGGGACGTCCTCTGTAACCAATTTGTCTGAAAGCCTGATTTGTTAACGGCGCTTCTTGCCGGCCAGCAGGCGATTATAAGCCTCGGTGAGGCGGACAAAGACGTCATGGTCGCCGCCGGTATCAGGATGGAGGAGCATGGCCTGTTGGCGGTAGAGGCGGGTGAGTTCGCGTTTACTCATCTTCTTTAACTCTTCCAGGCCGGCATCGAAAATCTCCTGATATTCCTCATCGCTGATTTTCTCAGCAGATTCCGGAAAACTAAATGTGCGGTGATCGGCCATGAAACGGCGGAGATAATCGTCAAGAAGTGGATTGCCGCCATACTGGTAATCTACCCAGAGGCAGAGGTAGCGTTTGAGATACTCCGGCAAATTCGGGCCCAGCACCATGCCCTGCCAGAAAGATTTGTTGTCGGCCAAGGTGCAGAGTTCCTGGACAAAGAAATTGTCCACCTCCTCTTCTTCAAGCATCTGGGGGGCATGGAGAACGAAAGACTGGTCAAAAAAACGGGAGAGATGAAAGATGGCAAAGAGATAATTGCGCACCTCTTCCTCATAGAGGGCCTCCCGCTCCTGTTCAACAAAGTACTGTTCCCGCTGATCGCGGCTCATGCCCAGGAGCTTTCTGGCAACCTTGCCGGGCAATTGGTAGAGACGGCTCTGGTCAATGGAGCCGTAAAGCAGGTAGTGGAGGCGGCGGCGGTCAAAATCTTCAATGTCGTGGCGGATGGCCTCTTCCTGCTCCGCTGTAAGCGGCGAACTGCGTATATTTTTGCGGCTGGGGAAACGTTCAAGGTGGCGGCGAATGATGGGGCTGACAAAGGGGTAGAGAAGTTCTTCCAGGAGGTCCTCAGCATTGTCCAGCAGCGGATCAATCTGGTCAATGAGGTCTTCAGCAATATAAAAACCCCGCTCGCCGATATAGACGATGTACTCCTCAGGGTCAATGCCAAGTTCAAAGAGCTGGCGGGAGACCATGCATTTCTGGGCATCATCCCAACAGGAGAGACGCAGGAAATAGGGAGGAGGATGCTCCATGACCCCCCGGGCCAGGTAGAGCCTTGGTTGGTAGGGGGGGGCAGGTGATGGAGGGGAGATTTTTGCGGCCATAAAAAAAGCTTAATATGGCCGAGGTTATGGATGCAAGGAGTTTGCCTGGATTGGTTCAGGTCGTTTCCTCCCCAGAGAGGTGAGAATGATGAGAAGGGAGATTGAAATGGTATGTAGGAGCCCGCCCCCCCGGGCAATACTAAGATAATCTTTCCCTCTGGAGATTAATCGTTTCGCTCACAGGGGTGAGTTCCTGCAGCGGCGTGTTTAATATAGGCGCTGGACGAAAAGTTGTTTAGACGTCTGGGTTTCTGCCTTGGTGACAATGACTTTGGCTGACGGCCTGTAAGCTTTTTAAAAAAGCGAGGGTTGTTTTCGAGGGGACGGAGGCTCTGGTGAGCTTTCGGTGGCTTCAGGTTCAGAAGGCTCCTCTTCATCGACCTGGGCGCTGCGGCCTTTGACAAAGAGAAAGCGTTCCAGGCTGCGCTGGTAGTCGCTCCACTGGTAGCCCTCTTCCTTGGCCTGTTCGCTCACCTTTTCAATGGTGTTGATTTTGGCGTCCATATCGTCAATGAAGTTGAGAGCAAAGCCCTCAAGGAGCATGGGCAGAGTGGGGGAGCCGAAATCGTAGCGACCGTGGTGACTGAGAATGAGATGTTTGACCCGGACGGCGAGCTCTTCAGGAAAATCTTGGATGGTGCTGAGCCGCTCCTGAACCATCTCCACCGCCATGACCATGTGGCCCATGAGGCGACCGGCGTTAGAATAGTCAAAGCGATGGGAATCAAAGGAAAATTCCTTGGTCTTGCCGATATCGTGGAGCATGGCTCCAGCCATGAGCAGCGAACGGTCCAGGGACGGGTAGAGGTTGCTCACCGCATCGGCCAGGCGGGCCACCCCAAGGGTGTGCTCCAGCAAGCCGCCAAGGTAGGCGTGGTGCATCATCTTGGCGGCGGGCGCCTTTTTGAAGATGGCGAAGAACTCCTCATCGGCAAAGAAGGCCAGCAGCAGTTTTTTTATAAAAGGGTCGCTGACGCTGTTGGCGAGACCGGCAAACTCGGCAGCCATCTCGTTA
This sequence comes from Thermodesulfobacteriota bacterium, assembly GCA_039715015.1. Taxonomy (GTDB): domain Bacteria; phylum Desulfobacterota; class Desulfobulbia; order Desulfobulbales; family SURF-16; genus BM506. The sequence goes on from JBDLIE010000008.1 coordinate 60,652, forward strand.
ATGTCATTTTTGGAGCTGGGCACAAAGGCCGAGAAATCCACCTCCTCATCAGGGACACGATGAAGATCGGTGATAGAGAGTTGCAGGGCATTACGGTAGGAGGAACATCTTGCCTTAATGGCAATAACCGCGCCGGCCGGGCATTGAGGCTCCCGTTGTTCGGCCCGGTCCCAGACCTTGGCCCCTATCTCCCCTGACTTATCCATCAGCTTCAGGGAGAGATAGGGCTTGCCCGCCTTTGTCTCTGCCTTGCTGAGGTCCTGAACCATGAAGAGATCGTTTACGGCCTGGCCGTCTTTGATGGCGGAGATGAAGGTTTTTTTTGTCATGGCGCGAGTTGATCTCCAAGATGGGAAAATCGCCCCCAGGGGCGATTTAATGGGTTCTGCTTCCCCTAGAAATCCAGGGTTGCCTGCCAGGAGGCCTTGAGTTCGGCCAGGTCGGCGCTGAGCACCGTGCGGCCACTGAGGCCCTTGGCCTGCAGAGTCAGTTCCTCTGTTACCACGCCTATCCGGCCCATTGAGGTGCCAGCCATGGCAATCTCAAAGGCATCGGCCTTGTCCGGGCTCACCGTAACCACAAAGCGGCTCTGGGACTCGGAGAAGAGCAGCACGTCATCGCGGTCAATACCCTCTGTGGGTGCCTGGCTCAGGTCAAGGTGCATGCCCAGGCCGCCACTAAAGGCGGTTTCGGCCAGGGCCACGCCAAGGCCGCCGTCTGAGCAGTCATGGCAGGAGGCCACCAGGCCGTCCTTGATCGCCGCCTCTAAGGCCCGGTAACGGGGCAGGGAGTCGGCCTCGCGCACCTTGGGAACATTGTTGCCGATCCCGCCGTTGAGCACGGCATACTCGGAGGCACCCAATTCGTCATAGGTGGTACCCAGGACATAGACCATATCGCCGGCCTTTTTGGCGTCCATGGTCACGGCCTTGCGGACGTCATCAATCTTGGCCATCACCGAAAAGAGCAGGGTGGGCGGGATGGAGATCTTGGTGCCGCCCACCATATAGTCGTTTTTCATGGAGTCCTTGCCGGAGATGGGCGGTACGCCGTAGGCCTTGGCGTAATGGGCCAGGGCGCGGTTGGCGCGGACCAGCTGGGCCAGCTTATAATGGCCGTCCGGTGTCTTGTCAGACTGGATGGGGTCGCACCAGCAGAAATTGTCGAGACCGGCCATGACCTCCAGCGAACCGCCGACACAGATGGCGTTACGTACTGCCTCGTCCACGGCGCAGGCCGTCATGTGGTAGGTGTCGATGTCCGAGTAGCGTGGGCAGACACCGTGGGAAACCACCAGGCCGGCAAAGGAGTCAAACAGAGGCCGGACCACAGCCGCGTCGGAGGGGCCGTCGTTTTGCTCACCGGTAAGGGGCTTAACCACTGAAATACCCTGGACCTCATGGTCATACTGGCGAACAACATATTCTTTGGAGCAGATGTTGAGGCTGCCCAGTAACTTCATCAGCTCGTCGTTTAAGTCAGGGCTGGCGGGCAGGGCAGGCTCGGCAAAGGTCTTTTGCTGCCACTTGGCCACCATCTCCATGGGCGGCAGGGCCTTGTAGACAAAATCCATGTCCAGATAGGCCACGGTGTTGCCGTCGTAGAGGCAGTGGAATTTTCCTGAATCAGTAAAGGTGCCGAGGATGGTGGCCTCGACATCCATCTTGTTACAGAGATCCATGAAACCATCGATTCTCTCCGGCGGAATGGCCAGGGTCATCCGCTCCTGGGCCTCGGAGAGGAAAATCTCCCAAGGCTGGAGGCCGGCGTATTTCAGCGGGGCGCGGTCCAGGTGAAGCTCAAAGCCGTTGGTGAACTCGGCCATCTCGCCCACTGAGGAGGACAGACCACCGGCACCGTTATCGGTGATACAGCGGTACAGCCCCATGTCGCGGGCCTTGATCAGGCAGTCGAACATCTTCTTCTGGGTGATGGGGTCACCGATCTGCACGGCAGTGGCCGGCGAGTTTTCGTTAAGCTCCTCAGAGGAGAAGGTGGCGCCATGGATGCCGTCCTTGCCGATCCGGCCGCCGGTCATAACGATGAGGTCACCGGGCAGGGCGATCTTGTCCTCAGAAGGCTTGCCGCCCACCTCTTTGGGCATGATGCCCACGGTGCCGCAAAAAACCAGGGGCTTGCCGGCAAAGCGGTCGTCAAAATAGAGGGAGCCGTTCACCGTGGGGATACCGCTCTTATTGCCGCCATGCTCAACACCGGTGCGCACCCCTTCAAAGATACGCTTGGGGTGCAGCAGCCGGGCCGGGATCTCCTTGTCGTAAAAAGGAGTGGCAAAGCAGAACATATTGGTGTTGCAGAGCAGCTTGGCGCCCATGCCGGTGCCGAACGGGTCGCGGTTAACGCCGACAATACCGGTGAGGGCGCCGCCGTATGGGTCAAGGGCTGAGGGGCTGTTATGGGTCTCCACCTTGAAGACCACGTTCCAGTCGTTGTCAAAGCTGATCACCCCGGCGTTGTCTTTAAATACGGAGAGGCACCAGTCATCATCGCCCATGGACTTGCGGATCTCGGCGGTGGGGGTGCGGATGCAGGAATCAAAGAGGCTTTCGACCTGCTCCACCGTACCGCTATCAAGGTCGTGGTACTCGATATTGCCGGAGAAGATTTTATGCTTACAATGCTCGGACCAGGTCTGGGCCAGGGCCTCAAGCTCCACATCTTTGACCTTGCTGCCAAGACCATGGGCCTTGCGCTGTTCAATAATTTCCGGCTGGCTCAGATAGGAGCGGATGAAAATCATCTCATCCAGGGTCAAGGCCAGGACACCCTCCTTGCTGATCCGCATAAGCTCGTCATCGGAGACATCCAGATCAATCTCGTTGGAGACGGCCTTGGCCTGGTCAACCACCTTGGCCGCGTAAGGCTCAAGGCCGCCCTGCTTAACGAAATCTGCGTGGTTGATGATGGTGAAACGTTGGATCAGCTCATTGGCCAGGGCCTTCTTGGCAATGGTCTCGGCATCAGCAGCGCTCAGCTTGCCGCGGATCAGAAACTGGGTGGAGGTGTAGACCGCCTCTGTGCCCTCAAGTTGGCGGCCCAGCATAAGCTCCAGGGCCGAGGCTGCAGTACGGCCTTCATTATCGGTGACGCCGGGCCGGAATCCCACCTCAATCAGCCAATCAAATGTATAATCCCAGTCCAGGGCCAGGGGGCCCAAAGAGTAGTCTTGGGTGACCGGGTCGCAGTAAGGACCCTGGGCAGCGGTCAGGAGCTGCTCGTCGCTGAGATCGGCCTCCACGGTAAAGACCTTGATGGTACGGACCGAATCCACGGCCAGGCCAAGGTCGTTTTTGATACCGGTGGCAGTGGTTTCGCCGAAAGAATCACGAAAGGCAGGTTTCAGACCAACCTGGATGCGTGCGAGCATGGGAAAGACTCCTCTATCCTTTGTTAAGATGGGGACAGTATAATTAGGGAAAGTCAGGCCATAAGCAGGGTATATCTGGCGGCCTGAAAACCATAAAGTCCAAGGAAAATAACGAATTACTTCTTTGTGACTTTCTCTCTAATGAGTTAAAACATCTAGTAAGAGTTCAGCAGCAACGCATCTGCTTTGTCATCGACCTGCTTGCATAGAAGGCTATCGGAGTCTACGCTTGCGCTCCGCTTACCTGCTCACAGGCCTCTTCCGTGCATCTGCATCACTGCTGAATTCTTACAGTTCCCAGGCGTTTGGTGTTTTTATGGCCTGGTGAACTATTAAAACATTTATATACTAAATCAGCCTCAATTTTGAAACGGCGTTTCCACTTTTTATCCACTTGATGCCTGAAAAAGATCACCATGCAGCTTCTTAACGACGAACAATATCTGCTCGACCTGCTCTTTCGCCATAAGCTCATCAGCGCTGAACAGCGCAAGATGATTTCCCTGAAAAAAGAACAAAAGCGCCAGAATCTCAGCCATAAGTTGCGTGACCGCGGTATTGACAGGAACGAGCAGCGCCTGGACCTGGTTGATGTCATTATCTCTTTTAACCTGGAGATTCCTGGCCGGGATGGTGAGTTCCTCTCTGAAGAAGAGGTCATCCGCACCGTGGCGGCTGACAAGGATTTGCCCTTTAAGAAGCTCGACCCCCTTCAATTAGATATGGAAGTGGTCACCAAGACCATTCCCCAGAACTTTGCCATGCGCCATCTTCTGGTACCCTTTGAGATCAGAAACGGCGTCCTGGAAATGGCGATTTATGAGCCGGGCGAACTGGCTATTCTGGAAGACATTACCCGGGCCAACCAGGTGCGGATTAACCCGCACCTGGCCACAAAAAGTGAGATCTCCCGTATCCTTGCCGAGTTTTTTGGTTTCCAGAGTTCCATCTCCGCTGCCGAGGTCCATCTTGGCGGCCCCAGTGTAGATATCAGCAATCTTGAGCAGCTGGTCAAGATTGGTTCGGCCCAGGAGATCAGCTCTTCAGATAAAAATATCAAGGCTGCCGTCAACCATATGTTCAACTATGCCTTTGACGAGCGGGCCTCTGATATCCATATTGAGCCGAAGCGCGAAAAAAGTCTGGTCCGTTTTCGGATTGATGGCGTTCTTCACACCATCTATGATCTGCCCAAGGTTATTCATGCTGCCATGGTCAGCCGTATCAAATATCTGGCCCGCCTCGATATTGCCGAGAAGAGGCGGCCCCAGGATGGCCGCATCAAGGTCCAACACCATAAACAGGAGGCTGAGATTCGCGTCTCCACCGTGCCGGTTTCCTTTGGTGAGAAGGCGGTGCTCCGTATCTTAAATTCCGAGGTGCTCTTTCAAGACATTGAGGATATCGGCTTTAACGAGCGCGATCTCGCAGTCTATAAGTCTTTTGTCGAGGCGCCCCATGGCATTGTCCTGGTCACCGGCCCCACGGGCTCCGGTAAATCAACCACCCTCTACTCCACCCTCCATCACGTCTCCAACCCGGAGATCAATATCACCACGGTGGAGGACCCGGTGGAGATGGTCTATGAGGAGTTTAACCAGATTGCCGTCCAGAATCAGATTGACGTCACCTTCTCTAACATCCTTCGTAATATCCTCCGTCAGGATCCGGACATCATCATGATTGGTGAGATTCGTGACTATGAAACCGCGGCCCATGCAGCCCAGGCCGCCCTCACCGGCCATCTGGTTTTTTCCACCCTGCACACCAATGATGCGGTGACCTCCATCACCCGCCTGGTTGAGCTTGGTGTCCAACCCTTTCTGGTTGGCTCCACCATGCTCGGGGCCATGGCCCAGCGTCTGGTGCGCACCATCTGTGCTGATTGCAAGGAGGAGGTGGTTATGCCCATCACCAGCCTTCAGGGCTTTGGTTTTCCCCTGCCAGATAGCCCTGGAATAACTCTCTACCAGGGCAAGGGCTGCCGAAAATGCCGTGGTACCGGCTATTATGGCCGCTGCGGTATCTTTGAGATTTTCCCCATGTCAGATGCCATCAAGGGGCAGGTCGCCAAGGCAGCCCCGGCCTCGGAGCTCCAGAAGATAGCCGCGGCAGAAGGCATGACCACCCTCAAGGAGGATGCTTGGGACAAGGTGCGCCGCGGCATAACCACCTTTGCCGAGGCGGTGCGGGTCACGGGATCGGTGTAGAAGAAGGCCGGCCCCGGAATCCACGGAAAAATATAAGAAGGGTCTCTTCGGTGCTTTCCGGGGCTGAAAAATGCATGTTTGGCTAAAGATGGATTTTTTTGAGAAGGAAGAAGTTCAATGAGTATCAAGATCGTCGCCAAGAACAAAAAGGCGTTTCACGACTATCATATAGATAAGAAGATTGAAACGGGCATCGTCCTGGTGGGGCCTGAGGTCAAGTCCCTGCGGGCTGGACGGGCCAATCTGCGCGACAGCTACGCCCGCATTAAGAATGGCGAGGTGTGGGTCCATAACCTCCATATCTCGCCCTATAAATACGCCACCCATGCCTCGCCGGACCCTCTCCGGGTCCGCAAACTCCTCCTTCATAAACGCGAAATATCAAAGCTCATCGGCAAGGTCCAGGAAAAGGGCTTCTCCCTCATCCCCCTCAAGCTCTACTTCACCGGCAAGGGCAAGGTCAAATTGGAGCTCGGGCTCGCCAAGGGCAAGACCCAGTATGACAAACGCCAGACCTTAAAGAAGAAAGAGGCGAGCCGCGAGATGGACCGTATCCGTAAGGATTATCGTTAAAGAAGGAGGAATGAAACTCCTAGACAGGAAGTCTTAATCATGGAAACGCTCGGCAATCTGTTGAAATTCGCCGTTGATATCGTGGAAGGCGTCAAAGATATGGGGGTCAAAATGGGTCCCCTTTTCCTTGACCATAATGGCAAGCGCCTCTTCATGGCTATAGGCATCCTTGTAAACCCTTTTACTGATTAAGGCGTCATAGACATCGGCAATTGCCATGATGCGGCCGGAGAGCGGCGTCTCTTCCCCCATCAGGCCGCGGGGGTAGCCGTTGCCGTCGTATCTTTCATGGTGGCTGCCGGCGATCTCCTTGGCGTGGAGGAGAAAGGAGCTTTCCCCCACTGTTTTTTCGAGTTTTTTGATGACTTCTTCACCATAGGTGGTGTGTTTTTTCATGGTCTCAAACTCTTCACTGGTGAGTTTGCCTGGTTTGAGGAGGATGTCATCGCGGATTGCCACCTTGCCGATATCGTGGAGAGGGGCTGATTTGAAGAGAAGCCTGATGAGTTCAGGGGTGAGCTGCTCCTTGAATCTGGCAACGCTGCCCAATTTGCGCGCCAATGCGCGAACATAATGCTGGGTCCGTTTAATGTGGCTGCCTGTCTCCGGATCGCGATACTCAGCAAGCTCACCCATGGCCTCAATGACCACGTCTTTGAGCAACTCGGTTTCCTTGGTCCGGTCGGCTACTTGTTCCTCAAGGCTTGCCCTGTAGGCCGCAAGTTCCAGTCTGGTGGACACCCTGGCCCGTAACTCCTGGCCTGAAAAAGGTTTGGTGATGTAGTCGACGCCACCTGACTCAAAGCCCATGGCAATATCTTCCGGCTCATTTCTGGCCGTGAGAAAAATCACTGGAATGGAAGAGGTGAGCTTTTCCTGCTTCAGGGCCTTAACGGTCTCATAGCCGTCAATGCCGGGCATAACCACATCCATCAGGATGAGTTGGGGACGGGCGGTCCAGATGCGTTCCAGGGCCTGTTCGCCGCTGGTGGCATAGGCAAAATCGCAGTCAAGCTTGCTTAAATGGCTGAGGGCAACCTGGATGTTTTCGGCAACATCATCAACAATAAATACCAGGGGGCGTTGGTTTCTCATGGTGGTTATACCTTTATGTATTTCTGCAGCTCATCCTGGAGCTCTTCAACCTTTAAAATGTTAAATCTGTCAGCGTTAACCCGGAGGTCGTTGCCGAGCTGGGTCAGTTCGTCCTGGCCTTCCGTTTCACCTAGTTTTTCAATTTCCTGTCCCAGCCTTGAGGCGTCACTGAGGTTGCCGCTCTTTTTATCATAGCCTGCAAGAATTTCCTGGATTTTCTCGACAAGATTTTTGCTAACAAAAGGAGAGGGGCCAGTTGTGTCAGGGGCCGCTTGGTCTGTTGATTTGGCCATGTCAGCGTAGGATGATAAAAAGCGGGCCATTTCATGTTCCAGCTCACGAATCTGAAAGGGCTTGTTGAGATAGCCGTCAAAAAGAGACTCCTCGTTGTTGAAATCAAGGACCGAGGCGGAAATGGCAATGATCGGGATGTCAGCAAGACCAGGATTTTTTTTGATGATGTCTGTGGCCTCATAGCCGTCCATAACAGGCATCTTTAAGTCCATGAGGATAAGGTCAGGTTTTCCCTCCTTCAGAATGTCCAGGGCCACCTTGCCATTTTCTGCTGAAATGATTGTTACCGCTGTTTTTCTGAAAAAATCTTTAATAAGTTGACAGTTAATTTCGTTGTCATCCACCACCATGACGCGGCCTTCTTGGAACGAGACACGGCCAGAAGAGGAGGCTGTGGAGGAAGCAGGGGTATTTGTTGATACCTCTATTCCAGGGATGCTTAGTTCAAAGACGCTGCCTTTTCCTGGGTTGCTATTCAGGGCCATTGTGCCGCCCATCAGGGTGACAAGGCGCTGGCTCAGAGGGAGGCCAAGGCCGGTGCTGCCCGTGTTGCGAATAGCTAAAGCGCTGATTTTATGGAAGGGTTCAAAAAGGGTTTCTTGGTCATTTTTGGCAATGCCGATACCCGTATCTTCAACAGCAATTATCAGTTCTATAGTGTTGTGGCCCGAGGCCTTGTGCTGCACGCGAAGAGTTACGCCTCCTTGCTCGGTAAAGGAAATGGCGTTTCCGAGGAGGTTGAAAAGAACCTGTCTCAGCCGTGTTTCATCAAAAATGACAGAAGGGGGGATCTCTGGGGAAATTGCCACCTGCAGGTCGATATTTTTGGCCTTAGCCCTCTCGGTAAACATCCTGCCGATATTATGGAAAAACGTTGCCGTGTCAACAGACTGGTTCTGTATTTTGAGGCGACCGGCCTCAATTTTTGACAGGTCAAGGATGTCGTTAATGATGACAATCAGGTCTTTGCCACTCTTTATGATGGTCTGCACATACTCCTTTTCCCTGTCCGTCAGGTTGGCCGAGGTAAGCATCTCACTGTAGCCGAGGATGGCATTCATAGGGGTGCGAATTTCATGGGACATATTGGACAGAAATTCGTTTTTCAGGCGATTAGCGGTTTCTGCCATGTCTTTGGCCCGGCTCAGCTCAGCGGCATTTTTTTTGAGCTTTTTCTCCTGCTTGATCTGCTCACTGATGTCTTCGGAGATGATGACTACATGGTCGCCGCCGTGAGATGCCAGAAAAGAAACATGCTCTTCGGTGGGATGACAGTCTCCATCACCACTGCAAAGATGGCCGTAATGGCTGAAATGGCCCTGGGCCTTTATTCTTTCCCAGGCCTTTGTCCGTCCCTGTCCATCGGTGGGGAAATTCTGGTCAAAAAAGGAGATATCTTTTGTAAGAAGCTCGGGCCTAGAGAGGCCTGTGGCCCGGCATGCTGCCTCGTTTACCATGGTGAGCTTAAAGTCCCGGTTATACCAGAAGATGTTAATCGGAACGGTGTCCAGGGTGAGCCAAGCAAGGGAGAGTTCGTCTTCCAGGCTCTGAGAGCGGGCCTTTGCCCTGGCCAACTGACGCCGATGCCAGAGATGAAGAAAGACAAGGAGTGCCAGGAGGGCGAGCCCTCCTGAGATGACGGCCTGAAAGGTTTTCATGCCGGGTTTCTGGATTTCAGTTTCCGTTGAAGCGGCCACGGAGGCATCTTGCTGGAGTTGGCTGTAGACCGGACAACACCATAAAAGAGAGACGGCAAGAAGCGGCAGGAGAAAGACGAGGCATACCTTGGATAATGATAAGATTTTATAAGCGCAATTCACAGGGGATTGATCCGGTAGGCTTCTCTTTATTATGACGTGTTTTTTCAGGTTTATGGTTTGTCACCCTTCAGGTTAAAATAAAGCGATGCTCTATGTCAAAGTAAAACAGAGGGTTAGAAGACGGACAGCGCAAAATGAGCCATGGGAAATGGTTTGCTTAATCATCATGAACGATTTATCTTGATGGAAATGGGAACCAAAACAGGTTGCCAGCTTTCTTAAAAGAAAAACAACAAGGGGGTGAAACGGGTTCGACGGGGATATATAAGCTCAGGTTGCATGTCGAGAATTCTATCTTTCTCGTAAACATTGATAGATTTATTAAAATAGTCGCAGATGACTATGCATATGCTGTGGCAGCATAAATAAGCCACTGTTCTCCTTCGTTATTCCTGCGGACGGAGGAAGAACATCGACTAGCGGGATAGCCCCTGATTTTTTGGGTGGGTCAATGGGCGAAACTAAACACCTGATAGTGCCGAAATCTCCTCGTCCCGGTGGAGATCAGGCACGATAAGCAGCTAAGCGGGAATAAACATGTAGATACCTGCAGGGGAGTATTTTCGGACGGGGGTTCAACTCCCCCCACCTCCACCATTTTTTAGTGTTAAAACAGGTGGTTGAGAAAGATTGTTCGCGTTTGAAGGTGGCCCAAAGGTGGCCCAGCTCTTTATCGCGATAATCAAACACAAGAAGCCATCCTTTTGGGGTGGCTTTTCTTTTTTATGATGAGATTCAATCTCATTTCGATATTGTTCAGCTAACTAATCAACATCGCTATATGCGATAGCAAATATCTCGGGAGATATGTAAACTTTTGGTCTAGTTGAAGCTCTGCTTTCTCTAATTATTCCTAACTTTTCAAGTATGGAAAGGTCGTTTCTTGCGGTTGGGTAAGTTATTTCAAAAATCTCAGTTGCTTGCGGGATAGTTATAAGCGGAGATTCAAAGAGTCTTTCGATGATTCCATGCAACCGAATACTTCCTTTGCAATTTGCAACCATTTGTAGGTACCTCTCCCTTACAGCCACTAGTTGGTCGAATCTCTTAATCGCATCCTTTGCTTGGTAAATTGTTGCTCGCAAGCAGTATGCAATCCAAGTATCAAAGTCCCCTTTTGCGCTTACGTTAAATAAATTTTGAATATATTCTTCTTTGTATTTGTCAAAGAAGGCACTCAAATAAAGCCAAGGGCTAGTTAATTTGCACCAGTGGAAAATCATTAGCGATAGCAGCAATCTGCCAACCCTTCCATTTCCATCCAAAAAAGGATGTATAGTTTCAAATTGATAATGAACAAAAAAACAAAACACCAGAGGATCAATAGAGCTTTCTTGGTGAATATATTTTTCTAAATCAAATAAGTTGCCTTCAAGTTTGTCTGGAGGAGGAGGTATAAATCTTTTGTCAGATCCGACATGAACCTGAGATCGTCTAAAGTTGCCAGGATCTCTATGGTGTCCTCGGACACCAGACAGAAGTACCTTGTGGATTTCGCGGAGAAACCTTAATGAGACGGGTATCTCGGAAAGAAGCTGTTGGCCTTTGATAAGAGCTTCATGGTAGTTGAAGACTTCTTTCCAAGAATTTATTTTATCTTTATTTGACTTCGGTTCTTTAGGTTCTATTTCAAATAAAAGAAGCTCTTCAGGGGTTGCGTATGTTCCTTCTAGGCTTGACGATTTTAATGCTTCGCGATGCTGTAGTGGCTTGAGCAATAAATTATAGTTGGGCATATGTCTCCCAACACCGTCTAATCTAGCTAGCTCTTCACGTGCTTCTGCCAGTAATGGCCATAAATTCCCTGAAACTTGAAAATCCGTAGGAAGATGATCAGGCACAAAAGCCCAATCATCACTTTCTTGAATGCTTATCTTAACCAGCTCTCCAGGTGAGTTTTCAGTGAAGAAAGTCTTTTCCATTAGGTGTCCATTTTTATTAGAAGAAGAATTTTAACTAAAACAGTTGAATTAAAATATCAGCCAATAAATTTTAATTCAACTGTTTTAGTTAAAGGGAGTTAAATTAGAAGCGATTCTTTAAAGGCAGTCTCCTTTAAAGTCGAAATTGTTAAATATATCTATCTGTTACGGAAATTCCGGGGACACCATAGAATGGCACTAGTTTAAAATAAATTAATGGTTCAGAATTGCTGACAATAGAGGGTTTAAATCGGATTTTAAATCCTTAAGCTAGCGCCATTCTATGGTGTCCCCGGAACTCGCAAGGAAGAAATAAAAAAGCTCCACCAGAAAATCAAAAAATAGATGAAAATTGCTACAAGCAAAAAGGAGGAGTTTTAATGTTAAATTTACAGAAGAAAGACTTTGTTTCCCTTATCCTATGTTTATTGCTTGTGGATATGGTTTTTTCTAGTCCCAGTTTAGCGTCTTCGGCAATAACAGGATTGGTAAAAAAGCAGAGTGTCTATGTGGCAATTTACTCGCATATATACCATGGAAACAAAGAAAAACCGTTTGATTTAGCCGCAACTCTCAGCATTCGCAATACAGATCTGCATAAAAATATCAGGCTCCTCTCTGTTGATTATTTTGACTCAAAGGGAAGTTTTCTGAGGAAATATGTGGATAAACCCACGGCTTTAAAAAGTCTTGCGACAACTCGTTATGTTATAAAAAGCTCAGACACGAGTGGCGGCTCCGGGGCAAAATTTTTGTAAGGTGGGAATCGGATCATCCAGTAAATCCTCCCTTAATTGAAGCAATCATGATAAGCACAAAAAGCCAACAAGGGATTTCTTTTGTGTCAAGAGGGCAAGTGATAGAAGAGTAAAGCTAAAAACTATCTCACCTTATATTGATTTTAATAAGTAAATAGAATTTTCCGGGGCAAGAAAAGTAATGATCTTCTCTATTATCCTTAAAAAATTAAGAGACGCTTTTACCGACCTGCTTCCTATCATTGTTGTTATCGCTTTTTTTCAGATTGCTGTTCTGAAACAGCCTTTGCCGCAGCTGGGGGAGGTTCTTTTTGGCGCTCTTCTTGTGGTGGCCGGGCTCAGCCTGTTTGTTCAGGGCTTGGAGATGGGGCTCTTTCCCATAGGTGAAGAAATGGCTCATGCCTTAGCCAGGAAGGGCAGTCTTTTTTGGCTTCTGCTCTTTGCCTTTGCCCTTGGCTTTTCAACCACTGTGGCAGAGCCAGCACTTATAGCAGTGTCGGCCGAGGCCGCGCACATTGCCAGTGAGGGTGGTCTTATCGATTCCAACAGTGACACTCTTCGGCAATATGCCTTTGGCCTACGTATGTCTGTCGCCTTTTCTGTGGGCCTGGCTATCCTTATCGGTGTGATGCGTATCATCCGGGGCTGGCCTCTTCATTATCTGATCATTGGTGGCTATATTGTTGTCATGTTGATGACCATCATTGCTCCGAAAGAGATTATTGGTATAGCCTATGATGCCGGCGGAGTCACGACCTCCACCATCACTGTCCCTTTGGTTGCCGCCCTTGGCGTTGGGTTGGCCTCAACCATCAGGGGCAGGAGCCCTCTTGTGGATGGCTTTGGTCTTATCGCCTTTGCCTCTCTAATGCCCATGATCTTTGTCATGGGATATGGGCTCATAGTTTTCGGATAAGTACAGGAGCTTTGATTGGGCTTTTTACTCGATTTTTTAAAAATTCTGCTCGCTACCTGCAAAGATGTGCTGCCGATCATCATTCTTATTACCGGCTTTCAACTTCTGGTCTTACGGCAACCAATTCCTCATCTGCGCCGCCTTATTGTTGGCGGGCTTTATGTTGTTGCCGGTCTGGCGCTTTTTCTGGTGGGTCTCGAAAAGGCTCTTTTCCCCTTGGGTAAAATCATGGCTAACCAGCTCTCTGATCCCGTTTTTGTTTATGGCACCAGTGAAGCTGTATTGCATGCAGACTGGAAGGCCTATGGCTGGGTTTACCTCTTTGCGGCAATGATCGGTTTTGCCACTACCATTGCCGAACCTTCTCTCATTGCCGTGGCCTTTAAGGCAAACGAAGTCTCCGCCGGAACCATTAGCCAGTGGGGGCTACGTATTACTGTTGCCATAGGAGTTGCTTTTGGAATCAGCCTTGGTACGTTTCGTATTGTTACCGGCACACCACTTTATCTCTATATACTTGTTGGCTATCTGGTGGTTATTGTGCAGACTATATTTGCCCCCAAAAGTATTATCCCATTGGCATATGATTCTGGAGGGGTCACCACTTCAACGGTAACGGTGCCACTGGTGGCAGCCCTTGGCCTGGGTCTGGCCAGCACAGTGCCAGGGCGAAACCCTGCCCTTGACGGTTTTGGTCTTATTGCTTTTGCTAGTCTTTTCCCAATTGTTGCGGTTATGGGCTATGCCCAGATAATGGACTGGCGAACACATCGTAAATCAAAAATTATGGAGAAGAAAAATGCGCTTTAAACTCATTTTGTCTTCAGTAAAGTCTGATATTACAGACCATATTGTTGATACAGCTAAAAAGGAAGGGGCCACAGGGGCAACGATCATCCCGGCAAGGGGGACCGGCATCCATGAGGCCAAGACTTTCTTCGGCCTTTCGCTGGAGGCGCAGACTGATATCATTTTACTCCTTGTTGAAGAGCATCTTGTTCCTAAAATTTTGGATGCTATCAAAGAAGCTGGAGAATTCCATAAGCCAGGAACCGGTATTGCCTTTGTGGTACCGGTGGAGCATGTGGTGGGGCTGGAAAGCCAGATGGAAAGATTTAAAGAAGAAGTGCGGGATAGCTACTTTTAAGCAGCCATTTTTATTTGGAGAAAAAATATGGAACATGACAGCACGCCAATAATACGGGCACGGGACGTAATGCAAAAGGGCATTGTCTCCATTGACGGCATGGCCACAGCCAAGGAGGCTGCCGCCAAGATGCGCGCTGAAAAAACCTCCTATCTTCTGGTGGACAAAAGACATGACGATGACGCCTGGGGCATCTTGGTCGTCCAAGATTTCATTAAAGGGGTGATTATACCTGGCCGCTCTCCTTCCGAGGTGAATGTCTATGAGGTCATGACAAAACCAGTGATCACAGTGCCGGCTGACATGGATATACGTTATGTTGCCCGCCTGATTTATCGTGCCAATATCCGCCGGGCCCCGGTTGAGGACCGCGGAGAACTTGTCGGCATAATTTCTCTTGCCTCCATAATCCTCGACAACGAGCTTTTTTAGTCAGAGAGAAAAAATCAATTGGCCCCAAAAGGCAGGAACCGAACCAATGCACATGGATTTTCAGTCTGATGATTGTGGCAAGCTGGAAGGTCTTTGAAAAGGCTGGCCAGCCTGGATGGGCTTGTCTGGTCCCCATCTACAATCTGTATGTCTTTTTGGTGATTGCCGGAAAACCCGCCTGGTGGATTTTGCTCATGTTGGTCCCCATCGTTAACATCATCTTTGCGGTGATCGCCTGTGTCGCCTTTGCTCAGAAATTCGGCAAGGATGCTCTCTTTGGAGTGGGTATTGCTTTGCTGGGCATTGTTTTCTTGCCTATTCTTGCCTGGGGCGATGCCCACTATTCAGGGTAGTTAAATTTCTACAAAAACAGCTGGGTGGTGTTTGTCCATCCTTTATGCAGCGCAATTGTCTATTGGCAATTGCGCTGTTTTTTGTTCATGGCCATCTGGGCGGCACTCCATTTTTTTTAATTTTGCTTGTCTGAGTAGGGTTCTTTTTCTTGATAGACATTAGGCAGGTGAATCAATAGTATAATTTTTAAAGCAGCTATCTGGGGGGATAGCCGGTGGTCGATGGGCGGAAATACCCATGTCGGATGTCAAATTTCGTTTTCGACTTGCTTAATCACTTCAGCTGCTGAAGGTGGCGACAATGCGGATCCTGCCCTGCTCACCCAGGTTCCCAGCAGCATTTTTTTTCAAAAGACCCTGGGCCGGAAAGCGGGAGACAAGACAGAAGGTCTAGGGCAGCATCTGCTCGCCAAACCCATGGCCTCTGCCAAGACCAGGGAGGCTGAATCAGCCTGAAGGACCATTGCCTGTGACGGGAAAAGGGAAAAATCAGTTTGGCACCTTTGGTGGGGTTTTTACCCCGGCCATTCTCACCATTCTCGGCGTTATCATGTTCATGCGCGCCAATTTCGTGGTGGGCCATGCCGGCGTGGTTCATGCCGTTGTTATTCTTGTTTGTGCCACCCTGATCACCCTGACCACCTCCTTTTCCATCTCAGCGGTGAGTACCAATATGGAGATGCGGGGCGGCGGCTCCTACTTCCTGATCTCCCGGGTTTTAGGCGCCGAGTATGGTGGTGCCATCGGCATAGCCTTGTTCTTCGCGCTGGCCCTGTCCGTGCCCTTTTACATTCTCGGTTTCACCGAGGCTCTCGTCCTCATCCAGCCGGAGCTGGAACCCTTTTTTCAGTTCATCACCCTGGGCAGCGCTCTTGTTCTTTTTTTGATCGCCTTTTTTGGGGCAGGCATCGCCATTAGGACCCAGTATCTGATCATGTTTTTTTTGTTTGCCGCCATTTGCGCCTTTATGGCCGGGGGGATCAAGCTTTTCAGCTGGCAGCAGTTTGTCGATAATCTGGGCGCTGCGCCAGTGGCAGGTGGTGAAAAGCCGATTTTTACCTTCTGGATGCTCTTTGCCATCTATTTTCCGGCAGTCACCGGTATTGATGCTGGTGTTAATATGTCTGGCGATCTCAAGGATCCTGGTCGTTCCATTCCCCGCGGTACGTTGACGGCAGTGAGTGTCGGCTTTGCTATCTATCTCTGTCAGATTCTCATTTCCGGCGGCGCCTATGGCAGGGATATGCTCATCTCTTCACCTTTTGGAGTGCTCCAGAATAACGCCGTCTTTGGCTGGGGTGTCGTGGTCGGCCTTGGCGTGGTGGCTGCCACCCTGTCTAGTGCCTTGAGTAGCTATCTTGGAGCCCCCCGGGTCTTACAGGCTGTTTCTCGCGACCGGTTGCTTGATTTCTTACGTCCCTTTGCCAGGGGGGCGGCCAAGGGCGATGAACCGCGTCGGGCCTTGGCCCTCACAGCCCTGATTACCCTGATGGTTTTGCTGTGGGCTGGCAACTCATCTTCCGGTGGTGCCCTGAACGCGGTGGCCGCCATGATTACCATGTTTTTTCTCTACACCTACGGCATGATCAACCTGGCCGCCTTTGTTGAGGACTTCAGTGACAACCCTTCCTTCCGCCCCACCTTCAAGTTCTTCCACTGGTCCATCGCCCTGGCCGGAGGCGTCGGCGCTATTGCGGTCTCATTTCTTGTTAACTGGCTGGCGGCGCTCATGGCCCTTGTCCTCATCGCCCTTTTCCTCTGGTACCTGCGCACCAAGCAATTACGCACTGTTTTTGGTGATGCCCGGCGCGGCTTTTTGTTTCATAACGCTCGGAGCTATCTTTTTCAGCTCAATCGGCTGCCTGACGACTCAAAAAATTGGCGGCCCACCGTCCTTGTTTTTTCCGGAAAACCTTCGGAGCGCCATGATCTCATTATTTTTTCCTGCTGGCTTGAGGCCAAGCGCGGCCTGGTCTATCTGGCCAATGTTCTGATCGGCGATTTCCACGATCTGGTGCCGCGCAGGCGAGCCGCCATCCGGCAGCTTACCAAATTCTGTCACGAAAATAATTTTGAGGCCTTCCCTCTGGTTGTCATGGCTCCGGATATGGACCAGGGTATCTCCATGCTTCTTCAGGCCACGGCCACCGGACCCATCCATCCTAATCTGGCCGTGTTTGGCTGGTCCCATCCCCTTAGCAGGACGAAAGGCTATGTGTCAGGCCTGCGCACGGCGGCAAATCTTGATATGAGCCTGGTGCTTTTGAACACAGAAACGCACCCCCATGATATTTTTAAGAGAAGCAAGCGTATTGATGTTTGGTGGCGCGGCCAGAAAAATGGTGGCCTTATGCTCCTGCTTGCCTATCTGCTCACCGAAAACTGGGGATGGCACGGGGTGAAAATCAGGGTCCTGCGTCTCGTGGCAAGTGAGGAGGGGCTGCAGCCGGCCATGGAAGGTCTGCAGCACCTCATCGACCGGGCCCGGGTGGATGCAAAGGCCCATTCTATCTGTAGCCAACAGCCCTTTCCCGAAATTCTCCATGAGCATTCTGCCGATTCCTGCTGTGCAATCCTCGGCTTTGAGCTGCCCAAGGAGGAGGAAGAGGAGGCCTGGCATGCCGCCAATAAACGCTTTGTTGAGCAGGTGCCCACCATCATGCTGGTAAACAGCCAGGGGGGTGAGAGCTTGTTTGCCTAGCAGGCAGTTAAAAAACTACTGCGCTAGGAAATCCTGCGTTAAAAATGATCTCAAAATGCTCGCTTACGCATGTAAGCTCCGCTTTTTCGTCCATTTTTGCCTTGTCTTTCCGTCGCTCGCTCTGTTTTTTAACCACCTGCTTGTTGCTATTTACCAATTTGCTGCCAATCAAGATCAAATTTGGCCAGGTATTTGCGCAGGCGGTCCGCATCGTTGGTGTTTTTCTTCTTGAGGCGTGAGGCCTGAAAAAGGGTGCGGCCTGCTTCGGAAAGGGTGTCTGCGTTCCGGCAAACACGGAGAACCTGGCCGAGCTGCAGGCGGTCAAAGAGGTCGAGGCGGGCTGTGGCCTTGCTGCCGAGGATCTCCTCAACAATACCATCATTGTCACTGTCCTGATCAGTCTGCCAGCGGCTGGTAAGTTGGCTGGTCTCGTTTTTGACCTCATGCATGGTGATTCTGCCTTTTGGGGCCAGGGTTGCCATGCGGGTGACGGCGCCGCTCAGGTCCCGAAAATTGCCGGACCAGCGCGCTTGGCTGGAGGTGGCAAAGTGGAGAAAGGCCTGGCGCGCCTCCTTGTTGATACTTACCTTGCCACCTGTTCGACTACTGAAACGTGAAAGTTCGAAATCAAGGTTTGGTTCAATATCCTCCCGACGCTCACAAAGGCCGGGTAATTCAAATGTCCAGAGGTTGAGGCGGGCCAGCAGGTCGGATCGGAAAGTTCCTTTGCGGCATTCAGTGAACAGATCCTTGTTGGTGCCGCAGATCAGTTGAAAATCGCTGAATGTTTCCCTGTCGGCACCTACGGGCAGGAAACGTTTTTCTTCAATGGCGCGCAGCAGCATGGCCTGTTCGTCAAGGCCCAGTTCCCCTACCTCATCAAGGAAGAGAAGGCCCTTGTCAGCGGTGCGTAACAGGCCGGGCCGGTCCTCTATGGCGCCGGTGTAGGAGCCCTTAATGTGGCCAAAGAGGTTGGACATGGCGCTGTCGCCTCGCAAGGTGGCGCAGTTCACCTCAACAAAATTTCCTTCGATTCGCCGCCTGCTTTTTTTGAGCTCATAAATTCGTTTGGCAAGTTGCGATTTGCCGGCGCCGGTGGGGCCGGTGAGGAGGATGGGGTCCAGCGAATGGGCGGCTACTTTTTCGATCTGTTCGATGAGCTGGTTGAAGGGCTTGTTTCTGGTTTCAATTCCCGACTTGAGAAAGGAGATGTCGTCCCGCAACTCTTGTTGAAAACGGCTGGCAATGCGATCATAGCGCGACAGGTCAAGGTCGATAATGGCATAGCTGCCATGGGAGCTGCTTGTCCGGCCCCGGCTCGGACCGCTCTGGATAAGGCGCGCCGGAAAATAGCGGCTCTCGGTGAGTAGAAAGAGGCAGATCTGGGCAACATGGGTGCCGGTGGAGATGTGGATCAGGTAGTCATGCTGCTGGTCAAAAGGGTAGGCCAAGGCAAAGTCGTGGAGCCCGGCAAAGACCTCTTCAAAATCCCAAGGGTTTTTAAAGTCAATGGCATGGGTGACGATTTCGGTCTCGGGTGAGACCTGCTTGATATCCTTGCAGGTTCTCTTTAAGAGGGGGCTGAACTCCTCCTGGTGGAGAAGGTCGAAACGGTCGATGAGGAGATCCTCGTGTTGACAGAGGGAGAGTGTGGGCCGCCAGCGCTCCCACCTGCCGGCTCCTTTGCCGGTGTTGTCAAGGGTGGAGCCCAGAAGGCCAATAACGATGGTTTTTTTCATGGTGAAACTCTAAGGGGCAATAATATATTTTCTATGCGCCAAAATAATAAAAACTAGAAAATATTCTAGCTTGTTCGGTTGTGAATGGCCACGGGTAAATGGGACTCTATGGGTATTTTTTAAAAAATAGTTAACATATCAACAGGTTAAGAGTTTTTAAAAAGAAAAAAGCTCTGTGGCACGGCAGCTGCAAAATAACCAGGATACAATCAACATGGCATGGCCAGCGGCAAACTGCTCTAGGAGAAATTCTGGTTGAGCAGTCTTGTTCCGGACATGGGTTCTAACATGCCGGGAAGATTGACCGGTTAGCTCAGAGGGTAGAGCACCACTCTTAGGAAGTGGCTGTCGCAGGTTCGATTCCTGCACCATGGGGAAAATCCCCACCAATCCCTAGCACGGATTTGTTGTAAGATTGAAGACGATGGAGCAGTGATAATGACCATGGCAGCCTCCAGGCAATAGGGCCTGGGGAAGGGAAAAATAAAGGCCATGTCGCCGAAGAGACTGTTTTGCGGCACGCCGACAAGGCAGAGTGCTTAGATTCATAAGAGAGGGGCGCGCTAGTAGCTAAGGGGCTTTTTCTCAAAAGGAATAAAAAGCCCTGTCAGGAACGGCGATGCCCCACATGAGCAGCAAAGCTTTTCAGGAATGCCTGTTGCGGTTTCGCAAGTTTTGCAGCGACCTCGGTTCATCGTTGCCCATCGTCTTCCTTAAGAAAAATTGAAAGAGGTGTTTGTTATGAAACAGATAATTGGAACAGAAAAAAAGCCGATCAAACTTTGGCTTGACGATATAGAGGCGGACGCTTTGGCCCAGGCCCGTAACCTGGCCAATCTGCCCTTTACCTTTAAACATGTGGCCATTATGCCGGATGCTCACCCGGGCTACGGAATGCCCATTGGCGGCGTCTTGGCCACCGAAAATGTGGTCATCCCCAATGCGGTTGGTGTTGATATTGGTTGCGGAATGTGCGCCGTAAAGACCTCGCTTGCTGAGGTCAGCACTGGACAGCTTAAGAAAATCCTCGGCTCAAAAAAAGAGGGCCGGGGGGTGCGGGCCACCATCCCCCTTGGTTTTGAACATCAGAAGAGCTCCCAGAACATTGAGCTGATGCCCGGTCTTGATAAGGTCTCCCAAATTAAGGCCTCAAAGATCGTCAGCCTGTTTGAGGCGGCCCGCAAGCAGATTGGAACCCTGGGCGGCGGCAACCATTTTGTTGAAATCCAGCAGGGAGATGACGGCTTTATCTGGCTGATGGTTCATTCCGGCAGCCGTAACGTCGGTCTGCAGGTGGCCCGCCATTACAATAAGCTGGCCATGAAGCTCAATGAGCGCTGGCAGTCAAGTGTGCCGCGCCAGTGGGAGCTGGCCTTCTTGCCTTTGGATGTTAGTGAGGCCTGGGATTACCTGGCGGAGATGCAATACTGCGTTGATTTCGCCCTGGCCAACCGTAAATTGATGATGGAACGCGTCCAGGAGGCCGTGGCTGAGGTCATGCCGGCTGTGACCTTTGCGCCGCTCATCAATATTGCCCATAATTATGCGGCCATGGAGCATCACTTTGGCCAAGACGTCATGGTCCACCGCAAAGGTGCCACCAAGGCGGCCAAGGGCGAGTATGGCATTATCCCAGGTTCCCAGGGGAGCCAGAGCTATATTGTTATCGGCAAGGGCAACCCGGAGAGCTTTAACTCCTGTAGCCACGGGGCTGGAAGGGTGATGGGCCGTAAGCAGGCCCAACGCCAGCTCGATCTTGCGGTTGAACAAAAACGTCTTGATGATCTTGGCGTTCTCCACGCCCTCAGGTCCAAGAAGGACCTTGATGAGGCGGCTGGGGCATATAAGGATATCAGCCAGGTAATGGCCGACCAGGATGATCTGGTTGATATTGCCGTGGCGCTAAAACCGTTGGCGGTGGTCAAAGGTTGAAAATCTAGGTAGGAGCCCGGCCCTCCGGGCGATAGGAAGCCATAATCGCCCGGAGGGCCGGGCTCCTACGGTAAAAATATTCGGTGCCAAAAAAAGGCCGAAAACGAGGAAAGAAAAATGGTACTTGGAACAGTGAAAATACAGCGCCACGAGAAAGGGCTGCTCTTTGAAGATAGGGAGTTTAAGAAGGTGCTCGATCAGGGTTATTACTGGAAGCTGGGCGTGCTCAGTAAAAAAAGGGTGGATATTGTCTCCACCCGTGATCCGTGGCTGGAGCATAAAGAGTTGGATCTCATTGTGGCCTCCGGCGAACTGAAGGGCAGGGCCCAGGTGGTGGAGCTTGCTGATAGCCAACGGGGCTTGGTCTGGATTGAAAACCGTTTTGCCAGGGTCTTAGGGCCAGGCCAGTATGTGCTCTGGAAGGATTTTAAGGAGGTGCGGGTGGAGGTGGTGGATGCCAGTGAGATTTGCTTCAGCCATCCAGCCTTAAATGCCATCCTTGAGTCAGATCAGGTGGAAGATGAGCTCAACGTATCGATGGTCGAAGAAGGCATGGAGGGCGTCTTGTTTGTTGACGGTGTTTTGCGGCAGCTGCTGGCCGCTGGTCGTCATGCCTTCTGGCGTCGAATGGGGAAGGTAAGAATCCTCCATGTCGACAAGAGAGAATGCCTGCTTGATATCAGCGGCCAGGAGATCATGACGCGCGATAAGGTCAGCCTGCGCCTCAATGGTTTGGTGACGTTTCGGGTGGTTGATCCTGTCTGCGCCGTTACTGCCGCGGCAGATTATCAGCAGGCCCTCTACCGTGAGACCCAGCTTGCCCTGCGGGCCCTGGTGGGGACCACGGAGCTTGATGAATTGCTTGCCGATAAGGATGCCCTGGCCATGCAGGTCAAAAAAATGGTTGCAGCTCGGGTCAAGGATCTTGGTCTGGAGCTTTTGGGTTTTGGTATCCGCGACATTATCCTGCCCGGTGAGATGAAGGAGCTGCTCAATAAGGTGGTCGAATCAAAGAAGGCGGCCGAGGCAAATCTCATCACCCGTCGGGAAGAGACCGCAGCCATGCGCAGCCAGGCCAATACTGCCAAGCTGCTTACCAGCAATCCTACTCTCATGCGTCTGCGTGAGCTGGAGGTGCTGGAGAAGGTGGCAAGCGCTGGCCAGCTGAACGTGGTGTGCGGCGACAATGGTATTGCCGACAGGGTTATGAAATTAATTTAAAATTATCGTGAAAAAGTAGGGATAGACCCTCAGCAGGAGCCCGGCCTTCCGGGCGAAAAGGAGTTCAGCTCTTGCCCAAGCCTTTTATGATCGCTCACAGGGGTGCGCTCCTGCCTGGCAGGCCGTTATACTTATAGAGAGGAAAGAAGATGATTGTTATTGATGGCTCAGCCGGGGAGGGGGGAGGTCAGGTGCTGCGAACAGCCCTTGGTCTTTCCCTGGTCACCGGCCAGCCTTTTCATATAAAAAACATCCGTGGCAAACGAAAGAAGCCCGGTTTGATGCGTCAGCACCTCACCGCCGTAAAGGCAGCCGCTGAGATCGGCAGGGCGGAAGCTATCGGGGCTGCCATTGCTTCTCAAGACTTGCTTTTCAGGCCCCAGTCCGTGCAGCCTGGCGCCTATCATTTTGCCATTGGCACGGCAGGGAGTTGTACCCTGGTTTTGCAGGCCGTACTCCCTGCCCTGCTCCAGGCAACTGGCCCTTCAGAGCTTGTTCTTGAGGGGGGCACCCATAATCCCATGGCCCCGCCCTTTGATTTTTTGGATAAGACCTTTTTGCCTTTACTGAGGCAAATGGGGACTCGGATTGATGTCGAGTTGGTAAGGCCGGGATTCTTTCCGGCTGGGGGCGGCAAGATCAAGGTGAGGGTAAAGCCGGCTGCCACACTTGCACCCCTTGAGCTTATTGAGCGCGGAACCGTTGATATTGAGGCAAAGGCCGTCTGTGCTGAGCTTCCTGGCCATATTGCCCTTCGTGAACTGGCGGTGTGTAGGCGTAAGCTCGATATTCCGGCGGCCAAAACAAAGGTCGAGCAGCTTGACTGTCACGGGCCGGGCAATGTTGTAGAAATTTTTGTTCACTCCGCCCATCTCACTGAAACCTTTATCGGCTTTGGTCAGCTGAATGTCAGCGCTGAAAAGGTGGCCAGCCGCACTGTGGCTCAGGTCCGTACATATCTGGAGAGCGAGGTGCCGGTGGGGCATCATCTTGCCGATCAGCTCCTTGTCCCTCTGGCCTTGGCAGGTAAAGGTCGGTTCAGGACCTCCAAGCCCAGCCAGCATACCCTGACCAATATTGAGGTCATTGAGCTCTTTCTGGATAAAAAAATTGAGATGGAGCGGGTTGGAGACAAGGGGTGGGAGGTCAGAATTGTCGGTTAGTTTTCTTGTCCCCCAGAAACCCTCAATAGCTCTTTTTTTTTAGAAAAGCAGTGCGGACAGGTGATAATTCCCACACCATTTTTAACGTTGCAAAAAAATATCACATGTCCGGATTGTTGAGGAGTCCCATCCCATTCAGGTGACTTTTCATTGCACCTCATCTTTTTTTTATAATCATCAAACCAAAGCTTAATATTTATGAAGCCGACTTCTGCTGTAATGCACGTCGGTCACAAAACTGTATCCGTGCCAGGCGTGGTGGGCAAGCTGGCGGAAAAATCGACCCAGTTTGCCCAGAAACGCAGTCGCCCAGTCCAAAAGATTTATCAATATGAGCCTGTTGGGGA
>JBDLIE010000009.1:0-75662 GCA_039715015.1 Thermodesulfobacteriota bacterium
ATGGTACTGCATGGGTGACTGTGTGGGAGAGTAGGTCGTTGCCGAATTTTTCTTCTATAAAAATGCCTTACCGTTACCACCGGTAAGGCATTTTTTTTGCTGCGAATATGAAGGAGGCTTCTAAAAGTGCATTCGTAACTCAAGCTGATGCATATTCAGGCTGGGGTTTTTTGTGTAAATCGAACCATTCGACTCATGATAAAGTCCATATCCTATGCTGAAATTTGATGTGGGCCAGTAATTAACTCCGACATTAAAGCGAAAAAAAATAGGGCCACCAAAGTCGGCATCGCCAAGCTCGTCATCGGACATCACTCCCGCGCCTATGCCTGTTTTTAACGACACGATACGGTTAGGGGAATAGATGAAAAAATCGATAACCGCAGCACCCTTCCCCCCTGTTTCACCTTGCCCGTCAATAATTGCTACACCAAAATCAAGCATCGACTCAAAGTGCCAATCATTTGGAAATTTGGACGTCCACGGCAGTTCAAATGATGTGAATACTTCATACTGCTCAAAATAAATATCATCCCTGTCCATAGTGGTGCTGATACGTATACCAAAAGGGTACATTTTTTTGTCAGCAGCTTCTGCGCTGCTGAAGAATATCGAGAATGCGAAAGCTAAAACAAAAGTAAACATTACAGGTCGCAGCACGTTCATAGCTTTTTCCTTTTTGTTTTCAATTAGTTCAGTGATGATTCTCTCTATTCTAGAATCTCGCACGATGTTGCTGCTTGTCAAGAATTTTTCTTGTTTTGCTAAAGCTAATTTTCTGTTTTTAAAGAGTTTTCTGAATACCTTGCTGCATCCTATCCTTGACATTTTTTTAGAAAAACTGCTGAAGTGTTCCCCTTTGCGCCACGTCAACCATGGGCCTTAGAGTCGATTATTCATTTCCCATATAAAAAAAGCCTTACCGGTTAGGTAAGGCTTTTTTTATATTATGGTGCGCTCTAATTTTCTTTTTTACTGAATAAAATTATTCGGTGGTTTCAATCATAATTTCTATAGCAGTTTCACACTGCCAGCCCCAACCTTTCTGCTTCTCGATAAAGGCGGCGGCTTTTTCCTCACAGTAACCTGCCTGACCCTGGGAGCTCCATAAGACTTTGCTTCCCGTGTCCTTCGTATACTGAACCTCACAGGGAACTTCTCCTTCACCTGTGTAAACGACTTCGATAATTCTTTCCTGGATGCCGTGGCTACAAACTGTTCTTTGGTTCTCCATGGCAAAAGTAGTATTTGCGGTCAATGCAAAGAAAAGAGCAAACAATAAGGTTTTCATAGCTTCTCCATGTGGTGCGAAGAATGATATCTTTCGCGGGGTTGGTCTTTAAAAGGTTATTTGGAAACTGTAACGAACATCATATCCTTTTTTTTTTGATTCGTCTTTTATTAATCCTATGAAATAGTTGAAGGTTTTCATGAGGGATGTTTGAGTAATGGTTGAACGATGTCTTATATCACTTATCCATTAAGTGGTTGAGGAGAGTAGAATAATAGTTGTATAACGTGTGGGAAATTTAGTTGTTCTTACCTTGAATACCTTCTGCTTATTAGGTGACAACATGGCGGCTATGAGCCCCAAAGAAGTTCTGACAGCTTGGGAAAATGCGTATCTGGATCAATGTCAAACGGCACGAGTCGGTAGTCTGTTTCGAGGCACCATTCATAATCTTAATGGTGTGGTGCAGGCCTTCTCCATGCAGTCAGAGCTCTTTGCGATGATGTTTGTTAAGGCTGACAGGCTTCTTGAGGAGGCTTTGTGCACCGTTCAGGACGATAATGCCCGTGATAAAATTACTCAAGTTCGAGAACTCATGCAAAAGAGGCAACGAACCCTTGAGCAGGTTGAGGAAAAGATCCTTCTGAGCCAAGATATTCTCAAAAATAATGATGATATCCGCCACAAATATAAGAAGGGGGGTAGCTCAGCCACTCTTCATTCGTTAATTGAAGATGTTGTCTCTTTTTTTAATTCACATATGTTTTTTAAACATAAGGTGAAGAAAAATGTGAGTGTTAATGCTGATCTTCCCCTTGGTGAAAAGGCCTTTGCCATCAGTGTTGTCCTTGCCAATATCTTAGAAAACAGCATCCAGGCAATGGAGCAAAATTCAGATGTAGATCCCTGTTTTGCCATTCGCAGTTTTATGAAAAATGACAAGGTCATTATAGAGATTGAGGATAATGGCATAGGGGTGCCAGAAGATATCCGGGGAGCGCTTTTCCAGGAGTTTGTTTCTGCAACCCCAGGCCATCATGGCCTTGGATTATACCAAGCAAAGAAATTGGTTAGCGATATGGGGGGCGAAATTGAAATTACACGGCTGGCCCATCCTACTATTTTTACCATCAATATGCCGATGAATTTAGGGAAGGAATAGGCTTTGGCTGGCCCTGGTATTTTATTTGTTGTGCCCACTCCCATTGGCAATCTTGAGGATATAACCATCCGGGCTACCCGTGTTCTTGCCGAGGTCGACCTCATTGCTGCGGAAGATACCCGCCATACGCGCAAATTGCTGAGTCATCTTGGAATTACCACACCTTTGCAGAGTTATTACCGTGGCCAGGAGGCGAAGCAGGGCCAACGGCTTCTAGCAGAACTTGAGGCGGGCAAGAATATCGCCCTGGTTTCCGATGCCGGTACTCCTGCCATTTCTGACCCGGGCACCCGTCTGGTTCGTCTCTGTCATGAGCATGGTATCCAGGTAATCCCCTTGCCCGGGCCATCAGCGGTAACGACGTTGGTCAGTGGTTCCGGCCTTGCTGATGATGGTTACACCTTTTTGGGATTTCTTCCCTCCAAGAAAGGACAGCGCCGCAAGGTGCTGCAAAGTCATCTGTACGATATCCTTCCCTTTGTCCTTTACGAATCACCACGGCGTATTCTTGCAACCTTGACAGACATTGTTGATATTCTTGGCGATCGAAAAATATGTTTCGGTCGTGAACTCTCGAAGCTTTATGAAGAGTTGATGGTGGCCACTGTCAGTGAGTTGCAGAAAGAGCTGACTGCCCGCTCGTCGGTGAGGGGCGAGATTGTCATGATTGTTGATGGCAGCAAAGAGGTCGAAGCCGCCAGTCCTGGCGATATCCCTGAACTCCTTGCGGCCTTACGCCGACAGGGGTTGTCCATGAAAGACGCCGTCCAGAAGATTAGTCATGATCTTGGCGAAAAGCGTTCCGATATCTATAA
This sequence comes from Thermodesulfobacteriota bacterium, assembly GCA_039715015.1. GTDB lineage: Bacteria > Desulfobacterota > Desulfobulbia > Desulfobulbales > SURF-16 > BM506. The sequence continues at coordinate 3,209 of JBDLIE010000009.1, forward strand.
AATAGGCCTGCAGGTCTGGAAAGACTGAGGCCTACCCGTGCGGATATCCATCCTCAATTACTAGCCTCTGGAGTTATGGGGAGGGGCTAGGCCGACTTTTATTTCTGAGGCCATTTTTTGCGGATGATAAGCCAGGTCGGCTTAATAGAAAGAGCAATCACCAGCAGGGCACTTGCTAGCTGGATTCCATGGGGAATAATTTCTGCAGCTTTGCCGGTTACTGCCCGGACATCTAAGTTGAGCAGGGTGTATATTTGGTCAACCGCCAACCCGAAGATTACCGCAAAAAGAGCGATTGTGAAGAGGTAGAGCACGGCGGCCCGTTTTCCCAAAATACCAGTGAGTACAGAGAGGGAGGTGATATTGGTGGCCGGGCCTGTAAGCAGAAAGACAAGGGCTGTTCCTGGGCTGATTCCCTTCAAGATGAGGGCTGCGGCAATGGGTGTTGAGGCACTGGCACAGATATAAATAGGGATACCAATGAGCAGCATGAGGAACATGGAGGTCAGTCCGCCACCAAGGTATGATCTCAGGAAATCTTCAGGCAGGAGACCGCTGATAAGACCACCAAGCAAAATACCAAGCAAGAAATAAGGGGCAATGTCACCCCATAATTCTATGAAAGCATATTTGATGCCCTGCAGAAGCTCTTTGGCAAAGGGAGTTTTTTCCTTGTTAAAAGGGTTTGTGCCAATGGCGGAGGTCTGACCTGCCATGGGCAGAATAGTGGCTGGCTTGACAATGGCATCCGAGGGAGGGTTGACAATATTTTCCGCAAAGCCGGCAAAAAGGGCGGTGATCAGGGCGGCCAAAGGGCGGGCAATGGTAAGCAGTGGATCCAGTAAGGCATAGGTGATGGAGATGGAATCCACCCCTGATTCCGGAGTGGATATCAAAAAAGCGGCTGTGGCACCGTTGTTCGCCCCCTGTTTTTTAAGACCGGCAGCTGCTGGAAGCACTCCACAGGAACAAAGGGGCAGGGGAATACCAAAAAGGGCGGCCTTAATAACCGGCAGAAATTTCCCCCTGCCAAGATGTTTGCCGATAAAGTCAGCAGGCATGAAGACCTTGATCAGGCCACCAAAGGCAATGCCAAAGATAATATAGGGGGATGCCTCAAGGAGCATGGCCCATGATTCGATGAGAACTCGTAGAAAAATTGATTCAATCATAAGGTTTGAGTAGTAATTAAGGGCTTTTGAAAATAGCGGAATTGAGGGTTAAGAGTAAGGGCAGAAGGGGGGATTGTCAATGGACGCTTTGGCCTACTGAAGTTGGCCTGATAAAGCTTGTAAACTCATAGTATATGAGCTATTTTTCATGTTTTAATCGTCTTACAAAGGTGCGGCAAGGGCATGAAAAAAGTTCGGGATTATTATTTTAAAAAAGCAAAGCAGGAAAAGTATCCCGCCCGGTCTGTCTTTAAACTTGAAGAGGCCCAGAAGCGCTTTAAAGTTCTGAAAAAAGGCGACACTGTCCTTGATCTGGGGTGTAGTCCTGGAAGCTGGTCCATCTATGCCGCCAAGCAGATAGGGCCTTCGGGACGAGTTGTTGGTGTTGATCTGCATACAACACATAAATACGCCTTTGCCGGGGCAGCTCCCATGGAGCTTTTAAAGGCGGATATCTATTCGGAAGAAATTTTCAGCCAACTTGCCTCCATAAGATTCAACGTGGTTTTAAGTGACATGGCACCTGCCACCACCGGCCATAAGTTTTCAGACCATCTCCGCAGTCTTGAACTCTCCCGGCGGGCTCTAGAGATTGCCGAAGCTGTTTTGGCGGAGGGTGGCAATTTCTACTGTAAGGTCTTCCAGGGTGAGGACTTTTCTGAATACGTTGATGAAGTTCGTAAATCATTTAAAAAGGTAAAGGTGGTTAAGCCAAAATCCTCACGGCTGGAAAGCCGAGAGGTCTTTGTCCTTGCCATGCATTTTAAACAGAAGCGAAGCGGTTAAGCCGCATTTTATACAGGGAGGGAAGACATGGCCGGACATTCTAAATGGGCAAATATCAAACATCGTAAAGGGGCCCAGGATGCCAAGCGCGGCAAAATTTTCACCAGGCTGATCAAAGAAATCACCGTGGCTGCCCGCATGGGTGGTGGCGCCCCAGAGTCTAATCCCCGTCTGCGTTCAGCAGTTGCCGCAGCCAAGGGCGAGAATATGCCCAAGGATAATATCGAGCGGGCTATTAAAAAAGGTACCGGCGAACTTGAGGGCGAGACCTATGAGGAGATCCGCTACGAGGGGTACGGACCGGGTGGTGTGGCAGTTCTTGTGGACTGTATGACCGATAACCGCAACCGTACCGTGGGCGAGGTTCGCCATGCCTTCTCCAAGAGCGGCGGAAATCTAGGCGAATCAGGCTGTGTGGCCTTTATGTTTGACCGCAAGGGCTCCATCATCGTCGATAAAGAGACCATAGATGAAGAGAAATTGATGGACGTGGCCCTTGAGGCAGGTGCTGACGATGTTGTCGAAGAAGAGACAACTTTTCAGGTTTTGACGGCCCCTGAGGATTTTGATACCGTTCGCGAGGAGCTTGAAAAAGCCGGGGTGGAGATGGTGGAGGCGGCGATCGCCATGATCCCTCAGAATACCGTGGATGTTGCCGAAGAAAAGAAGGCAGCCTCTCTCATGCGTCTTATTGATACCCTTGAGGACAATGATGATGTCCAGCATGTCCATGCCAATTTCGATATCCCTGATGAAATATTGGACAAGTTGGCTTAAAGGGGCAAAGGTATGGCACATCGTGGCCAGCTGATACTCGGTATTGATCCGGGATCGCGGATTACTGGCTATGGCCTGATAAAGCAGGAAGGCCTGCAGCTCAGCTTTGTTTCTTGCGGCGTCATCCGTCCCGATACAAAGCTGGACTTTGCCGACCGGCTGTTTGAGATCTACGAGGGTATTTCCCAGGTCATTGACCAGCACAATCCCGACCAGATGGCCATTGAGGATGTTTTTGTCAGCGTTAATCCCCGATCGGCCCTGAAGCTTGGTCATGCCCGTGGCGTTCTTCTTCTGGCCGGCAAAACCCATGGCCTTCCCATTGGTGAATATACACCGCGAACCGTTAAGCAGACGGTGGCAGGGTATGGACAGGCGGAAAAGGCGCAAATACAGCAGGTGGTCCGGGTCCTTTTAAAGCTTTCCGGCAACCCCAGTGAGGATGCTGCCGATGCCCTTGCTGTTGCTATCTGCCATGCCCATCATGCACTGGCCTAAGTATTGTACAAAATGGCCGCATGGGATATCGTTTACCAGGTGATGGCCTCTTTTTATTTCTTTTCTCCTATCCCTTCTGGAATCCAAGAATAATGATTGCTTCGTTGCGCGGCATAGTACAGTTTAAATATCCAGACCGGATTATTATTGATGTGCATGGCGTGGGCTATGAGGTGTCCATGCCCGAAAGCGCTCTTTTTGCTGTGCCAGATGAAGGGCACGAGGTCTTTCTTTACATCCATTCCCATATCCGGGAGGATGCCTTCTTGCTCTTTGGGTTCTCCGACTTCCAGGAGAAACAAACTTTCCTGCTGCTTCTTTCTGTCTCCGGTGTTGGCCCAAAGCTGGCCTTGGCAATTTTGTCAGGTGTCTCTCCGGCTGATTTGGCTCGCGCCGTATCTGCTGATGACATAGGACGATTGACCCGGATTTCCGGGGTGGGCAAGAAAACAGCTGAACGGCTCTGTTTGGAGCTTAAGGACAAAGTCGATTTTATCCCTGCCTCTGAGTCCGTGGCGGTTGGTAAAGAGCAAGATGATTCCAAGGCCGAAAATACACTTTTGGACGACGCTGTTTCTGCCCTGGTAAATCTCGGGTATCCTGCCACAAATGCCCAGGAGGCGGTGGCTGCAATTTATGCCTTGCGGGAGGGTGATGTCGACCTGGAAGACTTGATCCGTCTGGCTCTCAGGTCACTGGCCTCATAATGTCTTAAGGGGAGCGGTTCTCACCATGAATTATGAAGAACGCCTTGTTTCAACAGAGAATGTCGGCGATCAGGAGATTTTTCAGGAGTATGACCTGCGCCCTAAGAGTCTGGCCCAGTATATCGGCCAGCAGCAGGTAAAGTCTAACCTGGAGATTGCCATCCAGGCGGCCAAGGGCCGTGGCGAGCCCATGGACCATATCCTCTTTCACGGTTTTCCTGGCCTTGGCAAAACAACTCTGGCCTATATCATTGCCCAGGAGATGGGGGCCAATATCCGGGTTACCTCCGGACCTGTAATAGAGAGGCCCGGCGATCTGGCCGCCATCCTCACCAGTCTCCAGGAGGGTGATGTCCTTTTTATTGATGAGATCCATCGCTTAAACCATGTGGTGGAGGAGATTCTTTATCCGGCCATGGAGGATTTTCAGTTGGACCTTGTCATTGGTCAGGGGCCTGGGGCCCGATCGGTTAAGATGGATCTGCCCCGCTTTACCCTGGTTGGTGCCACCACCAGAACAGGGCTGCTCACTCCGCCCCTCCGGGATCGTTTTGGGGTGGTTCTGCGCTTGGGATTTTATAAACCAGAAGAGTTGGTTTCCATTGTTACCCGCTCTGCGGCCCTTCTTGATGTTCCCATTGATAAAGATGGTGCCCTGGAAATGGGGCGTCGTTCTCGGGGTACCCCCCGTATTGCTAATCGACTTTTAAAAAGGGTACGTGACTACGCCCAGGTTAAGGGGGATGGCAGTATCACCGCGGAGATCGCTGACCAGGCCCTGCAGCTCCTTGAGGTGGACCATATTGGCCTTGACGAGATGGATAGGCGTATTTTGCTCACCATCATCGATAAGTTCCAGGGCGGTCCCACTGGCCTGGATACCCTGGCCACCGCTGTCTGCGAGGAACGTAGTACCCTGGAGGATGTCTACGAACCCTTTCTCATCCAATGCGGTTTTTTGACCAGGACGCCTCGGGGCAGGATGGCAACTCTGAACGCCTATGAACATTTCGGCAGGGCTGTTGAGTATAAACAACCCTTGGAAAGGTCAGAGACCCTGCCTTTTAGTAGCTAGCAAGAGGCGAAAAGGACAAGCTCCTTTTGTTGTTCGGTTGTTTTCAAAAGTAAAGGTGTGATATTATGCAGAATATGAAGCTTTCAGCCCCAGATATAATCGCCAAGAAGGGTGAGGAAAAAATTACCATGCTCACCGCATATGATGCCAGTTTTGGTCGTATGCTGGAGTCTGCCGGGGTGGATATGATCCTGGTCGGCGATTCTCTGGGCATGGTGGTCTTGGGCTATGACTCCACCGTGCCGGTCTCCATGGATGAAATGATCCATCACTCTGCGGCAGTGCGCCGGGGAGCTTCTGATACCATGCTCGTTGGTGATATGCCGTTTCTCTCCTATCAGGTTTCCAAAAAGGAGGCAGTGGTCAATGCTGGGCGCTTTTTCAAGGAGGCTGGCTGTGATGCTGTTAAGTTGGAAGGGGGGCGTGAGGTATGCAAGGCGGTACAGGCCATTGTAGATGCCGGCATGCCGGTGATGGGGCATATCGGTTTGACTCCTCAAACAGCTGGTAAGCTTGGCGGTTTTAAGGTTCAGGGCAAGGATGCTCAGTCTGCCAGGCGTCTTCTGAAGGAGGCAAAGGCCCTTGAAGGGGCCGGTGCCTTCAGTCTGGTCCTTGAGTGTATTCCAGATGGTCTTGCCCAGATCATTTCTGAGGCGATTAGCATCCCAACCATTGGTATTGGTGCTGGTGCTGGCTGTGATGGCCAGGTCCTTGTTACCCATGACCTGCTTGGACTTTTTGAAAAATTTGTTCCCAGTTTTGTGAAAAACTATATAAACTTAGCTCCTGAGATTAACAAGGCGGTGATCTCTTTCACGACAGAAGTGAAAGATGGAAGTTTCCCGGATGAGGATCATAGTTTTCCCATGAAAATAGATCCAAAAGATATCATTAAGTAAACTGGATCGACCTGTATAGTGGAATAAATGGACGTTTTTTGTCCTCTTTATTTTGAACACAGGTCTGTCGTCACTATCATGAGAATGAAGTTTTGTAAGGAGTGCAAGGAATAAACGTATGGATATAGCTACCGTTGTCGGCTTGGCTCTGGGCACCGTTCTCATTCTGGTTGCCATTCTCCTGGGCGGATCTCTCATCCTCTTTATAAATATCCCCTCTGTAATGATTGTCGGCGGCGGTACCTTTGCCACGGTGATGATCCGTTTCGGCCTTGGTGATGTTATTAATGCCACTAAGGTGGCCATGAACGCTTTTTTCACCAAGACCTCCAATCCAGGCCAGGTCATCAAGGAAATAGTTAATCTCGCAAATATCGCCCGTAAAAATGGCCTGATAGTTCTCGAGCAACAGCCCATTGAGGATGAGTTTCTCAAAAAAGCAATCATGTACTGTGTAGATGGTCATGAGGCCGATTTTATCGAGGAAGTCCTGAAAAAAGAGGTGAGCCTCACAGTGGAGCGCCACGATGTCGGGCGCAAGACTTTTGGATCCATGGGCGATGCATCTCCGGCCTTTGGCATGATCGGTACCCTGGTGGGTCTGGTACAGATGCTTGCCAATATGGCCGATCCCTCCTCCATTGGTCCGGCCATGGCGGTCTGTCTGCTAACCACCCTCTATGGAGCGGTTTTGGCCAACCTCATTTTCCTGCCCATTGCCGATAAATTGGCCCTGCGTAGCCAGGAGGAGGAACGCAACCGTCGTTTGATCATTGAGGGGGTTCTTGGCATCCTCAAGGGCCTTAATCCCCGCGTTATGGAAGAGTTTCTGGAAACCTTCCTGCCTCCTAAGGAGCGCGGAGCGGGCGACAAGTAAGGAGCTGGCATGGCAGAAGAAGAGAGCAAATGTCCAGAATGTGCCGCTGGCGCACCGGCGTGGATGTGTACCTTTGCAGATCTGATGTCGCTCTTGATGTGCTTTTTTGTTCTCCTGCTCTCCTTTGCCGTCATGGACCAGCAGAAGTACAAGATGGTGGCCGGGGCCATGAAGGATGCCTTTGGCGTTCAGCGGGAAAAACCTGTTGAGGCCGAGCTGAAGGGCAACCAGATGATAGCCTCCAATTTTGAGACAGTTCCTTTACAGGTCCAGATGGAGATGGCCAAATACTTTGCCGAAGATGTGGCGAGCGGCGATATTGAAACAGAGTTTGACCCCTATGGTCTTGTTGTGCGAATTAAGGGGAATGTGGCCTTTGATTCAGGAAGAGCCACGCTCCGTAAAGAATTTCTTCCACTGCTTGACAAGATTGGCCGGTTGGCCCAGCGGGCAGAACTGATGGTGGAGATCAGCGGTCATACCGATAATGTTCCTCTCCGCAAAGGCCAGACTGCTTTTACCTCAAATTGGAGCCTGTCCTCGGCCCGCGCCGTGGCATCAGTGGAGTATCTTATTGATAAGTTTCAATTGCCGCCATCAAGATTGGCTGCCATCGGCTATAGTTATGGTCAACCCCTTGACACCAACAGTACCCCGGAGGGCAGAGCGCGAAACAGGCGGGTGGAATTCAAAATAAAGCCAGGGGCTGCCCAGTTCGTGCTTGACGGCTTGGAGATCGAAAGAGGGCCCATTCACACGGGTCAATAAGGAATAGAACCATGGATGACGCAAAAGAAGATAGACGCAGTTCCGTGCGGGTTACCGGACGTAATCTTTTTGCCTACAAAGAGATATCCGAGCAGACGTATAGCGAATACGCCCAGGATTTTCAGGAAGGGATCTCCCTCTACAGTCAGGAAAGCCTGGCTGATATGCAGATCTTTGTCGGTGCCCAGAGTGCCCTGGGCAGAATCCGTGATAAAGACGAGGACCTGGCCGACTTTCTTCAGCATCTTGATATGAAGATGAATATCCTTCTCAAGAAGGTTGATGACGGCAAAACTCCCCTGGATGATTTAAAACTTCGCGATCTTAATTTGAGTGGCGCAGGTATCGCCTTTATTGCCCCTGAAGAGGTTGAGGTGGGAACGTGCCTGGAGTTTCGTGTTGTCTTGCTGCCCAATTATCTTTTCATCTATGCCATTGGCAGGGTTACCAAATGTGAGAAGGTGAAGGATGAGGGTGATCAGCTCTTTTACCGGATAGGTGCCGAATTTATTCTTATTATGGATGAGGATCGTGAGAAGCTCATCCAGCATAATTTCCGCCAGCAAAGTCTTGCCCTTCGCAACCGTCGCAAGCTCCAGGCCCGGGTCTAGTTTCCCTTGCAATAAGCGTTTTTTGAAGTATTGTTTTTAACGCATTCACGTGGACTCTCATGAGGACTCTGAGTGCGTTTTTTTATGATATCTCAGGTCTTTTTTGATGATTTGGAGCACTATTTTCTAGCTATGCGAACAATTACCTTCCAAGAAATCAGTGAAGCGGTGCGAGGGTTGACCATGGATGCCGGAACCCAGCTGGAGCCGGATATCCTTGAAGCCCTGCTTGCTGCCCGTGACAGTGAAGAGTCCCCCCTTGCCAGGCATGTCCTGGAGCTTTTTATTACCAATGCCGATATTGCCAGCCGGGAAAAACTTCCAGTCTGCCAGGATACAGGGGTGGCCGTACTCTTTGTCGAGGTCGGCCAGGAACTGAGGGTGGAAGGGAGTCTTGAGGATGCCATCCAGGAAGGCGTGCAGCAGGGCTACGAGGATGGATATCTCCGCAAATCCGTCTGTGATCCAATTACCAGAGTTAACACCGGCACCAATACCCCGGCAGTTGTTCATTATGAAATTGTTCCAGGTGATCAACTGAAGATATCCATGTTACCCAAGGGGTGCGGCAGTGAAAACATGAGCGGCCTCACCATGCTGCCACCCTCTGCCGGGATTCAAGGTATGATTGATTTTGTGGTTGATCAGGCCGTTAAGGCAGGCCCAAATCCTTGTCCTCCCATCATTGTCGGGGTTGGCATGGGCGGTACCTTTGAAAAAGCGGCGTGCCTTGCCAAGAAAAGTTTGCTTCGACCCTTGGGAGAAAGCAGCCACCGCGATGACATTGCCGATTTAGAAAAGCAGATTCTTGCTGAAATAAATAAAGGCGGCGTTGGGGTTCAGGGCTTGGGCGGCAACCATACAGCCCTAGCCGTTCATATTGACAGTTTTCCTTCCCATATTGCCAGTCTGCCGGTGGCGGTGAATATACAATGTCATGCCCATCGTCATAAAGAGATGGTTTTGTAACCAGGATTTATGAATTCTCAATCCTTCATTCTGCCTACTTAAGAAAAAATGTCCCTTTTACGATATCGTCCTGATTTTTTTGATAGCCTTCTAGATGTCACTTTACCCTTTGAAGATGAGGCTCTGGCTTCACTGCGGGCAGGTGATCTCATCAGCCTGACCGGTAGCCTTTATACGGGGAGGGATCAGACCCATCGCCGTTTTGAGGCGTTGCTTGACAAGGGAGAGGAACTTCCCATCGATCTTAACGGCCAGCTTCTCTATTATGTGGGGCCGAGCCCTGCCAAGAAAGGCCAGGTGATTGGAGCAGCCGGACCCACCACAAGCTACCGGATGGATAAGTATACCCCTCGCCTTCTCGAGCTTGGACTTTCCGGCACCATGGGAAAGGGGGCCCGTTCCCCCCAGGTGCGGGAAGCTATGGTCAAGTATGGAGCCATCTATCTCGCCACCTTTGGTGGTGCCGGGGCTCTCCTGTCAAAATCTATCAAGGAGGCGGAGGTTGTCGCATTTGAGGATGCGGGTCCAGAGGCACTTTTTCGATTCAGGGTAGAGCAGTTTCCTGCGGTGGTCATTAATGATAGTCAGGGGAATGATTTTTACGAAATGGTCCGCAAGGCAAAGAGTTAGAAGCGCTCTTGCATACTAGCACAAAAAAAATGGCTCGAAGGAATATCCTTCGAGCCATTTTTTTTGTTTAGATTCAGGACAAATATTAATTGCTGCGCATGGCCCCGAAGATGTGAGCACTTTTTAGGATCATCAACGCCTGCTTAAGCTGGTTATCCTTCTCTATAAGGTTCTTGATTTCATCATTATCCTGTTGGGTTTTGTCTTCCGTGGCGTCTTGTTTTTCATCCTTCTCCTTGCCCTTTTTATCCTTGCCGTCAGAATTTTCATTGTTGAAATGATGGCGGAGATCTTTTTCACGAATGAATTTCGGTTTCTCTTTGCCATTTTTGGCTTCCAGCTCCTCTTCAGTGAGGAAGGCGGTGGGGACAATGAGGTCAGGGGTAATACCCGTGGCCTGAATGGAACGGCCATTGGGGGTGTAGTAACGAGCAGTGGTCAACCTGAGCCCCGCGCCGTTTGACATGGGGTGGATGGTCTGGACAGAGCCCTTGCCAAAAGACTGGGCACCAAGAACCAGGGCACGTTTATGATCCTGAAGGGCCCCGGCAACAATCTCTGAGGCGCTGGCACTTCCCTCATTTACAAGAATAACAATGGGGAAGGTATATTTGGTGCCGTTTTTGTGGGCTGAATAGCTCAGATTGTTTTCCTTGCGGCGTGCCTTGGTGTAGACGATAAGTCCCTCATCAAGGAAGATATCTGAGATGCGGACCGCTTGATCAAGAAGACCGCCGGGGTTGTTACGCAGGTCGAGGACCAGTCCTTTCAGATCGCCATCCTTGGTAAGTTCGGCCATGGATTTTTTGAAGTCCTTGGTGGTGTTGGCCTGAAAGGAACGAATACGGGCATAGCCATATCCTGGCTCCAAAGTCTTATTTTTGACACTAATCAGGGGGATGTTGTCACGGGTTATGGTCACCTCTTTAAGCTCTGTCCAACCTTCGCGGTGGATGGAGATGGTGACCTCTGTCCCCTTGGGGCCGCGCAGCCGTTTGACAGCGTCCATCAAGGTCATATCCTTGGTGGACTCTCCTTCGATCTTTAAGATCTTGTCTCCGGCCTTAAGCCCCTCTTTAAAGGCAGGGGTGTCATCAATAGGGCTAACCACGGTGAGGATGGAATCACGCATGGTGATTTCAATACCGATCCCTGAAAAACTCCCCTTTGTTTCAATCTGCAGATCCTTAAAATCATCGGGGTCCATATAGGAAGAATGGGGATCCAGAGAATTCAGCATACCCTTGATCGCCCCTTCAAGAAGTTCTTTGGGCTCGACATCTTCAACGTAATTCTGCTGAATCATATGAAGAATAGCAGTGAAGGTCTCAAGGTTCTGGTAGGTGTCCTGAGTCTGGGCAATAACCCTGGAATCGCGGTCCCAGAAGGGGAGAGTTGCCACAGGCAGAAGAAGAATAACAACAAAGAGAAGACGCTTGGAAATGGAATTGCCTAATTTCATGAAAAACCTAACGGTGATTTTTGCAACTTGTCAGTTGATCGGCCTTTTTAATAGGCGCCAAAATAAGAAAGACATTTTTAAATAATAACATGGATGAAAGAGGACGACAAAAGGTAATTTGTTTCGTCTACAGGGAGTGGCTCTCTTTCGGCTTTGAAAAACAATATCCCCATGTCTTGATAATTAAGGCGTTTGCTGGAGACCGGAGGACAAGACAATATAATTGGGGTCGAGCCAGGAAAGGGGATCTTCCGGCTCTGTCTTTAAGCGGATCTCAAAATGGACAGGGTGCCGAAGTTGACCGACATGGCTTGAAGCCAAACCGATTTCATCCCCTTGACTGACACTATCACCCGGCTTGACCAGAAAGGTGGCCAGGCCACTGGTCATGGTATAGTAGCCGTCGGTGTGACTAATGATGATCAGTTGGCCATAGCCTTTGACAAAGCCGGCGTGAACCACCTTGCCTTTAAATGTGCTGCGAATAATTGCCCCGGGTTCGATATTGAAATCCACCCCATAAGACGGTTGAGCCTCACCGGCCAGGGAGGCGGCGTTATCACCATATAGGGTAATCACCATCCCAACCACAGGCGGTGGCAACAGACCCTTTTGGCCGCCAAAACCTCGCATCCAGGCAGGTTTTCTTTTTTTGTGGGGTTCGAGGGGGAAGGTGGCGATCATCCACTCTTCCTTTTGCTTTCGAGCTACCTTTGCCTGTTTCTCAAGTTCCTCAAGTCCTGCAATAAGGGATTTTGCTGAAATCTCAAGTTCTTCGGAGGCCTGCTTGTAGAGATTTTTTTCAGCCTTAATGCGGGTGAGTACTTGTCGGCGCTCTAGCTTGGTTTCAGCCAAGAGGCGTTGTTGTTCCTTGGTCTGGCTCATGGCCGCTTTAAGATGTATTTGTTGGGCCTCGTGGGATTTTTTGGATTGCTCAAATTCGATGAGCTTGCCCCGAAACTCTTTAATCAGAGCCTGGTCATGGCGCAGCATATGTCGATAATATTCGTGAAAATTAACGAGTTCAGGCAGGCTGGCAGATGAAAAGGTGATGTTGAGGACACCTATCTCGCCCATGCGAAAATAGGCGCCCAGCCTTTTTTCAGTTTGCTGGGCCAGGGAGTCCTTCTCCTCTTTGGTTTGATCTAGAGCTTCCTGCATTTCTTCTGTTTTTAGTTTTTCAACCTGCAGCTCATTGTAAAGGTTGACCAGCAGCGTGCTCTCTTTAATTATTTTGGCGTCTATGCCAGCAAGCTCGTTAAGGAGATCTTCTTCTTGTTGGCGGGTTTGCTCGAAATTCTCCTTTTGGGCCTCTAGTCCTTTCTGGATCCGATCCAGCATCTTTTTATGCTCGAAGAGATCTTGTTCAGCGATCCGAACTGCCTCTTCCAGGCCCATGTCATCAGTATACTCATAAGCAATGGCGGCATGACCGGTAAGCGCGATGCTATGGAATAGAGTGAAGAAAGCGGCCACCCAAAGAGGCCTCTGAATAAAACCACGAGTCATGAGCGCTTATACCTTGAGATATTTCCTGATAGAAATGAGGCTGCCGCTTGAGCAAAGAAGCAGGGAGATGAGCAGGATGGTTCCAATGTTAGCCCAGGGCAGAAAAGAAAGTTCAAAAAGATTCATGAAACCTGGGCCGGAAAAATGGTTCTTGATCCATTGAAAGAGGAAAAAGAGAGAGAGCATGCCGCTACCAGCGCCCAGCAGACCGAGCAGAAAACCTTCCACCATAACCGGACCACGGATATAGCGATCCGTGGCACCAAGAAAGCGTAGAATCTCCAACTCCTCCTGTCGCGATTCCAGGGTCAGCCGAATGGTGTATGAGACCATGAAGACAGAGGTAAGAATGAGGAGCGCCCCGCTTAAGAGAACGATGATACGCAGCAGGCTGACAAAATAACCAAAACGTTCAATCCATTGCTGTCCATACTGAACTTTGAGAGCCCCTGGCAGTGTTTCGAGATAATTGCTGAACTCTTTAATTCGGGTCAGGCTCTTTAGGTCGCTGGAGGGGTAAATTTCCACCGAGTAGGGCAGGAAAGAAGGGTCAAGATCCTCAAGGACATCACTGTCACGGCCAAGCTGTTTGCTCAGGCGGGAAAAGGCCTCTTCCCTGGAGAGAAAAATGATTTTCTCCACCTTGTCAAAATCGGTAATTTTCTTTTTGAACTCAGGACGGAAGCCGACCGGCACTTCATCCTCCAGGTAGACAACAAGACGCAATTCATTGCCCAGGCGGCTGCTTGCCTTTTGCATATTGATATAAATCAAAAAGAAAAAGGAGAAGATGAGCACGGACAGGGTGACCGTAAAAAGGGTCATGACCTGTGAGGTCCAGCCATGGAGGGAGTTGCGGCCCAGCTGGCCGAATATAAATGATATATAGCGCATGATGACTTATTGGTTAGAGGCCAAAATTAACCTTGATGATTTCCTGAAGCTTACCATTTTCCAGATTGAGCATGCGATGGTTAGACTTCTGGTAGATGGACTGGTCATGGGTGGCGATAATAATTGTCGCCCCCTCTTCGTTCAGACGGTTGAAGAGACCCATGACAAGCTCTGTCGATGCCGGGTCGAGATTACCGGTGGGCTCATCAGCCAGAATCAAGGGAGGATTATTGGCACAGGCCCGGGCAATGGAAACCCTCTGTTGCTCTCCCCTTGAGAGTTTACCTGCCGGGGTGTGGATTTTGTCGGCCAGGCCAAGGTGAGCCAAGAGTTCCATGACTCTCTGCTTGATGACCTTGGGGTTTTCGTAGCGAACTTCCATGGCCAGGCCAATATTTTGATACACCGTCTGCTTGGCAAGGAGCTTGAAATCTTGATAAGCAACGCCAATATGTTGACGCATTTTCTGGAGATCGTGCCCGGAGAGCTTACTGATATCCTTTTTGTCCATCTCGATAAGGCCCATGGTGGGATTTTCGAGAAAGCAGAGGAGCTTAAGAAGGGTGGTCTTGCCTGCACCGCTGACCCCCGTAAGGAAAACCATCTCGCCATGCCCCACCGAGAGTGAAACCTCGTCAAGGGCCATGATGTCGGGGGGGTAGGTTTTGGTGACTTTGACAATGTCAATTAATGCCGTATCAATGGGGGGGGCTATTTCAGATGTCATAAAGGGTGTTAGGTGAAAAAAAATAAGTATCGAAAGAAAGGGCTAATGCTTCTTTAACCGTTTGAGATAATGTAAAAAAACTTTAAGTGCGCCAGAATAATGACGCTCAAAGTACCGCAAACACTGAGAAGGAGTGTTAAAAAAATTGACACCGCCTTTGCGCTTATTATATACCAGATTTTAGGAATAAAAGAAAATCATTGAGTTAGCTATCTTTTTTTCCGCAAATTGGCCGGAGATCCTACAGTCTTCTTGCTGTCGATGAGATGAACTTCTGTCCTTTAGGAAGAATGAACTCTCATCAGTGATTCTAATTTTTTACACTCCAAGTACGCGACCATGAGCAGCATGTCCACAGTTGAAGCAGCCCCTGCTAAAAAACCTCCCCGCAAATCAAGATCATCTTCTTTTTGCAGCAACATCATTGGCAAAAGTCCCTCCATTTGCAAAGTTTTCTCACTTATTGAAAAGGTTCAGGATACGGATTCCACTGTTTTGATCCAAGGAGAATCCGGCACGGGCAAGGAACTCATCGCCCAAGCCCTGCATCACGGTGGTGACCGCCGGGATAAGCCTTTTGTGCCTGTGAATTGCGGTGCCATCCCTGCAGAACTTCTTGAGTCCGAGCTTTTTGGCCATGAAAAGGGGGCGTTTACCCATGCTATCCGGACCCGTATCGGTCGTTTTGAAATGGCGGATGGCGGCACGGTTTTTTTGGATGAGATCGCAGAGATGAGCCCGATTTTGCAGGTAAAATTGCTGCGGGTTTTACAGGAGAAAAAGTTCGAGCGGGTGGGAGGCACCAAAACCATCGCATCAGATTTTCGCGTCATTGCCGCCACCAATCGTGATTTGGCTGAAGAGGTAAAAAAAGGAAATTTTCGTGAGGATCTTTACTACCGGCTGACGGTCATCCCCATTGAATCTCCTCCCCTTCGTGATCGTAAAAGTGATATTCCCCTGTTGGTGGAAAAGTTTCTTGTACGTTTTTGTGCTTCAAAAAACAGGGGGATTAGCGGAGTATCTGATGAGGCCATGGAGTGTATGAAGCGCTATCAGTGGCCAGGGAATGTCCGTGAACTTGAGAACATGGTGGAGCGTATGGTTATTTTGGCCCCCGACGAACTCATAACTGTTGAGGATCTTCCTCCTCAGCTTCTTGATGCCCCTGTTCAAGCGGCCACTCCAGTTGTTTCTGAAATACCAGATACCGATTTTTGTCTCAGTGAGGTGGTTGCTGATTATGAGATGAAATTGATCATCCGGGCCTTGCAACAGACAGGCTGGGTGAAAAACAGGGCTGCCAAGCTGTTGAAGGTAAATCGCACCACCCTGCTTGAAAAGATGAAGCGGCATGGTGTGGTCAAGCCGACGGAAAATTAGGCCATGGTTATGATCGATGGTTCGGTTCCAGGCGTTTGTGCCCAGGGCTCTCCCTTGCTGGTCCGGCCAGGGCAGAAATCCCAGGCTGACCGCAGAGCAGTGAAGTTTTATTTTTGTCTTGTTGTTTGTTTGCCGGTCCTGTTGCTGTTTTGCTCTAGTTCGGCTTCATGGGCCGGGTCTGATGGCCCGTCTCTTGTAACCAGCAAGGAGCAGAAGGCAAAACAGGAAAAGTTATGGCGCGAGGCCCAGGCTTTTCTTGAGGGTAAAGATAACGATCAGGCCGCGCTCTATTTCAAGCATTACTGGAAGACCTATCCAGATTCGCCCCGTGCTGCCGAAGCCCTTTGGCAGGCGGCCCTCCTTTACAAGCAACAAGCTCTCCATGCCGAGAATCCTGACTGGTCAAAGGCAAAGGGCCTTTTTTATGCCTATATTATAGATTTTCCTGATTCGTCCCGGGTGGCTGATGCCTATTATGAGGTGGCAAATAGTTTCTTCCAGATGGGCTTCTACCGGGAGGCCCAGAATTATTACACTCTTTTACTGAAAGAATACCCTTCCTTCCACTTGAAAAGTGAAGTGATCTTTATGAGGGCCCGGGCCTATCTCTATGTGGGGAAGTACAGCCTGGCCAGTGATGAGTTTTCCCGTCTTCAGCGCAATAAAGATAAGATGATACGGCTGCGGGGTGAAGTCGGTCAGGCTGATGTCCATTTCTTTAAAGGAGAGTGGCACAATAGTCTGGGTATTTTAAAAAGAATCCACAATCACAACCCTGATTATTATCTGGTTTATCCGAAGATCTTCAAGGATATGGGTATTGCATCGATTCGGGTTGGAAATATCCAGGAGGGCCGTGATTTTATCCTCCATTATCTTAATATCGCTGAGCAGGCCCAGTCGGATGACGAGGCCTTCTTTGAGGTGGCAGAGAGTTTTCTGCAGAAGGGTATGGTGGATGGCGCCCGTGTTTTTTATGAACGTGTGGTTGCCAGGGACGCCCGTCGCGACAAATACGTGATTCTCAGCCAGTTTCGTCTTGCCCAGTATGGCGCTATAAATCTTGATAAGATGTCTGAAAAGGAACGCTTGGCATTTTTTAAGAAAAATGGCGACAAACCATTCCAAAAGGTGCTGGACAGTCTCTATCGTGATCCCCTGGCCCAGGATGCTCGTTATTCCCTGTTTCAACGTTATGTTGAGCGCAAGGAGTGGGATCTTGCCTACAATCTCGGCAAATCCTATCTTCGGTACAAAACCACGGAGAAAGAACAGCTCTTGGTTGAGGACGAACTGGGCTCTATTCTCATTGGTAAAATTTCAAAATTGCTTATTGCCAAAAAGTATCAGGAAATTCGCTCCCTGTACGAAAAAGAGTTCCCAACCATAACCGCTTATAAAAAGGCGGGCCTTCTCATGCTCATCGGTGAGGCTTATGAAGGGGACAGCCTTTACGATCAGGCCTCTGAGATTTATTACCGGGCCCTTGGTCTGGAGATAGGCGAAGAGCAGAAGGCTAAACTCTACTTCAGGCGCGCTGAAGTCTATCTTGCCAATAATGATCTTAAGTCCGCCCAAAGGCTTTTGAAGTATCTGCGGCGGCTATATCAAAACAAGCCGGCCATTGCCGAGGTTAACTGGCTTAGCGCCCGCCTTCGTCTCAAGCAGAAGCGGGCCAAAGATGCCCTGGAATTCTACAAGATGGCGGTTGAGGCCGGCGGGGAATCGAGCAAAAAAGGAGTGTATGCGGCTGATTATCTCCACCAGCTTTTTGTGCTGAACGACATGGGCAGGGTGGCTGATCTCATTGCCATGTTCCATGGGCAGCAGTGGTTACCAGACAACCAGATCCAGTTTTGGTATGGACGCCTCGGGGGAGCCCTTGTTGCAAGAGGTGAGAAAGAAAAGGCCATTACTATCTATAAAAGGTCCCTGGCGGGCGCCCTGCCTGAGACCAGTGCCGAGGCCCAGCCTATCCATCTCTATCTAGGCGACTTGCTGATGGCTAAAAAGAGCGACAAGGAGGCCCTTGGCCATTATCGCCTGGCCCAGAGCGGCAAGGACAAGAGGGTTGCCAAGCTGGCCCAGGCCCGCCTCAACGAGTATGAAATTCGCGGCGCCATGAGCGATGTGGAGGCAATGTTGTGATGCCAGAAATCAAGATTTTTTCCCCTCTGACTACTGCTGTTATCTATGTCGACTTCCAGTAATAAGATCCTCATCGTTGACGATGATCAAGATGTCCGCATCGGCCTCTTTGAGACCTTGAGCCGGGGGAAATTTCAGGTCATGGCGGCGGAGAATGTCACCATGGCCCTGGAGATGGTGGCCGATAATCAGCCGGATCTGGTCCTTGCCGATCTGAAAATGCCTGACGGCAATGGCCTGGATCTTTTGAAGAAGATCAAGGTGCAGGTCCCTGAGTTGCCGGTGATTCTCGTCACCGGTCATGCCTCGGTTGATACAGCCGTGGAGGCCATGCGCCTGGGAGCCCAGGATTATATTCTTAAACCCTTTCAGCGCGAGGCAGTCCTGGAAACGGTGGATATGGCCTTGCGCCGCCAGCGCCTGACTCCGGTGACCAGTGCCTTGACAACGGCCCGCAGAAAGAGGGGCGGCGGCAAGGAAAAACCTATTGTCGGCAACTCTGAGCCCTTGCGTAAGATTATGATCAGGGCCAAGAGCGTAGCGTCAAGCAAGGCCACGGTTCTTATTTTGGGTGAATCTGGCACCGGTAAAGAGGTTTTTGCCCGCTATATTCATAATGAAAGTGACCGCAAGCATGGCCCTTTTGTTGCTCTGAACTGCGCCGCTTTGCCGGAAGGGTTGCTTGAGAGCGAGCTTTTTGGCCATGAAAAGGGGGCCTTTACCGGGGCGGTGGCAGCGAAGAAAGGCAAGTTTGAGCTTGCCAGCGGCGGTACCCTGCTCCTTGATGAAATTGGTGAAGTGCCCTTGCATCTCCAGGCTAAGCTCCTCAGAGTGCTCCAAGAGGAAGAGGTGGATCGTTTGGGCGGCAGTTCGCCGGTGCGGGTTGATGTTCACGTGGTGGCCACCACCAACCAGGATCTTGCTAAAATGGTCAAGGATGGGACTTTTCGCCAGGATCTCTTCTATCGTCTCAACGTCATCCCTCTGCATCTCCCGTCGTTGGCGGAGAGGCCAGGGGATATTCCCCTCTTGGCCCAGTATTTTCTGGAGAAGTTTTCCAGCCAATACAATAAGGAGCTTAAGGAGTTTTCCGGCCCGGTGCGTAAGTATTTTATCGAGTATGACTGGCCCGGCAATGTCCGGGAGATGGAAAACCTGGTGGAGCGCGCTGTTCTTCTTAATCAGGATAGCCAATATGTCCCGCAAGATTTTTGGGATGATGTGACTCTTGGACCAGTGGATGAAGCTTCTGCACCTCAATGGCAGATTGCCGAGCCGGTCCAAGGCCATGAAAGCCAGGCCATTAAGACGCTTACCGATGCAGGTGAAGTTGTGCCGCTTAAAGATGTAGAGCGTCAAATGATCCTACATGCCCTCCAAAAAACTGACAATAACCGCACCCATGCGGCCAAGATGCTCGGCATCTCAGTGCGTACTCTGCGCAATAAGTTGCATGAGTATCGCAATAAAGGGATTTTGGATTAAATCCTCTTTTTTCTGTCATTCCAGAATCTTATCACTCTATTTCTGGGCCCGTTTTTCTGATTTTTCTCTTCGGTGTCATTTTTCTGGCACCACTTGGCATTCCTGCCCTTGTGGGCGGCATAATCCTTGCAAAAAAACTGGCCAGGTGCAAATTTTGCCCTTTGTCTGTGATTACGCAGGGGGCAATAGACAAAATAAAGCAGCAAGATAAGGAAGAGACGTAATGCCCATAAATAAAATGTTCGGCGGCAACCTACCTGTGATGGAACAGGCATTGAACCTTCGTTATGAGCGCCAGGGGCTGATCCAGTCCAATGTCGCCAATATGGAAACCCCAGGTTACACCAGTCAGGATTTTCCCTTTGCCAAGGCCATGGAAACGGCCATGCAGGGCTCTGGTACTCTTAGCAAGACGGATTCCCGTCACATTGATCTTGACCCGGTGGCCTCTGGTTTAAGTAAACAATTTGCCCAGGAGAAACGCCCAGTCGACCTGGATGAAGAGATGGTCAAACTATCCGAGAACCAGCTGATGTATGAGATTGCCGCCAAAATTGTCGGTAAAAAATTTGACGGTCTGAAATACGCCATCGATGAAGGAGGCAAATAATGGACATTCTGACAGCCCTCAAAATTAGTGGCTCCGGCCTGAAAGCGGAAAGGGAGCGTTTAAATGTTACGGCCATGAACCTGGCCAACGCCAATACAACAAGGACCATGGAAGGCGGACCGTATAAGGCCAAATCCGTTGTTTTCGGTTCCCGCCCGGTGGCCAGTTTCCGGGAGACCTTAGACTCCAGCCAGGCCCGCTTGCAAAAGGTCGAAGTGGTGAAAGTGGTTGAAGACGATAAACCCTTCAAGGAGGTGTACGACCCCTCCCATCCTGATGCCGACGAGAATGGCATTGTCCAGTTCCCCAACGTTGATACTGCCGAACAGATGGTTGACATGATCAGCGCCCGTCGGGGCTATGAGGCAAATGTAACAGCCATTGATGCCGTAAAGAGCATGGCCTTAAAGGCCTTGGATATCAGCCGTTAACACCACAGCACTAAAGGAAAGAGAAAATGAAGGCCCTTCCTCTGAGTCAAATTCAGCAATCATCGCTTATTGAAAAGAGTAGCAATAAAGATCCTGTGGCCTCCACCGGTTTCAGCGATGTCTTTAAAAAGTCTTTGGAGAGCGTCAATGCCAATATCCAGGATGCCGGCCAGATGGCAGAAGGACTGGTCAGCGGCCAACATTCCAATATCCATGAAACTATGATTGCCATGGAAAAATCCACAGTCTCTTTCCGTATGCTGACCAAGGTCCAGCAGAAGGTTATTGCCGCCTATCAGGATATCATGCGCATGCAGATTTAAAAGAGATGGCTCCTTAATGGAGCAGCGGGCAAGGGTTTTTTCTGCGCGAAGCAAGACGATGCTGCCAGAGAGTTTGTTTGATAACTAAAATTGATATATGGCCCGTGCTTTGGGGTCAACTAACAACAGATAATTGAGCTTATGGCTGACGCAAAAGATATTTTCAAACAGGGATTCGCAGTACTCAAGAGCCTCACCCTGATGCAGAAGGTCGTTGCCGCGCTTGTGGTGGCAATTGTTCTCTTTGGCCTCCTGAGTTTGACCTTTGTGGGAAGCAAACCTGCAATGAAGGTCCTCTATGCTAATCTTAACAGCACTGATGCCGCCGACATCGTTGCCCAGCTCAAAGAGCGGCGGATTCCCTATGAGTTAGCGGAAAACGGCACGGCAATTCTTGTGGGTCAGGGTAATGTTTATGAGACCAGGCTTGCCATGGCTGCCGACGGTCTTCCCCGGGGAGGCGGTGTCGGCTTCGAGATTTTTGATAAAACCAGCCTGGGCACCACAGATTTTGTTCAGAAATTAAATTACCATCGGGCCCTGCAGGGTGAGTTAGCTCGAACCATTAGTCAGTTTGATAAAATTAAAGCGGCGCGTGTTCATATCGCCCAGCCTAAAGAGTCTGTTTTTGTTGAGGACACCCAGCCTCCATCAGCCTCCATCAGTGTTTCCCTTGCCGGGCGCGATAAGCTGTCAAAAAATGAAATTAAGGCCATTGTCAACCTGGTGGGCAGCGCCATTCCCGGCCTAGTCAATTCCAACATCACGATGGTGGACACTACAGGTCACCTTCTTTTTCGAAAAGAAGGTGACGAGGATTCCCTGCTCTCCGCTACCCAGATCGAGTATCAGCAGAAGGTCGAGCGTACCCTGCGCAGTAAGCTGGAAACCATGTTTGAAGAGGTGGTTGGCGTTGAAAAAGTCATAGCCCGGGTAACCGCTGATATTGATTTTAACCATGTTGATGTCTCAGAAGAGGTGTTTGATCCTGAGACCCAGGTAATTCGGAGCGAACAGGTGCTCACCGAGCGTGACGGCGCCGTGGATATCCAGGAGGGCATTCCCGGGGTAAAGGGACAGCTTGCCACTTTTACCGAGGCTGGTGAAACAGGTGGCGGCGGCGCTGGTTTTAAGCGCGATAATATCACCCGTAATTATGAGATCAGTAAAAAGGTCACCAGAACAAAGGCGGCCATTGGCCAGATTCGGAAGGTCTCGGTGGCGGTCATGGTGGATGGTATTTATAATAAAACAAAAAAAGATGGTAAGATGGTCAAAGAGTACCAGGCTCGCAGTGATAAGGATCTGGCCACCTTTGTGAAAATGGCCCAGAATGCCGTGGGCTATGATCCGGAGCGCGGAGATACGGTGGAGGTTGTTTCCATGCCTTTTTACCTCTCCACCTATGTTGAGCCAACACCTGATATGCTCGACCAGTATCGCGGCCTGCTCAATCAACTGGCCCTGCCTGTTGTTTTGCTTCTGGTTGCCATTTGCTTTTTTATGTTTGTTATCCGCCCCTTTTTCCGCCTCATGGCAAGCCAGCAACTCCAGGCCCAGCGTTCTGCAGACCAGGCAGAGCAAGAGCTGGTAGTGGCCGAGACTCATGAGGACCTGACCCTGACACCTCTAGGTATGACGGATAAAGAACGTATCTTTAAACTTGCCCAGTCTGATCCTGACCGGGCTGCAGATCTTGTGCGCCGTTGGCTGCGCGCTTAGATGTGAAAAATGTCTCCTAAAAAAGAAACTACATCTGACAATCTGAGCGGCCCTGAAAAGGCGGCGGTCTTCCTTCTTATGCTGGGGGAGGATTACGCCTCCGAGGTTTTTAAACGTCTTGATGACGAGGAAATCCGCAATGTCGGTCGTCAGATGGCGAAGATTGACAGGGTGGACAAAGAGGATGTTGCCTCCCTTCTTGCCGAGTTCAAGACCGATTCCGGTGGCGGCGATATCTTCCTCTCCGGTGATGACATGCTGGAGTCTGCCCTGCGTCGGGCCCTTAGCGGCGATAAGGCCGGTGAAATCCTCGAGGATATCCGTTCCGACTGGCGGCTCACCCTCTTTCAGAAGGCGAGGAAGCTTGACCCCAAGGTGTTGGTAAATTTCCTGCGCAATGAACATCCCCAGACCGTTGCCCTGGTCCTCTCTGTTCTCGACAACATTCAGGCCTCAAGTATTCTGGCTGAGCTGAAAGAGGAGGTGCAGGTTGAGGTGATCATGCGCATGGCTGAGCTGGATAAGGTCAGCCCGGAGATCCTTGTTGAGATAGACCGTGTTCTCCAGGAGGAGCTTCTTTCCGTGGAAGGTATGGAAGGTCAGCGTCTCGGCGGTGTTGAGACCGTTGCCGAGATCCTTAATAATGCAGATCGGAGCCTGGAGGCCCAGATCCTTGAAGGCGTCGAAGAGCAGCGCGAGTCCCTGGCTGAAGAGATCCGCCGTCTCATGTTCGTTTTTGAGGATCTCCTCGGGGTGGATGACCGCGGCATCATGGCTGTTCTAAAAGAGGTTTCCACCGAAGATCTTAAGCTTGCTCTGAAAACTTCCTCTGATGAGCTTAAGGACAAGATTTTTGGCAATATGTCCCAGCGCGCCGTGGAAATGCTTAAAGAAGATATGGAGATTATGGGTCCCACCCGCATCAAGGATGTGGAGGCTGCCCAGCAGGCCATAATTAAGATTGCCAAGCGCCTGGAGCAGGAGGGCAAGGTCCAGCTTGCCGCCGGCGGTGGAGGAGAGGACGAATTTGTCTAGTATTGTTGAATTCAAAGACATGCTGGCCGTGGATGACGAGGAAAATTTTGTCTCCTACGAGTCCCTTATGGGTGAAGAAGAGGAAGATGTTGACAAGGGACCTGACCTTCTCGAGGTCGCCCTTAAGGAAGTAGAAAAATCAAAGGAAGAGGCCCGGCGGCTTGTCAGTGAGGCAGAAGATCGGGTGGCAGAATTGGAAAAGGAGGCCTACGAAAAGGGTTTCCAAAAAGGTGAGGAAGAGGGCCGGCAGGTAGGTGAAGAAGCTTTGGCCGAAAAGATAAGCCAGGCCAGCCAGGTTATTGCCGCTGTTAATGAAGAACGCCAGCGAATTTGTTCTCTCTACGAAAAAGATACCCTCGCCCTTGTTTTGACCATGGTTGAGCAATTAGTGAATCATGAGGTCTCGGTTAATCATCTGGTCATTGAAAAATGCCTGCAAAAGGCTTTGGAATTTGTTGTAGACAACTCCCAGGTTATAGCCCATCTGCATCCCGACGATTTTATGCAGGTCAAGGATGCGGTGGTGGAAGACCCACTTTTTCTTGAAAATACCGATAAGGTTGAACTTATGGAAGACCCTGCGATCAGCCCGGGCGGTTGTCTCCTTGAAACCACCTTTGGTGAAATTGATGCGACCCTGGAAAATTGCAAGGACAAACTCTTTAAGGCTGTTGAACAGTCCTTTGCGCTAGCTCTTGCAGAGACAAACGAGGAGTCAACTGAGGGCTGAGGGTTGCACGTCGCGCAAGCCTTCACCTCTCACTCAATCTTCCCATGTTAGATCTCTCCCATTGCATAAAGGCGGCTCAAAATACGGAAACCGTGGCTGTGAGCGGCCGGGTGAGCCAGGTCATTGGTATGGTCATTGAATCCAATGGTCCCGGCATTCCGGTGGGCTCCATGTGCGAGGTTGATGCCTTTAAGGGCGCCACCCGGATTCCGGCCGAGGTCGTGGGCTTTCGGGAGGGCAAGGTGCTTTTGATGCCCCTGGGTGAAATGCGGGGGGTTGAACCTGGCAGTGCCATCAGACTGGTGGACGGCCAGGCCCAGGTACCTGTGGGTAGCAATCTTCTAGGGCGTATTATCGATGGCATGGGGCAGCCCATGGACGGTAAGGGCCCTTTGCTTACCGAGCGTCATTATCCTCTTTATGCCGAACCACTTAATCCCATGGAGCGGGAACGTATCCTTGAGCCTATTGATGTCGGGGTTCGGGCCATTAATGGTCTGCTCACCCTTGGTAAGGGCCAACGGATTGGTATTATGGCTGGTTCTGGAGTCGGTAAATCGACCCTGCTCGGCATGATCGCCCGAAACACCGCAGCTGATGTTTCTGTTATCGCCCTTGTTGGCGAGCGTGGTCGTGAGCTCAAGGATTTTATCGAACGTGATCTCGGTCCTGAAGGCCTGGCGCGTTCTGTGGTGGTGGTGGCCACCTCGGACCAACCCCCACTGGTAAGAATGCGGGGCGCTTATCTTGCCATGTCGATTTCTGAATATTTTCGGGATCAATGCCGTGATGTCATTTTGATGATGGATTCGGTGACCAGATTTGCTATGTCAAGCCGTGAGGTTGGCCTTGCCATTGGCGAGCCTCCTACCTCAAGGGGCTACACCCCATCTGTTTTTTCGCAGCTGCCGAAACTTCTGGAAAGGGCTGGCACCTGTGAAGGAAAGGGCAGTATTACCGGCATTTACACGGTGCTTGTTGAAGGTGATGATATGAACGAACCCATCGGTGATGCGGTGCGTTCCATTGTCGATGGTCATATTGTTCTTGATCGTCAACTTGCCAACCAGGGCCATTATCCTTCCATTGAGGTCCTTTCCAGCGTCAGTCGTTGTATGACAGATGTGGTCTCTGCCGAACAGGTGAGAAAAGCAAAAGAGATGCTTGAGGTGTTGGCAACCTACCGTCGTTCTGAGGATCTTATTAATATCGGGGCATACGCCCAGGGGACCAACCCCAAAATTGACAGGGCCATAGGTCTTATTGATTCCATTAATCAGTTCCTGAAGCAGCCCGTGGACCAAAGGGCACCCATGGATGAATGTGTCCATCAGCTTTTAACCCTCATATGAGGGGAGACCTTAAGAAATGTTCCGTTTTCGCTTGCAGGCAGTTGAGACCATTCGCCAGAATGAGGAAGAGCAGGCCCAGCTTAAACTTGGACGTGAACAGACCATACTTCAGAATCATCTAAACCGCCTTGCCGACTACAAACAAGAGAGGGGGGAAATGGTAGATTCTCTCGCCGCTAAAGAGAAAGAGAAGGTGAAAGGATCCATGGTTCAGTTTTACATGGAGGCCATCCGCTCCAAAGAGGTCTTGATGAAGATGCTGGGAAATACCATTGCCAGCCAGGAACAGGTGGTGCATCAAGCCCGTATGGACTTAACTGAAGCGGTGAAGGAACGGAAAGTTGTCGAAGTCATCCGCAAAAGGGATTATGAAAAATATCTGGCTGAGGAACGTAAAAAAGAACAGAATGAAAGTGATGAGATGGCAGTGCTCCGTTATGGCAGGTCATCCTCCTAAGCCTTTGTTCTCAAAAAGAAAACAATGTCCGTTGCTGCCATGAAAAACAAAGTGAAAATAGCCTTGCTCGGTCTTGTGACGTTGGGCCTTGCCGCGCCGGGCCTTGGCGCTAATAAGCCTGTGCGGGCAACTGTTGAAGAGGCGGCCTTTTCCGTTTCTCTGAAGTCCCGGGAGCAGGCTGTCGCTGTCAAAGAAAAGGAACTTGCCCAAAAAATGCAGGATTTGGCTCTTATGCAGAAAGATGTTGATGCCAAACTCGCGGAAATGCTGGTTTTGCAAAAGACCATTTCTCAGAAATTGACTGAGCTTAAGGCAGAACAGGATCTCGAATTTAAGAATTTGATCAAGGTCTACTCCAATATGAGCGCCTCCAAGGTGGCTCCTCTTTTAAACCAGATGGAAGACGTCAATGTTTCTAAAATCTTGCGCGCCATGAAAAATGATCTGGTTGCTAAAATTATCCCCAAGCTCGACCCCCAAAAAGCTGTGCGAGTGAGCCGTTTACTTGGCCGTATCAGCGAATCATCCCGGTAGCATTTTCTTTTCATCCCATAGGCTGCTTCTGTAGTTGTTGTGTTGTCATCTCAATTGAGACAGCCATAGAAAGGTTCATTCATACCTTTGCGTCAACAAAGGTATGAAAACCTAACAATTATGCTCGTGCCCTGAGCTTGGCGAAGGGGGGCTGTATCCATGGCATTGCCTCCTGCAATGCACTCCTCTTGTTTCGTTTTTTTCCTTGAATTCACCCGGTAAATCTTGCCCATCTCTCTTGTGGAGCTATTTTTTTTCACCTGCTTTATTGGGAAATAATTTCACCATAACTAGCTGGAATAAAAGGAGGAAATATATTTTTATTTTATTTGAGCCCGGGCCTCTCTCCATTTGGCATAGCCGTTGCTCTATCAAGGGTAACGCAAGACATCAGGGAAAAAGATACCTGTCTGGTATCGAGGTCAATTTGCAAACGAGGGAGGAAATCCGTGTCAAATATCATCAACCCAGTACTGCCGGTAGGGGGCGCCGAACTTTCGGTGGACCATGCCAAAGGGGCAGAAAGATCTGGCAGCACTTTTTCTGATCATCTTGATCGCCGTCTCGGTAACGATCAGGAGAGAAATCAGGATCAACTCGGGGTTCGACACAGTGAAAACAACAGGCAGGCGGCCCATAAGGGCGAAAGGGGCTCTAAGGATGAGGTGAAAGCCCAGTCCGACCAGGATATTGAGATAGAAGATCAGGGTGAGGTTGCCACTCTGGTTCATTTCCTCCAGGATATCCAGCAGGTCGCCCAAGAGAAGAACCTGGAGCCGGGTGAATGGGCCGTTGCCCTGCCGGAGCCGGAAATTCTTGCCGACCTTGCCCAACAAGCCGGCATGAGCGAGATTGACCTCACCGCTTTGGTGGAAAAATTCCAAGCTGATAATGGTGAGCTTGATCTGGACGCCTTCTTGCAGTCCTTAATAAATCATTTTGTATCATTCGAAGAAAATCCCAGAATTGTTGTGCCTGAAACTGAGATTCCCATGCTTGAGGGATTGCTCACCAAAATGGGATTGAGCCCTGAACAGCTGGAACAAGTTTCCTCGCAAGTGGTCGTTGCCGACGGTGAAATAGACCTCTTTCTTCTTGCCCAGGCCCTGGAAGACTTAAATGTGGCCACTATGGCCCCAGTCATTGATGAGGGTGAAAGGCAAGCTTCACCTGTCCTTGAGGAAAATAATGGCGAGCAGACCCTGCAGGCCATTACCCTGTCGCCCTGGGAGGCCGAACAGCTCCAAGGCCTTTTGAAACAGGCTGGAATTTCCCTTGAAAAACAGCTGGAACTTATGCCGGAGCAGCTCTTTGGTGAGGAGGTTGTTCTCTCCCTTGAGCGTCTCCAGTCTCTACTTAAGGAAGCAGTTGTCCAGGCCCAGCAGGATCAACCTCAGCTTGATCTTCCTAAATTTCTTGGCAGCCTTGAACAGGTAATGAAACAGGCTGCCTTCCAAGATCAATCCGTTGGTTTCACCCCGGTTGTTCAAGGGTCTTTAGGCGAAGCCTATAAGGACCTTCTTGAAATGTATGATAAGGCCCGCCTCCGTTTTGAGGAAGGGCTTGATGCCGAGGAAGACCAGCTTCAAAATGACATCCAGAAATGGCTTGATGGCGTAGTGGCCAGGGCAGGCGATGGTCGCGGCAGCCAAGGGGAAACCGGCAACCAGGATGATCAGGGCTTTTTCGACAATGCCGGCCAGGGTGTTGGCCCATTTGCTTCCGGCAGCGGAGAAGAATTTACCGTTCATCGCCAGGATGGCATGTCAGCGCCCCAAGTTGCCAGCAATCAGGGCATTACTCAGGCTGCCGATCAGCCCCAGCCCGTTCGTCATTTTCCAGCCCATCAGCAACAGCAGATAATGAACCAGCTTTCCCTGGCTGTAAGCCGGGGCATGAAGAGTGGCGAGCAGAATCTGGTTTTACGCCTCCATCCCGCCGAACTGGGCGAGGTGAAGGTGGATCTCTCGGTCCGCAATGAGGTTGTCTCGGTTTCTTTCACCATGGAAAACAGCAAGGTCAAGGATACCCTTGAAAGCTCCATGGAGGAGTTTCGTCATAATATGGAGGAAAAGGGATTTTCTTTAAACGAAGTCAACGTCTTTGTCGGCCACAGCAACGAAGATCAAGACGCCTGGCAACGTTTTGAGATGGCCTTGAACGGCGAAAAACTGCAGGCCCAGAATCTGGAGGATATCCCGGATGATGTTTTGTATCAGACCGTTGGCGCCGAGCAATATGCCAGTCAGGAAGAAGGGGTAAACCTCTTTGTCTAAGGGGCCCAGACTGACGTCATTTATAACACGAGGTAGTTGAAAAGATGGATACCACCGCAATCGGAGTTCCCCTGGCAGAGACCGATCCACTGTTTAAGCCAGTGGGTAAAGATGAGCTTTCCTCAAGCGATTTCATGACCCTGTTTATTACCCAGCTCCAGCACCAGGATCCCATGGAGCCCATGGACAGCTCGGATATGGCTACCCAGCTCGCTGATTTTTCCAATATGGAAGCCACCATGAGGATGGCTGACAGCATGGATCAGCTTCTGGAGTACCAGACTTCTCAAAATAACCTGCAACTCCTTTCCTTGCTTGATCAGGATGTGCGGGTCTATGGCAACAGTATTGGCGTCACCGGCGATGTGATTGGCCAGGGCGAGTACTCCCTTGCTCAAGATGCCGAGGTGGCAGTGCTTGAGGTTCGTGATGCGGCCAATCGCCTGGTGAAAATTGTTGACCTCGGTCGCGCTTCAATGGGTGATCATGCCGTGGAATGGGATGGCACCGATATGCTTGATAAGAAGGTTGAAGACGGAGCCTACATTTTTAACGTCAAGGCTTACGATCAGGCCGGTCAGCAACTGACCGTGGATTACAAAGCAACAGGCAAGGTAACAGGCATAGACTATGAAACAGGCACAGCAAGACTGGTTCTTGATAATCATGTGCCTGCTGCTGTCGGCTCCGTTATCGGGGTTATCTAATAAACGAAATGTTAAGACAATATACGCAAGTAAAGTTTGTCAGGGCTGCAGACAGTCCACACTATCCTGAAAAGGGAGGAAAAGAATAATGGCTATTTCAAGTTCACTCTACGCTAGTATCTCCGGTCTCAGTACCATGGGTGAGGCAATGTCCGTACTCGGTGATAATGTTTCCAACGTTAATACCGTGGCTTATAAATCCAGTCGGGCCACCTTTCAGGATGTCCTGTCACAATCAGTGGCCACGGCGTCTGGTTCCCGGCAGGTTGGTCGCGGTGTGACTCTCTCCACCGTAGACGGTCTCTTTGCCCAGGGTTCCTTTGAGAGCTCATCCACTCCCACGGATATGGCCATTGGTGGCCAGGGCTTCTTCATGTTGCGAGCTCCAGACAGCGCCGAGGCTGATTTGTACTCCCGGGCCGGTGAGTTCCGTTTTGATCTTGAGGGTAACCTTATCAATCCGGTGGGCTATTTTGTTCAGGGTTGGGAGCTTGATGCCGGTGGCGATCGTTCCGGTACCATTGGTGATCTCAATCTCGGAAAATCTACTCCGCCAGTCACCACCACCAATATTGAGCTTATCGCCAATCTCGATTCCCGTATTGCTGATGAGAGCAACGAGGAACGTCTCTTTGAGAGTTGGAACGGCACCAATGCCGCCCTGGCCACCCCGACGCCACCCATTGATTCCAGTAAGTATGAATACACAAGTGCTATCAAGGTCTATGACTCCCAGGGGGCCAGCCACGATATCACTCTTTATTTTGACAAGACCACCAATAATAATGAGTGGGAGTTCATGGTGACAACTGATCCAGTAGAGGATCTGCGTAACCTGTCAACCAATGAGCAACAGATTTTCGCGCCTTATACAGCCGTAGACCATAGGGTTCATCAAGGGGCAGGGGCTCTGATGTATGGCACCATCCAGTTTACCACCTCCGGCGAGATTGATACCATCGACGCCTGGCAGATACCGCCGGATGGCCAAGTGGATCCGGCAAAGAATGAAAATCGTATTGTTCTTAACCCTGATGATACTTACTACGAATTTCCTGCGAATTTTACCGGTGAGGCCATCGATTTTACCACCAATCCACCAATTATCAATCCCACCATGCGTTTGAATCTTGGTGCCCAATACGGTGGTGTCACCAGCACCCAGTCCCAGATTCTGGTAAGTGATAGTGGGGCCATCAGCGACACCAATGCCGGTACCTTTATTACCTCAACAACGCAATGGAATTCAGTCTATGACGCCAGCGGCAACCAGATGATGACGGGAGATATATTTGTTCTTGAGGGCTTTGACCATACAGGCACCCGGGTAACCCCACTCGTGTATCAGGTTAACGGCTCCAATCGAATCCAGGACTTTTTGGACCAGATCCGGACCACCTTTGGTGTCAATGCCGATATTGACGATGCTGGACGGCTACGCCTCACCGACTCCACCTCTGGTGATTCCGCCCTGGCAGTTACGGAATTTTATACCGTCTCCGCCAACAGTTCTGTGCCTTTTGGCGGCACCCAGCAGATTGTTACCAGTTGGGCCCATAGCACCGAGGGTATTTTTGCCGCTAGTGGTGCACCTGTAAGTGATCCTACAACACCCCTTGTTGGTTTAGTTGACCATAATACCCCTGCCGTTGCACTAGCTGGAGGTGAAGTATTAACCTTCTCCGGGACAAGGGCCTCAGGTGGTGCAGCAAATCTCGTTTTTACGGTCGGTGCCCCTGGTAGTGCGACGATTCAGGATTTGTTAACGCAGCTGGAAGGCGCTTATGGAGCAGCTGGCGAGGTCACTGCTACTCTCGATAGTAACGGTCAAATAAGAATAGTGGATAACACTCCTGGGGCCAGCCTTTTGTCTGTTTCAGCCGTTGGTCCAGGTGCTCCTGCAGCAGAACCATTTGGTATAACGGCTGTGGTTGCACCCTTTATCACCAACCAGGCCTACCGAGGTAGTATTGATGTTACCAGCTCCAAGCAGCAAATTGTCTCTATCAATCGCGGCTTGACTACGAACAGCGGTCTCGTGCCGGCCATCACATCGCAAACACCCTGGGCCAGCGTTTTTGATGAAGCGGGTGTTGGTACAATTGCTGCTGGTGATACCATCGATTTCACAGGGGTCAGCGGTGATGGGGCCACCACAGTGGTGCCTGGTGTCAATGGCACCTTTACTGTCCAGGCCCCAGGCGCTACCCCTTTCTGGTCTTTAAATGCTGCCCCGATCACTGGCACCGTGCAGGATATGCTTAACTGGCTGGAGTTTACCTTCGAGGCAGAGGCCCACATTGACGAGGCAGGCCGCTTAGAGCTCACCGATTGGGTGGCGGACAGTTCCACCCGGGCCAGCCAGTTGGCGATTACGAGTATTGGCTATGGCGGTGTTGCCAGTGGTGCCGCGCCTTGGGGTGCGGCGCCGTTTGAGACCCACCTCGCCGATATCGGTACCGAGGACGGCAGCCAGATGGGTGACACGGTGAGCAATAAGTTTAAGCCCGAGGCCCTGGCCACCACCCAGTATGCCAACTCCTCCACCACTGTTTTTCAGGACCAGGACGGGTTTGCCTCTGGTTTCCTGCAGTCTGTGTCTGTTGATACCGGAGGCGTTATCACCGGTCATTACTCCAACGGCCAGGTGTTGGAGAAGGCCCAGGTTGCCTTGGCCTCCTTTAGTAATATGACCGGTCTTTTCAAGAATGGCGGTAATATCTTCACCGAGACCACTGAGTCAGGCGCTCCCACCACCGGCGCCCCTGGCGATAACGGCCTGGGCAGTATCGCCCCCAACGCCCTGGAACAGTCCAATGTTGACCTTGGTGTGGAGTTTGTAAAGCTGATCACCGTTCAACGTGGTTTTCAGGCCAACTCCAAGATCATCACCACCACCGATGAGATGTTGAATGACTTGATCAATATCAAACGTTAAAAGAAGTTGGCAGGAGTCAGCTTTTAGTTGACCGCAAAAGAGCCCGTTGCGAGGTATTCGCAACGGGCTCTTTTGTTTTCTATTGTC
This sequence comes from Thermodesulfobacteriota bacterium, assembly GCA_039715015.1. GTDB lineage: Bacteria > Desulfobacterota > Desulfobulbia > Desulfobulbales > SURF-16 > BM506. The sequence continues at coordinate 35,788 of JBDLIE010000009.1, forward strand.
TTTGCATGTCGGAGCCCGGCCCTGCCAAAGAGACGCAATTGTCTGCGAGGGTTACATGGGCCCCAATCACTCACTAAAAATTTTATCAAACGCCGCAAAGGCCGTCTGCAGCATGGGCACCTCTTCTCCCAGGTCAAGATAAGAACCACCAGTGATCTCTTGCTGGATAAGCTCGTCGCTGGAAGGGAAAATGCCGCCCAAGGGCAGGTCGCTTTCAGCCACAGCCTCATTGATCTTGGCTTCCAGCTCCGGGCTAAGCGGGGTGGGGGTACGATTGACGATGAGGTGCTTGTTCTTGACCTCAAGCCCCAGAGGGGCGGTGATCTCGGAAATACGGCGGGCAGTGAGAATGCCGCGAGCCGAGGGGTCGGAAACAATAAGCAGGTGGTCGATGGCGCGCAGGTTGAGGCGGCTGAGATGTTCCATGCCTGCCTCGTTATCTACCAGGATGTATCGGTAATTTTCAGCCAGTCGGTCCATGGTCATGGCCAGGTATTGGTTGGCTGAGCAATAGCAACCAGGGCCGTCCGGTTGGCCCATGACCAGCAAATCAAAACCCGATTCCTCAATGATCGACTGCTGGATCTTCATCTCCATGAATTGGTCACGGGTCATGCCGGAGGGTATGTCGCCCTTGAGATCCTGTCTGATCTGGCCAATGGTCATGCAAATGTCAAGACCGAGGAGCTCATTGAGATTGGCATTGGAGTCGGCATCAACGGCCAGGATGGGTGTCATCTTGCGGCTGATCAGGTATTTGATGAGCAGGGCCGAGGTGGTGGTCTTGCCTGTGCCGCCCTTGCCTGCCATGGCTATTACTTTCGGGGTCATTTTTTTAGAATTTGAGTAGTAAGAAGTTGAGAAATAAGAATGGAGAGTCCACTCAATAATTATCTCTTTGTTGTTTACCTGTTAACTCCTTATTTCTCAACTTCTTATTTCTCAACTTCTTGGCGGTTACCGCCACATAACCCTTGCAAGAAAAGGGGGAGTTGGTATTTTAGCGGGTTTATGTCTTTCCTTGTTGGGAAGAGTTATTTTTTACTGTTCACCCCGGCCCAATGCCAAGGCCGCGCAGATATTTACCACGGAGATGATGTGATGGATTACAGGGATACCCTGAACCTGCCAGCAACCAAGTTTAAGATGAAGGCCAATCTTACCCAGAAAGAGCCTGAATATTTAAAGAAATGGCAAAAGGAAGATCTCTATGGCCAGGTCCAGGAGGCCACTCAGGATCGTCCTCTCTATATTCTTCACGACGGCCCTCCATACGCCAATGGCCACCTCCACATGGGCCATGCCTTTAATAAGATTTTGAAGGATATCATTCTTAAATCTAAGCGCATGTCCGGTTTTCATGCCCCCTTTGTGCCGGGCTGGGACTGCCACGGCCTGCCCATTGAGCTCAATGTCGATAAGGAGATGGGGGCCAAGAAGAAAGAGGTGCCCAAGCTTTCTTTCCGGGCTGCCTGCCGCAAATATGCCGGCAAATGGGTGAAGACCCAGATGAAAGAGTTCCAACGCTTTGGCGTCTTGGGCGACTGGGATGACCCTTATCTAACCATCAAATATTCCTACGAGGCTGCCATTGCCAGAGAGTTTAACCGTTTTTTGATGAACGGCTCGGTGGTGCGCAGCAAAAAGCCGGTTTACTGGTGTTCGTCGTGCGTTACAGCCCTGGCTGAGGCCGAGGTCGAGTATTACGACCACACCTCCAACTCTATCTTCGTCAAATTTGAGTCAGAAAAGGATCTGGGCGACATTATCCCTGAGATTGCCGACAAGAAATGTTCAGTGGTGATCTGGACCACCACCCCCTGGACCCTGCCCGCTAACATGGGCGTCGCCCTTCACCCTCAGTTTGACTATGCTGCCGTCGAGGTAGGTGGCGAGGTGCTGATCATGGCCCAGGGCCTGGTTGAAAAGGCCATGGCTGAGTTTGGCCTCGAAGACTACCAGGAGCTTGCTATTTTTTCCGGCCAGCTCCTTGAGGGCCGCAACTGCAAGCATCCCTTCCTTGACCGTCTTTCCAAGATTGTTCTGGCTGATTACGTCACCCTGGAGACCGGTACGGGCTGTGTCCACACCGCCCCTGGTCATGGCCGTGAGGATTACATCACCGGTCTTAATTACGACCTTGAGGTGCTGAGCCCGGTGGATAACCATGGTGTGTTCACTGAAGAGGCCGGCGCCTATGCTGGGATGAACATTAAGGACGCCAATCCGCTGATCTGTGAAGACCTGGCCAAGAGCGGCCATCTTCTCGCTAAAAACGATATGGGCCATAGCTATCCCCATTGCTGGCGCTGCAAGAAGCCGGTGATCTTCCGGGCCACCGAGCAGTGGTTCATCGGCATGGAGACCAATAACCTGCGTGACAAGGCCCTGGCCGCCATCAAGGAGGTGGAGTGGACGCCGAGCTGGGGCATGGAGCGCATCCACGGCATGGTGGAAAATAGGCCAGACTGGTGTCTATCACGGCAACGGGCCTGGGGCGTACCCATCACCGCCATTATCTGTGAGAAATGCGGCGATATCATGAACACCGAAAAGGTCAATGAGCGCATTGACGAACTTTTCCTGAAAGAGGGGGCCGATGCCTGGTTTAGCCATGATGTCACTGATTTCATCGGCAAGGACACCGTGTGCTGGTGCGGCTCCACCGATTTCCACAAGGAAGAAGATATCCTTGATGTCTGGTTTGATTCCGGAGTCAGTTACGCCGCTGTTCTTGAGGAGCGCGGTCTGGCCATCCCTGCTGATCTGTATCTTGAAGGATCAGACCAGCATCGTGGTTGGTTCCAGAGTTCGCTCCTGGCCTCGGTGGGAACCCGCGGCACCGCCCCCTATAAGGGCGTGCTCACCCATGGCTTTGTGGTGGATAAGGATGGCAAGAAAATGTCCAAATCGGTGGGCAATGTCATCGCCCCTGAAGAGATCATTAAAAAATATGGGGCAGAGATCCTTCGCCTCTGGGTATCCTCCGAGGATTACAGCGATGATATCAAGATTTCTGAGGAGATCTTAAAGCAGCTCTCCGACGCCTATCGGAAGATCAGAAATACCATCCGTTATCTGCTTAGCAATCTCGGCGATTTTAATCCAGCCACTGATGGCGTTGCCTTTGATGATATGGAAGAGCTTGACCGCTGGGCCTTGAGCCAGTACGAGCGCATGAAGCGCCGGGTTAAAAACGGCTACGATTCCTATGATTTTCACCATGTCTTCCATGGTCTCCAACATTTCTGCACGGTGACCATGAGTAATTTTTACCTCGATATCATCAAGGACCGCCTCTATTCGGAGCTGCCTGCCTCCCGCCTGCGCCGCTCTGTCCAGACCGTACTCTACGAGGTCCTGGTGGGCATGCTGAAATTGATGACCCCGGTGGCGAGTTTTACGGCTGTGGAGTCCTGGGAGTATTTGCCTGAAGATGACAACCGAGAGGAAAACATTTTCACATCTCTCTTTCCCGAGGAAAATGACGCCTATCTCCAGGACGAGCTCCATACCACCTGGCAACGCCTGCAGGATGTTCGCGGTGAGATTACCAAGGTCCTGGAGACCGCCCGCCGTGAGAAGACCATCGGTCACCCTTTGGAGGCTGAGGTTATCCTTGCTGCTGGTGATGATCTGGCTAAATTTTTGGCCGATAAATGGCAGACCCTGGAGATGATTTCCAATGTTTCCGTTTTGACCCAGGTCGATGGAGCGCCTGCCGGTGCCGTGGCCAGCGAGGAGATTGAAGGTCTCCATGTCCTGGTCAAGCCGGCCAGTGGTGATAAGTGCGAACGCTGCTGGACCCGCAGTGAGAGTGTGGGCCAGGATGGCGAACATTCCACTATCTGCTCTCGTTGTCTTGGCGTGGTAAAAGAACTCTCATAATAAGGATGAAGGCAGCTCGCCCCATCCTTTTTCATCCATCAACCTTCATCCTTGTTAATAATGTCATTCCAAGCAACCCGGCAAAATATCAATTTGGCCATGCGCCGTTTTTACTTTATGCTCTCCATTATTTGGGGCGTGGTGGCCCTCGACCAGGCCACGAAATGGTGGATCATGGGGACCTTTAAGCTCTATGAGCTGCGCGAGGTGATTCCGGGTTTTTTTAACCTGGTCTACCTCCGCAACAGTGGTGCTGCCTTTAGCCTGCTGGCCTCGGCGGATGGAGCCTGGAAACAGTGGTTTTTTATAGCAGTTGCCGTGGGTGCCTTAGGTTTTATCCTTTTTCTCTTTAAGCAGTATTGCGCCAGCAACATGACTTATACTATAGCCCTTGGTCTCATTGGCGGCGGGGCTGTCGGTAATCTCATCGATCGCCTCCGCTTTGGTTCGGTGGTGGATTTTCTGGACTTTTATGTGTCTGGCCACCATTGGCCCGCCTTCAACGTGGCTGATTCCGCCATCTGTGTGGGGGTGGGACTCTTTTTGTACAGAAACCTGCGAGATGGCAACCCGGCCGAGGAACAACAGGATTAGTTTTGACCCCGGAATCCACGGAACCAGCAGAAAGGTTTTGTTTTTTCTGTGTTTGCCGTGGCAAGTAGAAAATGTCAGCACTGCCCGTGTTGATTTGATCTTATAGGAGTGTAAAAAATGTCGAAAATAGCAATTCTCTTTCCCGGCCAGGGTTCTCAGTCTGTTGGAATGGGTAAAGATTTTCTTGAGGCTGACAGCGATGCCCAGGCCCTGATGGCCAAGGCTGAAGATATTTCAGGATTTCCTCTTAAGGAGCTCTGTCTGGAAGGTCCCATGGCGGATCTCACCCGGACTCTGCACCTGCAGCCTGCCATGACGGTATTGAACCTCATCTGCTGGCAGGCCTTGGCCAAAGCGGGTGTCAAAGGTGACTTTTATGCCGGCCACTCCTTGGGTGAATACGCCGCCCTCTATGCATCCGGTGTACTCTCAGCCGAGGACACCCTGAAGCTGGTAACCGAGAGGGGCAGACTTATGGAACGGGAGGCCACCGCCAACCCAGGTGCCATGAGCGCCATCTTGAAGCTCGGTATTGATGAGGTCGAAGAGGTTGTTGCCGCCAGTAAAGGCAAAGGAGAGGTGACTGCCGCCAATTATAATTCGGCTCAGCAGATTGTTATCTCCGGCGAAAAGGTTGCCGTGGAGGCCGCCGGGGCCTTGGCCGCTGAAAAGGGCGGTAAGGCTATCCCCTTGCCAGTAAGCGGCGCTTGGCACTCAAAACTTATTGCCGGGGCCATCCCTGACTTTGAAAAGGCCATGGCTGCCGTAACTTTTAACAGCCCCCAGGGCAACATGCTCTTTAATGTGACCGCCGCCCCGGAGACTGATCCGGAAGCCATCCGCGCCATCATGAGCGAACAGATTGCTGCCATGGTTAAATGGTACGAAATCATTATGAGCATGTACGAGCAGGGCGCCACCACCTTCATCGAAGTCGGTCCCAAGAAGGTGCTCACCGGTCTCATGAAAAAACTCTTGCCGGCCGGCCATAATTGCACCTGTCTGCAGGTCGAAGATCCTGCTGGTGTGGCAGCCTGTCTTGAGAAGATTTAAGGCGCTGAAGCCCGGTTTTAAACACTTGACATCCACTGGCAGACCAAGTATTTTCTCCTGTTTCCGTACCCAGGTGTAAGGGTGCGCCCAACGCAGGCCTTTATATATTGTTAACAACAGCGCTCCGGCGCTTATTGTATAAAAATGTTTGATAATCTTTCCGATCGCCTCAATAAAGTATTCCGTGACCTGCGCGGCCACGGCAAGCTCTCTGAAAAGAATATTCAGGAAGCCTTAAAAGAAGTACGCATGGCCCTCCTTGAGGCCGATGTCAACTTCAAGGTGGTCAAGGATTTTATCGCCTCGGTTGGCCAGAAGGCAGTGGGCCGCGAGGTTACTGAAAGTCTTTCTCCGGGCCAGCAGGTTGTTAAGGTCGTCCATGATGAGCTTGTCGAGCTCTTAGGTGGTCAGGCCGAGCCCCTGCAGCTTGGCGGCAAAAGCCCCGCCATCATTATGATGGTTGGTCTGCAAGGTTCCGGTAAAACAACCTCTTCCGGTAAGCTTGCGAAATTATTGACTAAGCAAGGGCGCCGTCCATACCTGGTCCCTGCTGACGTGTACCGCCCAGCTGCTATCGAGCAGCTCACTGTTCTTGGCAAGACCCTGGATATTCCGGTCCATCCCTCCAAGACGGAGCAGGACCCGGTCACCATCGCCAAAAACGCTGTGCTGGTGGCCCAAAAGAGTAATTACGACACCCTGCTTATTGATACGGCAGGCCGCCTCCATGTTGATAAATCTCTCATGGAGGAGTTGCAGAACATCAAGGCAGCGGTGAAGCCGTCCGAGATCCTGTTTGTGGCAGATGCCATGACCGGTCAGGATGCCGTCACTGTTGCCGATAAATTTAATCAGGACCTGGCTATTTCCGGAGTCCTGCTCACCAAGATGGAGGGTGATGCCCGCGGCGGTGCGGCGCTTTCCATTAAGAAGGTGACCCAGCGCCCCATCAAGTTTGTAGGCGTGGGTGAAGAGCTTGATGCCCTGGAGGTCTTCCACCCTGACCGGGTGGCCTCCCGTATTCTTGGCATGGGCGATATCCTCACCCTTATTGAAAAGGCTGAGGAGGTTGTTGACAAGAAACAGGCCGACAAACTGGCCAAGAAGATCCGCAAGGATGCCTTTACCCTGGAAGATTTTCTCGGCCAGATCCAGCAGATCAAGAAAATGGGCTCCCTGGAGCAGATCATGGGGATGATTCCAGGCCTGGGTAAGATGCAACAGATGCAGAACATGCCAAAGCCCGATGAGAAAGAGCTTGGCAAGGTGGAGGCGGTCATCAGCTCCATGACAGCCGATGAGCGCCGCAAGCACCAGATCATCAACGCCAGCCGCCGGCAACGTATTGCCAGAGGTAGCGGTACCACGGTGCAGGATGTTAACAAGGTGATTAAAAGCTACACTGAAATGCTCAAGATGATGAAGAAGATGAAGGGCAAAATGGGTGTCGGTAAAGCCGTTGGCGGCAAAAAGAGGCGCAAGCGGCCAAAGGGATTAATGAGATAGATGGACGGCTTGCATGCGAGCGGTTCTTCTTTAACGATAGAATAAAGATTAGTTGTACTATAAATAAAGGGTTTTCGCGGTGCTGGTTTCAGACACCTCCGGCAAAACTCTCTTAAGGAGAAAAACATGGCTGTAAAAATTCGTATGACCAGAATGGGGAAGAAGAAAAAGCCTTTTTACCGTATCGTGGCTGCAAACTCTGAAGCTCCTCGTGATGGTAAGTTTTTGGATATTGTCGGCACCTATGATCCTTTGCAGGACCCTGCCGTCGTTACCTGGCATAAAGACAAGCTTCAGCATTGGCTGGACCAGGGCGCCACCCCTTCCACCACCGTCAAGAGCCTGATGGCTAAGGAAGCTGCTGAATAAATGCAGGAGCTTATCCGCCATATTGCCACTGCCCTGGTGGAAGACCAGGATAGTGTAGAGGTCAAAGAGGTTGACCAGGAAGATGGCCAGGTCATTGAGCTTCATGTGGCCCCGGACGATCTTGGCAAGGTAATTGGCAAGCAGGGCCGCACAGCCCGGGCCATGCGCTCGTTGCTGGCTGCAGCCACTGCCGGCAGTGATAAGATTATCCGTCTGGAAATCGTTGAATAGCAAGTGGCCGGCGACAAGGTGCCAGAGCCTGCAGGCCTTGTCCATGTCGGCAAGGTCACTAAGCCCCACGGTATTCGTGGTGAGGTGAAGATATATAGCCTGTCCGGCCAGCCGGAGAATTTCCGAGACTATCCTCAGCTCATTCTTGTTGATGAAGGTGGGGAGCGCCGGGAATATAAGGTTGGCAAGTTCCGGGTTCAGGGTAATTTTGCTGTGGTTGGTCTTCCTGGTGTTGCGGACCGCAACAGCGCCGCAGAGCTTGTTGGCTGCCAGGTCTGGGTTGGTGAGGACTATCTCGTCCCCTTAGATGAGGATGAGTTCTACTGGCATGATGTCATGGGCGCCGAGGTGGTGGACCTGGACGGCAACTCCCTGGGGAGATTAGTCTCTCTTCTTGCCACAGGCGGAGCTGATTTAATGGTGGTTCGGCAGAATGAGGAAGAGGTGCTTATTCCCAGTCAGCCGGAATTTTTAGTAGAAATCGGACCGGAGAAGATCATTGTTGATCTGCCTCCTGGTTTACTTGATATCAACCGGAGGGATACCTGAAACAACTCATTGTCTAGGGTGGCCCGAAAAAATGAGCCTTCGTTTTGATGTTTTGACCATCTTTCCGGACCTGCTTTCCTCTCCACTGGAGGAGGGAATTATTCGCAGGGCCAAGAAGGATGGTAAAATCGAGGTTGGTATCACCAATATCCGTGATTTTGCCACGGATAAACATGCCATGACCGATGACCGCCCCTTTGGCGGTGGCGAAGGTATGGTCATGAAGCCGGAGCCTCTTACCGCTGCCACCAACAAGGCGAGGGGAGCAAGAAACGGCAAGGTCGTCTTGCTCAGCCCCCAGGGCCGGCGTTTCGACCAGCAGGTGGCGGAAGAATTTGCAGGATTGTCTCATCTCATCTTGGTTTGTGGGCGCTATGAGGGTATTGACCAGCGTTACATTGACCAGCAGGTTGATGAAGAGATATCCATTGGTGACTTTATCCTCACCGGCGGTGAGCTGGGTGCCATGCTCATCATTGATGCGGTGACACGATTATTGCCAGGAGTCCTTGGCTGTGCTGACTCGGTAAGTGGTGACACTTTCAGCCGGGGCAGCCTGAAATATCCGCAGTATACCCGGCCCCGGGTCTTTGCGGACCAGGAAGTGCCTGAGGTTTTGCTCTCTGGTGATCATGCCAAGATTGAGCAGTGGCGCTGGCTGCAGGCAGTGGAAAAGACAAAAAAAAGGCGGCCGGATCTCTTTGCGACCATGGAGTTTTCCAGCAAAGAGCTCAAACTGCTAAAAAAGCACGGCATTTTGTAGCAAGCCGTGAGTGGCAATGTGGTTCTATGCTGGATATCGCCCTTATTCATTATCCGGTATACAACAAGAATCGGGAGATTATTGGTTCGGCAGTTACCAACCTTGATCTCCATGATCTGGCCCGGGCAGGTCGAACTTACGGGGTGGGCACTGTATATATCGTCACCCCCTTTGCCGACCAGCAGGAGCTGGTGAAAGAGATTGTCGGTCATTGGCAGGATGGTTACGGTGCCACCTACAATAAGGATCGTAAAGAGGCCTTGGCCGTTATTGAGATCTGTACGGACCTTGAAGAGCTTTTTGAACGGGTGACAACGGCCAGGCAGGGGCGGCCAACCATTTTGGCCACCGCCGCAGCCTGCCAGGGCAAGACTAGGTCCTTCCAGGATGTCAGGGGCGAAGTAGACAAAGGGCAGAACTTTCTACTTCTCTTCGGAACCGCCTGGGGACTAAGTGAAGAAGTTTTTGCCCAGGTGGACGGCAGTTTGCCACCCATCACCGGAACCGGCGACTATAACCATCTTTCGGTACGGTCAGCAGTTTCCATTATGTTGGATAGAATTCTCGGACAACGAGATTTATAAGATAAATAGCCGGTCATGACCGGATAAACACAACAAAGAGAGTGATAGTAATGAGCATCATCGAGCAGATTGAAAAAGAAAATATGAAGTTTGATCTCCCGGACTTCCGTTCCGGTGATACCGTCAAGGTGCATATCCGTATTATTGAGGGTGCCAAAGAAAGGATTCAGATCTTCGAAGGCGTGGTTATCGGCCGTAAAAATGGCGGTATGGGAGCCAATTTCACCGTTCGCAAGATCTCCCACGGTGTTGGCGTAGAGAAGATTTTTGCCCTCCATAATCCCCGTCTTGAGAAGATTGAGGTGGTTACCCAGGGTCGTGTTCGCCGTTCCAAGCTCTACTATCTGCGCGACCTGCGTGGTAAGGCGGCTCGTATTAAGGAGCGCGGCGTTAATTAGTGCCGGAAATGGCCATTTGATCCGATCTCTGCGTCACAGGAAAATGAATAATGCTCACATATGGTTATATGCTGCGCTTATTAATTTCCCTGTTCCTTGATCTCAAATCAAATGACCTATTTCTGAACGGACACTTAGGTGGTTGTTAGTTCGATTTGAGGTGCGCTCCGTAAGGGGCAGGTGACCTCGCTTCTATGAAGGCGCGAGTGCAGCGTGGTGTCAACCTCTGCATTTGCGCCTTTTTTATGTGGTGGTAATGGATAATAAGCCTATCATAGATACTTTCTCCTTTGAGCGCCGTTTGCACCAGGATGGCTTGATGCCGGTGGCTGGAGTGGATGAGGCTGGTCGAGGTCCTTTGGCAGGGCCGGTGGTGGCTGGCGCGGTTATTCTTACTGCTGATCTGGACCATACTCCCTTTAAGGATTCAAAAAAGATGACGGCAAAGGGCCGGGAAAAGGTCTTTGCTCTTCTTGAGGAACTCCAGGTTCCCATGGCTGTGGGTATCTGTTCGGCCCAGGAAATCGATGAAATAAACATCCTGCAGGCCTCACTCCTGGCCATGAAAAGGGCGGTTGCAGAACTCTCTCAGTCCCCCGCTTTTTTGCTGGTGGATGGCAAATTTACCATTAAGATGGATCTCCCCCAAGAGGCCTTGATTAAAGGCGAGTCCAAGAGCGCCTCCATTGCTGCGGCATCAATAGTTGCCAAGGTCACCCGGGACCGCTTGATGTTTGACTATGATGTGCAATATCCTCTATATAATTTCAAGCAGCATAAGGGCTACCCGACCAAGGCCCATAAGGCCGTTATTGCCGAACACGGCCCCTGTCCCATCCATCGCCTCAGTTTTAAAGGCGTTCAGGAGCATGTCTGATGGTTTTGAAGGGCAAGGCTCTCGGCAAGGAAGGGGAGAGGCAGGCAGGCCTCTATCTTGAAAAGCAAGGCCTGGTCATCATTGAGCGTAATTTCCGCACCCGCAGTGGTGAGATTGATCTTGTTGTCAGGGATAAAAAAGAGCTTGTTTTTGTTGAGGTCAAGACTCGTTCCGGTACGGACTTCGGCACGGCCTTGGAGGCTGTCCACTCTCGAAAATGTCGGCAGATCGTCCGGGTGGCGAGTGAGTATCTCCTGCAAAATGATGGCTTTGATCAGCCGGTACGTTTTGATGTGATCGGCATCCTGCTTGGTGATAACCCCCAATTTGAACATATAAAAAACGCCTTTGACGCCAGCTAACAACAGACCATGAGCAGATCAGGATCAGATAAAGCACCCCTTGCCATTACCATGGGCTGCCCGGTGGGAGTCGGGCCGGAGCTTATTCTCAAGCTCTTTGCCGTTGGCCAGGAGAATGCCGTGGTCATTGGCGATGGGGAGGCGTTTGCCTGGTGCGCTGCTGAGACTGGTCTGCCGGCGCCGCTTACCCCTTGGCAAGCGGGAGATAAGCTCCGGCCTGGCACCATTCCCTTCTGCACCCCCCAAGATGCCGGACTGACCAGAGACGACCTGCACTGGGGAGCACCAAATAAGAAGACGGGCCGGGCCATGGGCCGCTATATTGAAGAGGCCGCTGCCCTTATCCAGAACGGTATGGCCAGCGCCCTTGTTACCTGTCCCATCACCAAGACCGCCCTCAACGCTGGGGGATATCATTTTCCCGGCCATACCGAGATGTTGGCCCAACTGTGCAAAACAGAACGCTTTGCCATGATGATGGCAGGCTCCTCTTTAAAAGTTACCCTGGTCACCATCCATACTTCCTTGGCCGCTGTCCCGTCCTTGGTAACCTCGGAATCTGTAGGTGAGATGATTGCCATAACCTGGCAGGCCCTGCATGGTGATTTTGGCATTGCCAGACCGCGCTTGGCTGTGGCTGGACTCAACCCCCATGCCGGCGAGGATGCCATGTTCGGCAGTGAGGAGCAGGAGGCGATTTTGCCGGCCATCAAGGCAGCCCAGGCAGAAGGCAAGGATGTTCAGGGCCCTTTTCCGCCAGATACCGTTTTCCATAAGGCAAGTCAGGGGCATTTTGATGCAGTGGTCTGCATGTATCATGATCAGGGCTTGATTCCTTTTAAATTGCTCCATTTCAGCGATGGCGTTAATGTTACCCTGGGACTGCCCATTGTCCGCACTTCAGTGGATCATGGCACGGCCTATGATATTGCTGGTAAGGGAGTGGCCAATCCAGCCAGCCTGGAGGCCGCTTGCGATCTGGCCCGGCAAATCCATGCAAATCGAACCCCAAAAGGCGTATCGTGACAAAGTATTCAGGGATAGGCCTGTGCGGCAGCCACCGGACCGGCAAAACAACCACGGCCAAGAAGCTTGCCATAGATAATGACATTTCTTTTGTGGAGACAACCACCAGTGCCGTCTTTGCCGAGCATGGCCTGAAACCGTCTTCCCCCATGGATTTTTCCACCAGGCTCTGGATTCAGGACAAGGTGCTGGAGGCTGCTGAGGAAATTTGGTCTCAGCATCGGCATTTTATCACCGATCGTACGCCGCTGGATATGCTGGCCTATACCCTGGGTGATATCCAGGGTCGTACCCAGATCGAGTTTGAGGCACTGCAACAGTACGTTGCGCGTTGCTTTGAGTCCTGTAACCTTTATTTTGCCCGCCTCTGTGTGGTGCAGCCCGGCATCCCGCTTATTGCCGCCCCCGGTAAAGCAGCTTTAAACGAGGCCTATATTGAACATCTCAACACCTTGGTCTTAGGCCTCTGTGTTGATGAGCGCCAGCACACGCCCTTCTCGGTGATGCCGAGAAACTGTATAGCCATCAGCGAACGGTGCCTCTTTATCCAAGAGAAGTGCTTTACCCCTCTCTAGAATCAAGATAGAATGGAACTCTTTGCCGTTAAACTGTTTCTAGACATAGAGAATGTGGTCGAAACGTTTTGAAGAACTCTATGAATTATAAAAAATTTTTCTTTATGCCAGTGGTGCTGGCCTTGTTGCTCACCGGCTGTGCCGCGCACCATTCTCCCACCCCAGAGGAGATTGCCGCCGCAGAGCCGGATGATCCTTCCTGCGCCTATTTTTATTTTTCCTGGGGGCGCTTTGCTGAGATGGCAGGCCGCCTTGAGGAGGCCCAGGACGCCTACACCAAGGCCCTTGTCTGTGATCAGCATTCCACCTATCTCCATCAACGTCTTGCCTACCTGCTCATTGCCATGGGTAAGAAGGAACAGGCCGGTGTCCAGCTCGAAAAAATTTTGGAAAATTCCCCGGAAGATAATCGTGCCCGCCTTGAACTTGCCGGAATATTTGAAAATCTTGGCAAAACGGACAAAGCCATTGATATCCTCGAACAAAATATTATCGACGATCCCCAGGACAACCATAGTCGGTTGACCCTGGGCTATCTCTACTTTAGGCATGACCGTTTTGAAGAGGCCCGTGTCACTCTGGAAAAACATGTGGACCAGGAGCCGGACTCCTACTCCGGTTCGGTGATGCTTGCCAAGCTTTACAGGGCCATGGGCGAGGTAGAGCTGGCCAAGGCCATGTATGAAAAGGTTCTTGAACTTAACTGGTCCTTTCTCCAGGCCCTGGATGCCGCAGAATTCTATGAGCAGATCAGGGAGTATGAAAAGGCGGTTGATCTTTACAAAAAGCTGCTTGAAGAAGAACCAGGCAATGAGACTTCCCGCCGTAAGCTGGCAGGTCTCTACATGATACTTGGCAAGCCTGAACAAGCGGTGGTGGAGCTCGAGACCCTGAAAGAGAGCAGTGAGGCGCCAGACAAGGTTGATCTTGCCATTGGCCGTCTCCTCCTTGAGCAGAAGAAGTACAAGAAGGCAATTAACCATTTTGGCCGTATGCTGGTTGCCTACCCCCGGATGGATATTGTCAGGCCCTTGATGGCCTTGGCCTATTACGAATCAGGGGATGGCGAAGGTGCTAAAAAGGTATTGGCCCAGGTGCCAGTGGATTCCAAGGATTATGAGGATGCCATCCTCATGCTGGTTCGTCTCTACCAGGAGGAAAAAAAGCTGACAGAGGCGGCGGAAATTTTAGAGCACGCCTTGAAGGCCAGTTCCGATCAGCATCAGAGTTTTTTCTTTCTGCTGGCCGCAGTCTATCATAAGAATAAAGAGCCCCAGAAGGGGTTGGATGTTTTTGAGAGGGTAGCAAAGGCATACCCTGGGGAGAGCCGGGTCTGGTTTGAGTACGGCCTCTACATGGATAGGATAGGGCGCCAGCAGGATGCTATGAGGCATATGGCCCGGGTGCTGGAGCTTGACCCTGACGACCCTTATGCCCTCAACTATGTGGGCTACACCTGGGCCGATGCCGGTACCAATCTTGACCAGGCCCTCGATTATATCAGCCGGGCCGTTGCTGCCCGCCCTGACGACGGTTTTGTCCGTGATTCCCTGGGATGGGTCTATTATAAGCGGGGTGAATATGAGCAGGCAGTGAAGGAGCTTGTCAAGGCCTGTGAAATGCAGCCGGACGATCCCACTATGAACGAACATTTGGGCGACGCCTATGTGAAAACAGGCCAATTGGCCAAAGCCGTTGAAAGCTATGAGAAAGCGGTAAAATTATACAAGGATGACAAGAAGAGAGCCCTGGCGCGGCGTAAGCTTGAAGAGGCCAAAGAGGGAGCGCGATAGGCTGAATGCGTTTATGTAAGGGATGTCTCCCATTTCTCCTCAGCCTTTTTCTGCTCTCAGGCTGCGCAACCATGCCGAGCCTCTTTGGCATCAGCCAAGAGGAAAATCGGGAGGTGCGCGGTCGTTTTAAGGAAATGATCGCTGCCCAGCGTCAATGCCATTGCTGTCTTGATGGCTCGGCCCATATCTCTCTTAATAATCTCTTTTACTCCGGTGCCATTTCCGGCTATTTGCAGGCCATGAGCCCCTCCTACCTGAAGTTTGTCGGTGTTAATCCTCTTGGCCAGCCCCTGGGGATTTTTACCACCAACGGTCAGCGGTTTCGCTATGTCTCCACCCCCGAGACCAAGGTTTATACAGGTAAGGTCAGTAGCGAAACCTTCGGCAAATATACCCCGGAGGGTTTTATTCCCACCCTATCGTACTATTGGCTAATTGGCAGGCTGCAACCCGGTCCTGTTCAGTTGACCCGGGTGAGCAGGGATGAAGAGAGTGGCTATTGGGTTGAGCTCCTCTATGAAAATGGTAGAAAGGCCCTGGTCCTTTTTGACCCAGAGGCCCTGCAGATTAAGCGCCATATAGTATTAAATAGTGAGGGTGAGCGGATTTTAAATATCCTCTATGACCAATATGGCCCAAAAGAGTGCGATGTGCCACGCCAGATTACTGTAACGTCACTGACCCTGGACTCCACCATGGAGATTCGTCTTAACGATCTCCTGGATGATGTCTCTCTCTCCCTCCAGGATTTTGATTATTCTCCCCCGCCAACCTTTGAAGAGGTGGTGGTTGAATAGATTTCGTGAGTTCCATACGGCTTTTTCGATGGTTTAGCAGAGCTCCGCCGCCATCAAAAGTCACTGTCTCCTGATTTAGCCCAATACAAAAAAACGTGAATCCCGAACAGCTTCTTCCTTTGGTCCGCAAGCCCAGCAGGTATTGCGGCAACGAGTTTAATGTCCCTGCCAAGAACTGGCAGGATGCCTCTCTGCGTTACCTCCTTGCTTTTCCTGACATGTATGAGATCGGTATGTCCCATCAAGGCCTGCAGATCCTCTATCATATCATTAATAAGCGGGCCGACCTCCTTGCTGAAAGGGTCTATGCCCCTGATACGGACCTTGAGGAGCTCTTGCGTCAGAGCAAGACACCTCTTTTCAGTCTTGAGTCTCGTCATCAGCCCCGGGATTTTGATGTCCTGGCCTTTACCCTGCCTTACGAGCTTTGTTACTCGAATATCCTCACCATCCTGGATCTGGCAGACATGCCCTTTTTTAGTAAGGAGCGGGGCGAGGAGCACCCCATTGTTCTTGGCGGCGGTCCCGGTGCCTTTCACCCGGAACCAGTGGCTGATTTTTTTGATGCCATCTTGCTGGGCGACGGTGAGGAGGCCATTGTCGAGATCAGTGATTTCTTGCTGGCAGCAAAGAAAGAGGGATGGGGACGCCGCCAGGTTTTAGAGGGTTTGGCTGATATTGAAGGAATCTATGTGCCCGCCCTGTTTGAACCGCAGTATAGCTCTGCTGGTGAATTTAAAGGCATAAAAGCCCTTAAAGAGGGTTATGACATGGTCAGGCGCCGAGTTCTGCCGGAGTTCAGCGATGATCCCTCGCCATCACCCCTGGTTCCTTTAAATAAAATTGTTCATGACCGGTTGGGGATTGAGCTTGCCCGTGGCTGTACGCGCGGCTGCCGTTTCTGTCAGGCCGGTATTATCTACAGACCGGTGCGGGAGCGAACGCCTGCGCAGGTGCTGCGCCTTGCCAAAGAGGGCATAGGCGCCAGCGGTTTTGAGGAGCTTGCCTTGCTTTCACTGTCCACCGGTGATTATTCCTGCCTGGGGCCTCTTTTGGTCAAGCTCATGGACACTTTTGCCCGGAAGCGGGTTTCGGTATCCATGCCATCCATGCGGGTTGGCACCTTGACTCCAGAAATTATGGAGCAGATTAAGAGGGTGCGCAAAACCGGTTTTACAGTAGCCCCCGAGGCTGGTACTGATCGCCTCCGGCAGGTGATTAATAAGGGTATCACCGAGGAAGATCTTCTGGCCACCTGCAGCTCGGCCTTTGGCCTTGGCTGGAAATTAATCAAATTTTATTTCATGTTCGGTCTGCCCACCGAGACCGAGGAGGACCTGGCCGCTATCCCAGAACTTGCTCTAAAAGGACTGCGGGCAGGCTCTGGGCCGCGGCGCCGGATTACAGTAAGTGCCGCCACCTTTGTTCCCAAACCCCACACCCCTTTCCAGTGGGAGCCGCAGCTCTCTGTCGATGAGGGTTTTGAACGGATTGATTTTCTAAAGGGGAAATTGCGTGAAAAAGGTCTGCAACTCCGTTGGGGTGATCCGCGCCAGAGTTTTTTGGAGGGTGTTTTTTCCAGGGGCGACAGAAAGCTCTCCTCTTTAATTGTTGAGGCCTGGCAGCGTGGCGCTCGTTTTGATGCCTGGAATGACCACATGCGTCTTGATACCTGGCGACAAGCTGCTGCTGCTCTTGGTCTGGATATGGAACGTTACTTAGCCCGCCGAGATTTTAATCAGCCTTTGCCCTGGGACCATCTCCACTGCGGAGTGGACCCGGCCTTTATCAAGGAAGAGTATGATAAGGCCCTGGAGGGGACCTATACCCCTGATTGCCGGGTTCATGGCTGCCAGAAATGCGGCCTCTGTGATTTTGAGAGCGTTTTCCCACGGGTGCATAAAAAAGATCCCGAGTGGGGAGAGAAAAAAGAAGAGGGCCTGGATAAAAAAGAGGGCAATGTTCACTTTCATTATCGTGTCGACTATGCAAGGCTGGGAAGGGCCCGCCTTCTCTCCCATCTCGAACTTCTCCAGGTCTTTTTCCGGGCCTTTAACCGGGCTGGTTTGCCCCTTCATTACTCCAAGGGTTTTAATCCATCGCCCAAGGTTTCCTTTAGTCCGGCCTTGCCTCTTGGCACCGAGAGCAAGGCTGAGTATCTTTTTATTGATCTCATCGCTGCAATTTTGCCGGAAGAGTGGCTGCCAGCCATTAATGACCAGCTTCCTGAAGGCCTCCATGTCAATGAATTAAGCCTGGCCCAGTCAAAAAAGATTCCGGCAAAGGTGGAAACGTGTTACACCATTTGTTTGAATCTTCCGGTGGCAAATCAGCGTATTGCGTCTTTTTTGGATTCAGAAGCCTTTCCGGTCCAAGTGGTCAGGAAAAAGAAAAAACGCAATATTGACGGACGGCCACAGATCACGGAGCTGTGTCTTGTTGATGAAAAGACCGTTGAACTCCGGATGGTTACTGAGGTGAGTAAAGCAGGTCTGAAACCCCTGGAGATCATCCAAGCGATCTTCGCACTGTCTGAGCAGGAATTAACCCAAATCAGGGTGGTGAAAGAGTGGTTCAAGGAACTTGATTGTTGAACAGGCACCTTGCTAAAGAACCCCACCACCTGTAGGCCTTATAAAAATTATGGCAACTGATCTTCTTATAAACGCAACCTCCTACGAGGTGCGCATCGCCCTTATTGAACATGGCAACCTTGTTGAGTTTCATGTGGAAAGGCCCACGGAAAAAGGGCTGGTGGGTAATATCTACCTGGGGAAGGTGGTTCGCGTTTTACCGGGCATGCAGGCCGCCTTTGTTGATATTGGTCTTGAGCGCACCGGCTTTCTCTATGTTGATGATATTCACATATCCACCGATGCCTTTGAGAAAAGACTAAACAACTGCGGTGGTGACGGGACCAGTGCCTGTTGTGATAACGAGCCCTCTGAATCTTTGGCTGTCCGGACGCCGGGTAAATCCATTGAGGACCTTCTTAAGGAGGGCCAGGAGATCCTTGTTCAGATTTGCAAGGAACCCATCGGCACCAAGGGGGCGCGCCTTACCTGTCATATCACTTTGCCGTGCCGTAATTTGGTTTTTATGCCCATGACCGACCATATCGGCATCTCCCGCAAGATGGACAACGAGGTGCTTCGCCAGCGTCTACGAAATGACATCGAGGAGTTGCGCCCTGCAGGTACAGGCTTTATCGTCCGCACCGTGGCTGAGGATGCCAGCCGTGAGGACCTGGAAGCGGATATGGAGTTTCTCCTCCACCTTTGGAGTGAGATTCAGGATATTGCCGAAAAATCCAAGCCCATGAATCTGGTCTATGAGGATCTAGATATCATTTTACGGGTGGTCCGCGACATCTTCTCCCCTGATGTTGATCGTCTGGTGGTGGATGATCCCAAGACGTACCAGCGGGTTTTGAAATTCATCCAGACCTTTGCGCCCCACATGCATAACCGGGTCTTCAAGTATGATCAGAATGTTCCCATTTTTGATGCCTATGGCGTTGAGATGGATATCAGCCGGGCCCTGGACAAGAAAATTTGGCTGCGCTGCGGCGGTTATATCATTATCGAAAATACCGAGGCCCTCACCGTCATTGATGTCAATACCGGACGTTATGTGGGTAAAAATGATCTTGAAGAAACCATCTTTAAGACCAATATGGAGGCGGTTCGGGAAATTGCCTACCAGCTCAGGCTCCGGAATATCGGCGGAATTATCATTGTTGATTTCATTGATATGGAGGTGGAAAGCCACCGGGAAGAGGTTTTCCGGGCCATCACCGAAGCAGCCCAAAAGGACAAGAGCCGGGTCAATATCCTTAAGGTTTCCGAGTTTGGCCTGGTGCAGATGACCAGGAAACGCAGCCGTGAAGACCTGGTTAATATGATGTGTGAGCCGTGCCCCTACTGTGGTGGCGATGGGCTGCTTAAATCAAACCGCACAGTGTGCTATGAGATTTTTCGAAGGATCTCCCTGGGCGCCCAAAAGATATCCGGCCCCAGTGTGACCATCAAGGTCCACCCCAAAGTTGCGGGCATGATGCTCAAAGAAGAGGCGGTCACCATCCACCATCTCGAAGATGAGCTCCAAAAAAGCCTCACCATCATCCCCCAAAAAGATATCCACATGGAAAAATATGAGATTGTCTGGGAGAGTGAGGCCAAGGCCCCTGAGTCTGAGCAGCTGAAGGCCCAGTAGCCAGGAAATGTGAGAGTTTTTGGGTGACGAAAAAAAGAGGCTGGGGATGGCGCCGGACCTCTTTTCATTGTTGACAAAAAAACGAAACGTGGTATCTATCACTGTTTCCGTATCCAGGAATCATGGGATGTGGAATATTGATTAGGATAATGAAACGCGGCACAAAGTTGGTCGCGAAGTGCTTCCTGCTATAAGGGAGCTTTTTTTAGTTTTGGAGGAAAGCATGTACGCAATTATTCGTACCGGTGGTAAGCAGTATCAGGTTGCAGAGGGAGATCGTCTGCGGATTGAAAAACTGACCGGCGATGTTGGTGATACCGTGGAGCTTGATGATGTTCTCATGGTGGCTGACGGAGAGGCTGTAAAAGTAGGCCAGCCTGCTATTGAGGGCGCTAAGGTAACTGCCAAGATCGTTGAGCAGGGTAAAGGCAAGAAGATCATTGTCTTTAAGAAGAAGCGTCGCCAGGGCTATTCCAGAAAGAAGGGGCATCGTCAACTTTTCACCGCCCTTGAAATTCAGGGAATTTCAGCGTAATTTAAGATTACCGGCAATCGTAACGCCGGTTTGAACCATTTAGAGGAAGAAACAATGGCTCATAAGAAAGCAGGCGGTAGTTCTAAGAACGGTCGCGACAGTAATGCCCAGAGGCGCGGTGTCAAACGTTTCGGTGGCGAGAATGTACGTGCTGGCAATATTCTGGTTCGTCAGTTAGGCACCAAGATCCACCCCGGCACCAATGTTGGCCTGGGTCGTGACTTTACCTTGTTTTCCAAGGTAGATGGCGTGGTTACCTTTGAGAAGTTCGGCCGTGGCCGTAAAAGGGTCAGCGTCTATCCTGCAGCCGAATAGATTTTTTTATAAGGGGCCGGAGGGTATATTACTTTCTGGCCGCTTTTTTTTTGACGGGCTCTCTTGAGCCCGTTCTTTTATGAAGGCGTCCCACCATGGCATTTGTTGATGAAGCAAAGTTCTTTGTCAAGGCCGGTGACGGCGGTCGGGGATGCGTAAGTTTCCGCCGGGAGAAGTTTGTCCCCAAGGGCGGTCCTGACGGCGGTGACGGCGGCCGGGGCGGCTCCGTCTATATTGAGGCCTCATCGCGCCTTCAATCTCTTATCGATTTCAAGTATCGTTCCCATTTTATCGCCAAGAACGGCGCCCATGGCAAGGGCAAGAAGATGCACGGCCATGGCGGCAAGGATTATGTGCTGCATGTTCCGCCCGGCTCCATTGTCAAGGATGCTGAAACTGGCGAGGTCATCATTGATCTCGTCGAAGAGGGGCAGCGTTACCTGGCGGCCCAAGGCGGCAAGGGCGGCCGCGGTAATGTCCATTTCGCCTCATCAACCAACCGGGCGCCACGCATAGCTGATAAGGGAACCCCGGGCGAAGAGCGCTGGCTGCGTATCGAGCTTAAGCTCATTGCCGATGTCGGCCTTATCGGGTTGCCAAATGCCGGCAAATCCACCTTGCTTTCCAGTCTGTCAGCCGCCAACCCGAAGGTGGCTCCCTATCCTTTTACTACCCTGGACCCCCAGCTCGGAGTGCTTAACTTCGATTATGGCGATTCCTGTATCATTGCTGATATCCCCGGCCTTATTGAGGGTGCCCATGAGGGCGCTGGTCTTGGCCATAAATTTCTGCGCCATATTGAGCGAACCCGCATTCTGCTCCATGTTATAGACTCCACCGGTCTTGAAGATGACCCTTTGCACCAGTACCAGGTCGTGGAAAATGAGCTTTCCCAGTTCAATGAAGAATTAATAGGCAGAGAGCGGTTGGTCCTTCTCAATAAGACTGATATTATAAGTCCGGAAGAATTTGAGAAGCTTGCTGGCAGATTCAAGGAGGCCGGTATTCCCTGTCTGGCGATTTCAGCTGAGACAGGGGATGGCCTCGATGGCTTGAGAGAGTGGCTGGCAGAAATCTTATTTGAAGGTGAGGAGGACCATGCCTGAAAGTATTACCCCGGACGAAGGACAAAAGCTCCGCCTGGCCCATCTCAAGGATGTGAAAAGGGTGGTGGTGAAGGTCGGGAGCGCCGTCTTGACCGGCGATGTTGGCCTCCATGCTGAAACCATGGAGAACCTTGCTGACGAACTGGCCTTCTTGAGGGAAAGCGGCCGCGAGGTCATTTTGGTCAGTTCCGGGGCCGTGGCTGTTGGTCGCCGCAAGCTTTGCATTATCCAGCCCACCCTGTCACTTAAGGAAAAACAGGCTGCCGCTGCTGTGGGCCAATGCGGCCTCATGCATTATTATGACGCCCTCTTTAGCAAGCGTAACCTCTACGTCTCCCAGGTGCTCCTCACCCACTCGGATCTGGCCCATCGCGGTCGCTATCTCAATATCAGAAATACCATGTCCACCCTTTTTGACTGGGGGGTCATTCCCATCATTAACGAGAATGACACGGTAAGCGCCGAGGAATTGCAGTTCGGTGATAATGATACCCTGGGCGCGCTCGTCACGAACCTTATTGATGCCGATATCTTTATCTGTCTCACCGATGTTGATAGCCTCTATACCGGTAATCCCGCTACAGATCGGCAGGCCACCCCAGTCCATACCGTTTCCACGATCAACGATTCTGTGATTAATATGGCTGGCCATTCCGGTTCGGCCCTTGGGACAGGCGGCATGCGGAGTAAGATTCTTGCTGCCCAGATGGTTGCGGCCCGGGGCGGCTACTCTTTTATTGGCCCTGGACGACAAAAAGGGGTGATCCAATCGCTGTTCAAGGGCGAACTGGTGGGCACCTTCTTTCTGCCCCATGAGGAGAAGCAAAAGCTCCACTCCCGTAAACATTGGATTGCCTTTGTTTTGCGCCCTAAGGGTTATCTCATCCTCGACAAAGGCGCCTGCCGGGCCGTACAACGGCAAGGGTCGAGCCTTCTGCCTTCAGGTGTCCTGGAGGTGCGGGGAGAATTTGCCGCCGGAGATCCTGTCCATTGCCTTGATAAGGACGGCAACGAGGTGGCCGCTGGATTGGTCAACTACAAAAAATCTGAGGTGGAGAAGATCTGTGGGCGTCATAGCACGGAAATTCCTGACATCTTGGGATACAAGGGTGACGACGAAGTCATTCACCGCGATAATCTGGTAAAGTTGTAAGGGGCCGACTTTTTAGCCCTTGTGCCTCTGAGCCTTTATGGTATCTTTTTGACCTTTCCAGGTAATCCCTATTTTGATTTGAAAAGCTAAAACGAGTACGAGAAGATATGTCCATCGAACAAACCATCAAAGACATGGCTGTGCAGGCCAAGAAGGCGGCGCACTCCATGTCTATTTTATCTACAGAGCAGAAGAATAATGTTTTAAGCCGCATGGCTGACGCCCTGGCCGAACAAAAGGTCTATATTCAGGCCGAAAATGCCAAGGACCTTGAGGCTGGTGAGGCCAAGGGCCTGGCTGCAGCCATGCTTGACCGTCTTCATCTTTCTGACCAGGTGATGGATTCCATGATCGCTGGTCTGCGCGAGGTCATTGCTCTGCCTGACCCGGTTGGTGAGATTAATGATATGGTCAGGCGGCCAAGCGGTATCACCGTGGGCCGGATGCGTATCCCCTTGGGGGTTATTGGCATGATCTACGAGTCGCGCCCTAATGTTACGGTGGATGCGGCTGCTTTATGCCTTAAGGCCGGTAATGCCATTTTGCTGCGCGGTGGTTCTGAGGCCATCCATTCCAACCTGGCCCTGGCCAAGGTTCTCCAGGACGCCCTTGGAGCTGAGAAGGTCGACCCCGCCGCTATCCAGGTCATACCCACCACGGATCGGGACGCAGTCACCTTTATGCTCCAGCTCGAAGAGCAGATTGACCTCATCATTCCCCGCGGCGGCGAGGGGTTGATTCGTTTTGTTGCTGAGACCTCGCGTATTCCTGTGCTCAAACATTATAAAGGCGTCTGTCATGTTTTTATTGATGACAGCGCCCAGATTGATATGGGGGTTGCTATTGTCATGAACGGCAAGGTGCAGCGCCCCGGTGTCTGCAATGCCTTGGAGACCCTGCTTGTCCATAAGGATATTGCTGCAGACTTTTTGCCGGCAGTGGCCAAGGAGCTTTTTGCTGCCGGAGTGGAGATCCGCGGCTGTGAGCAGACCTGCAAGATCGTGGCAGATGCCAAGCCTGCCAGCCCGGAAGATTGGCCCATGGAGTTTCTCGAACTTATCCTGGCCGTCAAGGTGGTTGATGATATGGACGGCGCCATGGCCCATATCAGGGAGTACGGCTCCCAGCATACCGAGGTGATCGTTACTGAAAATTACAGCCATGGCCAGCGTTTCATTCGCGAGGTAGACGCCTCGGCTGTGATGATTAACGCCTCCACCCGCTTTTCTGATGGTGGCGAGTTTGGTCTGGGCGCTGAGATCGGCATCTCCACCACCAAGCTCCATGCTTACGGACCTATGGGTCTTAAGGAGCTGACCACCAAGAAGTTCATCGTCTATGGTGATGGCCAAGTCAGGGTGTGACAGGCTATTGAGAAATGTCACGAGCAGTAGAAAGGCCAGGAAAAAATGGCCGAAAACGCGCAGTTTACTTAAGTAAATGAGCATTTTGAGAACATTTTTAACGCAGAATTTCTGCTGCGCAGTAGTTTCTCAACAGCCTGCTAGGCGCCTCGGTATCCTCGGGGGCACCTTTGATCCCGTCCACCTGGGCCACTTTGCTGTGGCCCAGGCAGCTCTGGATAGCCTGGTCCTGGACCAGGTTCTCTTTATTCCCTCCTTCAAACCGCCCCATAAAACAGAGCGTGCCATCACCCCCTTTGCCCAGCGCCTTGCCATGCTGAAGCTGGCCCTTGCTGGCCATCCTGCATTCCAAGTCTCAGATCTTGAGGGAGAACGACAGGATTTTTCCTATACCATTGATACTCTGCAGGAATTACGTAAACGCCTTGGTGGGGAGACAACGCTTTATTTTTTGATGGGTTTTGATGCCTTTGTGGAAATGGCGACCTGGAAACAATACCGGGATATTCCCAGGTTTGCCGATATCGTAGTCATTAACCGGCCCCATTCGCAGCATGGCACCATGGCTTTGGCGGTACAGGATGTTTTTGGTATCCAGGGCGGGATTTTTCAGAAGGAGGAAGGGCAGTGGCAGCTCACAACCGGCGGCCTCATCCATGAGCTGGTTATGGATGAGGTGCCTGTCTCCTCCTCAGCTATTCGCCAGGCCCTTTCTGCCGGCGAGGATGTTACTGCCATGCTCCACCCTATGGTTTCTTCCTATATCAAAGAAAATAGCCTTTATGTTACGGGCTAGATCTTTTTGTTCGCTTATCATCCCAACTTATTTGTAAAACACCCCTCTTAAACTTTTGCCTCAGCTTTCCGTGTCGTTGGAATCAGCCGGTGTCGGGCCAGGGAGCCTGAACTGTGTGCTGTCACTTCCAGGCAGGGCCGGGGAACCGGACAGAGCGCTTGTTCTTCCAGCACCGTCAACAATGGCCTGGAGTTCTCCCACAACTTCCATCATTGAGGCGGCTTGGGCGTTAAGTTCCTCCGATGCTGCCGCAGATTCCTCAGCTGATGCCGAGTTCTGCTGGGTAACGCTGTCCATTTGCGTAATGGCTTGATTGATCTGGCTGAAACCTTGGGACTGCTCCTGGGAGGCGTTGGCAATCCCTTCCACCAGAGTGCCGACCTTAATGCTACTTTCCGCCACCTCTTTAAATGCCTCAGTGGTTTGAGTAACAATGTCTTTGCCTGAATTGACCTTCTGAACGGTTCCCTCAATGAGCTCCGCAGTGTCTTTTGCCGCCTCAGTGGCCCGCATGGCAAGGTTTCTGACTTCATCGGCCACCACGGCAAAACCAGCACCCGCCTCACCGGCCCGGGCCGCCTCAACCGCGGCGTTTAAGGCCAGTAGGTTGGTCTGAAAGGCAATCTCATCAATGGTTTTGATGATTTTGGAGGTGGCCTCGCTCGCAGAGGCGATCTCCTCCATGGATTTCTTCATTTCTGCCATTGACTGGTCAGTACCTCGAATAATCTCTGAGGCATCCCGCATTAGCGTATCTGCCTGGGAGGCGTTATCGGCGTTTTGTTTGGTCATCGAAGACATCTCCTCCATGGAAGCAGAAGTCTCCTCAATGGAAGCTGCCTGGTTGGCGGCACCTCCTGCCAGGTCCTGGCTGGCGCCGGAAACCTGACCGGATGCGGCGGAAACCTGCTCAGCCCCCGAAGTCAGCCAGTGTACAGTCTTTTTGATAGGATTGGTGATGGAACGGCTGATGAAAAAGGAGAACATGATGCCCACCAACAGGGTGACTGCTCCAGAAGTTATTGCCACCCGTGACAGGGAGGTGGACATTTTTGTGATCTGGTTCGTGGAGATAAGGGTCTCTTCGGCAGCCACGTTATGGACATTGTCAATAATCGGCTCGATTTTATGGACTGCCTCTCGCATTCGAGCCGTGGCACTCTTTATTTGGTCTTTTTGGGCGACCAAACCGTCAAAGGCCTTTTGGTAGACGTCGAGCTGCGCATTGGTTGCGTTAACGTGTTCCGGCAGAATGCCGGCCTTTTCAATGGTCGTACGAAGTTTGGCAATGGCCTTGTGGGTTTTTTCCACATATTTTTGCTCTCCCCTGAGCAGATAGTCCTTCTCCTGCTTGCGGATATCTAACAGCATGGCTGTCGTTCCAGAGACGCGAACTGAATTAATGGCTTTAGCCATGGCATGGGCGGCCGCCCGCATGACCTTATAATGTTTGCTTCGTTCAGTGTTGTTTTTGGCCGCCATCCAGGGGCCGCTGGCTTTTGCATAAGTGGCAAAGGCATTTTGTTGGGCCTTTTTGGCAACAGGTTCACAGGTGCTGGTGCCAAGCAGCATCTCATACTGAGCCATGGCCTCATTGAGCTTGTTTTTATAAGAGCTGCTTTTTTTCTGATTGCCGATTGAGCGTAGAAAATCTTTTTCGTAGCGCCGTATCTGCAACAGGGCAATCATGAGTTCGTCAATATTATGCTCAGGTATATCGCTGCTCAGTCTGTGGGCAGCGGCGCGAAATTCACCCTGCAGCCCTGATTTATGGTCCAGCCCTGCATGTTGCTGGGCCGCCACTAACTGCGCAAAACTGTCCTGGTATTCCTTGGCAAGAGCGATGACTTTAACGGCCTCCTTTGCCCTTTGCATGTTACTTTCATGTTCCGATATCTTTTGCATAGACTGGGCGCTTTCAATAAGCCCGGTAATATTTTTGCTATGCTTGTCGAGATATTTTAGGTCACTGCGCAGCAGGAAGTCTTTTTCATTCCTGCGGGCTTGTAACATGTATGCCTTTGCCTCTCCTGCATGGTTGAGTAGTGCGACATCACCATTAATGAGACCTTTAAAGCCGGAAGAAGTCTTGCTTGAAGATGTTTGATAGATGGTCATGATGAGGAGCATCAACAAAAGAACAACACCAAAGCCGCCGATAATTTTCATGCTCAATTTTAAACTTTTCAAAATCTCTTCTCCTGCCTATTTTTTTGTAATACCGTATATTGTGAATAGTGAAATTTTCTAATTACCTGCAGGGGCGAATGTTTCCATTATATGGATGTTTGCATTTCCAAGTCAAATTACTTTGTAAGAAAAAAGTTAAATAGGGCTGGGGGCAGAATCCCAGAAAGGTTGGGATCGAAAGAGAATTTAGAAAGATCTGAGAGTATCGCGGCAGCCGGGAAATTTTTTGCCAAATATTGCAATCTGGAACGGCAATTTCCCTGCCACGCATAGAGCACATGATGAGCAGAGAGTCGAAAGGCACTTGCATCAAGCGCCTCGACTAATGTTTCTGGAAAAAGAAGGGGCGGCACGGGCAGTTGCCTGGCTGATTAATGAAACCCTGGTCCTTATTTAGATACGCTGTGCATGGGTAAGGGCTAGATTGCTCAGGGTCAGATTGATATCAGGCCCTTAGGGAGCCGTGAAGAAAAATAGAAGGGGTGGAGAAAGAGTTGTTCTCCACAACATATCAGCGCATGGTGTCGCTGAGCACCTCGGCGTAAGCAGAGTGCTTGTGGATCGACTCGAAGCTTTCGACACCGGCTGAGAACCAGAGGATGTCCGGGTGGTTGTCAGCGGCCTGGGCCACCTTGCGTACAGCATCTTCAACAAACATCGGGTTTTCGTAGGCGGTTTCGGTGACGTATTTTTCATCTGGTCTCTTCAGCAAAGAATAGACCTCGCAGGAGGCGCTCTGCTCCACCATGGTGATCAGGTCCTCCACCCAGATAAAATTCTTGAATTTGACGTTGAGGTTGATCTCGGCCCGTTGGTTATGGGCCCCGTAGTTACTGATCTCCTTTGAACATGGACAGAGAGTGGTGGTGGGCACCCAGATCGACATGAGCAGATCGTCGCAGGCATCGCCAATGGAGCCGGTAAAGCGGCAGGTGTACTCCATGAGACCGGGGGTCTTGGTAACCGGGGCTTTTTTCTCGATAAAATAGGGAAAGGTCATCTCAAGCTGGGCAGATTCAGCCTGAAGCTCCTCTTTTACCTCGCGCAGCAACTGCGGAAAGATCTCCACCGAGATGTCATTCTGGTATTTCTTCAAAACACTGAGAAAGGTGGGCACGCAGTTCTGGCGAAAGCGGCGGGGCAGGTTGACCTGCAGGGTGATAGACGCCACAGTGTCCTGGCGACCGCCTGCCATCTCCCGTATTTTAACGGGGAAACGGATATTTTTGATGCCAACAGCTTTCAGATTCATAGCGCTTCTTCTTTACCGTGTTTTCCGGCAATGGCCAATCTTTTATTTTCCCTCTTTGGCCTGCTGCTGCTATTTTTGCGTGTTTGAGATGGCAGCTAAATGTGGTAGTATGCAGGCCCTTGTCCAGGGAGGGGAAGCAGGAGATGGTTGCTGAGGAAAATAACAAGGTCAGGATCGATAAATGGTTGTGGGCCGCCCGTTTTTTTAAGACGCGCTCCCTGGCCGCCAAGGCTGTGAGCGGCGGTAAGGTGCATCTTAATGAGGCCCGGGTCAAGGCCGCCAGGCCGGTTGCTGTTGGCGACAGGCTGCGCATCAACCGCAATAATATTGAATTTGTGGTGGATATTTTGGCATTGGCCGAAAAACGAGGTCCTGCCAAAGTGGCCCAGACTCTCTATCAGGAAACTGAGGAGAGCCTTCGCTGTCGCGAGGAGGTCCGCTCGCAGAAAAAGGTTGAACGGCAGGTTTCTGCCGGCATGGTACCGCCGAAACGACCCGGCAAGAGAGACCGGCGCCTGATTAAGAAATTTGTCCGCAAATAACGTTCCTTGCGGTTTTTTTAAATCGTAACTTGGCATTGATGCCAAAATAGCAATAAAATAAGAAGAGGAAGGAGAGAATGAAAAAAGCAGAAAGGGCAATAATCAGCCTGACCGATAAGTCTGGAATCGAAGGTTTTGCACGTGAGCTTGAGGGTCTTGGTATTGAGATTCTGTCCACCGGCGGTACTGCCAAGAAGATGCGCGATGAGGGTATCAAGGTTATGGACGTCTCTGAGTTTACCGGTTTCCCGGAAATGCTTGACGGCCGGGTAAAGACTCTGCATCCCAAGGTGCACGGTGGAATCCTGGCCCAAAAGAGCAATGCCGACCATCTGGCCCAGATGAAGGAACATGGTCTGGAGGCCATCGATATTGTCGCTGTTAATCTCTACGCCTTTGAAAAGACCGTGGCCGACCCGAGTTGCACCCTGGCCAATGCCATTGAGAATATTGATATTGGCGGCCCCACCATGCTGCGTGCCGCAGCCAAGAATTATGCCGATGTAACGGTTATTGTTGATCCGGCTGATTACCCCACTGTGATCAGCGAGATCAAGGAGACTGGCAACACCACCTTGAAGACCCGTTTTAAGCTGGCCCGCAAGGTCTTTGCCCTGACCTCGGCCTATGATACGGCCATTATCAACTGGCTGGATAAGGTCGATGCCGACAGTCATCCTGAGCTGGGCTAAGAGCAAGTATGACCACCGGGAGGCCGGAAGTTTTTCGGCCTCCCGGTTATAAGATCGACCAATAAAATGTGGAGACGACCATAATGAGAATGGGAGTACTGCTTTCCGGTAGCGGAAGGACCCTGGATAATTTCCATGAGCGCATTGGTGCTGGCACCATGCAGGGTTCCATTGAGGTGGTGGTGTCCAATGTCAAGGATGTCCTTGGCCTGCAAAAGGCGGAAAAATATGGCTACCCAGCCTTCCATGCCCAGGACAATGGGGCCATCAACAAGATTCTCCTGGACCATGACGTTGAGCTGGTGCTGCTGGCTGGTTATCTCAAGCTCTATGAACCACCGGCCTCCCTTCTTCGTAATGTCATTAATATCCACCCCTCTCTGATTCCCGCATTCTGCGGCAGCGGATTTTACGGCATGCATGTTCATCGCGCTGCTAAGGCGCGGGGGGTCAAGGTAACCGGCTGTACGGTCCATTTTGCCAATGAGGTCTATGATGAAGGGCCGATCATCGTCCAGCAATGCGTAGATATTGCCGATGATGACACGCCTGATGATATTGCCCATAACGTTTTTGCCAAGGAATGCGAGGCCTTTCCCGAGGCCATTAACCGTGTTCATGAGCTTGGCATTGATTATTTCTGGCAGCGTGTGGGCCAGAACAAGGAGGAGCGGCGATGACCAAACGCTCTATCATCATGACAGCCCAGGATGTTGACCGTTCTCTGCAGCGTATGGCCCTGCAGATCATGGAGACCAACCGTGGTGTGGACAAACTTGCCCTGGTGGGCATCCATACCGGCGGGGTTTTTCTGGCTGACCGGATCAAACAGATCATAGGCCACCAGGAACAGCGCGAGCTTGAGGTTGGCTATCTTGATATCACCTTGTATCGCGATGACTGGTCCCAGATCAGCCAGCTACCCATTGTTAAAACAACGGATATCCCCTTTACCGTCCAGGGTTGGACCATTGTTCTCATTGATGATGTCCTCTACTCTGGCCGGACGGTACGGGCTGCCTTGGACGCCATCATGGATCTTGGCCGGCCCCGTTCCATTCAGCTCGGTGTGTTGATCAATAGAAAATGCGGGCGTGAGATACCCATCCAGGCCAATTATGCAGGTTTGGATGTTCTGGAAAGCCAGAACGAACATGTTTATGTTTTGTTAAAGGAAAAGGCAGGCTGCGACGAGGTGATCCTGGAGAGTAAAGAAGATTAGATAAAGGTTTTTGTTGTGCAGTAGTTTTCAAACAGCATACTAGAGAGAATTTCCATGGCAGATCAAGGTGAAAAGGATGGTGACACCTCCCACTTGATTCAAGAGCGGATCAAGAGTAAGCGGGAGGATTACACACGCTATAAATTTACCGATGATCAGAACAATATTCTCAAAACCTTTTTTGACCTTGCCCAGGAGTATGACTCGCTGGTGGAGTTTTACACCATCTCCGTTTTTATCCTCCCGCAGTACATGGATGTTATCTGTCGCCTCTATCTAAAGAGTGATGACGGAACCCTGCAGCTCGTCCAGGCCAGTGACAGGGAGTCCCTCGCTACTCCTCAGCCAGCTCCTGCATCAATGCAGCAGATTTCAAAGGTTACTGCCCATGACAATAGCCTGCTGCTTCCTATCTTTCTTGGTATTCCGAATGGTGAAAGAAAGGAAAGTTCCGGGGTCTTCGAGGTTGTTTCTGCACAGAAAATTTCCAAGCAGGTTCGGTTTTTTTTGGAAAAATTTACCAACCGCATAGCTGTTTCTCTTACCGGCAAATTAGCGGCCCATCAGAATATCAAGCATATTGAGTTTGTGAATAGTTTGGTCACTGACATCGAGCATAATGTCATTATTCCCAATATGTATTTCAAACATCTCTTCAACAAGTTGCGGCGAAAGATTGAAGATATGAGTGATCTGGAGCAGCAGATCAAGGCCATGAAAGAGGCCATGGGTATGACCGGTAATGATTCCTGCCAGCTCATTGTTGATAAGGTGTCTTCCCTCCATAATTCCCTTGAAGATTACCACCAGGAGCTTGAGAAGCATCATAAGAGCAGCAGCCTCTTTATCGAAAGCCTCTTCCGGCGTGATCATTTTGCCCGGGGTGAATTGGTTCTGCGGACCCGGAAATGTGTTGTGGCTGAGGAAATTATCGCTCCCCAGCTTGAGCATTATGCCAGGCGCCTGCTCCATCTCGGGGTCGAGATTGATCACCCAGAGGATATGCGTGATGAGGAGATAGTTCTGCAGGTAGATGTGGGACTGTTGTCCCAGGTCTATGCCAACCTGTTTTCAAACGCCCTGAAATACACCGAGGCCGTGGCCGTGGATGGTGGCAAGAAGGAGCGCAAGGCCCTGGCCTATGGCCGTGAATATGTCAAGGGTTGTTGTGGGCCTAAGGTTGACGGGGTCAAGTTTAACGTCTTTACCACCGGCAATCATATTCCCCCGTCTGATGCAGAGAATATTTTCGATGAGGGTTTTCGGGGCAACAATGTTCGGGGCCAGAGCGGTACAGGCCACGGCCTAAGTTTTATCAAGCAGGTTGTCGAGATCCATGGCGGCTTGGTGGGATATGAGCCGGTTCTCCATGGTAATAATTTCTGGTTTTCCCTGCCATTGCCGGAGAAAGAAAACAACACCTAAATTTGAAATGACCCTTGTTATGGTTTGAGGAGCGCGTTGCAGAGGGGATTCTGTGGCGCGCTTTCTGGTTTTAAGTATTTATTTGGAAAATTATGACCTTACAAAGAGAACAAAAGCCCGAGCTTTTAGCGCCGGCCGGTTCCATTGATGCCTTTGAGGCAGCCATCCATGAGGGTGCTGATGCTGTTTATATTGGCGCGCCGGCCTTCAATGCCCGAAATCTTGCCCGCCATTTTTCCGTGGCCGAGGTGGCAGCGATGATTGCCTTTGCCCATGAACAGGGGGTCAAGATCTACCTTGCCGCTAACAGCCTGGTCAAAGAGGAGGAAATTGCTGCGGCCTGCGATTTGCTCGCCATGTGCCAGGAATTACAGCCTGACGCCCTCATCATTCAGGACCTGGGGCTCTATTATCTGGCCCGCAATCATTTTCCGGACCTGGAACTGCATGCCTCAACCCTGATGGCAGCCCATAATAGTTTAGCTGTCCAGCATTTCGGCGCCATGGGTTTTAAACGGGTGGTGCTGGCCCGGGAAATGACTCTTGCAGAGATTGATCTTGCCTGTGAGCAAGGAGTGGAGATAGAGGTCTTTGTCCATGGGGCCCTCTGTTTCGCCTATTCGGGTCTGTGCCTTTTTTCAAGCTATCTGGGGGGGAAAAGCGGCCTGCGGGGGCGTTGTGTTCAGCCCTGCCGCCGGCGCTACACCATGGTGGGCCAGGGCGGTAAAATTGAGGCTGGGTATAATTTTTCCATGAATGACCTTTCCGGCATCGGCGTTTTGCCCGATCTTGCCGACGCTGGTGTTCGTTCTTTGAAGATAGAGGGCAGGATGCGCAGCCGTCATTATGTGGCCTCTGTGGTGCGGGCCTATCGCCTGGCCCTTGATAATCTCGATGATTTTGACAGGGTCCTGCCAGAGGCGGAGAAAATTCTTGATCAGGCCATGGGACGTAAAAGTACTGGCGGTTATTTTGACTCACCCCAACCTGCAGATGCCTTGTCTCCCCAACATTCAGGCAATATTGGCTTGTTCATGGGGCGGATTGGCAACCATGGAGAGGGCTGGGGTACGGTGAAACTGCAACACAGCCTGCAGGTGGGGGATCGTCTCCGTCTTCATCAAGAAAAAAGCGGCGAACGCCATTCTCTGACCTTAAAGAAAATGCAGTCCCGGGGTGAGCAGCATAAGGACGCGCCCCAGGGCTGGAAAATGGAGCTCTTTTTCGGTGATATCAAACTCCAGTCCGGGGACAGCCTCTATAAGGTTGATGTTAAAGATAAGAAAAGCAAGGGCCTCCAGGTGAAGGTCGGTCCTTTTCAAAAGGTTGCGGCCCGCATTGAAAAAAACGAAACCAGCCAGCAGCTTTTCCAATTCCTGGCCATAAAAACACGGGCACCCCAGAAATTTAGCGGCGGTAAAAAGAAGAAAAAGGCGATGGAGAGTTATCAGCCTCCTGTCTGGCTCCGTGGTGATGAGTGGAGTGTGGTCAAGTCGGGCCATGATCTGCGTCCGGAACATCTTGTCCTGAGCCTGGACGAAAAGAGTTTTGAACAGGCCATGCGCCAGCGGCGCAGCCTGCGCCACTTGATTCGCAGTGTGGTCTGGAGCCTGCCGCCGGTTATTCTTGAGGTGGATCTTGAATTCTACTTCCAGGCCCTTGCTACTCTGATGGATCTTGGCTTTTACCAGTTTCAAATCGGCCATCTTGGCCAGGTGCGCCTGCTTCGTCAGGCCCGCAAGGCATTGGCTGGCCAGAAACACCAAAAGCTCATTATCTATGGCGGCTACACCTTAAATATCCTCAACTCCCTTGCCTTGCGCACCATGCAGAAAAGTGGTTTGAGCGCTGCAGCGCTCTCCATTGAGACAGACTTGAACAATGCCCGGCTCCTGGCCCTCAACCGTGGTCAGATGAAGATTGGCATGGAGGTGTATGGCCATCCGCCTCTCTTTACGGCCCGCCTGCAGGGAGACTCTTTTGATTATGATCGCATAATGAAGAGCCCTAAGGGAGAGGAGATAACCCTCCATGCGAAATTCGGTCAGACAGTGGCCATCGCCAAAGAACCCTTTTCCCTCCTTGATGTTATGAACGACGTGGGCAGGCTGGGTATCGATTATGTCGGCATTGATATAAGCGGTCAGCGTTTAAAGCGTAAGGACCTCCATGTTCTTTTTCAGCGCCTGCGCCGTCAGAGCAAAGGCCGGCTGAATCCCGACGAAAGTCGCTTTAATTTTCGCAATAATTTGCTCTAAGTTGCTGCCCTGGAAAGGGGTGCTTCTTCTTTCTTCCTGAAAAAGTATTTCTACAGAGCTTTGGTTTGACAAAAGCAGAGCTCCCTTATACACTAGACTAGGTATAGTTACCTATTTCCCCTCGTTTTTCTAGGACGATTCGGAGTGAAAAAAGATTTTCTCTGGTTTTCCTGAACATCCTCATGTTTACATAGTTAAAGCTGGTTGGAAATTTTATTCTAAAGGCATCTCTTTTGCGATGCGCTTAGGGGAGCGTCAAATGCTTGAACCTCTCTTTTGTCCAGATTCCGTTGCGGTCATCGGTGCCTCCCGTACCCCTGGCAAGGTGGGGCATGATGTCTTTGCCAACCTGGTCGAGGGTGGATTCCCAGGGGTTATCGTTGCCGTAAATCCGTCTGCAGATGAAATCCTTGGCTATGCCTGTCACGACAGTCTGAAGGCCTATGGCAAGGAGGTTGACCTCTGTATCATTGCAGTGCCCCAGCCCCTGGTGGAACAAGCCGTCCACGACGCCGTTGATGCCGGGGCCGGTGGTATTATTATCATTACCGCTGGCTTCAAAGAGGTGGATGAGGAAGGGGCGCTTCTTGAAAGTAAAATAAGCCAGTTTTGCCGCAGCAAAAATGTGCGGCTGGTCGGCCCTAACTGTCTGGGCCTTATCAATACGAATTCGAGACTTAATGCCTCCTTTGCCGGCCGTATGCCGGAACCAGGGGCCATATCTATTCTCTCCCAATCCGGGGCATTGTGTACCGCCATTCTTGATCTTGTCGCCAGTCGCCATCTTGGCCTGCAAACCGTGGTCAGTGTCGGCAATAAAGCCGACATCACCGAGGTTGACCTTGTGCGTGCCTTGGCCGCTGATGAGCAGACCAAGGTGATAGTTGGCTATCTCGAAGACATCAGTAACGGTGACGAGTTTGTCAAGGCGGCAGAAGAGGCCTCCATGCAGAAGCCGGTGGTGGTCTTGAAATCAGGGACCACGGCGGCAGGTCAAAAGGCGGCTGCCTCCCATACCGGTGTATTGGCCGGGGCGGATACCGCCTACGGCGCCGCATTTAAGCAGACAGGTATTGTCAGGGCAGACACCTTTGACCAGCTCTTTGATTATGCCACTGCCCTTTCCATGCAGCCTCTGCCCAGGGGCAAACGGGTGCTTATCATCACCAATGCCGGCGGCCCGGGAACCATGGCCGCTGATGCCGTTGAGAAGGCAGGCATGGAGGTGGCTGAGCTTGACCGCAATGTTGCTACTGCCCTGCGCCAGGAGCTCCCTGCTGCCGCCAGTGTCGGCAACCCCATTGATGTCCTTGGTGATGCACCTCCTGATCGCTATGCCGCCGCCCTGAAGGCGGCCCAGGAGGATGATGAGGTGGATGCCATTTTGGTTATTCTTACTCCCCAGGCCATGACCAATGCTCCGGAGACGGCCAGGGCCATTGCCAAGACCATCACCGGTGATAAACCTGTCCTGGTTTCTTTCATGGGCGGCGTCGGCGTCATGCCGGGCCGTGATGAGCTTGTTGCTTCCAGTCTGCCTGATTATGAATCTCCGGAACGGGCCGTGGGTGCCCTGAAGGCGATGTATGAATACAGTATGTGGCGCAGCAGGCCACCCCGCATTGTTAATAGGTTCCGGGTCCATCGCCGCAGGGTGGAGCGCATTATCACCAGAAGCCAGCGCATCGACCGCCTGCAGCTCAATGAGGTCAAGTCCAAGGCCATTCTCAAGGCCTATGGCTTCAGGATTCCTGCCGGCCAACTGGCCACCAGCGCCGACGAGGCCGTGGAGATTGCCGAGCGTATCGGCTATCCCATGGCCATGAAGATCGTCTCCCCGGATGTTATCCATAAGACCGATCTTGGCGGCGTCAAACTCAACGTTGCTAATGCCGGTAAGGTTCGCGACGCTTTTGATCTGATGACCCTGCGTATTCGGGAGCAGGTACCGAACGCCCGAATTGAAGGGGTTTATGTGGAAAAGATGGTGGACCGTGGTCTGGAAATCATCCTTGGTATGAATCGCGATCCGCAGTTTGGTCCCATGCTGATGTTTGGCCTGGGCGGTATTTTTGTTGAGGTCATGAAGGATGTTGCCTTTCACCTGGCGCCCATTACTTCTGATGAGGCCAGGCAGATGCTCCTTGCTACCCGTTCTTATGCCATGCTTGAGGGCAAAAGAGGCAGTAAGGGGGTTGATATTGAGGCAGTGGCTGCCGGGCTGCAGAGAATAAGCCAGTTGACCACGGATTTCCCCCAAATTCTTGAGCTTGATATAAACCCTTTCATCGTTGGTGAGATTGGCACTGAGCCGGTGGCGGCTGATGGCAGGATGACCTTAAGCGCCCCGTTGGAATAAAGATATTCGATCTGCCCATCCCTTTAGAGGATCATTATGGAATATGATAGCTCCTGGCAGGATAAATTTGCCGATTTCATCGCCACTCCTAAGCAGGCCCTTGCCAAGGTCAAGCCTGGCCAGCGTGTCTTTGTCGGCACGGGCTGCGGCGAGCCTGTGGCCCTGGTTAAGGCCCTGGTTGCCAGGGCGGGAGAGCTTTCTGATGTGGAAATTCTGCACCTGCTCACCAAGGGCGAGGCGACCTATGCGGACCAGAAGTATGAGGAAGTTTTTACAGTAAACTCCTTTTTTATCGGTGAGAATGTTCGCAAGATGATCCAACTCGGGGCCGGCAGTTATACTCCGGTGCTGATGAGTGATATCCCCAGACTTTTCGACTCCGGCCAGATCCCCCTGGATGTCGTGCTTATCCAGGTCAGCCCACCCAATTTGCAGGGTAAGGTAAGCCTGGGGGTATCTGTGGATATTGTTAAGAGTGCCGCTGAGAATGGCTCCTTGGTTGTTGCCCAGGTCAACCCCCAGATGCCCTGGACGCGGGGTGACAGCTGCCTGGACATTTATGATATCGATCTGCTGGTGCCGGTGGATGAGCCGATCCTGGAAAGACCCTCCCGCGCGATGAGTGAGACCAATAAGACCATTGCTAAACATATTGTCTCTCTCATCGAAGACGGCTCCACCGTCCAGATCGGCATTGGTCGTATTCCCGGGATCGGCCGTATACCTCCTGCTGTTCTGTATTATCTGACCGAAAAGAAAAATATCGGCATCCATACGGAGCTGATAACCGACTCGGTGATCAGGCTTATCAAATCAGGGGCGGTTGATGGCAGTCACAAGAGTACGGACCGTGGCAAGATCGTTACCTCCTTTTGTATGGGAACCCAAGAGCTCTATGACTTAGTGGACGACAATCCCCTCTTTTCTTTCCGGCCCACGGAATATGTCAACGATCCCTATGTGATTTCCCGCCAGCACAAGATGGTAGCCATCAACATGGCATTGGAGGTCGATCTTACCGGCCAGGTTTGTGCCGATTCGCAGGGTGATAAATTTTATTCAGGTATTGGTGGTCAGGTAGACTTCAATCGCGGTGCTTCGGCATCCAAGGGAGGCAAGTCGATCATCGTCGTCTCATCAGCGGATGAGGAAAACGGTAAGTCGCGGATAGTCTCCCACCTGACGCCGGGCTCCGGAGTGGTTACCACCCGGGGCGAGGTCCAGTATATCGTCACCGAGTTTGGGGTCGCCTACCTGCACGGCAAAAATGTCCAGGAACGCGCCCTGGCCTTAATCAGTATCGCCCACCCTGATTACCGGGAACAGCTCCTAAAGGAGGCCATCGACGCCCATTTTATCCGCCAGGATTTTGCCGATGTTGAAGGCCGGTTTGTGGTGGCCAGTGAGACGATCAAGACCTCTCTGCTTCTTGATGATGGCACCCAGGTGCAGTTCAGGCCGGTTCATCCCACCGATGAATCAAAGATGCGTGAGCTGATTTACAATCTCTCTCAGGAGACTATCTACTACCGCTTTATGAGCCATCAGCAGCATTTCGGCAGCAAGCAGATTCATAATTTTGTCTATGTCGACCATCGTAAAGATGTGGCCATTGTCGGCGTGGTCCCTGAGGCCCATGGCGAGGATATAATCGCTGTTGGCCGGTATTATCTTGATGAGCGTACCAACAGGGCGGAGGTTGCCTTTGTTATCCGTGACGCCTGGCAGAATAGAGCCATCGGCACCTTTTTATTTAAGCACCTCGTGAAGATGGCGAAGAATAACGGTATTTCAGGATTTAGCGCCGAAGTTCTCCGTGAAAATAAGAGGATGCAGGCCATCTTTAATAATTCAGGTTACAAGGTGCAAAGCTCCCTGGAGGAGGGGGTGTATAGTATCAGTATTGATTTCTAAGCGCTTGAGCCTGTCCCAGGGCCAGTGCTGCCTGGGGAAGGTCAATAGGGATGCCCGTTCGGGCTCCGTCAAGTAATTAAGTAATTTCAGTGACATAACAGGCATTAATGGGTAGGGTGTATTCTGATTGACACTGAACCTCAGCCATGATTGATCGACATTGCTGCTAACACGTCGTACTGGGCCCGGCCTTAAACGTGAAGTGCCGGAGATATGGAAGGAAGGAAAATATGAATAAGCTCTTGTCTTTTGCCACAATTCTCTTTGTAGTTTTGGCAATAACCGCTTGCGCCAAGGCGACTGTTAAGCAGGCATATAAACCCCAAGAGACCCATGTCTCAGATGCGAGAGGGGCAGATAAAGCTGATTCCAGGGCAATAAAGGACAAGATGTATCTGCAGTATCAGCAATGGAAGGGGACAAGACACGCGATGGGAGGCCTCAGCAAGAGAGGGGTAGACTGCTCGGGTTTTGTCTATCTCACCTATCGTGAAAAACTTGGCGTAGAGCTTCCCCGCTCAACCAAGCTTCAGTCTCAGATTGGCAAAAAGATCAAACGGAGTGAACTTCGTCCAGGTGATTTGGTGTTCTTTAAAACAGGCTTTAAGGGCAGGCATGTAGGTATTTACATAGAAAATGGCAAATTCCTTCATGTTTCAACCAGAAAGGGAGTGATGATCTCAAGTTTGTCTGATTACTATTGGAAAGACAGGTATTGGCATTCAAGAAGAGTTCGCCTGTGATTTCGTTTTTCTGTTTGGCAGGAAGGGGACCTTGGGTGACTTTTGGGTCTTGGTTGCTATTACTTGTTACTTTTCTTCGCCCGCCTTGCTGGCTGCTTGCCCAAAGAAAAGTAACCAAAAGAAAGGGCACCCCAGCAGCACTGGCCTACGGCGCGCTCGTCTTGGGCTGGGAACTCTTCGACAAGCTCAGAGACCGTTCCTCTAGATTGCTTGATTGCAGAGTGTCGATGCATGCCGAACAAAGCGGTTCCTGAGCCTGTCGAAGGGCAGTGCTGAATGGGGAGGGACAATAAGGATGCCCGTTCGGGCTCCATTAAATAATCAGGCAGTTTCTTGACATAACAACTAATTTCGGTGAATATCGGACCTGTTTAAAATAAGGCTTCGCGCTCTTGTTGGGGTATGCGGCACACTGGATATCTCCAATAT
>JBDLIE010000010.1:0-73513 GCA_039715015.1 Thermodesulfobacteriota bacterium
ACTCAGGATCGGTGCCACGAATAAGGCCGTGGATGCTGAAAAGCTGAAGATATAATCCTTTTTCGCTCATGTTATCTCATGAATGGAAGGCAAGAGGGGTTTCTTGCCCTCAAGATGTACGGCATGGGTTTTTATTGTAGCAAAACAGTGAAGTAAAACGGAAGGAAGAAAAAAAGAAGTTGAGGAGTAAGAAGTTGAAAAATAAGGAGAAGGAAGATTGTGACTTAAAAAATATGATTACCATCGAATTTCAGCCTGACCCAGCGAGTCTCAAATAAAAGAAGGGTAATTCAACATGTTACCATGTTTACAGTTCGTGGATGTTGACTTTGTCTGATGAGTTTTACCTGAACTGGCAACCGTTAACCTTATGTTCGAATTTTGCCAGCAAGAATAACATTGGCTGAGTTTCAGTGCACGAACCGTAGGGTGCGCACTGCGCACCGATTGTTGCTACGGTCCTGGGAGTGTTTTTGGGGATCGTGAGCGTAATGCAGGTGGGGGTCTTTAAGGTTCTTTGCCCTTATTGGCCCTGGCGGTGCGCACTGCGCACCCTACGGAAAACAACGGGTCGCCTTCTTCTCAACTTCTTATTTCACAAATTCTCAAATGGTTTCCACCCAGCCATAGGGATCTTCCTTGTAGCCATACTGGATGGCCTGCAGGTCATCAAAGAGACGCTGGGCAAGCTCACCGGTATTACCGCTATTGATCTGACACTCCTTCCCTTTATAGTGGAGGGAACCAACCGGCGAAATAATGGCAGCAGTGCCGCTCCCAAAAACCTCTTTCAGCCGACCCTGCTCGTTAGCTGCAAAAACCTCATCAATGGTGATGGAACGCTCCACAACCTTCAGACCCCAGTCGCGGGTAAGGGTCAGAACAGACTCCCTGGTGATGCCGGGCAGGATGGAGCCCCCCAAGGGTGGGGTAATCAACTCGTCACCAATGACAAAGAAGATATTCATGGTACCCACCTCTTCGATGGACTGACGGTCGCAGGCATCGAGCCAGAGAACCTGGGTGAATCCCTGTTCCTGGGCCTCAATGGCCGCCATGATCGAGGCGGCGTAATTACCGGCGGTCTTGGCCTCACCAACGCCGCCGCGCACCGCCCGTACGTATTTATCGGTGACAAAAATCTTTACCGGATTAAAGCCCTCTGGATAATAGGCGCCGACCGGGCTCAAAATAGTAAAAAAGATGTAGCGGTTGGATGGACGAACTCCCAGGGCTGCCTCAGTGGCGATCATGGTGGGCCGTATATAGAGTGTGGCGCCCTGGGCTGAAGGAACCCACTCCTGATCAACCTCAAGGAGTTTCTTGATCCCCTCATAAACAAGATCAATATCCATCTCAGGCATGCACATGCGGCGGGCCGAGCGGTTAAAACGGGCCAGATTATCCTTGGGGCGGAAGAGGTAAATTTTACCGTCCTTACCCCGGTAGGCCTTCAAGCCTTCAAAGATAGCCTGGCCGTAATGAAGGGACATGGCCGCCGGATCGATTGAAAAATCACCATACTTCTTGACCACCCCGTTTTGCCAGGAGCCATCCACATAATCCATGACGAACATGTGGTCGGTAAAATATTGGCCAAAACCAAGGTTATTCTCGTCCGGTTTTGCCTTAAGCTCTGAGGAATCTGCTGTATTGATTGTGATTTTCATTTTGTTTACGCGCTAAAATTCGTTATTTTTACCTAAAGAGCAGAAAATATAGCGGATTATTTTCGCCATTGAAACAACTTATTTCTCCGCTCCTTGCTCTTTTCAAGGTATAGTTAGAGTTTTAGAGGGCTGGCAAGGCGGCGCCCTGGTAATAACGCTATAATTTCGGACACTTTTGGTCATGACCCAACGCAGACCGAGCAATCTGGTGCTCACCTACTTTATTCTGCTCTTTATCCTCTCCATGCTTCTGCTGATGAGGTTGTTGTGGCCCTTTGCCTCCATGCTGATCCTTTCCTATTTTCTGACCTCCATTTCCAAACCGGTCTACGACTTCTTAGACAACAGAATGCCCTCGTCTGTTGCCTCGCTTATTACCTGCTCCCTTATTGTCTTACTTGTTTTTTTGCCGCTTATTTTTTTCGTGGTTGCTCTTTCTTCAGAGGCCTACCACCTGCTCCAGGTTACCAAGGGGACCAATATTGCCGAGACCTTTACCTCCTACGTCCAGAACAACCCCATCTACATCCGTCTTGAGGGCCTGCTGGAAGGTTACGGGTTCCAGGTGGAGATGGGGCAGATAACCAGCGCCCTGTCAGAGTTCGGCACCACAGCCGCTAAGTTCATTTACACCCAGGCCTCTATCTGGGCCGGCAACATCCTCAACTTTATCCTTAACTTTATGATGATGATTCTCATCATCTTCTTTCTCCTCATTGAAAGGGAAAAGCTGGTCAATTTTCTCCTTCACCTTTCCCCCCTGCCCAACAACCATGACCAGCTCCTGATGGATAAGTTTGAGCGCATTGCCGGGGCCATCCTGGTGGGCAATGGTATCTGCGGGGTGATCCAAGGTCTTTTGGGGGGCTTCGCCTTTGCCTTCCTTGGCTTTTCCTCCCCCATCCTTTGGGGCTGTATCATGGGGATTATGGCCTTTCTGCCCATTGTTGGTATCGGCGCCGTCCTCGGGCCTGCCGCCCTCTACCTTATTTTCCAGGGCCACCTCATCCAGGGTATTGGCATGGCCTTTTTTTACATCATTCTTTCCATGGGCGTGGAGTATCTGCTTAAACCGAAACTTGTGGGGGACCAGGTCCAGATGCATACCATCCTGGTCTTTCTTTCCATCATCGGCGGTCTTGCCGTATTCGGTATCCTGGGAATCATATACGGCCCCCTGATTATCACCGCCTTTCTTACCCTCTCTGATATCTATATCGACAATTACGAACGTTATATTACCTGCGAAAACGAGGAGTGCTAAAACACCTCTCCTTTATCTTTTCGCTACTTATTACGAAGAGATGAGAGGACCTTGATTACTTAGGAGCTGGTCTTTACCGCCTGAGTTCTCGCCCCCATGTTAAAATTTGCCAAAATCCTTATCATCAAGACTGATGGCCTGGTTGGCATTTTCAACATTGGTCTTGGTCTGTGAAGCCAACCCATTCATAGAGCTGCTTATCTGCTCAGGTGGTTTACCCTATGGTTTGCGGCAATGGGGTGGGGCCTAGAAAAAATAACGCGCCCGCAGCTCCAGCTTATTCTCGCTTAGCTTTTCGCCGAACTCGCTGTTCCTGGAACCGCCAAGCACGGAGAAACGCAGGCGCAGTTCCCAGTTAGTAAAAGCGCTGTACACCGCTTCCGGACTTAACGAAAAACTTTCGTCATCCAGGTTGAGAATGGCTGTGATACCGGGGGTGAAGTAGAGCAGGTCAAAGGGCTCTTTCTGGGTCACCCTGGCGTAAAGATAGTTGCGGCCGCTCTGGGGCTGGCCGTAGGCCCCTTGGCTCACCGTGGCTGCTTTTTGAAACAGGGTATCATCGCCCCTGGAGCTAAACAGAAGATCGGCCTTATCCACCAGCTGGAAAAAACGCTCCTGCTGCCGCTCCGTATAGCCGTCATCATTATGGTAATACTCAACAATGGCCGTGATGTCATTTTCGCTGAGATAACGCAGGCCCAGGAGATAACTGGTATCGGCAAATTCCCTGATTTCCACATTGCCAAGTTCATTTAAGACCCTCTGGGACTGCCTGGGAACATGGGCAATCTCGCCGTGGATCTCAAAATTGGTGGCCAGGTTGGTGGAAAAATCAAGGCCGTACCTGGTGGTGCGGCTGTTGCCGGTGTAGCAGAGAAGATCAATATCCACATCATGGTAAAGCAGGTAAAGCTTAGCAGCCACATTGACGTTGCCGCGCTCACCAAAATCCTCATTGACGTCGCGCCATACCGGCAGGGCCACTGTGGTCAGGGCCACGGTCTGCAGGGGACCGGAAAGGCTCTTAATCAGGTCCAGCCCGGCGCCCACATACCCCTCCAAGGCCTCCTCCGGATTATTAGGGTCCTTGGGACGATCGATAAACCCTACAGGGTTCCAGGCATACCCCTTGCCCCATTTGAAGACCTTTTTACCCAGATCAACAGTGGCCAGCGGCGTTGGTTTGACGCTGGCATAGGCCTCAAAAATATCGGCGTTATCTCCCCACTGTTCTTGGTCCTGGCGGCCAAAAGCTTGGACCAGCCAGTTGAAATCCACCATCCCCTTATTGAAATTAGCGCCGAGCTGCAGGGTGGCGGTGAGACGGTCCAGGGTGGAACGGGGGTCAAGATAGGAATCGACCAGGGCAAAGGCACCCTTCTCGTTGATATCCAGATGCTCGCCCTTGAGCTCCAGATAACCGCCCCATTCCAGACTCTTTTTCTCGAACTCGTCAAGATCGAATGAGAAGTCCTCCTCACCAGAAGCTGGACCAGCGCCGAGCAAAACAGAGAGAAAAATGATGCAAACTACTGGCCGGTGCAGCACGTGCCCTTTACCTTTAAAAATTGCCGGCTGAGCATGGAAAGGAGAATCACCACATCAAGC
This sequence comes from Thermodesulfobacteriota bacterium, assembly GCA_039715015.1. GTDB lineage: Bacteria > Desulfobacterota > Desulfobulbia > Desulfobulbales > SURF-16 > BM506. The sequence goes on from JBDLIE010000010.1 coordinate 4,543, forward strand.
AGCATAAAGAGCAGGGTAACGCCCTGGGTCAACGGGTAAGAGAGGCCATGCTTGAAGACAAAAGTACAGAGCACGGCGTAGGCCACCATGGGGCAAATCAGGCCCCATTGCGACTCGTCAAAATATTCGATGCTGAAAAGATACTTTCTGAAATAGTCGCGCAGCATAAAAAGCCCTAAGGCCAAATACCAGGTCATCAGTCCAAAACCGGCAACCGCCACCAAGGCAAAGACGGCGGCAGGCAGCTGAACATGGAACTTATGCTGAAAATAATAACCGTAGCGCAGCAAGGAGATGGTGAGCAGGGTAATGATGGGCACCACCACGAAGAAGGAGGGCAAAAACTCGATTTTCTCCGGCAAGCCTTTGGCGTAATGGGACTTAAAGAGGCTAAACAGCTTCACCAGCAGGAGAAAAAAAGCCATGGTGAAGGAGGTGATGGACAGGAAAAAGACTATATCAGCCAAACCGCCGTGGGCTAAGTATGAGATACCGGTGCCTGTGACCGTGGTCATAGCCAGGGCAAAGGGGATGAGGAGCCAGCCAAAATGCATCTTTTCCACATCAAAACCCTTTACCAGGGCAATAGCCTGCAACCTGATAGCTGTGGCCATGGTCCACAACCAGAGCAGAGCATAAACCGCAGCAGCATAGGGCAGCAGAAGCTGAACATTGACCCGCATCCAGTCGATAAAGACGTACCCCAAAACCAAAAAAACATTGAAGGCCATGCCGTAGGCCAACACGGGGGAAATCAAAACCGAATTTCGCTGGGTGTCTGCAAGCAGTTCCTGAAAGTGAGCCGGATGGCGGCGGCGCCAGGTTATGTAGAGCAGGGTAACGGCAAAAAGGGCGGTGAGATGCAAAAGACCGAAGACCACCATGTGGATCTTCATATAACCTGCCAGAAAGGGATAGATACCGCCTGCACTCGAAGCAAACTCATTAATCTTGGCAAAATAGAGCATGCCCTTCATGGGTGGGGTGCGGGGCAGGGTATTATTCAAAAAGGCGAAACCGGCCACCGAGGTGCCGCCAAAACCAAGAGCCATAATGAACCAAAGCATATTAAACTGCTCAATGAGTTTCTCAAAAAAAGATTCGCTTTTTGCTGCTGCCATGATTCTATCCCTTCAAGGTCCTTATTTGATAAAGCGCTCTCGCTTTCTTAGCGCAGCTCTTCGACCCTTGATAAGTAATTCAAGGAAAACACCTCATCAGCCAATTCCCGCTTCTTGACCTTGGCGTAGATCATCACTGACTTATAGCCCTTATAGAGGGGGCTGTCTGTTTCAAGCACCGAGGGGCGGACCAGGCCATCCCCGAAATCCTTGCTGTTTTTATAATACAAGGTCTTGATAAGCATGCCACTTGCGGCATAACATTCGATGGTGGTTGGGACCACAGCCTTTTTATCCACCCACATTTTCAGGAGATCATAGGCAACGGCGCCCGTTTTGGCCTTGAGCTCCAGAAGATAGGCTGCGCCCTCATCGACCACCCTGATCGCATCATATTCGGCACTGTAGTCAAGACGGAGAATATCGGAGTTGTTAAAGACGCCGCCCACCACTGACTGCAGGCTGGTGATGCGGATGGGCTTACCAACATTAGGGATGTAAAGCCACATATTGTCGCCCAGGCGCAGGGTAGAACGCCCCTTTTCACTGGCTGGCGACAGGAAAAGGGCCACCATCTTGTCCTGGCCCTTTTTCACCGAGTAGAGGACAAACTCCTTTTTGCTGCCGTCCGGTTCGATATTGATGAGCTTGCGATACATCTCATAAGAGTCGGGCTGCAAATTTTTATCCACCTGATGGAGAAGGGCGGTGCCGTCCAGCTCATCAGCATAAACTGGACCAGTGCCGGCAAAGGCGGTGAGGAGCACCAAAAGCATAGAGATAAATTTTGTTTTCATGTCTTTCTCCTACACATGTCTGAGGGCGGTTATAGGGTCCATCCGGGCGGCCTTCCAGGCTGGCTGCAGGCTGGCCAACACCGATATTGCCACGACAATAAGGCCGATTATGACAACATCGGAAGTGGCGATGGCGGGGGAGAGCAGAAGGCCGGTCTGGCGCCCGAAATCAAAACTGATCTGGGAGATATTCATGGCATAGATGCTGGCCAGGCTGAGCACCGTACCAATTGCCGTACCCAGGATTCCCATCAGGAATCCCTCCACCACAAAGAGGCCCATAATCTTAGCGGGCGCCGTGCCGATGGCGGCAATGGTGCCGATCTCGTTAATGCGCTCAAAAACCGCCATGATCATGACGTTCATAATGCTCACCAAAACAATGGCCACCAGCATGATCTTGATAAAGAGGGTCATCAGGTCAATCATCTTGGCGATGTTAAAAAAGGGCGAGAGCTTCTCCCAGGTATGGACCTCGAACAGCGGCTTATCCATCTTGTTTCTGATCGAGCCCAGCTCCTGCTTGAAGGCGGCAAAGACCGGGGCCAAATCGTCGATGTCCTTGAGGCGGATGGCGATCTCGCTGACCTCAGGCCCCTGGATACGCAGCAGGGACCTGGCATCATTAATATGGATCATTCCGTCCCGGCCGCCGGGCCCGGAAATGCCTTCAAGGATGCCGCGGACCATAAAGTTCTGGCCGTTCACCGAACCATCCTTATTGTTGGCCACCAGGACAATGGCATCGCCCACCTTGACCTTCATGCCCTTGGCAACCAGTTCGGGGATGAGGATCTCACCCGGCTTGATGAGGCCGTCCTTCTCACCATCGATGATGCGCTCGGTCAAGAGCGGTGCCGTGGCCATCTCCGCCAAAGGGCTAACGGCGTTCAGTCTGATATTGGTGGTCTCGGTAAAATTGCTGAACATGGCGCCGAGCTTGATGCGCATGGAAAAGGCCTCCACTGCCTCGCTTTCCTCCAGCAGTTGTTTGACCTTGTTGACCTGCTTGCCGGTGAGATTACGGTTCAAGGGCAGGCTGTCCACCGAGGCCACATAGCCCTTCTTGTGAACCTGGAGATGACCGAGCATGGAATCGGTTATTTGGCCGACCATCATGGCCTTGAAAGAACCTGATACGGAGATAAAGAGAAGCACCGCCACCACCCCCAGGGTGATGAGCATGGAGGTCAATAGGGTGCGGCGTTTATAACGCAGGAGGTTACGGGCCGCTAGTTTGAATATATTAAGCATGACCACCTCCCGCTGCTATCTCGTTTCTCATGAGCTTACCGTCTTCAATGGCAAAGGTTATCTCGACATTATCAACAATGCGGGGGTCATGGGTGGAAAAGACAAAGGTGGTGGCAAACTCGTCACGCATCTTTTTCATCAAATCGATTATGCGGCCTGCTGTCTCCCGGTCCAGGTTGGCGGTGGGCTCATCAGCAAGGACGAGCTTGGCGTTGGTAACCAAGGCCCGGGCCACGGCAACGCGCTGCTTCTGACCACCGGAGATCTGGCTTGGATATTTATGAGCCTGGTCGGCCATGCCCACGGCATCAAGCATCTCAAGAACCCGGCTCCGGCGCTTGGCCTTGGGCCAGTTCTGGACCATCTGCAGGGGATATTCAACGTTTTCAAAAACGGTGAGCACCGGTATCAAGTTAAAATCCTGGAAGACAAAACCGATATGCTCACCGCGGAAGCGGGCCGCCTCTTGGCGGTTTAAACCCGTAATTTCTTGACCGGCCACCACAAGATTTCCACTGGTCGGCGGATCAAGGCAACCAATCATATTGAGCAGGGTGGACTTGCCGCTGCCGGAAGGACCGATAAACGAGACAAAGGAAGCGGCCTCAATGGTGAAATCAACCCCCCTTATCGCCTCAACCTTAATGTCACCGGCCACATAGGTTTTTTCTAATTCATTCGCCACAATGAGTGACATAAGCGTTTCCTCCCTGCATGTTTTCAAACAGCCTGCAAACAACCACACCATCTATTTAAGACAAACATTAAACACCGGACAACACAAGTTATTTGTTAACTTCATCTATAAACACCTGAAACGGTTCTATTTTTTTGCTGTGGATATCAGCAAGGAGGCTTTCCGGTTTATTAAGAAACTCCTCGGCAAGAAGCTGAGGGTCGAAAAACTCCTCATTAAAGGGATTTATCAGATTGAGCTGTTCCCACCTTGTCAAATAATACTGAATAAGATCGGGAAGTTGACTGTATACAGTTTGTTCTGGATGGGGGTCAATAAAGCTTGAACTGCGGAGCTTCTCCGAAGAGAGAACCTGGGTCTGGTAAAACTGGTTGAGAAACATCAACTCCTGGGGCAGGCGGGCGTCAATCCCCAGCTTCACCAATAATCTCAGGAATTGCTCAACACATTTTGCCCCGAAACGGGCAACAGGCAGCGGCAGATAAATGGCCTTGGGTCTTTTGAGCTGGAGTATGTCGCGGATGGTCAGAATCAGCCGGTCCAGGGCCACCGGTTCCGGGTCAACAAAATGGTAGGCCTGGCCGCTGAACTCCTGCCTTTTTGCTAAAACATGGCGGATAAAATAAGGCAGCTTCTTGGCATTACTGTACGAGTGATAGACTTCTTTCTTGGTAAAGAGGAGCGGCATGGATTGTTCGGCAATGGAGAAAAGCAGACGGTGAAAGCCCTGGATTTTATGATCGTGTTTACCGTAAACAATGGCCAGGCGAATAATAGTGTAATCCAGCCCCTCTGTTTCCCTAAGATGCTGGAGGGTCAGTTCGCTCATCAACTTGGATTTGGCATAGTTGCCAAGATCGGCAGACAGGGGCCGCTGGTCATCCTCGTGCAGCTTATTGCCGTCCGGAAGCACCGCTGCAGAGCTTATAAAGATATATGGTATACCGAGGGCTGCAGCCACCTTGGCCAGATTAATGGCACCTATATAGTTAATCTCAAAGGATATTTTTGGATCACTGTCCAGGGCAGCAATGGCACAATTAACAATAAAATCAGGCGGATGATCCCTAAAATATTCCTCGATATCTTTAGGATCACGGATGCTGAGCTTCTTGCTGTTGGGGGCGAGGATATCGTAACCCCATTTTTTCTTGAAATAATAATCGATACCACCGCCCACCAAGCCTGAGCCACCGATGATAACGCCAAATTTTTTCTCTCTATTTTTCTTCTCTGTCACAGCTCCGCTCTCCACTCCAGCCTTATCATGTCCCCTATTTTTTTGCTTTTACATCTCTATCCTTAACCCCACAGGAGGCGATTTCTCCACCCATGTTCAATGTACCGCCTCCATGATGACAAACTCAACAGCAAGTTGAAAAAAATGGTCACAGAAGGCCGCTAAACTGGAGGATGAAAAGGATTGTTATTCGCCAGGCCCTTTTGCAAAGCAATTCTGAATTTGACCGTTTTGATGATAAAAAACGGCATGCAAAAATAGCCGGCCTTAATAAAAGATGGCTGGAAGCAGGTGAGCTCCTCTCACCTTTTATCCAAGGGTATTTAGGAGTGGAAAGGGCCAATCGCATGATACTCCCCTCTGCCTGCTGATGTTTGATATCGACTATTTTAAATACCTATGGCCACGAGGTGGCTGATTTTGTTCTCAGCGGGCCCGCCTTTCCAACAACACCCTGCGCGACCAGGATGTTGTTGCCCGCTGGGGAGGCGAAGAGTTCATGGTCATCCTGCCGCACACCAAAGAGGCTGGCGGCCTGAAGATCGCCGAGCGCTTACGCGCTGCGATTGGCGGCTATGATTTTGTAGAGCCGAAACAGGTTACCTTAAGCATCGGGGTCACTGAGCGCCAGACTGGCGACAGCTGCGATTCGCTGATCAACCGCCTTGATCTTGCCCTGTATGAGGCCAAGAGTGGCGGCCGAAACAGGGTGCAGGTCTCTCGATAACCCCTGTTTGGCTATCCACCAAAAAAGACCTGCCGGACTTATCCAGGCAGGTCTTTTATTACATGGTGCTTGCTGGAAAGGCTGCTCTAGTTCTCCTCAACCTCCAACTCGCCCTCTTCAACACTCATTGTTCCATCCAGATACCGAGCCTTGCGCCCTTTTCCCTTAAGGACATTATGGCCCATCTCTGCCCTAATGCCGGTGTTGCAGTAGAGGATAAGCTCCTTATGGGGATCTAACTCTGCCTGACGCTTACCAAGCTGATCAACAGGGATGTTGACAGCACCGGCAATGGCGCCTTTGGCAAACTCATCAGGGTTTCTCACATCAACCAGCTGCATTGAACCCGGGGTTTTGCCGGCAACCTTTTCAAACTCAGCCACGGCAATGGTACCGGGTTTTGGCCTGGGCACATAGGTGATGGTGGTTTTGGCAGCCCCTGTAGCCACAGGGTTGCCGGCCTTCTTCCAGGCCTTAAAGTCCATGGGCAGAATGCGGACAGCTTTGTAGCCCCAGGACACGGCTTGACTGGCAGCATCTTTACTGTTTGGCCCATAAAAAATGATCGGCGCCTTTTTCCGTTCGGGGAATTTTTCCTTGCTGGCAGCAAGCTTAGCGTATTCAATGCCAACAGCCCCTTTGATATGACCCTTTTTCACCGTGGCTGCACTGCGCAGATCAATAAGGACATGGGGAATATCCTTGCCAATGGCCATCTTCAGCCAGGCCGGTACCACCGTGCCATATTCGTTTTTGCTCCAATCAGGAAAACCACCGGTATAGATGCGGACATTCTCATAACCAAGACTCTTGGTCTTCATGGAGGCGGTGGGACTCAGACAGCCGCCCACGCCGTAGAAAACAATGGGGGTGGACTTATCTTTTGGCAGTTTGCCGATGAATTTATCAAAGGCCGGTGCCGGCATCATTCCAGCGCCGGGGATATGGCCCATCTTATACTTCATGGGTGGCCGGACATCATAGACCTTAACCTTAGGGTCCTTCTGCAACATCTTAAAGGCAGCGCGGTTAAGTTTCTCATCGTCACTGATGGCGCGCATGATATCAAAGCGGATGATCTCGGTGGCAACCCTCTCGCCCCCCTGTTTCGTATAGTTGATCTGAAAACCCTTCTTCTTATAATTACGGATATCTTTGAAGTCTTGAACGTACTTGACCCTGGTCTTGTCCGTGAACTTAACCACCTCTTTATGGGTCATAAAATCCATCTGGATGGTTTTTGATTTAATGGCGATGTTCTCCAAAAAACCCATCATCACACCTGGTTCCGGCTCATGACACATGCCGCATAGTTTGGCCATGGGCACCTTAGCTGCTGTTGGTCCCTGGGCAAATACGGCAGGGGCGCATACCATGGCGGCGGCCAGATATGCACTAAAAAATAGCGAGCTCCTCATTTGCTTCCTCCTCTTGAATGTTCAGGCAGTCCACCCAAAAGGGCACTGCCGGTGTTGTCACAAGGCGACGTCAAGTCGCAGGACATGCGCTGTTGTACCAAGGCCCTAGGGCCAAAACAGAGAGGGTAAAAACGAAATGTATATTGAAAAAAGAGGTGTGTATAAAATTTTGCAGCCGTAAGGAAGGTTGTTTCTCAAGGCCGTTGAATGCCTGAATACGACTTTTTTAGCCTAACAATGGCTTATATTTTTTGCAACACCAATATATCATAGTTCAGGCAACGTATCGGTATGCCAGTGGTTGTACAATTTTCTGCTTCTGTGTATTTTTATTTTGGCACCCATCCTTAAATCGGGCCCTCAAACAACCACGGCTGGAAAGGGGTTACATATGAAAAACAAATCAACAAATTGCGAGCATGATGATGTTTCCAGATAGAAAATTAGTTATCTGCGACCTGGACGGCACCTTGGTTGACAGTGTGCCAGATCTGGCCTTTTGCGTGGATGAGATGCTGGACCAAATCGACCTATCGCCTGCCGGAGAGGCAAAGGTACGGCAATGGGTGGGTAACGGCGTCGAGCGCCTGGTACAACGGGCCTTGCTCGGTGAGATGGAGGGTGAACCGGATGCAAATTTATTTAGCCGGGCCTTGCCAGTTTTTTTGGAGCTCTATGCCGACAATATCAGCCAGCGCAGCCGCCTTTTTCCAGGGGTGGAGCAGGGCCTTAACTGGTTGGCGGAGCGGAAAATAAATCTTGCCTGTGTAACTAATAAGGCGGAGCGTTATACCACTCCTCTTTTAAAAAATCTTGGGATATGCCATCGCTTCGGAATAGTGTTGAGCGGCGATAGTTTGAGCGAGAAAAAACCAAGCGGTCTGCCCCTGCTCCATGCAGCAAAGCATTTTGGCCTCCAGCCTGAAAATTGCCTGATGGTTGGCGATTCGATCAGCGATGTCAAGGCCGCCAGGGCAGCAGGCATTGCCGTTGTTTGCCTGAGCTACGGCTATAACCACGGCATGGATATCCGTACCGCCGAGCCGGACGCAGTGATCGATAGCCTGGCCGAGCTGCCTGCACTTCTTGCTGAAAATTTGAAATAAAAAAAGGAGTTACCGGCTAAACCGATAACTCCTTTGAAAATACAAAAATGGTCGGGGCGAGAGGATTCCCTCTTTTCAGTACCCCCTTGAGGGGTAACCCTCCGATCTCCTGTTCCCATCCACCGCCTTTACGCAGGTTGTCTTGAGGCGGCAATAAATTTTTTGAATATTAGAAAAAACACGACAGTGACAAAGATGATGCTGAAAAAATTCACAGCACCGAGAAAGGCACTGGCAAAGTAGAGCTTGTAAACCATTGTACCCAAAACTTGGGTACCGACAAAGCCTCAGACCATCCCCCATTGAGCAGGAGAAAACTCGGCAGACAAAAACTCCTTTCGCAAATATTCCCTCAACCAGTATACCGCAAAAACAAACCACACCATTGCCCCTGTGTAAGAGAAGGTCATGGTCAGAAATGAGGCTGTAGACAGATCAACCCCATAACTCTTGCCGGTAAACATCATGAGCTTAAAAGAGCTGAAACCAAGCAGACACATGGGTGGTACGAATAAAAAATAGGCCGGCAGGATATTAACCGTGGGCCTCGCCGCCGATTTCACCTGTTGGTAAACAAGGACAGACATTTTAAAGGCAAAGACAACCAGCCCCAAAGCCAAAGTGATGGAAACCATAATTGCTGCAGTGCTGGAAATCAGATGATTTTCTGATGCGTTGACCAGGCTCGAACCAAACAACGACACTGCTCCCAAGGCCAGCACATCAAGCAACCAGCCAAAATTCATGCTCGTATAATCAACCTGGTTTGTTAGAAAAACCTGGATAGTTTTTATTTCCAAGGCCAGCAAAGGCAGCCACAAAAGGCAAAACATCGTAAATGCCGGGGCCATCAGGGCCTGCATGTTTGCCGTTATCTGCGGCATAAAAAAGCTCAGCGGCCCAAAGAGGACAATCATGGTCATCGGCAAGGAGATGAGCGGTGAAAACAGCGATGCACAGGTCAAAGGGTTGTGCAGTATCTCTTTAAAAGAGCTGGGACTGGCCAGCCACCTTATGAGCTGGTTACAAAAGATGGCCGTCAGGCTGAGATGAATAACAATAAAGCTCGCCATGACAGCAATCAGCAACCAGGCAATGGCGTACTCCACACTCGGGCCGGTCAAGAACGATAGGTCAGACAGGGAAATCTGTCCATCGCTTTTAAAAATATTAACCTTCAGAAAAATATAGGGCATCAGGGCAACACCGGCTGCTGCCAGTGTTCCTTGAAATTTCAAGGGCGTAAATTTCATTTGGCGGTACCTCCTTGCATTGGGGTTTACGTTAAAACCTTATCAGCCTCCTTTGCTATTTCATACAAATCATCCATCCAACCTATGGAGCATGGCTTGATCCCTCCAGACCGTGGGATTTCATACACACGCCTCAGACGTAAAAATCTCCCTCAAATTTGTTGACCTGCTCCATGACATCAAACTCTGCGCTGCCAACCTGGAAAAAGAGTACGCCTTTACCAAGCATGAAGACGCTGATGTCATCCTCCTTTTTACGCCAACATTGGCCAGGCGCATGGCATTGAAGATCGACTCACCATCACTTGTGCTGATGATAATAAGCATATTCATCGACTCTCCTCCCTGTTGTTAAATATTCTCTGAAAGAAACGTTTCCAGCTTTTCCTTATCCGTTGCCACGTCCAGCGCTATAAATTCACCGTTTAGGAGTACATTGGTTGCCCTCGCTTTGGCCTCCTCTGGATCCGTGGTCAGGATCTTTACTTCAAGGCTCTTGCCATATTTATCCTTCATCTCCTGGGCTGCATCCATAGCCCTCTTGCAGGTTACTCATGCCGGGTTGCCGATGTGAAAAACCGTTAATGTGACCATACCTTCTCCTTTACGTGTTTTCTTTGGTGAGCTTTGCCAGCAGGAAAGCGGCGCCGCTTACTGAGATACCCAGGACTGCTGCAAGGTCCTGGGGGCTGGCATCCATGTTTGATTTCAGGAAGGATTGCACCTCTTCTTCAAGCTCGTCGAGCCAGCTTTCAAAGAGAATGAGAATGTCCGGGTCGGCAACGGCCATGAGCTGTTTTGACTGGGCAACCTTATGGACCAAACTCTGACACATGCTTGTTGGATCGACACCTTCGTCCATGCATTCGGAAAGTCAGAGATTAACCATGCTTGAAACCTTATCGGCCCCGGCATCGCCAACCAGTGACACGACAAAATCAAGGCGGGCCTCGTCACTTATCTGCGAAAGCAGGCTGTTGGCAGCCTTGGCAATTGCCGCTAAGGCCTGCTCTGGCTCCATCCGAGCTATTACCTCTTCAAGTTCAACCATTTTAAAAATCCTCCAGCGTCAAAAAGTCGTCCGGCACCGTAACAGATCTTCCCCCAACTCGTTTAGCTGTTCGAGTATGGTGAGGATACGGTCATCGGTTAGCTCATAGTATACGAAAGGCCCTCGGCGCTCGACGCTTACCAGCAGAGACCTTTTCAGCTCTTTTAGATGGTGGGAGACAAGGGGCTGGGAAAGGTTGAGTTCCTCCACAATGGTGGAGACAGACTTCTTCTCTTTGACACTAAGCAGTATGCGCAACCTATTTTCATCGGCCAGGCATTTAGCCAAAAAAGCCTGGATATGCAGATTAACCCCATCTCTGTTTTTTGCCATAATGACTTGTTTTTACATTTATTACTGAACCACTTTTCAGCGTGTTTCTAAAAAATTTCCTCGCCGCCATAACCACATAAATATCCATTTATATGGTTATGTCAACACACTTTCTTGTTGAGCCTAAAATGTTATGTTTGTCAGGAGGGATTTGGACTGAAGATACTTTGAGCTGCTACGAGGTAGCAGATTGAGCGATCAAAAAAGGGTTAAGCATTTTCGGTATAAAAAACTTTCATCAAAAACAAAAAAAAGGAGCTACCGGCTAAACCGATAACTCCTTTGAAAATACAAAAATGGTCGGGGCGAGAGGATTCGAACCTCCGACCTCCTGCTCCCAAGGCAGGCGCGCTAACCAGGCTGCGCCACGCCCCGACTTCAATTGGGAAGAAAACCATGTATCATCCCCTGCCGGTCCAGTCAAGGAAAATATAGTTTGCTGCTTCCGGTGTCATGCTTCCTTTTTAGCTATTTTTACACCTGTAGTTTGTAAGTGGGGACAATTATTTTCTGTGGACATTCGACAGCTGCTATTTATTAACTACCATGGCCAGAGTCGCCACCTCCACCGAGGCTGCCCCTGCCTTTTTCAAGGTCTTAGCACATTCATTCACCGTGGTGCCGGTGGTAAAGACGTCATCCACCAGGCAGATTTTTTTACCCGCCACCGTCTCTGGTTTGGGTAAGGCAAAGGCGCCAACAACATTTTTGCGACGCTCATCACCCTTGAGACCGGTCTGAGGTTGGGTGGGGCGGCTGCGGATAAGGTAATTACCTATCTTTTCTTTTTGTTCCGGAAAGAGAACCTTGGCCAGCAACAACGATTGGTTGAAGCCGCGGCTTCGCAGCTTATCAAGGTGAAGAGGGACAGGAACGATGATATCCGGGGTGTTAAGTCCGTTTAGGGACGAGTTGCCGGCCAGTGTTGCCATGGTGCGCAGCCCTGTTTTTTTACCAGCAAATTTGAGGCTGTGAATAAGGGTGCCAATCTCCTCATTATAACAAAAGACGGAGCGGGCCCGATCAAAGGCATATTTCTTCTCCAGACAAAGACCGCAGATATGGGAACCGCCGCCGCTTTTGGCATACATAACACCGCAGACCGGGCAATGGGGTGTTGTCATCGAATCTAATTTAGGCAGGCAGGTGGGGCAGATTTCTATTTTGCCAGCCCAGGGAAGCGGGGTGGCACAACAGAGGCAATGGGGAGGGAAGCAGAGATCGGCCAGGGCTTGGAACCAGTTTTTCAGGGGCATAACCGTTGTTGGCAAAATAGATTAAGAGCTGTATCTTAGATACTCTTTAGATCAACGTCATCCAAGTGGAAAAAGGGTGGCCCAATTACTCTCTTTAAAACCGTTTTCCATGAAATCAATTATTTTTCTCTTTATATCAGTCCTGGTAGGCATTGTTACCTTTGTGGTTATCCAAAAAAAATCAGAGGACGGCTGCATTCCCTGACTGCTTATCTATGGTTCCCTCGGTGCGGGAGCAATCACCTACTACCTGCTGACCCTGTTCTTTTAACCTTCTAACACGCCAAACAACCATTATGCTTGTCCAGTCAAAACCATATAGAACCATCTGGCCCCATCCCGACACCATTGGTGTGGTGCAGATCATTGACCAGCGCCTTCTTCCCCATCAGTTTGTCATTGTTGATTTACTTAGTGTGGCAGACTTTGCCATGGCAATCAAGGACATGTACGTGCGCGGCGCCGGACTCATCGGCGCCACGGCCGGTTTTGGCATGTACGCCGCTGCCCTTCATAGCCGTGATGACCATTTTGACCAGGATATGCAGGGTTTTGCCGACACCCTGGTAGCCACCAGGCCCACGGCCAAAAACCTGGTCTGGGCTGTGGAACGGCAGCTTGCCGCCATTAAAGATCTGCCGACTCCTGCCGCAAAAAGGGAAAAAACATTTGAGGTGGCCTGCCAGATCGCTGATGAGGATGCCCAGTTCTGTAAACAGATCGGCGAGCATGGCGTCGAGATCATCCGCGAGATCAGCAAACGCAAAAACGGCGCACCGGTGAACATCCTCACCCATTGCAATGCCGGCTGGCTGGCCTTTGTTGATTACGGCTCTGCCACCGCCCCCATCTACGAGGCCCAGGCCCAGGGTATTGATGTCCATGTCTGGGTGGATGAGACCAGGCCCTGGCTCCAGGGAGCACGACTCACCACCTGGGAGCTCAAAGAGCAGGGCGTCTCCCATACCCTGATTGCTGATAATACCGGCGGCCATCTCATGCAGCATGGCATGGTGGATCTTGTCATTGTCGGTACGGACCGCACCACCTATTGCGGTGATGTGGCTAATAAGATCGGTACCTATCTCAAGGCCCTGGCTGCCCATGATAACGATGTGCCCTTTTATGTGGCCCTGCCCTCATCCACCTTTGACTGGCAGATCTGTGACGGTGTGGACGGCATTCCCATTGAGGAGCGCTCCGGCGATGAGGTTAACCTGGTGAGCGGCCAAAGCGAATCGGGCCTGACTACCGTGGCCATCACCCCGGCAGATACCAAGGCAGCCAACTATAGCTTTGATGTCACCCCGGCCCGCCTGGTAAGCGGCCTTATCACCGAGCGTGGTATCACCAAGGCCGATAAGGAGAGTATTCTCGCTCTCTATCCAGAAAAGAAATAAACTCTAGGGGCCACGGAATCCACTGAAAAAATTAAACATAAATATTCAGTGTTTTTTCCGTGGATTCCGTGGCCTAAAAAAAACTATGCCAAGGTCCCAAAAACCAGGTCGTGAAACCTGGGCCTAAAGGCCTTGATCTTGTCGTTGTCGGCGCTTGGGTGGATGCGGTTGGTAAGCATAACCACTGTGATATCCCTATCAAAATCATGCCAGAACGAGGTGCCGGTAAAACCTAGATGGCCACAGCTCCTTGGCGAAATAAACTGGCCGGCTGATGAACCAGTCTCAGAAGGGGTATCAAAACCGAGTCCCCAACTGCTGCCCTTAATTTCGCCCTGACGGCTCATCGCCTTCTTCAAAAGACCTTGGTCTATAAAGGGATGTTTTTTTGCCCCTGAGGCTATTTCTATAAGATTTCTGACCATATTCAGAACATCTCTCCCCCTGCCAAAGAGCCCGGCCTGGCCACTTACTCCACCTACCACCCAGGTGTTTTGATCATCCACCTCACCCCTAAGAACCCTTTGCCGCCAGGGGCATTCTTCGGTGGCGGCAAAATTCGTAACATCTTTTTCCAAAGGATTATAGAGAATTTTGTCAGCCGTACCCAAAGGTTGATAGATATATTTTTTCACCGCACCATCAAGGGCCAGACCAGTCTGTTTTTCAACAATCAGCCCGAGAAGGATGAAACCGAGATCGCTGTAGATGTCCTTCTTTCCTGGGGCAAACTCTAAGGGGCCGTCAAGGATAAGACGAAGTATCTCCGCTTTTCTCTGCTCTTTGGCAATTTTCTCGACAATTTTATAAAAATGGCGATGGGCAGCCAGACCAGAGCAATGGTTCAGCAGTTGAAAAAGAGTTATCTCCTCTTTGTCTTTTGGTATTTTCTGCTGGAGGAGATGGCCTAATCGATCATCAAGGCCTATCTTTTTTTGAGAAAGAAGGGCAAATACAGCCAGGCTGGTGGCTAGAGGTTTGCTAAGAGAGGCCAGGTCAAAAAAGGTTTCCTCCGTTACCTGTTCACTATCATCCCAACTCAGCGTGCCAAAATTTTTTAAGAAAGACTCTTTTCCTTGACTAACAGCAAGAGAACAGCCGGAAAAAACGCGCTCATGGATGGCTTGGTCTATGAAAGAGGATACTCTGTTTTCTAGGTTCTCGAATGGAGCCATAATGGGTGGGCTGATGAAGTTCTCCTTTGGGATCACCTATTTTATAAATATTTTTCTATACTTGTACTTTCTATCAATGGCTATTCCACCTCCCTTGACCACCGTAACAAGAGGTTCTTTATCCTGTACTACAGGAATGCCAAGCTTATCAGTCAAAAAGGTCTTTAGGCCTGAAAGAAGAGAACCACCCCCCACGAGTAAGACACCGTCTTCCATGGCATCTTTCATGTGTTGAGCGCCTATTTTAGTAAAGGAGTCTTTTATAAAATTTTCAAGAACCTCCAAAGGTTCGCTGATCGCCTGCCCTAATCCAACACTATCAACCTCAATGGGGCGAGGGGCATTTGTTTGTATATCTTTACCGGTGAGGGAAAAAGATTTGCCGGCCTCCGGAAGTGCAGAGCCGATGTTTTCCTTACATTTTTCTGCCGTATATTCGCCAATATGAACACCATATTCATCCCTCAGATGTCTAATAACGGCATCATCAATGGCGTCACCGGCAAAACTTGTTACCCTGCTAAAACTAACGGTTGAATTTATAATAACGGCAACCTCACAGGTACTGCCGCCAATATTAATTATAAGCCTTCCCCTGTTTTCGCTGATATCAAGACCTGCTCCCAGGGCTGCTGCCATAGCTTCGGAGAGAAAAAAAACTTTCGAACAACCAACCTCTTTGGCAGCTCCTCTTATGGCTTTTTTTTCTTCATCTGTAATGGCTGTGGGCACAACAAAGACAGCCTTTGATTTCATTTTTTTATTACTTGAAATCTTCTTATAAAATTCTGCCAACATTACCTTGGTAGAAGTAAAATCAACCATGAGACCATCTTTTAAAGGCCTGAAGGATTTTATATGCTGGGGGGTTCTCCCCATAAAACCTTTAGCCTCGTGGCCGATGGCTATGGCTTTTTTTTCCAAATAATTAATAGCAACAACTGACGGTTCATTAAGGATAATTCCTGTGCCTTTCATATAGACAAGGGTATTTGCCGTGCCCAAATCTATGGCCAATTTTTTCTTAAAAATGGGCATAGTTATATATCTCTATTTTTTTTAATTTTTTCATTCTTTAAGGATTTTTTAAGCCTTCTTAAAAATTACTTTCCCAGCCATGCAAAAAGTAAGAAATGGGATCATACCATCTCCCTTTCTTCAGACAATATTTTTTAAAAATTAAGGTTTTTTTCGGTCCTTCTTTTCTTCCTTTTTTCACCCCCTAAAAAAAGGGTCTGCAAAGCCTTATTTTAAAGGGGTTTCCAGAGGGGGTATGGAATTCAAAAAAATGTCGTATTTTTAAGTATTTTTTACACTATAACTTATTGAATTTTTTTTAATTTTCGGCTAATATTTCTAACATTTCCACCAGACCTTTTACTTTAAAAAAGAGTTATCTTATCTGTTTGATTTATCGTTATTTTTTGTTCGTTTAAATTTTTTTTAATTTTAGTGGTGTTTTTTCTCTTTGTTTAAAATCTTTTTATAACCTGTTGATAAGTTTTTCATCCCTTTTTTTAGAAAATTCGCCAAATATTAAATCTTTATATTTTTTTAAACAATTTTAGATAGTTAGAGTAGATATAAACATATCAACACCCTTAATAATTATAATCTTTTTATTTTAAATATATTTACTACTTAAAACCTCTTGGTAAGTCGTCCTTTTGCCAGAAAAGGATTTAACTGAAAATGTTTTCTATGAGGAGCTGATCACATGTCCATCGTTGTCAATATTGCCAGGGATGATTTGTTAAACGGCCTTGCATCTTTACAAAATATAACGGCCAAGAAAGGAACCATCGCTATTCTTTCCAATGTCCTTATTAGTACGGGCAATGACCTTGTCGAGCTTACTTGTACAGATCTCGAAATAGGACTCCGTTGCAGCCTACCAGCGGAAGTAATGTCACCAGGAAACATCACCCTTCCCTGTAAGAAACTTTTTGAGATAGTCAGGGAGGCCGATTGCGACCATATTCATATAGAAGAAAAAGAAAACAGCTGGGTCCAAGTCTCTGTGGAAACCGGCGACTATAATATTGCCGGTATGGAAAGTGATGAATTCCCTAATTTTCCTGAGTATGACCAGGAAAATCTCATCACAGTAGAAGCAGAGAAACTTCAGGAACTTATTGATAAAACGTATTTTTCAATGGCAAACGAGGGAGAGAGTCAATTCACCCTCACCGGCGTTTTGGTTGAAAGAAAAGAGCGTGATAACCAAAAATTTCTCCGCTTTGTATCTTCAGACGGCCATAGATTATCCCTTATGCAGGTCCCCATGGAAGCGGATGTGGATTCTTTGACTATCAACAAAACCACCCTCATTCCTAAAAAAGGCATCCAGGAGATGCGTAAATTCTGTGAAGGAATGGATGAGGTGTCTTTTGCCATTGAGGAAAAACAGGCAGTTTTAAAAACAGAGAGCAATATTCTTATTATCCGTCTGATAAATGGTGATTTTCCAGACTATAAGCCCCTTGTCAACGTCATTGACCGGGAAAAATATATTGAGATAGCAAAAGAACCTCTTATCCACGCCTTTCGCAGGATGAACCTCTTTGCCGAGGATAAGTTCAATATAGTTCAATTTTCCCTGGTGGAAGGCAAGATAGTCCTTTCATCCCAGTCCATGGACATTGGTAATGCCAGGGAAGAGATAGACGTAACGTACCATGGTGATGAATTAAAACTGGGCTTTAACGGGAAATATTTCATTGAAACCCTGTCAGCCATGAAGAGCGATACGGTTCGGGTTTATCTTTCATCCAATGAAAGCCCCTGTATGGTTCTTTCAGCAAATGATCCTGAGTTTATTTCAATCATTATGCCCATGCATTTATAAGAGAGATTTTAAGAAATTAAAAAAATATGAGAGGAGGCTATGTAGCTTCCTTTCATAACTTTATTTCTTTTATCTCCTATTACTTCTTTAAAAAGAGGAACATACTTTGTCAGAAGAAACCAAGAAGGATTATGATGCGGAACAGATAAAGGTCCTTTCCGGCCTTGAGGGCGTGCGCATGCGTCCTGCCATGTACATCGGCAACACCCATGAGGAAGGCCTGCATCATCTTATCTACGAGGTGGTGGACAACTCCATTGACGAGGCCTTGGCCGGTCACTGTAGTAAGATAAAGGTTATTTTCCACAAGGATGAATCTGTTTCCGTTGAGGATAATGGCCGTGGTATCCCCACAGATGTGCATCCCACTGAAGGTGTTTCCGCCCTGGAGCTGGTTATGTGTACCCTGCATGCCGGTGGTAAGTTTGATCATTCATCCTATAAAGTTTCCGGTGGCCTCCATGGTGTCGGTGTGTCGGTGGTAAATGCCCTGTCCACCTGGGCCAAGGCCACCGTTCATAGAAATGGCACAGTCCATCAGCAGACCTATAAGTTAGGTATTAAGGACGGTGAGGTGGCAGAGCTAGGCACCACCACTAAGAACGGCACCATCATCACCTTCATGCCCGACCCGGACATCTTCAAAGAAACCACCATTTTTAAGTATGAGATCATCCAGGCCCGTCTTCGTGAGCTTGCCTTTCTTAACAAGGGAGTAAAAATACTGCTCAAGGACGAGCGCACCGGCGCTGAAGATGAGTACCACTATAAGGGCGGTATCCTCTCCTATGTTGATTATCTCAACCGCAACCGTACCGTGGTTAATCAAGACCCAATTTACGTCAGCGGTGAAAAGGAAGGGGTGGAGGTGGAGATAGCCTTCCAATATTTTGACGGCTACTCGGAACGGCTCTTTTCCTTTGTTAATAATATCAACACCAAGGAGGGCGGTACCCATGTCGCTGGTTTTCGCGGCGCCCTGACCAAATGCATTAACCGCTACGCCAGTGATGATATAGTCCCTAAAAACCTGCAGGCCAAGATGAGCGGCGATGACGTGCGCGAGGGTATTACCTGCGTTATATCGGTCCGCGTTCCCAATCCGCAGTTTGAAGGCCAGACCAAGACCAAGCTCGGCAATGGCGAGGTGAAATCCATTGTTGATTCAATATGCAGCGAAAAACTAGGCATCTATCTTGAGCAAAATCCCCAGGAGGCCAAGAAAATACTCTCAAAAACGGTAGATGCCCTGCGGGCCCGTGAGGCAGCGCGAAAGGCCCGTGACCTGACCCGTAAGAAGGGCTCAGGTATTGATCTACTGATGGCTGGCAAGCTTGCCGAATGTCAGTCAAAAAAGCCGGAAGAGCGCGAGATATTCCTGGTGGAGGGTGACTCTGCCGGTGGTTCTGCCAAACAGGGTAGGGACCGCTCCAATCAGGCCATCCTGCCGTTGCGCGGTAAAATCCTCAACGTTGAAAAGGCCCGTTTTGATAAGATTCTCTCCTCTGAAGAGATCAAGCAGATTATCTCGGCCCTGGGCACCGGCATTGGCAAGGATGATTTTGATGTGGAAAAGCTGCGCTACCACAAGATCATCATCATGACAGATGCCGATGTCGATGGCGCCCATATCAGGACCCTGCTTCTCACCTTTTTCTACCGGCAGATGCCTTCCTTGGTGGAGAACGGCTATGTCTATATTGCCCAGCCCCCCCTCTATCGCTTAGGACGCGGTAAAAAGGAAACCTATTTTGCCGATGATGCTGATTTAAACGAGTATCTCTTTAAGCAGGCCAGCGATAATTTCAGTGTGGAAACTGCAGGATCAAAGAAAGTTATCAGCAGTGATGATCTTGTCGCCATGCTTAAAAATCTCTCCCTCTACCGCAAGTTACTCGACTATCTCCAGCGTCTTAATATCTGGGATGAGATGGTCAGTTTCTTTCTTAACGAAGAGATCACCAGTGCTGACCAGTTTGCCGACCAGGATTTTGTTGAAGGTATGCTCACCAAGATGAAGGAGATGAACCTCTCTGTCGGCAACATCCGTCCCTGTCGCTGGAAGCCAAGCTGTTATGAGTTTGATGCGGCCATGAAAGACAAGGCCCATATCTTTTTCACCGTGGGTCCGCAGATACCACTGATTAATGAGTACCGGACAGCCATTAAGCTCTATCCAAAGATCAAGGAGTATCTTGATCAATCCTTTATTATCAAGGTTAATGAGCGCCAATTAGAGGTTCCGGACTGGAACGAATTTCTGGAAGCCATCAAGGGCGAATCGTTCCGCGGTTCCCATCTCCAACGCTATAAAGGTCTTGGTGAGATGAATCCGGAGCAGCTGTGGGACACCACCATGGATCCGACCAACCGTATTCTCCTCCAGGTGGATATTAAGGACGCTGAATCAGCCGATGATATCTTTACCACCCTGATGGGAGACAAGGTAGAACCCCGCCGCGACTTCATTTACAACCACGCCCTGGAAGTTTCTGAAATAGATATCTAACTGAAAGAATTAAAGAATGTTGTTTGATTCACACCTCTTTAAACACTTTAGGATACTAAAAAAATAATATGACAACCGAAGAGCAAATATCCCAACCCACCATCAGTATCGAGAAGGAGTTAAAAAAATCCTATCTTGACTATGCCATGAGTGTCATCATTGGCCGGGCCCTACCAGATGTCCGCGACGGTCTGAAGCCGGTGCATCGCCGCGCCCTCTTTGCCATGCGGGAGTTGGGTAATTACCACAACCGGCCCTACCTGAAATCAGCCCGTATTGTCGGTGATATCATTGGTAAGTATCATCCCCATGGTGACAGCGCCGCCTATGACACCATTGTCAGGATGGCCCAGGATTTCTCCATGCGCTACCAGCTGGTGGACGGCCAGGGTAACTTCGGTTCAGTGGATGGCGACTCCCCTGCTGCCATGCGTTATACCGAGGCGCGGATGACCAAGCTTGACCAGGAGATCATCGCCGACCTGGAAAAGGACACCGTTGATTTTGTCCCCACCTACGACAACTCGATGACCGAGCCTTCGGTGATGCCCACCAAGGTTCCCAATCTGCTGATCAACGGCTCTTCCGGTATTGCCGTTGGTATGGCCACCAATATCCCGCCCCATAATATCACCGAGGTGGTAAACGGCCTGATCGCCATGATTGACAACCCCAATATCACGGTCAATCAGCTCATGGAGCATGTCACCGGTCCTGATTTTCCGACGGGCGCTTTTATCTGCGGCCGGGCCGGTATCCGCGAGGCCTATGAAACCGGGCGCGGTTCGGTGCTCATGCGGGCCAAGACCCATATCGAAAAGAGTAAAAAGGCCAATAGGGAGTCCATCGTCATCACCGAGATTCCCTATATGCAGAACAAGGCCAAGCTTGTTGAGAAGATCGCCCTTCTCATCAAAGACAAGCGCATCGAATCGATTTCTGCCCTGCGCGACGAGTCTGATCGCCATGGTATGCGCATCGTCCTTGATCTCAAGAAGGATGAGATTGCCGATGTGGTCATTAACCAGCTTTACAAGATGACACCGCTGCAGAAGAGCTTTGGTATCATCATGCTTTCCATCGTCAACCAGAAGCCGGAGATTCTCAACCTTAAGCAGGTCCTTGAGCATTTCCTCCTCCATCGTAAGACCGTGGTCTACCGCCGCACCGCCTTTGAACTGAAAAAGGCCGAGGCCCGGGCCCATATCCTTAAGGGTCTGAAGGTTGCTCTGGACAATATCGACGAGGTAGTAGAGCTGATCAAGAAATCAGCCAATGCCAGGGAGGCCAAGGACGGCCTCATAGAACGCTTTGAGCTCACCGAGATCCAGGCCCAATCCATCCTTGATATGCGTCTCCAGAAACTCACCGGTCTGGAGCAGGATAAGATCCTTAACGAACTCAAAGAGCTTCTTGAAAAAATCGAATGGTATAACAAGGTGCTCAGTGATGAGGCACTGGTCATGCAGATCATCCGCGATGAGTTCAGTGAGATCATCGAGCAATACGGCGATGATCGCCGCTCTGAAATCATTGATGCCCCGGACGAGATCCTGCCCGAAGATATGATCCAGCAGCAGGACATGGTGGTCACCGTCACCCATGCCGGCTATATCAAGCGTAACCCCATTGATCTCTATCGTTCCCAGCGCCGGGGCGGTAAGGGTGTCAAGGGTATCAACGCCGTGGAGGACGATTTTGTAAACGCCCTCTATCTGGCCTCCACCCACGACGCCTTCCTGTTTTTCACCAACCACGGCAAGGTATTCTGGCGTAAGGTCTATGAAATTCCCCAGGCCAGCCGCATTGCCCGCGGTAAGGCCATTGTTAATTTCCTCGAGTTAGCAGAGGATGAGAAACTGGCAGCCATCCTGCCCATTAAGTCCTTTGCCATGGAAGAGGGTGAGGAGTATGTCCTGATGGTGACCAAGAAGGGCGTGGTCAAGAAGACCATCCTTTCCGAGTTTGCCCGCCCCATGCGTAAGGGTAAAATCGCCCTGAAGATCCGTGAGGATGACGAGATTATCACCGCCGCACTCACCAACGGCGATAACGAGATCTTCCTGCTCAGTAGAAATGGTATGTCGGTCCGCTTTAAGGAGCATGACGTGCGGGCCATGGGTCGTACTGCCAGCGGCGTCCGCGGTATTCGACTGGCTGAGGATGATGTGGTTGTAGCCGCTGAAGTTCTTAACCGTGAGGAATCGATCCTGGTGGTCACTGAAAACGGCTACGGTAAACGGAGCCCGGTTGATCAGTATCGGATTACCAAGCGTGGCGGCAAGGGTGTGCGGGCCATTAAACCCAGTGTTCGTAATGGTTTAGTAGTCAAGGCCTGCCAGATCACCGATGATGATGAGATCATGCTTATCACCGATGGTGGTAAGATTATTCGGATGAATATGGCCCAGATGCGCGTTATAGGCCGGAATACCAAGGGTGTAAGGATGTTCAAGCTTGGTGATAAGGAGAAGGTGGTGGCCATGGATAAGGTACCGCCTGATAGTGGCAGTGATGAGGAGGAGGGTGAAGAAGCTGATGTGATAGAAGGAGGGGGCGAAGAGTAGGCCTACTAGTTTTATCCTCTTCTTTAAAATAGAGAGGTTGAAGCCTCGGTCCTTTTTGGATCGGGGCTTTTTTATTGCCTGCAAACAATAAAAGAGGTGGTTGGATATTGGCAGACCTATTTGTCAGAGTTGCTAAGAGTTGTTTTATTCCTTTTCGCCGCTTAGCTGCTACGTGTCAAAGGGCCGATTGTTCAGGGCTGGATGGGGAAAAAGAACTAACAAAAAAATGGGTAAAATGGTTGACAGCGGACTTGATATCGAGGAACATCCGGACTGATTTTTTTGACAAAACGAAGTTATATCATGGCGATAAGCATCAATAGGTTTGGGATTTTTTTCACCCAGAGGTCTTGAAGCCTGGTCACGGGTTGCAGTTAAAAAGACAAGGAGGATTATCAATGAATAGGAATGAAATTTCGCGATATGCCGTAATAGTGCTGGCTGTTTTGGCCATATGCATGACAAGCGGCTGCGCAACAAAGGATACGGTCAGTTCACGTTTCCCAGCACTGCAAGACAATATCAACGCCGCCAAAAAAGCTGACGCCGAAGTATATGCCCCGGCTCCTCTCAAGTCGGCTGAGGCCAAGCTTGCTGCAGCCAAACTTGCTGTCCAGGCCCAGGATATGGTTTCCGCCAACAAGCTTGTGGATGAGGCCATGGCAGATGCTGATTATGCCCGCGCCATGGCCCCCACCGAAAAGGCCAAGAGCGATGCCATGAAACTGCGAGAATCCATCCAGGCCGTGCGTGAGGAAATCTATCAGCTGCCAGCCGGGAAATAACCACCTGCCCATTCAAAGTGAGGAATTAATATGAGTTACCGATGTTTTTTTAGTCAGTTGAAAATCGCAGCCATTGCAATTTCCGCCGGAGCTGTTTTGGCAGGGTGCGCAGGAGTGGCTGATAACAGTGAACAGATCGCCAATGAGCGCCTGGAAAGTGCGCGTACGGCATATACCCAAGCAAAGGACAATCCCTTTGTAGAATCGTACTCCCTGAAAACACTTCTTGGCGCAGAAAAGTTATTGAAAGATGCTGAGCAGAAGAAAGAGAAGGTTGATTCTTCCAGTTCCTCGGGCAGTTCCAAAGAGTATAATTATAGCGAGAAGAAGCGCATTTTTAATGAGATTTCCCGTCTTGCCTATCTGGCAGAGCGTAAATCGCAGACCTCCGTAGCACTGGCAGAGGGAGTCGTGGCGCGCAACGAGGTTGTCAAACTGGGCATGGAAAAGGCTGAGATAGAGTTAAAGAAAAGCCAGTTAGAGAAAAAATTGCTCAAGATCGATTTGGATGAAAAAGCCTCTGATCTTGCGAGTGCAAAGCAGCAGCTAGAAACGGCGAGCAGCGAGGCTGAAAGGGCGAGAATTTTAGCAGATATTCAGGCTAAAGAGGCAGTACTCGCCAATGCACTGGCTCAGGCAAAAGCCCAGGAGGCAGAAAAGGCCAGGGCTGAGGCTGAGGAGATGGCCAGAGAGGCGCAAAAGGCAAAGGATGAGCTTGCCATGCTGATGAAGGAAATGTCGGAGTTGCAGGGGCAATTGACCGACCGCGGTATCGTGCTGACTATCGGTGATGTACTTTTTGCCACTGGTAAGTCTGAGTTAAATGCCAGCGCCCAGCGCAGTATGGAGAAAATAGCAGAGTTCCTGGAGAAAAAACAGAACCGTAATCTGCTGGTGGAAGGGCATACCGACAACGTTGGCAGCGATATGTACAACCAGAAACTTTCCGAGCAGCGCGCCGCGTCGGTTAAAATCGCCTTGGAAAAAATCGGCGTTGCCAGTGAACGGATTGTCACTGTCGGCTACGGGAAAAAATATCCTTTGGCCAGTAATGATACTGCAAGAGGCAAGCAGCAGAACAGAAGGGTTGAGGCCATTATTCTTAATGAGGGTGTCCAGCCGGAGAGTCAGTTTCGGAAATAGCTTTAGAACATGACTTGATTACTCTGCTTAATAAGAGGACAGGCCTTTTTTAGGGTGGTCTGACCTTTGTGTTCTGGTCTTTAGAATAGCGTAGTTGGAGCCCCGGTCCTTCTGGTCCCGGGGCTTTTTTTATTTTTAAAAAGGGGGAAATGTATATTGGTACGGATCTATACACTCCCAGACACCGGACCCATCATTTTTGAGGGTGCATCAACGCCATTTGCTAGGAAATAGCGGCCTTATTCCTGGTGACTGAGTTCGCTGGCCCGGATGATGTATTTGATCAGGATTTTGAAGTCAGCCTTGTTGAGATGAGTACGGCCGATATGCTCCTTCATGGTCTGTTTCCACTGGCGCGGCGTATACTCGGAAGGCCACATATGGTAATGGCAGCCGGAGCATTGATTAATCAACGATTGGCGGCCCTGGCTGAACTGGGCAAGCTCTGCCTCTGATTGGGGATGAAGGCTCTCGGCCAGGGGCAGCATCTGCGGGGTGATGGCGGCGGTACAGCCGAGCATGAGAAAGGCGGCAAAGAGCGACAGACCGTGGTGGTTCTTCATTTTTTCCCTTTGTGCAGTAATGACCAGTCGTGTGCAGAGTCAGGTCAGGTTTTATTTGTCAAAAAGGGAAAGATAGTCGCCATAGCCCTGTTCTGCAAGCTTCTCCTTGGGGACAAAGCGCAGGGATGCGGAGTTTATGCAGTAGCGCAGGCCAGTGGGCTTGGGGCCATCGTTAAAGACATGGCCCAGGTGGCTGTTGCCCTTGATGCCGCGTACCTCGGTGCGGACGCTCCACAGGCTGCGGTCCTCCACCTCCTTGATGGCCTCTGGTTTCAGGGGCCTGGTGAAGCTGGGCCAGCCGGTGCCCGACTTATACTTGTCCGTGGAGCTAAAGAGCGGATCGCCGGAGACGATATCCACATAGATGCCCTCCTTCTTATTGTCCCAATACTCGTTATTAAAGGGCGGCTCCGTGCCGTTTTTGCGCACCACCTTATACTGCAGAGCGGTGAGCCGCTTTTTTAACTCAGCCTCGCCATCTCCCACCTCTTTTTTCCAGGTTTTTTCGAGAAAATCATCACGTCCGGAGCGGTAGCGATAGTATTTATAGCGCACCGGGCTCTCCTTATAATAATCCTGATGATACTCCTCTGCGGCATAGAAGGGCTGGGCTTTTAGGATGGGGGTAACAATCTTCTTGCTATAGCGTCCGCTCTTATCCAGGGCATCCAGTGAGGCCTGGGCAAGCTGGCGCTGCTCCTCTGAATGGTAAAAGATGGCTGTGGTGTACTGGCCGCCCCTATCGACAAACTGGCCGCCGCTATCCGTGGGATCCACCTGCCGCCAGAAGACGTCCAGAAGCTGTTCATAGCTCACCTTTTGCGGGTCATACTCCACCTGCACCACCTCAAGATGGCCGGTTCGGCCGCTGGAAACCTCCGCATAGGTGGGATTTAACGTTTTGCCGCCGCTATAGCCGCTGATCACGGCTCCGACGCCAGGTAGCTTTTCAAAGGGGGCCTCCATGCACCAGAAGCAGCCTCCGGCAAAGGTCGCCTTCTCAAGGCGCTTGCCAGCCAGTGAGGGGACGGGAAGGGCCAAAAGAAAGAGCAGGGAGCAACATAATTTTTTAGCGAGTCCTGTCATGGTGGTTAACCTCCCGATAATAAAGGTTTTTTAAATTTTTATGATTTGCTTTAAATTCTTAATATAATCTTAACATTTCTCTGCCATAGTTCTCAGTTCCTATGAATGAGGACTGGTTGGTCGCCTGAATGTTCCGTTGATAAGGCATTAGCCATGCAACCGTAATGTTTTTTTAATATTTTCATAACATGGGCCTGGCAATATGCCCCCGTATCTATGATTACGGGCCAGAAACAGCCCGTCACAGGCATCATTCGCCGTCATATAAAACAGGAGAAACTGCCATGAAGCCATTTATCCGTCCCTTAGCCTATGCAGCCCTTTTTTGCTCGGCAACCGTTATCTGTGCCCACTCTGCCCTGGCCGCTATTGAGGTCGACCCAAAAATAAAAATGTATGAGAAGACCCGGGGAGTTTCCGGCAATCTCGATTCCATTGGCTCTGATACCCTTAATAACCTGATGACCTATTGGGCGGAAACATTCCGGAAAAAATACCCTAATGTCAGAATTCAGGTAGAGGGCAAGGGTTCTTCCACGGCTCCACCAGCGCTCATTGCCGGTACGGCCCAGCTTGGCCCCATGTCCCGCAAGATGAAGAACGTTGAGGAAGACAAGTTTGAGAAAAAATATGGCTTTAAGCCCACCAGGATCGGCGTGGCCCTCGACTCCCTGGCTATCTATGTCAATAAGGACAATCCGCTAGATTCCATGTCCCTGCCCCAGGTTGACGCCATTTTCTCCAAGACCAGAAAGGCCGGCATGAAGGATATCTCCACCTGGGGTCAGTTTGGATTAAGCGGTCAGTGGCAGCAGTCGCCGATCAGTGTCTATGGCCGTAATTCCGCATCCGGCACCTATGGCTATTTCAAAAAGAAGGCCCTGTTTAAGGGTGACTTTAAAGACACGGTCAAGGAGCAGCCCGGTTCCGCCTCTGTTGTTATGGGTGTTACCGAGGATATGGCAGGTATTGGTTATTCCGGCATTGGCTACCGCACCTCCGGTGTTAAGGCCCTGTCTCTTGCCAAGAAAGATGGCGGCAAGGCCTATTTTCCCAGTTACAATAATGTCCTGAGCGGCAAATATCCGCTGGCCCGGACCTTATATATCTATGTGGTCAAGGAGCCCAATAAGCCCCTGCCCAATCTTACCAAGGAATTTCTGAAGTTTATCCTTTCCAAGGAAGGACAGGAGATTGTGGTCAAGGATGGTTATCTGCCTCTGCCTGCCAAGGTTGTCGAAAAGCAACTGGCCATTTTAAATTAAGATCAATCCACTTTTTTCCAGGTAAGACGAGGAGGGGGTCCGCTTTGTCACTCTCCTTGTCTTATATTTAATTGTTGTGCAAATCTGGTTGATTTAGTCAGGAGTAATTTACACGCATGGACCCCCGCCTGCTTCGCAGAAATAAACAGCTTGATACCCTTGCCCGCCACGTCATCACCGTTGGCGGCATTGCTGTTATTTTCAGTGTCATCGCCATTCTCTTTCTTATTTTTAAGGTGACTATTCCTCTCTTTAAGCCAGCCTCGGTTGATGAACTCTTCCACCTTTCCTTGCAGGGTAAGGCAGCAGAAATTCTGGCTGTGGGTCTTGATGATTATCAGGAAAACATCTACACCATTAATAAGCAGGGCATGCTCCATTTTCAGCCATTATCCTCGCCTGATAAAGGCTCCTTTGTAGATTTTTCCTCTGGTACTGCCAAAACTGTTAGGCATCTTGCTCCAGCCGCCCCTGGTCGCTTTTCCCTGCTTTGGGAGGACGGCAGCCTGACCCTTGTGGCCATCAATTTTCAACCCCATTTTGATCAGGATGGCCAGCGTACCATTGTCCCCTCTGCAGAGATCTTGTTTGAACTACCCGCTCCGCAATCATCAACGCCCATCACCTCCAGTTTCTTTCGTCAGGATGAAGAAGAAGGCCTGTTGCTTCGGGTTAATCACCATGCCGACAACAGCTTTTCCATTTGGCAGCAAATAAAGAGTGAGGACCTTTTTGGCGACGAGTCCCTTGAGCACTCAACCAGCCTGATTGAGCCTTATTTTGAGGCTATTACTGCCTTTGCCTTAAGCAGCGACGGCCGTTCTCTGTTTGCCGGAACCGCCGGCGGTACACTTTTGCGTTGGGATATTGACGAATCAATAACGCTGACTGATACAGTTCCCGCCTTTAACGAACCGATTACTGCCATGACCATGGTGTTTGGTTCCCAGTCTTTGGCAGTGGGCACCAAGAGTGGTGCCATGAGTACCTGGATGGGGGTGCGTGACAGCGCTGTGAGCGAGACCAAGAAACTTCGCAAAATCCACAATTTAAAACAGCACGCCTATCCTGTTTTTGCCATTTTACCTTCCCAGCGCGATAAGTCCCTGGTTTCCATTGGCCGCGACGGCCCTCTTCATCTCGATCATATGACCAGCGAGCGCCATCTTTTGCAGATGAAGGGGCCTTATCTCCAGGCTGCCCTGTCCTCCAGGGGCTCTGGAGTTATTACCCTGGACAGCAAGGGCGCCTTACGGGTCCATGCCCTGCATAACCCCCATCCTGAGGTGAGCCTTCGCACCCTCTTTGGCCAGGTCTGGTATGAGAACTACGATACACCGGATTATGTCTGGCAGTCCTCTGCCGGTAGCGATGATTTTGAGGCGAAGTTTTCCATAACCCCCCTTCTGTTCGGCACCATTAAGGGCACCCTGTACGCCATGATATTTGCCCTTCCCCTGGCCACTTTCGGCGCCGTGTATGTCAGCCAGTTTGCCCCTCCCCATCTTCAGCGCCTTATTAAACCGCTGGTTGAGGTCATGGCCTCAGTACCTTCTGTTGTCATCGGTTTTCTTATTGCCCTGGTGCTGGCCCCTTTTATAGAGGCGCAGATCGTGCCGCTTCTTTTAAGTTTTCTTTTCTTGCCCGCTGGTTTTCTCATATTTATTCTCTGCTGGCAGTATGGCCAGCGCTATACAGCAGTGCGCGAGTTACGCCATGGCTATGAATTTATCCTGATTTTGCCGGTTTTGCTTGTCAGCGCCTATCTCTCTTATCTTTTGGGGCCGGTGATAGAGAACCTTCTTTTTGACGGTAATTTCAGCCACTTTCTCTTTCAAAATACAGGCAGCCGTTACGATCAGCGCAACTGTATTATAATTGCCTTTGGCCTTGGCTTTACCGTTATTCCCATCATTTTTTCCATTGCCGAGGACTCACTTTCAAATATCCCTCCGAGCCTTACCGCAGCTTCCATGGCCCTGGGTGCCAGCCGCTGGCAGACCGTTTGGCGTGTCATTTTACCCTCTGCCAGTCCCGGTATTTTTGCCGGGGCAATGATCGGCCTTGGCCGTGCCGTTGGTGAGACCATGATCGTCCTTATGGCCACCGGAAATACGCCTATTATGGATTTTTCCATTTTTAACGGCATGCGCACCCTTTCCGCCAATATTGCCGTGGAAATTCCCGAGGCCCCGGTGGACAGCACCCTATACCGTGTTCTTTTCCTGTGCGCGGTGTTGCTTTTTGTTATGACTTTTTTGGTTAATACCGGCGCTGAGCTTATCCGTGAAAGGCTTCGCAAGAAATATGTGCAGTACTGATCCATGCTGTTTTAAGATTGAAAAAGATTATGAAAAATAAATTCTGGCAGAATGGCGAACCCTTTGTGTGGGGAACCGGGGCGGCATTGACCCTTATCCTCCTTCTTACCTTTTATCTGCTCTTTATCATTTTTAAAAATGGCATCGCCGTTTATTGGCCTTGCCCCCTGGTTCTTTTTGATATGGAGGATGGCAGTTCCTATCTCGGCGAGGTCGTTAAGGATAACGAGTATGATAATAAATTACGCCACCAGGTTAAAATTGCCAACCGGGACCTATACTCCTTAGATTTCAAATGGATTGACGCTTCTGCTATCTCCCAGAAAAGCACACCCAAAGATGCCACTGTTCTTGAACGTGACGAATACGGTAATTTTCATGGCTTTTTGTCCTCTTTGAACCTGCCTAATCTCTCTGTTAAAGATGGTGTGCTGTGGCCCCGTTTTACCGCCGCCCTTGCTGCCTTGGCACCTGATACTGCCAAAATTGAAGACATTCAGGATGAGTTGAAGCGCCTCAACTATCGTCTTGAACGCCTTGATTTGAAAATTGCCAAAAGGACCTATGATGGCGAGGTAGGTACCCCTGTTCTCCTTGATCTCATGAAAAAAAAGGAGTCTCTCCATCATGACTTTGATCTCTTAGTTGCCCGTCTCGCCTCCCTTGAAGCGAAATTGCTGAAAAACACAGCCCTCTTTAAAGATGCCACTGGCCAGGAACAGGTTATCCCCCTTGCCTCCATTGTCCGGGCCTACAGACCCAATGACATGTCCGTATTTGCTAAGGCTTTTATCTATCTTGACAAAGTTTGGGAGCTCTTTTTTGCTGAACCCCGTGAATCCAACACTGAGGGGGGCCTTTTCCCGGCTATTTTCGGGACCATTATTCTCATTTTTATTATGAGTATTCTGTCCTTTCCCCTTGGCGTTCTTGCTGGGATCTATTTGCGCGAATATGCCAAGGAAGGATTTCTTGTTCGCCTGGTTCGAATTGCCGTCAACAATCTTGCCGGTATCCCCTCCATTGTTTACGGTATTTTCGGCCTCGCTTTTTTTGTTTATGGTATTGGTTCATCAATCGACCAGCTTTTCTTCCCACAGTATCTGCCCGCTCCCACCTTTGGTACCGGAGGTATTCTGTGGGCCAGCCTTACCCTGGGCCTCCTTACTGTGCCTGTGGTCATCGTTGCAACCGAAGAGGCATTGGGTGCTATCCCCAGCGGCCTGCGGGAATCGTCCTTTGCCCTTGGCTCAACCAAGTTTCAGACCTTGACCCGCATCCTCCTCCCCATGGCTTCCCCAGGCATTATGACCGGCTTTATTCTGGCCATGGCCCGTGCCGCCGGCGAGGTTGCGCCACTCATGATTACAGGGGTCGTCAAGCTTGCCCCTTCCCTGCCCCTGGATGCTAACTTCCCGTTTTTTCACCTGGATCGCAAGTTTATGCATCTAGGATTTCATATTTACGATATTGGTTTCCAGTCTCCCAATGTCGAGGCTGCCAAACCAATGGTCTTTGTGACCACGCTCCTTCTTCTTGGCATTGTTATTCTGATGACCAGCTCGGCAATCGTTCTACGCAATAAGATGAAAAAGAAGTTTGCTGTAACCCATTGATTGAGAACATATAATTATGACTATGAATGATCCAGAACAGGCCATTGTTGCTATTGATGACCCCATTGTTCAGATGGAGGATCTTTGCCTCTATTATGGTCAGGCCCAGGCCCTTTTTGACCTTACCTTTGATATTCCCCGCCATCAGGTTACGGCCCTCATCGGCCCTTCCGGTTGCGGGAAGTCCACCTTTATCCGCTGCATTAACAGGATGAATGATCTTATTGACGGTTTGAGCACAACGGGCTCTATTAATCTTGATGGCGTTAATATTTTTGATCGGGCAGTGGACGTTATTGATCTGCGGCGGCGGGTGGGTATGGTGTTTCAGAAGTCAAATCCCTTTCCTAAGTCCATCTATGAGAATGTCATATTCGGCATGCGTATTGGTGGAGTGAGTGAAAAACCCATTCTCGACGAGACTGTTGAAAAATCTCTCCGCCGGGCCGCCCTTTGGGATGAGGTAAAGGACAGGCTTCATGATTCTGCCATGGGCCTTTCCGGTGGCCAGATGCAACGACTTTGTATTGCTCGCGCCATTGCAGTTTCACCGGAGGTTATCCTGATGGATGAACCCTGTTCTGCTTTGGACCCTCGCTCTACTGCCCATATTGAGGACCTTATTCGTGATTTAAATGGGGAATACACTATCATTATTGTTACCCATAATATGCAACAGGCTTCGCGTATTTCCGACTATACCGCCTTTCTTTACGAGGGAGAATTAATTGAATTCGGCCACACCAAAAAGGTGTTTACCGTTCCTGTCAAAAAGGCGACTGAAGACTATATAACCGGCCGTTTCGGCTAAGAGGTGATCCGTGACTTCCGATATCCATTCATCCATCGACACCCTCAAACAACACCTTATTTATTTAGGAACTGTGGTTGAAGAGGGCATAAAAAACAGCATAAAGGCTTTTCACACCTTTGATGCCACCCTTGCTGCTGAGATACAGAAAGCTGACTCGAAGATTAACGCCCTTGAGGTTAATGTGGAGGAGGATTGTCTTAAGATTCTTGCCCTTCATCAGCCTGTGGCCAGCGATTTACGCTTTGTGGTTACGGCCCTGAAGATGAACCGTGAGCTGGAACGTATCGGTGATCTGGCCTGCAAGGTCGCTGATAAGGTTATCCTTCTTGATGCTGCACGGAAACATGACAAAAATCCAAGCAATATAACCATTCCTGCTGATTTTGAGCAAATGTTCTCCACCACCCTTTCCATGTTCAGCAGCTGCCTTGATGCCTTTGTCAATGAGGACTCTGACCTTGCCTATCGCATCTGTCTTCTGGATGATGAGGTGGACGAGGCAAAGCGCACCATTCGTAAGGAACTCGATGAGATCGTCGCTCATGACCAGAAACAGAGGGTTTATCTGCCCATGCTTCTTTCAATTGCCCGTGGCACTGAGCGTATTGCAGACCATACTACCAATACAGCTGAAGATATTATCTATATGCTCCAGGGGCGTATAGTTAGGCACGAAGAAGCGATCTAGAGACGATCATGGAAACTCAACCCGCCATACTCGTCATCGAGGACGAGGAGGATATCCAGCAGCTCGTTACCTATAACCTGGTAAAGGCTGGTTTTCAGGTCATTTGTGCCGATGATGGCGAGGTCGGCCTCCAATCCTTTGTGGGCAAGAAACCAGATCTTGTCGTTCTTGACCTTATGCTGCCAGGCATTGATGGGCTCTCTGTATGTAAGGAGTTCCGCCTTACTCACAAGAGCGATATCCCTGTTCTCATGCTTACTGCCAAGGGCGAGGAGGAAGATATTGTCGCTGGTCTTGCCGCTGGCGCTGATGACTATCTTGCCAAGCCCTTTAGCCCCAAGGTGCTTATTGCCCGGATTAATGCTCTTTTGCGGCGCAGTCATCTTGCCAGTTCCGCGGACGAAGGTGACGAGGCAAAGCTCATTTTTTCAGCTCTGCAACTTACCATCGTTCCTCAGCGCTATGAGGTGTCAGTTGCTGACCAGAATATTCACCTTACCCACTCCGAATTTCAGATTCTTCTACTGCTGGCCAAAAAGCCAGGCTGGGTCTACAGCCGACAGCAAATCATCAATGATATTAGGGGTTTTGATTATAGTTTGACCGAGCGCGCCATAGATGTTTTGATCTCAGGACTTCGTAAAAAGCTTCTTTCTGCCGCTTCGGCCATCAGCACAGTGCGGGGGGTCGGCTATCGCTTTTCAGAACATCCCTCATAAAAGCAAGGTTTACTCATCTGCCCTCTTTTGGTAGAGTTGTTTTTTTGTGCGAAACCTTTTTTATAACTATGCCTCTTTATATATTATGAATACCAAGATATATGTCCTGCATTTCCCCAAGGAGACAGGTGATAAGCCTATCATCTGTGAACTGGTTAAGAAGTTCGATATTGATTTCAATATCCTCAAGGCCACAATCCTGCCCGGCAATGACGGCCTCATGGTCCTTGAACTCACCGGTCATAAAAAGAACGTTAAGAGTGCCCTTGAGTTTTTACAGAATTATGGTGTTAAGATAGAACCCATCTCTACCATTATCCGCCGCGATGATGAGCTCTGCATACAGTGTGGGGCTTGTACAGGAATCTGCCCCACCAGCGCTCTCTTTGTGGAGCGCCCTGACATGGTAGTTCTTTTTGCTCCTGATAAGTGCACAGGCTGTGGACTTTGTGTTTCTGTCTGTCCGGTGAGGGCCATGGAGGTCACCATGAACCAAGACGTTCTGCCCGAAGGCTAGGCCCGCCCGGCCCTACGCACGCCGCCGCCCCCTCCTTTTTTTATACCAGTATCGTATCCGCATGCCCATAGGCTGGTGCACAACAACACATGACCACCAGGTCTTCGTTGTTCGTATTCTCTAAACCATGCACCTGGCCTGGCATGATCACGATTGACACCCCTTTTTCTATCTCATACCTTTTATCTTCTATCCTTAACAGCCCCTTCCCTGCCATCACCACATACACCTCTTCACTTTTTTTGTGATAATGTGGTTCGGTTTTCATTCCAGGCTTAATCCTTGCCTCAGCCACACTTATTTTTTTATTGTCTTGATGTTGAGGGTGGATCATTTCTCTTATTTCAGATCCGTCTTTAGTGATATATTCTTTTATGCTACCATACCGGCTTATCTTATTAACCATTACGCCCTCTTTTAAAAGTTCCTATGTCTTCTTTTTTTCCGATTAACCAAGAACGTCTGGCACACTATTTTATAACCCTTTGCGAGATTGATAGCCCAGGAAAAGCGGAGGCTAAGGTTGCCGCGTATCTCATAGATTTTTTTGGTGCATTTCCAGGGGTTTCAGCATTTGTTGATGACTCAGCTTCTGTCACTGGTTCTGATACAGGTAATCTGGTTGTTTCCCTTCCTGGCACTGATTTAGACAAAAAACCGCTTTTTTTTAATTGTCATATGGACGTTATTGCCCCTTGCCTCGGGGTAAAAGTGTGCCGCCATAATAATATTTTCACTTCCCAAGGGGATACTGTTCTCGGCGGGGATGATAAGGCTGGGATCGCTATTCTTATGGAGATGACCCAGGTTCTTTTTGAGAATAATCTTTCCCATTGCCCCCTTGAGTTCCTTTTTACCACAGGAGAAGAGATTGGTCTTTTAGGCGCTAAGGCCTTCGACCCTTCACTTTTAAGCGCCAGCATGGGTTTTGCTCTCGATTCGACAGGGGTTGATAACGTTATTGTCGGCGCTCCGGCCGCTGTATATGTAAATGCCGAAATTTCCGGAAAGGCCGCCCATGCCGGCCTTAACCCACAAGACGGCATTAATGCTATCACACTTGCATCTCGCATTATATCTAGACTTCCAATGGGCCGGCTTGATGAGCTTTCCACCGCTAATGTCGGCCTTGTTTCCGGTGGTACGGCAACCAATATTGTTCCTGACTTTGTTCAGTTTCAGGGTGAAATACGGAGCCATTCTGCTTCACTTTTAGCCCGACACATTGCAGCCTTTCGTAAAGTTTTTACCGAAAATATCAGCTTGCAACCGAACGCAACTCTTCCTTCTTTTTCTCTTAATTTCCCAGAGCAATATCCGGCCATGGCCCTCGCAGATGATGAGCCTCTCCTGGCCACGGCCCGGTCTGCCGCCACTTTTCTACAACGAGAACTTGACTATATTGTAGCCGGGGGCGGAAGTGATGCTAATGTTTTTAACAGTCGCGGCCTGAGCACCGCAATTCTTGGGGTTGGCATGGAGAATGTGCATTCCACCCATGAACTTATTTCCCTCGACAGCCTTGTTCGCACCTTGGAGTTGACCGTTTCGCTCGCAACTTGCTGATTTTGCCTCATAAAACGTAATTGTTCCACGTGGAACAATTACGGGAGGCCTGCAAAAAGGCAGTTGGAAAATCGAAATAAGTTGTCATTCGTTAAAAATAGCGTATTCTGTCATAAAGGTCGTCAAGGCCTGCCTTTTTCCCGACATTTTTAATGCTTTTCGGTGAGCGATGCGAGCCGAATTTTACTGGTGGTCTGTCTGGGCTGGTTGCGCATAAGGCGTACTGGTTCTACCCAAGGGCCACCTGTCTATAGTAAGTGGGCGCCGTAGGCGGCGTATATTGATTCACAAATAAAATAGAGGTGAGCATGACACAGCAGAGGGAGAAGGGGGCAAAAATTATCACAATGGCCAACCAGAAAGGGGGTGTTGGCAAGACAACGTCCGCGGTGAATTTGGCGACGGCCCTGGCAACGATGGGCAAAAAAACACTTCTTGTCGACTCAGATCCGCAGGGAAATGCCTCGAGCGGTGTTGGTTCTGCGGTGTCGCCGAAAACTAAACATCTCTACCATTGTTATATCGAACCTGAAAAAACACAAGGTGCGGTCCATCCGTCCGGCTCAATTCCAAACCTCTGGGTTCTTCCGACAGGCATCGATCTCATTGGTGTTGAGGTTGAGCTTATGTCCGAAAAAAAGAGAGAAAAATTTCTTGATCGCGTACTTGGGCAGGTTGTCGAGGATTACGACTATATTATTATTGATTGTCCTCCGTCGCTGGGATTGCTTACCTTAAATGCTCTGAGTGCGGCTGACTCGGTGATTATTCCAATGCAGTGCGAATACTTTGCCCTTGAAGGCCTTAGTCAATTGGTTCGAACGATCAAGCTTGTCAAGAATTCATATAACCCGCGGTTGGCCATCGAGGGGCTCTTGCTAACCATGTATGACCGGCGTAACAAGCTGACATATCAAGTGGCAAAAGAGGTAAAAAAACATTTTGGCAACAAGGTGTATAGCACTGTTATTCCGAGAAATGTTCGACTGAGCGAGTGTCCGAGCCATGGGATGCCAGTTATTGAATACGATAAAGGTTCCGCCGGTGCATTGAGCTATATGAACCTGGGCAAAGAGTTTCTCAAAAAACAAGAAACAGTTGGTGCGGGGAGGGAGGCATAATGATGAGTGGTGATCGCCTCGGAAGAGGGCTTGGGGCCTTGTTGGCCGATGACAATGACACCTTGGCGGCAGAAGGCAAATATATTCTTTGCGACATTGAAACTATCGACCCCAACCCGTACCAGCCACGCAAAGAGATGGATGAAGATGCCCTTCGGGAGCTTGCTGGATCTATTGCTGAAAAGGGCGTGTTGCAGCCGCTTGTTGTAACGCCACATGACATCGCTGATAAATACATACTCATAGCTGGGGAGCGGCGGTTGCGGGCCTCTAAGCTTGCTGGCCTGACGGATGTGCCGGTCATTGTCCGGGAAGTTGAGACGCAGGATCGCCTTGAGCTTGCTCTCATAGAAAACATCCAGAGACAAAACCTCAACCCCATTGAAGAAGCTCTCGCCTATCAGCAGTTGGTTAAAGAATTTACCTTGACGCAGGAAGAGGTTGCGAAGCGGGTGGGAAAGGAGCGCTCCACGGTTGCTAACACCATGCGTCTTCTTCAATTACCTGATTTTGTCAAAGATGATATTGGTGCGGGCCGGTTGTCCATGGGACATGCCCGCGTCCTTTTGGCCATTAAGGATCACACGGAGACCAGAGAGGTTCGAGATAAAATAATAAAGAAGGAACTCTCTGTTCGCCAGACAGAGGCCTTGGTCCGGGCAAGCAAACAAAAAAATGGTTCGCCAGGCACACGGCGGCCTGCTGTTAAAAAACCTATTCCAACTTCCTATTGCCGGACCCTTACTAATGATTTTGTCCGCCATTTTGGAACCAAGTCGAAAATTATCCAGCAGGGTGGCCGTGGCAAAATAGAAATCGAGTACTATTCACTGGATGATCTGGAGCGTATTCATGGTCTCATCAGTAAATTGCCGGTAGAATAAGGTGGATTTTGCTCTTTCTCCTTGTAATATCGTTTAAAAATCACTCTATACATACCTAAAAAGTTGCAATATTTAGAAAACGGTCAAATTCTAGAAAACGTGGCAGTGGGTCCTGACAGCTGGCGCATGGAAATTCATGCCCCAAAGGTTGTTGGTGCCGCTCAACCCGGTCAGTTTGTCATGGTCTCTGTGGGCCATGAAACCACCGACCCTCTGTTGCGCCGCCCCTTGTCAATCCATCAGGCTCAGAGCGATGTGCTCACCCTCCTTTATCGTATTGTCGGTAAGGGCACGAAGCTCATGTCTATCATGAAAAAGGGGGAAGAAATTTCTTTGCTCGGCCCTCTGGGTAAAGGCTTTGACGTACAGCCCACGCCACACCACTGCTTGGTTGGTGGTGGCCTTGGCGTGGCTCCCCTCCTCTTTTTGGCCTCGCAGATAAAGCAACGTTTTCCAGACAGCAAGCTTTCTATCTTATTGGGCGGCCGCAGCCGGGATGAACTGCTGGTCCTTGAAGATTATCAACAGGTGGCCCCTGTATTTTTGGCAACAGATGATGGTTCCCAAGGTATGCATGGCCTGGTAACTGATCTTTTGGCCAAAGAGATTGATGGCCCAGCAACTATCTATTCCTGCGGCCCAACACCCATGATGAAAGGCGTCGCCGCCCTTGCCCGTCAGCGTAACTGGCCCTGTCAGGTTTCCTTGGAAACCATGATGGCCTGCGGCATGGGGGCTTGTCTCGGCTGTACAGTCCAGCGGGCAGGAATAGCTGAAAACGAAGAACAGAAATATGTCCACGTTTGCAAGGATGGGCCGGTTTTTGAGGCAGGCGAAATATGGCTGTAGATACCAGCGTAAAAATAGGGGAGTGGCAGCTTGCCAATCCAATTATGACCGCTTCAGGTACCTTTGGATACGGCGAAGAATTCACGCCCTTTGTGGATCTCTCATCCTTGGGCGCCATTGTTGTCAAAGGTATTTCGCTCAATCCCCGCCCTGGAAACCCGCCACCAAGGGTGGTTGAAACTGCCAGCGGTATGCTTAATGCCATTGGCCTGCAAAATGTCGGCATAGAGCGCTTTATCGCTGAAAAAATGCCGATGATTAGAAAATTGGGCGCTCAGGTTGTGGTCAATATCTTGGGCGATTCTTTGCAAGATTACCAAGAGCTGGCAGCCAGGCTTGATGATGTCGAGGGCATTGCCGCCCTTGAGGTCAATATATCTTGTCCCAATGTCAAGAAGGGAGGCGTAGCCTTTGGTACGGACCCCAGCATGGCCGCAAAGGTCGCTGAGGTGGTGGCAAAGGAGTCCAGCCGGCCGGTTATTATCAAGCTATCCCCCAATGTTACAGATATAACCTTGATTGCAAGGGCAGTTGAAGAGGCAGGAGCCACAGCTGTCAGTTTGATAAACACCCTCATCGGAATGGCCATTGACATCAAAACAGGCAGACCAAAACTGGCCAATATTATTGGTGGGCTCTCTGGTCCGGCCATTAAGCCGGTTGCCCTGCGCATGGTGTATCAGGTCGCTGCTGCCGTTAAAATTCCTGTTATTGGTGTTGGCGGAATCACCACTCTGGAGGATGTCATTGAATTTATGATGGCAGGTGCCACAGCTGTACAGATCGGCACGGCAAACTTTGTTAATCCGGCCGTAAGCGGCGAATTGGTCACTGGCTTAAGGAAATATTTACAGGAAAATAACAGGAAAGCAGCAACAGAGCTTATCGGCAGCGTACAGGAGGGGTGATGGGTTTTTTTGCAAAAATAAAGCTCCTGTGGAATATTTTCCTCCATGAAGAGGCGCCCTGGAGCGTTAAGCTTCTCCTCCTCGTTGGTTTTTTCTACATTATATTTCCCATGGACATTTTCCCGGACCAGATTCTGTTGGCCGGCTGGCTTGATGATCTTGTCCTGGCCATTGTCATGTATATTCTGGCCATGAAAATTACTCCAGAGGATCTCATCAACAAGCTCCTCGGTGGCAAAAGCACCAACAAAGACAAACAGGGTGATGAGCAATGAGCACTCTGCGTGAAAAAATTGTACAGCGCATCTACCATCAGTTTGAGCAATGGATAGGGCAGAATAAACTCCAATTTTCCTGCCAAAGGGGCTGTGCCAGCTGCTGCACCCACAATGTCACGATGACAGCTACAGAAGGGGAGCTCATCCACCGCTTTATCAATGAGAATGGCCGGAACAGCTGGTTTGCCGACAAAATTCAGTCCATAAAAAATCGACAACAGTTAACGGAAACGACAAACGAATTAGCTCAAAAATGTCTGGCGGCCGAGGAAAGTAGTACTCTTCCGCCAGAGAAAAAAGAGACTGTCTGCCCCTTTTTAGAGGATGACAGCTGCCAGATTTATGAGGTCCGGCCATTTTCCTGCCGTAGTTTCGCCTCAGTGAAGAAATGCCGCCCCGGACAAGCGGCAGAGCTGCCGCAATACTATATCAGCGCCACCACTGCTGGCCAGCAGCTCATTGAGCACGTAGGGCAGGGGGAATATTGGGGGAATATGCACGACGTACTTCTCGCCCTGTGTGACATTAAGGAAAATGAAGGAACCGCAGAGCTCCTTGCTTCGCAGTCCGTGGCAGACCAAGCCAGGTCTCGGTTAACAAAGGCCCAGCCTTTGCCCGGGTTTTTGATTGGCCAGGATGAGTATGAAAAAGTAAGTCCCTTTATTCTGGCGGTATTTAACGATAAAATCGGTGAAAAAAACGTAGAAGATATCCTGAACGGCAAATAAGCCCTGATAATTATGAAAAAAAAAGCGAACATAGATTGGCAAACCATTGACACGGTGCTTTTGGACATGGATGGCACCCTGCTTGATAAACATTTTGATGATTATTTCTGGGAGGAGTATGTCCCGGAGATTTATGCCAAGCAAAATAATATTTCTATATTTACAGCTGAAGAAGAGTTGCTCGCCAAATATAAGGAACGGCAAGGTTCTTTGGAATGGACAGATTTGGATTTTTGGTCACAGGAGTTAGATTTAGATCTGGAAAAGATGAAGCTCGATGTGAATCATCTCATCAATGTCCATCCGTATGTTCTTGAATTTCTGGAGTTTTGCAGAAATTTGGGCAAAAAAATCGTCCTTGTTACCAATGCCCATCCAAAAACCTTGGCCATCAAGATGGACAAGACCAAAATGGAGGGGGAATTTGACGCTCTGATCTGTGCCGATGACATTGGCGTTGCCAAGGAAGATCCCGTCTTTTGGCA
Source organism: Thermodesulfobacteriota bacterium (assembly GCA_039715015.1). Taxonomy (GTDB): domain Bacteria; phylum Desulfobacterota; class Desulfobulbia; order Desulfobulbales; family SURF-16; genus BM506. The sequence goes on from JBDLIE010000010.1 coordinate 45,631, forward strand.
AAAGTTGGCAGAGAAAGTAGAGTTTGATAGGGCACGTACCCTGCTGGCCGATGACAATGAGGAAGTTCTGGCCAGCGGTGAGGAGTATGGCATCGCTCATATGATCTTTGTTGCCAAGTCCAGCAGCACAAAACCGACGCTTTATTCACAGAGATTTTCGTCGATAATTTTCTTCAAAGAATTGATGGATATAGAGACATAAGAGGGCAAAAAAGCAAAGGAAGGCCAAAAAAATAAGTATGTTATTACAGTGAGATACCACTGAGCACCCATTCATTGCCCTGAAAAAAATAGGGGCACACCATTGACAAAAGAAATGGGATACTGTAATTAGGATCATCTTTTTACTTATTAATAGTTTTTAGATATAGATAACCCCTATTTTAAGGAAAATTTAACGGAGGATTTGATATGGCTTCTATCGAGTACGACGGATCTAGCTTTGGTGTTGATGAGGACGGCTTCCTGACCAATGGTATGGAAGAGTGGAACGAGTCTTGGGTTGATTATGTTAAGGCCGAAGAAGGTATTGGCGACATGACCGACGAGCACTGGAAAGTTATTAACGCTCTTCAGGATTACTACAAGAAGAATGGTATTGCTCCCATGGTACGTATTCTTTCCAAAACCACTGGTTTCCCTCTGAAGCGCATCTATGAGCTCTTCCCCTCCGGACCTGGTAAAGGCGCCTGTAAGATGGCCGGCCTGCCTAAGCCTACCGGTTGTGTATAATTAAGTTTATTGCGACTGCCTAGGCAGTCAGACATAGCTTATAAAAAAGGAGATTGAATCTTTTGATTCAATCTCCTTTTTTTTTGTCCTGTACCATGGGGGACATGCTGCGTCAGGTAATGGTGCTAGGGTGTGATGCGGTTTTGAGCAAGAAAGCCGTCGTGAATAAGGTTAAGGGTTTCCCGGTACGTGGCACCCTTGATCCGGGCTCCCCGTAAACCGCCGCGCAGATTAATTTCGCCCAGGTAGGAGCGGCCATCAGCGGTACGTAGAATGTCGATATGGGCGTATGGGAAGGAACCCCGTTCCATGACAGCTTGGCAAAGGGCCTGCTGGTCTGGGTCAAGGGTAACGGCACGGCTTTCGCCGCCGCAATGAAGATTGTGGCGGAAATTGTCTGGGTTAATCCGTTGGTAACTCTCCTGATAGGAGCCGAGAATAATCACACGGATATCATCTGCATCAGGGTAAAAGGGCTGAAGAACAAAGGGGTAAGGAAGGCCCCCTAGAGTAGCCTGATTAAAGACGTCTTCAACAGAACTCCATTTGTGGACGCCAAGACCACCGTTTTTGCGGTCCTCCTTGGTGACAACATCGCTAATCCCATTATGGCCATATAGATTGACAGCGGCAAGGAGATCATGGTGGTCAAAAACAGCCTGAGTGAAAGGGGGCATGTATTCAGAAAACACACGAGCCTGGACAACTTTGGAACGGGCGACAATCTGGGAAAAAGCGCTGGGAAAAAGAAGGACGCCACGTCGTTCAAGGTCATGGAGGATGAATTCCTCTCCGGCCTTGACCCGAACGCGACCGATAAAACAATGGTCGTCGCCCAAGGTGTGAAAGAGCCTGTGCAGGGTGTTGTTGTCAGGAATGAGCTGCATTGCCTTCAAAAAAGCATTTCAACAAAACGCTGGTGGTGAGTGGTGAGATCTTCATTGCACTCGGCGCAAAAAAACCGAATTTCGCCTAAAATCTGTGATTCATCGCCATCCTGGCTGAAGCTGCCATCACTGTTCTGAATATATCTCGTGGTGAGAATAACACCATCGGCCACCTCGAAGAAGTCGCTGTCATTACCGCAACTGGGGCAGATAATACGCATGGTATTTTTCTTGCGAAGCTGCTGATGTATCTTTGCTAAATCACGTTCTGTTTCCACAAAGCACCTTTAAAATGAGAAAAAATTACTCTAAGAAAGAGGTCATCTTTTGTCAATGACAACAGGTGCGCGGTCAGTAGCGAATGGAAAAGCCAAATAAAGACTCTGCACAGGTAACCTCTTCAACCGCGACATGATCGACCCTGCTAGAGGGAGAGCCCATTGTAAGCCATTCCACCATTTTGTCGACTTGGCCGCTGGGGCCGGAGATGAGAGCCTCCACCTCGCCAGTGGGCAGGTTGCGCACCCAGCCTGATAGATGCAGATGTTCTGCTTCTTGCTGGGTGAAGATCCGAAAGTAGACACCCTGTACCTTGCCTGAAATAACGGCCCGTACACATTTATTCATAGTAAAGACCTCACTTCGCAGCATCACTTAGCCCTCCGACAGGTTGCGAGACTGGTTCTCTCTGCTAAAAAACGCACAGTGGCGGTGAAGGGGAATGATTTTTTACTATTTACCTGCCGGAGAAAGGATAATCTCCTGAAACTGCTGTTCATCGAGAATGGTAGTCCCTAAGTCCTGAGCTTTCTTCAGCTTACTACCTGGTTTGGCGCCGCAGACAAGATAGTCGACCTTTTTACTGAGTGATGAAGAGATCTTGCCGCCAACCGCCTTCACCCTTTCCTTGGCCTCGCTGCGGGAAAAAGACTGGAGTTTTCCTGTAAAGAGAAAGACTTTACCCTGCAACGGAGTAAGAGCTGCGGGCAACTGAGGCGGTATTTCAAATCGGAAACCGGAGGTAATGAGCCTGGCCAAAAGGTCTTTGGTGGCAGGATCATCAAAGTAGAGAGCAAGACTTTCTGCCATTTGCACGCCGATACCTTCAATGTCAAGAAAGTCCTCAAGAGAAGCCACTGTCAGGCGTTCAAGGCTGAGGAAATGTTCTGCCAGCAAACCTGCCGTCACCTCACCAATGTGACGAATGCCCAGGGCGGCCAAAAAACGCGACAGGGAGGTTTCTTTGCTCTTTTGTATGGCATGGATCGCATTTTCTGCAGATTTGTCTCCCCAGCCCTCTAAGGTGGCTAAATCGGCATGTTCCAGGTTGTAGATGGCGGGGATATCTTCAGTAAGCCCTTGGGAATAGAGTTGCTCCACAGCTTTCTTTCCCAACCCCTCAATGTCGAGGCCTGCCTTTGATGAAAAATGAATAAGACTGCGAAGTACCTGGGCCGGGCAGGAGGAATTGGTACAGCGCAGGGCGGCCTCTCCTTTCTTTTTGCTAAGGGGAGCGGAACAGGCCGGACAGAGAGAGGGCATAGTTACTGGGAGTTCAGCACCGCTTCGCTTTTCCGGCACCGGCTTAACAACCTCCGGAATGACGTCCCCGGCCCTCTGGATTAGGACCGTATCGCCCAGATGGAGGTCCTTGCGCCGAATTTCATCTTCATTATGGAGGGTAGCCCTGCTGACCACCACCCCGGCCAGGGCAACTGGTTTAAGGATGGCCACCGGGGTAATGGCGCCTGTCCGGCCTACCTGGAAATGAACATCGCGTAAAACCGTGGTAGCCTGGGATGCCGGGAATTTTGAGGCGATTGCCCAGCGGGGACTGCGTGCCTTATTGCCGAGACGGCGCTGGAGCTCAAAATCATCAACCTTGACCACCATGCCGTCAATGTCGTAGGGCAGCTGGGGACGAAGTTCAACCAGGGTGCGGTAATGGGCAATAACCGCATCAATATCAGGACAACACATGATATGGGCGTTTATTTTAAAACCAAGTTGACCTAGATAGGCAAAAAGTTCAGTCTGGTCAGCAGCCGAAACCTGCAAAGGGTCACTGACGCCGTAGGCGAAAAAATCAAGGGGCCGCTTGGCAGTGAGGCGCGAGTCAAGTTGGCGCAGAGAGCCTGCTGCGGCATTGCGAGGATTGGCAAAGAGTGGCAGCCCGGCCTCACCGCGCTGCATATTCAGGGTATTAAAGTCAGCCAGGCCCATGAAGACCTCGCCGCGCACCTCAAGAAGTCCGGTATGGGGCTGACAGAAGGAAAGGGGAATGGCGCCGATGGTCTTAATATTGGCGGTGATGTCTTCACCGCTGCGACCATCACCGCGGGTGGCGGCCTGGATGAGGACTCCATCTTGGTAGATAAGCTCCACGGCCAGGCCGTCCAGCTTGGGTTCCGCCACATAGGTAAAGCGGTCAACATCGGGAAGAAATCGTTGGAGCTTGCCTTCAAAGGCGCGGAGGTCATCGTCGGAAAAACTGTTTTCAAGGCTGAGCATGGCGTGGCTGTGGGCCACGGAGTCAAAGCCCTCAAGGGGTTGCGAGCCCACGCGCTGGCTCGGGGAATCAGCAGTGACAAGACCAGGATACTCTTTTTCCAGGTTGAGTAACTCCTGGTACAAAAGATCATACTCGCCATCGGAGATGAGAGGGTTGTCCAGGACGTAATACTGATGGCAGTGATGATGAAGTTCCCGGCGCAGAAGCGCGAGGCGCTGCCGGGCTTCGCTTGCAGAGGGCATAAGATTTATTTTTTCTCCAGGAGGACACCGCCCTTGGCGATATTTTCGTGGGGCAGTTCATCAATGAAAATAAGAATGGAATCTTCCGGCTTACCTGCGGCCTGGGCGATTACAGCGGTGACACCTTTGCTGATCTCAGCCTTTTGCTCTTTGTTAAGTGAGCCGGCAACGCGGATATTGACATAGGGCATGGTGAATCTCCTTTTTGAATTAAGATGGGCAAGATAGTATGATCTTTGCAATTTATATGAAACAGGTAGTGATTTCAAGGCGGCCTCGCACATGACAAAAAAAAATAGATTCCAGGAGCTCTGTGAAGCAGGGCAGGTCGGCAACCATCCCCTGCGCCATCTGGCTGAGACGGATTCGACCAATAGAGTGGCCATGGAGCAGGGCAGAAAGGGAGGACAAACCGGCCTGATCATTGTTGCTGACCATCAAAGCCAAGGACGGGGCAGGTTGGATAAGAAATGGCTGTCCAGCGCAGGAGATGGCCTCTATTTTTCAGTAATCCTCAGACCCTTGCTGGCCCTGGATGAGCTGGCCAGGATTACCCTGGCTGCCGGGGCGGCTGTGGCTGAGGCCTTGCAGCCCTTGCTTGCAGAGATGGTGATGCTTAAATGGCCAAATGACATCATTGTCGGCAACAGGAAATGCGGCGGTATTCTCAGCGAATCAGATATCAGTAATATCGACCGTCCCCTGGTAATTTTGGGAATCGGCCTGAACCTGCAGCGCCCTGAAGAAGGTTTTCCTGCCGAGATTGCCGATAGGGCCGGTGCCCTTGCTGATTATAGCTCCGAATTTATTGAGCCTGGAGTTCTCCTGGAGGAGCTGATTGCAAAGATTGACCATGTTCTCACCGAGCTTGAACAGCAGGGCTGGCCTGCCATCCGCAAACGCTGGCAACAGCGCGACATCACCATGGCAAGAAGGATGACCTGGGTGACTGCCAAGGGCGAGGTGATCAACGGTGTTTCGCAAGGCATTGACGAACAGGGGCTTCTTTACATCAGGGACGACAGTGGCACCCGCCATGAGGTGCTCTCCGGCGATGTACAATTGCAGCGTCACTAGCCAAACGTTGTCCTTATCTTCTTGCTGCATTCCAGATTTTTTTCTGAGGGACTCGAAAAAGTGTAAGAGACAGCGGCCACTTTGGCTAATTTGTGATTGCCCGGAAGAGTATGATGTGGTTAGGGTGGAGGCAAGGCGCAACCCTTTAATTTTTCAGAAGCGGAAAAGCGATTTTTTAGCACCTAGCACCATCAGCGATGGATCTTATGGCCATGACCGATAAAAATACGCCACCCATGAAACGCACCTCAGAAGAACACGTTCTGCTGACGGTCTGTGTCGTCGGCACACTTGGCATTGCGCCATTTGCTGTCTGCCGTTTCATAGGTCAGGAATGGCTGCTTGGCACCATTGACTCGTTCATTGTCACGACGATGGTTGTGCTGGGCCTGTTTGCCTGGCATAAAAAGAGGGTCCGGCTGGCCTCCATCCTCCTTTCCGTTTGCTCCATGGCCGGCTTATTTATGGTTGTCCATCTAGGGGGGCCTTCTCTGATCTATTGGGCTTACCCGGTAATGGCCACTGTTTTTTTTCTTTTGACCCAGCGTGAGGCGATAATCATTGACCTCCTTGCCATGGCAGCACTGGCCCCGGCTATACAGCCGCATATGGCAAATATGGAATTTGCTGGCATTCTGGTTAATATGGTTCTGATTATGGTGTTCGCCTACATCTTTGCGGACCGCACCAGACATCAGCGTCAGCAGCTTGCCCTCTTGGCTACGGAAGATTCCCTGACCGGCGCTGGCAATCGTCGCGCCTTCGATGCAAAGCTCAACGAGATCCTGGCGGCCAAGCCTCGTACCAGGCAACCCGTGTCCTTGCTAGCGCTGGATCTCGACCATTTTAAATCCATCAATGACACCTACGGCCATGAAACAGGGGATGAGATCCTGTGCAAGATAACCAGCATTATTCAGGAAAGAATACGCGTCAGCGACGGGTTGTACCGGATCGGAGGCGAGGAGTTTGTGGTGATAGCCGTGGGCGCGAATCTTTCGGATGGCGCCAGAAAGGCCGAACAACTCCGTCTCCTCGTTGGGCAATGCGGCCTGCTGGCCGATCGACCGGTAACCATTTCCTTAGGAGTGGCGGAGATCAATGAAGGAGAAACCGGGACTGAGTGCCTGAGACGGGCAGACAATGCCCTCTATGAAGCCAAACGGGCCGGGCGCAACACAATTCGCACGGACCAATGGCCCGAAAGTCCCTGGTAAGGCGGCAATGCGGCGTGGAGTGGTCTTTAAGTTTGGGCCAGACGAAATCTTCTTTTCCCGGCAGCAAGCCGGCGAGCAGCAATGGCCGGCAGTTATGTGAGATGGCGAATTTCAAAGACGCGATGGGTCTTCTTGTTGCGGCTGAAGTCCTGGGGCAGGGTCTTTGCTGAAATATCACGGACGCTAAAATTCTTCTTCAGGCTTTCATCAATGCTGAAATTTCGTGAACTGGTGGCAAAGAGGAGGAGGCCATCACTCTCCAGCACCGACATGGACGCTTCAAGCAACGGGCCATGATCGCGCTGGATATCAAATGCCCCTCCCCCTCCCCTCTTTGTGTTGGAGAAGGTGGGCGGATCCATATAAATTAGGTCATACCTCTCCACCTTCAGCTTCTGCAGCCAGCCCAGGCAATCGGCGCGTACCAGGCCATGGCGGTCCGGATCAAAGCCGTTTAATGCCAGGTTTTTACGGGTCCAGTCAAGAAAGGTTCTGGAGGTGTCAACACTGGTGGTGGTGCGGGCCCCGCCCATGGCGGCATGGACAGTGGACGGGCCGGTATGGCAAAAGAGGTTCAAAAAGCGCCTGCCTGTTGCCAGCTTTTGGATCTGTAACCGCAGGGTACGATGGCCGAGAAAGAGACCGCCATCAGGATATTCGCTCAGGTTGACCAGAAAACGGCAACCGCCCTCCTCTACCTCCACCAGGCGGGCCTTGACCGCCTTCTTGTCATGCGCATGCGGTTTCTTGCCCTTCTGCTTGGTCCTGCTCTTAATGAAGATTCGATTACGCTTGCAGTCCAGCAGCTCTGAGATCGTGTCGATGACCTCCTTGCGGCGGGCTCTTACCTTGTCGGCAGCAATGGTGGCTGGGGCGGCATACTCCTGGATATGGACCCAGGGACCGTAGAGATCAATGGCAACGTTATACTCAGGGATATCTCGATCGTAGATGCGCAGGCAATTGACCTTTTGCCGGGGCGCCCATTTGAGAAGGGGTTTGAGGTTCTTTTTCAAACGGTTGGCCAGGGTGGAAGAGAGCGTGTCACTCCTGATCTGCCAGGTGGCCTGGCGTTCAGAATGGCTTGCGACCTCATAGAGGCGCAGGGTGCAGGGAATGGGGCCGTTGTAAAAGCGGTATTGACCGGCCCTCTTCTGGGCCAGGGCATCCAGGAGATCGGGATTGCTGGAAAAAACAGCAAGCTGCCAATCTTGAAAGAAGTGGGCGGCAATCCGGCCCAGGCTGCGGTAGAGATACTTCACCTCATCCTTGCCTGAAAGACGCTCTCCGTAGGGAGGATTGGTGACCAGTAGATGGCGGCCCCTGTTGAGATTGGCAGGGGGCTGCAGGCGGGCAAGATCACGGCGTTCAATATGAATTTTATCCCGTAAGCCGGCCCTGTCGATATTGGCCAGGGCAGCTTTGACGGCCGCAGGGTCGGAATCAAAACCAAGGAGCCGCGGCCAAGGCTTTTCAGAACCTTCTTCCTCGCGGCCCAGGGCCTCATCAACCAGATCCTGCCAGAGAGGTTTTTTATGGCCCCGCCAGTTCAGAAAGCCGAAATGGCTCCGGTCAAGACCGGGTGCTACATCGCCGATAATCAAGGCCGATTCAATAAGGAGGGTGCCGGAGCCGCAGAGGGGGTCAAGAACAACGTCGTGACGGGCCATGGTGGAAGTAACACCGGCTCGAGCAACAATGGCGGCAGCCAGGGATTCCTTTAACGGGGCCTGACCACCATCCTGACGATAACCGCGGCGGTGCAGACTGGCCCCGGCTAGATCCAGGCTGAGATGGGCCTCATCCTTGCGTAAGAAAAGGTTGAGGCGGATATCAGGCTGCTTGCTGTCCACAGAGGGTCTTTCGCCCACCATGTCCCGGAAATAATCAACCACCGCGTCCTTGACCCTGAGGGCGGCAAAATGACTGTGATTGATGGTGCTGTCGCTCAAGACGCAATCCACGGCCAGGGTGTTTTCGGGGTGCATATGTTTTTTCCACTCCACACTCTTTACCCCCTCGTAAAGGGCGTCAGGGTCAGGGGCTGGAAAGTGGCTGATGGCCAGAAGTATGCGTGAGGCAAATCGGGACCAGAGACAGGCCCTGTACGCCGCTGCAAGATCCCCTTTGAAGGCCACCGCGCCGGTGAGGATGACAACATCATGGCCGCCAAAACCGGTAACCTCGTGGGCCACCAACTCTTCCAGGCCTGCAGAACAGGTCGCTGTTAATTGCAATAAATCAGCCACGTCAAACACTCCATAGCGGGTTCTTGGTCAATCGATTTTGCCGGCCGGTTTTTTCAGCGCCAACACCTGTTTGACTAATAATTCATTTTCGGAGACAGGGATAGCCAATTTCTTGGCCTCGGAGAGCAGGGCGCCGTTTATGGCCATAATCTCTGTTTTTTTGCCGTTTCTGACGTCCTGAAGCATTGAAGAGACATTACCGGCCGTGGCTTGGCACACTTCCAGAGTTCGGCCCACAGGGGCGGTGCCGACATCAATGCCCTTGCGGTGGGCAACATGAACTCCCTCCTCGACAAGGGCAATGAGGCGTGAACGTGCCTCGGGAATTTTTAGGAGATCGCCATTTGGGCAGTCATAGAGAACGGTGAGGCCATTTATGCCGACATTGACCAAAAGCTTTTGCCAGAGGCGGTTCTTAATGTCGTCAACAATCTCAGTGGCGAGACCTGCAGCAGACAGGGCTGTGGCCGCTTTTTTCAGCAGTGCCCCGTGGCGGTCAGGGGGAGGCTGAAGAAAGCCGATAACTGTAGGGCCGTCTCCGCCATGGCGCACAGAGCCCGCTTTGACCAGGGTTGCACCCTGAGAGGTCACCCCAAGGGCCAGACCGGAAGCAGCATCTGTGAAGAAATGGAGATGGCCTATGCCGTTTTGGAGGCCGAGAATAAGGCGTTCAGGGCCGCTAAGGCCTTGGACAACGGGCAGAAGGTCAGCAATTTGCTGGGACTTGACTGCCAGAATAACCAGTTCTGCCTGTTTCAGGCAGGCAGGATCGGCAGTTATGGATAAATCTACATCGCGTTCCTGGTCGGCAGTTATCAAGGTTAGGTGGTTGCCAAGAGCGTTGGCCCGCTGGGCATTATGGTCAAGAAGGGTGACGTTTTGGCCGGCAGCAGCGAGCCGGGCGCTAAAGAGTGAGCCCAGGGCTCCCGGGCCTATGACCACAATGTTCATAATACCACCCCGTTAAACCAAAAGAGGAGGGGCAGGGCTTTCAAAAAGCCCTGCCCCTCCGAGACAACCATTACCTGTGCCGAAACAGGGGTACTATTTAGAAATAACGGCTTTTTCTACCATGGCCTCATAAAAATAGCCCATGCCGAAATCTTTTTTGGCAGCAACAGTGCCCTCAACCATGACGACGCTGCCCTCGTCAGCCATCTCATCGGTGGTGACAACCAGATCATGGCTGCTTTGCATGGGATTACCGGTGCCGTCCTGGATATGGAGCCAGTTAACCCCCATGATCTGGGGAGATACCTTGACCACCTTGCCGCGTACCTTGATCTTTTTGCCGTTTAAGGCATCAGCCTCGGTAAAAACTTGTTCAACAGTTTTACCACTATCACCTTCAGCCTTGGTAACCTTGATTTCCTGGGCGGAAACAACGGCCTTTGTGCTGCCGCCGTTGGCTGCTCCTTCATCCATTGCCGGGGCTTGCGCCGGGGTGCCGGAATTGAGGGCTGCCATGAAGTTTTCTTCAGCAGAGCCGTCGGTTTTGGTAGCCGGCGCCGCTGTCATACTGCCATGGGGGTTGGCCTGAGCAGCGCCTTTCATCCCTGATGAAAAGATAATTTCCGGGAAGGTACGGTTAAGAGAGGGGCTGTGAAAATCTTTCATCACCGGGCCATTGGCCAGGCTGATCTCTTGACCATTTTCAACCTGGGTTTGGCCAATGGCTGCCCAGACTTTATTTTGACCATTATCAACCTGCAGGTAGGTGTAGCCGCCGCTGTTAAAGGTCTCGACAACGGTGCCTGTCAAGGCATTGTCGTTGACAGGGGCGCCAACCTGCATGGTCTGAGGGGCGCTGGTTTCGGCGTTTTCCGCCTTTTCCGGGGTGCTGTCTCCCGAACAACCGGTCAAGGACAGGCTAAGGGCCAGAGCAGGTACCAGGTACATTTTTTTCGCTTCAATCATCATTCACCTCTGTTGTGTGTGAAAAAATTAAACGTTCCAGTGTGTTAGAAGTGTTCAAGAATAGGAATATAGTTCCATATTTTTTTGAAGACTACCAGAGAGTGGAAAAAATTTCCTGGAAAATCAGGAACCATAGGAAAAGCTGAAAGCATCTTTGCTGCGCCCAACCTTGACATTGCCGCCTTTCTGCAACTTGCCGAAAAGAATTTCTTCAGACAGGGCATCGCCTATCTCAGTCATCACCAGACGGCGAAGGGGACGGGCCCCGAAATCAGGGTCCAAACCGTTCTTGGCCAACCATTTGCGGGCTTCTTTGGTAAGGGAAATGGACACCTTGCGCTCAGCAAGCTGGGCGGAAAGCTCAAGGATGAGCTTGTCGACGATTTTTTCTACAGTTTCGAGATTAAGCTGGTTAAAGGAGATAATACCATCGAGGCGGTTGCGGAACTCAGGTGAGAAGAGGTCCTTAATGGCCTTTTGGTCTTTACCTTTCTGCTGGCTGACAAAGCCTATGGCCTGGCCGCTCATCTCCCGGGCTCCGGCATTGGTGGTCATGATAATAACCACATTGCGAAAATCCGCCTTGCGGCCGGAGTTGTCGGTGAGGGTGGAGTGGTCCATGACCTGGAGGAGGATGGAGAAGATATCCGGGTGGGCCTTTTCAATCTCGTCAAGAAGCAGAACACTGTAAGGATGTTTGCGGATGGCATCGGTGAGCAGGCCGCCCTGATCAAACCCTACATAGCCGGGAGGCGCACCGATAAGGCGGGCCACGGCATGCTTTTCCATATACTCAGACATGTCAAAACGTTCAAAATGAACACCCAGGGTATGGGCGAGCTGGCGAGCCACCTCTGTTTTACCAACCCCGGTGGGACCGGCAAAGAGAAAGGAACCAGTGGGCCGCAAGGGGTCGCTCAGTCCAGCCCGGCTTCGTTTTACCGAAGTGACTAAGGCGTCAATGGCGTGGTCCTGGCCAAAGATGAGAAGCTTCAGGGTGCCGTCCAGGCCCTTGAGCTGCTCGGCGTCAGAGCCGGAGATATTTTTGGCGGGGATGCGGGCGATTTTGGCAATGGCGGCCTCAATGTCACGCACCGTAATGGTTTTTTTCTTACCCTTGCCCCGGGTGAGCCTGAAGGCGGCACCCACCTCGTCAAGGACGTCGATGGCCTTGTCGGGCAGAAAGCGATCGTTTAGATAGCGGTCGGCAAGCTCGGCAGTCACCTTGATGGCTGCATTAGAGTAACTCAGATCGTGGTGTTCCTCGTAACGGGACTTAAGGCCCTTAAGAATGGCAAAGGTCTCATCCACAGAGGGCTCTTCCACGTCGATTTTCTGAAAGCGCCGGGCCAGGGCCCGGTCTTTTTCAATATAACCCTTGTACTCCTCATAGGTGGTGGAACCAATACAGCGTAACTTGCCGTTTTGCAGGGCAGGCTTGAGGAGGTTGGAGGCGTCCATACTACCGCCGCTGGTAGCGCCAGCGCCGACAATGGTGTGGATTTCGTCAATGATGAGGATGGTTTCAGGGTCTTGCTCCACCTCGCCAATCACTGCTTTGAGGCGTTCTTCAAAATCACCGCGATACTTGGTGCCGGCAAGCAATGCCCCCATGTCAAGGAGACGGAGCTTGGAATTGGCCAATAAATTTGGCACCTCGCCGTTGTGGATCTTAAGGGCAAGGCCTTCGGCCAGGGCGGTTTTGCCCACGCCAGGTTCGCCCACCAGAAGGGGGTTGTTTTTTTTGCGCCGACAGAGAACCTGCATAATCCGTTCAAGCTCAGGTTTGCGGCCGATCAGCGGATCTATGGAGCCTTCTGCGGCGCGCTGGCTGTAGTTGATGGTGTATGCTTCCAGGGCATTGCCGCCCTTCTGGACATCCTCGGGGCAGCAGCTCTTATTTACTATTTTAAAGGGGTCCTCCTGGTCAAGGCGATGGGAGATATAGTCAACAACATCAAGACGGCCCAGGCCTTCAGATTCAAGATAGTAGACGGCAAAAGAGTCGGGCTCGTTAAAGATGGCGGCCAGTACATCGCCGGAATCAACCTCTTTCTTGCCGCTGCTCTGAACATGGGCAATGGCCCGTTGCAGGACCCGGTTAAAACCAATGGTCTGGATGGGGTCGGTGGGAGATTCCTGGTCAAGAACCGGCATATTGCTGGCAAAGAAGGATTCCAGGTTCAGCTTAAGGCTGTCCACATTGCCGCCGCAGCCAATAATAATTCTACGAGTCAAGTCGTCATGGAGCAGGCCGTAGAGGATGTGCTCCACCGTGACATGTTCGTGACGCCTGGTTTTGGCCTCACGAATGGCCATAACCAGAGCTATTTCAACTTTTTGACTTATCATCTTGCCAGGCCCTACATCTGCTCAAGAGAACATTTCAACGGATATTCATGTTGGCGGGCCAGATCATGAACCAGGGTTATCTTCGTTTCGGCAATATCCCTGCTGTAGACACCGGCAACGCCAACCCCCTGCTGATGGACATTCAACATAATTCTGGAGGCGTCTTCAGCTCTTTTCTGAAAGACGGATTCCAGAACCATGATAACAAAATCCATGGTGGTGTAGTCATCGTTATGGAGCAAAACCTTGAACATGGGAGGCTCTTTAACCTCATGCCGATGTTCTGTGGCCACCCCACCTTTTACGTCATAGTCAGCTATTGCCATTGTCGCAAACTACTCCTTAATAGTCAACGCACCACGCGGTCTTTCTGGGGTAAACACTCCTTCTAGACAAGCATGGAAAAGAAAAAGTTCTCTAAAATCAAAGACTCTCGTATTCCAGATCCTTTTAATTTAAATTCTGCTAAAAGCAAGGCCGTAAGGCCGTTAATAAGCTCCTGCCGTGAAAAGCCTTCAGCCTGCTGAAAGCCCTTGTAGACGACAAAGGGATGCCCTTTTAAAAATTCGTTGTCACCCAGCGCCTCTTTGATGGCAGTGAGATAGCCCTTTTGAAAGACATTGTATGCCTGACCCGGACAATAGGATGGCTCGCTCTTATCCTGCAGGGCGCGAAGAAACAAAAGGCGGCGGATCAGGTTGCGCAGGGCGGAAATAAGCACCAGAGGGTGGAGCCCGGCCCGCAGCAGGCGGCCCTGGAGGTAGAGGGAGCGATTCAGGTCACGGGAGGCAAAGGCGTCGTTAAGTTCAAAGAGGGCCTCCTCCCTGGTTTGACCGGTGACGGCATTGACGTCATCACTTGTCACTACCGGCGCCTCGTCACAGTAAAGGCAGAGTTTTTCGGCCTCGCGCACCGCAGCCACCGGATGGAAACCCACCCGGTCAAGAACCATCTCCAAAACCCTGGGGCCCGGTTTTTTGCCCATCTGGTCAAAGGTCTGGTTGACCAGGTCGCGGATCACCGCATCCTGATCCTTGCGGGCCGCCGTGGCTGCTCCAGTATCCACAGACAGGTCGACAATAACGCCGATCTCATCAATGGTTTTAAAAAGTTTTTTGCGTTTATCAACGGTTTCCGCCACCAGGACCAGATGATTTTTTTCAGGAACGCCCTTTTCCAAGGTGTTCTGAACCAGGGCAGCATTATCAGGGGCTGCAGGGCCGTCATCTCCGGGGAGCAGGGAAATTCCCTTGGTCCAGGCCACATCCTGAGGCTTGGCAAAACCAAAGAGTTTCTTCCACTGGCCGGCACTGAGTTCGTCAACCTTGTCTTCAGCATCCAGGCCGCCAAGGCCAGCCAGCTGGGCCAAATAGCGGCCCGCCTTTTCCTGGTCGTCCTTGTTGTGGGCTTTCAGGGCCTTATCCCAGATCGATTTGCCCACTGCCTTGGAATGAAAGAGGCGGGAATCAAGGACCCGGATGACCTGGCGACCTCCAAAAAGGCTGAAGGTGCGCAGCTCATTGATGGTCTGGCTCACCACCTCTTGGTCGCCGTCCACGGCCCGCATGTTTTGTTGACGGCTGGCCTGGTCAGGGAGAAGGCGGCCAATGATTTCCTGGGCGGCCTGGGCGCAGAGGTAGCGCTCGCCAAAGAGTAGATAAACCGGGCGCAGGCTGCCTTTGTCTAGCTCGGCAAGCAGGCTGGGGAGGTCGTGACGGGTGTACTTCATTTTCTTTAATGAAAATTAAGGGCAGAAATCATGGAAAAAAGTGATAAGGAAACTTATAAATAAATTTCGTTGTCCCGTAAACAGGCAAAAAATACCAGGAGTGGTAATTTATGTTTTTAGGTGCCCATATGTCGGTGTCAGGCGGTTTGCACCTGGCCATTGAGCGGATCAGGAAGGTGCAGGGGACTGCCCTGCAGATTTTTTCAAGAAACCAGCGGCAATGGCAGGCCAAACCAATCAGTGACGAGGAGGCCCGGCTCTTTAGCGGGGCCTGGCAGGCCTGGGGCCCTTATCCCATTGCTGTTCATGCCTCCTATCTGATTAATCTGGCCACAGCCAAAGAGGAGGGGAGCCAGAAAGGTATTAAGGCCTTAGCGGCTGAATTGGCTAGAACGCAATCCTTGGCAATCCCCCATATTGTCATCCATCCCGGCTCCCATGGCGGCATGGCGGTTGAGCAGGGTGTTGAGCGGGTGGCAATGAGCCTGGATCAGGCCTTTGCTCTGGCCCCCGTGGCAGACGAGGCGAAAAAGCCCATGATTCTTCTGGAGACCACTGCCGGCCAAGGAACGGCGCTGGGTGCCTGTTTTGAAGAGCTGGCAGCTATTAGAGCCGCCAGCAGCAATCCTGAACGGCTGGGGGTCTGCCTGGACACCTGCCATGTCTTTGCTGCAGGTTATGACATCAGTACCCCACAGGGTTTTACCAAAACCATGGACGATTTTGAGCGGATCATCGGCCTGGAACATCTTCACTTTATCCATGTCAATGACTCCAAGAAACCTTTGGCCTCAAGGGTGGATAGGCACGATCATATCGGTGCGGGTGAGATTGGCCTGGAGGCTTTTCGCCTGTTGATGACGGATAAACGCCTCCGACAAATACCTAAAACCCTGGAAACACCCAAGGCTGAGGATTTGGCTGAAGATCGGCTCAATCTAAAGCTGCTTCGGGAGCTTGCCGCTGAGAAAAACGAGTAATCGCCTGCCTAAAGAGTAAAAAAAATGTCGAAATCAATTCCCCATAAAGAACGACAACCCGCCTGCCTGCTTATCCTGGGTATCGACGCTTCAGGTAAGAACCATGTGGCCAACGTCATAAGCGACCATCTGGCTGCTGGCGGCCGGATGGTGGAAAAGCGGCAGGGTAGCTTCAGTGCCCCGGCCTCGGCAGCCACCAGCAGTGAAGATAAGGGTTTTTTAAATCTGGCCAAAGAGGCTCTTTTCCTGAAAGCCTACCCGCTCCTTAAGCCCCTTATTTTTCCGGTTATCAACCTTTTACTTAACAGGGACCTGCAGGCCTTTAGGCAGAGCCGCGGCGCCCTGCTGGTGATCAGTAATACCGCCCTGCGGGTCCTGGCCTTTCACCTTGGCCATGTCTTTTCTCGGCCTGAAGAGATCAGGCTGCCGGCCTATCTTGCCACCACCCTTGGGGCCATCCAACCACGGACCCAGGTCGCCAGCCTTGTCCTGGATGTTGACCACCATGTCAGGGAGGCCCGGGTGGGCCATCGTCTCGCCAATAATAAAGCGGATCATTTTGATCAATATCTGGCCGGAGATGGCCTGCTCTCAGAGCGGATTGAGGAGTTTCTTGTCTGGCTTGCCACCACCTATCTTGGCGCCCGGGTGCTTATCAATAATAATTTGAGGGATGAGGAAATTATCGCCTTTATGCAGGAGGTAGTTGCCCCTGGGGAAGCGCTGCCATGACATGCCGGTCAATCATCCATCTCGATATGGATGCCTTCTACGCCTCGGTGGAGGTGCTGGATAACCCGGAGCTGGCAGGAAGGCCGGTTATTGTCGGCGGCAGCTCGGAGCGTGGCGTGGTGTCGGCCGCTTCCTACGAGGCCAGGGCCTTTGGGGTTCATTCTGCCCTGCCCATAGTGATGGCGCGGCGCCGTTGCCCTCAGGGCATCTTTCGCCCGGTACGTATGGCCCGCTATCAGGAAGTATCGCGGCAGGTGATGGCCATCTTTGCTGATTTCACCCCCCTGGTCGAGCAGATTTCAGTGGATGAGGCCTTTCTTGATGTCAGCGGCTGCACCAGGCTTTTGGGAGATGCCGAAGCAATTGCCACCAGGATCAGGCAAAGGGTGCGGGATGAGGTCGGCCTCACCGTCTCCGCCGGTATCGCCAGCTCCAAGCTGGTGGCCAAGATTGCCTCGGACCAGCATAAGCCGGATGGGCTCACCCTTGTGCCGCCAGGAGCAGAGGCCGCCTTTTTAGCTCCCTTGGAGATCAAGCGACTCTGGGGGGTGGGCAAAAAGACGATCCCCAGTCTCAATATGCTGGGAGTAAAGACCATCGGTGATCTTTGTCGTTTTGACCTGGATTTTCTCGAAAAGAAATATGGCAAGCAGGGCAGGCATATGTATTACTGCGCCCGCGGTCTGGATCTGCGGCAGGTTGAAACGGTGGAAACCGTGAAGTCCATCGGTAATGAAGAGACCTTTGCAGAGGATGTTGTCGATCTTGGAAAAATCAAAAAGGAGCTCCTTTATCTCACCACCAAGGTTGGCGAGAGGCTGCGGGGCCAAAACGTTAAGGGGCGCACGGTGACCTTGAAGATCAAATATCATGATTTCAGCACGGTGAGCAGATCCACCACCTTGGAGAGGCCAAGCAGCGATAGCCGCCTGCTCTATGAGACCATCCTTGTTTTACTTGCCAAGACCCAGGCCGGGGTTAAAGCGGTTCGTCTGGCCGGCCTGGCGGTGGGAAAGTTAAGCGATGGGGATGGCCCCTGCCAGCTCGGCCTCTTTGCCTGCAATGAGGATGAAAATCGCCAGCAGCTCACCCAGGCCATGGATACCATTAACCGGCGCTACGGTTCTTTGACCATTAAACCTGCCCTGTTGACCGGGGAGGGCGGTGGAAAGTCTGAGGGGAAAAAGAATGTTGAATGACGAATTTTAAATTTCGAATGTCGAGGGAAGGTAGTTTTCTTTTATGTACGTCACCACCCGTTCTCCATTATTCGAAATTTAAAATTCAGAGTTCGGATATTCCTACGCTTCATGCTCCTCAGCGCACTGCACACACATGGTACTCTCGGGCATGAGGAGAATACGGCCGATGGGAATGGGTTCGCCGCACTCAAAGCAGACCCCGAAATCAGGATCATCCACCTGGGTCAGGGCATGCTGCAGCCTTGCCAGTTTGCGTTTGGCATTACTTAAGGCTGCCTCGTTAATCCCCTTCGTAGTGATGGCCTCCATCCGGGAGAGGCGGCCCACGGCATTGTCCGGGGCAATGGGCCTGCTCAACTCGTGGAGGGCGGCCACCTTGGCCTTGCTCTCCTCGATCTCGGCCACTATCCTCTCTTTAATTTTGGCGCGTTCAGGGCCTTCCATGATTTTTCCTATTTTGTGGTGTTAAAAACGCTCAATCAGCAAGGGCTCACTCGTATCTCCCTCATAAATAAGGTAGAGTGGGGCTAAATAAGAGAGCAACGTTGAAGCCCGTTAACCTGAGATGCAAACATGACCATCGTAAACAAACTCTGGGATGATATTGGCAGCCTGGCCGAAGAGGAAGCCCTCCATGTTATCACCAAACTCTATGCCAGCTACGAAGCCAGGCTGAGCCGTGAGCCTGAAAACAAGGAGTGCCTCCAGTTCTTCCAGGAGCTTGACAACGCCATCAGCCAGACCCTGGAATGCAACCTTAATCGCCGATGATAGCCTCTAGGGTTTAAACTCAATCTCCACCGGGCAATGATCTGAACCCATGATATCATTTAAGATAGCCGCTGATATGACCTTCTTTTTACTCTTGGCATCCACGACAAAATAGTCAATACGCCAGCCGATATTCTTGCTTCTGGCGTTGAAGCGATAGCTCCACCAAGAGTACTGTCCCGGCTCCTGGTTGAAAATGCGGAAGGTGTCTACGTAGCCAGCTTCAAGAAATTTGTCCATCCAGGCCCGTTCCTGGCCCGTAAAACCAGGATTGTTTTCGTTTGACTTAGGGTTGGCCAAGTCGATTTCCCGATGGGCGACATTGAAGTCCCCACAAATTACCACGCTCTTCCGGGCGGCTAACTCGTCGACAAAATCGTGGAGGGCCTCGTTAAAGGCCAATTTATAATCGAGACGGTTCAGGCTGTGCTGGGCATTGGGGAAATAGCCGTTAACCAGGTAAAAATTGTCAAATTCCAGGGTGAGGAGGCGGCCCTCATTGTCAAACTCTTGCCGCCCCAGGCCGGTGATGACCTTCAGCGGCTCCAGGCGTGAGTAGACGGCCAGGCCTGAGTAGCCCTTTTTCTGAGCCTGGGCAAAATAGGCGGTGTAGCCGTCAATCTTCTTTAATCCATCAGAGAGCTGTTCTGGATGGGCCTTGGTTTCCTGGATCGCAAAGATATCCGGCCCTAGTCCCTGGACAATATCGGTAAAGCCCTTCTTTTCCACAGCCCGGATACCGTTGACGTTCCAAGAGATGAGGCGCAGGGCTTGTCTTTTATCTGCTTTTTGGCCGGGTAGGCGTCTGGGAGTTACCCCTAGTTTGGGACACTCTGCCCCCAGTACACAGATATCGCAGCGCGGCCCCACCGGCTTGCAGGTCCCCTGGCCAAAGGCGACCAGGATGGAGTTAACGGTGAGCCAATATTTCTCCGCCAGTTTCTGGCGGAGGGCCATCTCTGTCTGTTCCGGAGTTTTGGTGTCGACATAGCCCCAGATATTCATGATCCGGTGGACATGGGTATCCACGCAGATAGCCGCTTTGCCGAAGGCCACTGCCACCACCAGGTTTGCGGTCTTTCGCCCCACCCCGGGCAGCTTTAAAAGATCATCAAGCTCTGAAGGGACCTCACCGCCAAAGGCATCCAGGGCAGCAGACAGGGCGGCCAGATATTTTGCCTTGTTTTTAAAAAAACCAACCGGGTAGATAAGTTTGCGGATTTCATCCTCGCTAAGAGCGGCAAGGGAAGTCGGGTCCGGTGCCTTTTTAAAGAGGCGGCCACTGGCCTTGGCAGTGGTCTCGTCCTTGGTACGGGCCGAAAGGATGGTGGCAACCAGCACCTTGAAGGGGTCGCGGGTCTGCACCGCTATCAGGTCCACCACTGGAACCTGATAGGATGCCACCTCCTCCTTTAAGACAGCAAGAAAATGATCAATATTAATTTCAGTCATCACGGTATTTTAGAACAAGGGAGCAAAGGGCATCTTTCGGTAGTTTCGCCTATTTCCCGTCCTGCCGCTGGCAAGAAAAACCAAAAAAAGCGTGCTTTCCCCCTTGACTTTCTCGGTAAGAGCGCTAAGACTAGCCCACCAAATTTTAAGAAATGAATAAGCACTCATTTTTAACCATACCTAAGGCCATCCATAAAGCTTTTTATGGCCGGCCTTTTCCATGGCAATGAGCGCTTTAGCTTTTTTTTGGCTTCCTACTGCCTGCTTCAGGTGTGTTCAGCCGCTTACATCTCTTGTGATGCAACCGACTTGTTGCGAAGCCTTAACTTTTTTTGAAGGAGAGGAATCATGGGAGATGTTAATTCTATGCCCACCAGTGACGAAGCGCTTGCCATGCTTTTGGATGGCAATAAACGTTTTGTCAATACTCAAGCCACCCACCCCCATCAAGATCCTGAATACAGGGTTTCCCTCGGAAAGGGCCAGGCCCCGTTTGCCGCTGTGCTGGCCTGTGCAGATTCGCGCGTTCCACCCGAGGTAATTTTTGATGAGGGGCTTGGTGACCTTTTTGTGGTCCGGGTTGCCGGCAATATTGTTTGCGACCAGCTCCTGGGCAGCCTTGAGTATGCTGCCGCCCATCTCCACACCCCGCTGATTATGGTCATGGGCCATACAAAATGCGGCGCCATTGGTGCTGTGGCCAGCGGGGCAGAGCTTGAGGGACATATCTCCTCCCTGGCCCCTGCCATTCAGCCGGCGGTTGACAAGGTCAAGGGCCAAGAGGGTGATCTCACCGATAACGCTGCCAAGGAAGTGGCGCGGATGACCGCTGATCAGCTCGCCAGCTCGCAGCCTGTACTGGCCGACCTGGTTAAGGCCGGCAAGCTCAAGGTCGTTCCAGCCTTTTACGACCTGGAATCGGGCGTTGTTGATATGCTCTAAGGTTGAGCCTTAATTTTTTACAATCTGGTGTCCGTTCAGAAGTGAGGGGTGATTTCTGCCAACTGCTAGGGATCAAGGATCGTTTCTGAGTGGACATTATTTTATTTTATCCCGGCCTAAGGCCGGGCACAGAATTCATATAGAGGAAAGAAAAAATGTTAACCAAGTTTTTCCCGTTTCTTGACTGGTTCAAGGGATACAAAGGGGCTGATTTTAAACTCGACCTGGTGGCCGGTATCACCGTTGCCATGGTTCTGATTCCCCAATCCATGGCCTATGCCCAGCTGGCTGGTCTGCCGGCCTATTACGGCCTCTACGCCGCCTTTCTGCCGCCGATGATTGCCGCCCTGTTCGGCTCCAGCCGTCAGCTTGGCACCGGTCCTGTTGCTGTTGTCTCCCTGATGTCTGCCGCTTCTCTGGAGCCCCTGGCCACGGCCGGCTCCCCTGAGTTCATCGCCTACTCCATTGTTCTGGCCCTGGTTGTCGGTATTTTCCAGTTCTCCCTGGGTGTTTTACGTCTGGGCATGGTGGTAAATTTTCTTTCCCATCCGGTGATCAACGGTTTCACCAATGCGGCGGCCATTATCATTGCCTCTTCCCAATTCTCCAAATTTTTTGGCGTTTATGTGGACAAGGCCCCCCATCATTACGAGACCATGATGCGGGTGGCTGCGGCTGCCATTGATTATACCCATATCCCCACCCTGATCTTTGCGGTGAGTGCCACAGCCATCATGGCGGTATTGAAGAAGAAGGCCCCTAAGGTGCCCAACGTGCTGGTGGCCGTGGTCATCACCACAGTGATCTCCTATGCTATCGGCTTTAATAATGATGCCAAGGTGGACGTCTCCACCATCCAGGATCACTCTGTTGCTGAGAAGATTGTTGAATTCAACGCCGCTACCGCCCTTATTGAGGAGCATGGCGTCAATCGCGCCAATATTGGTAAGGATATTGATGAACTCAAAGCCGAGGCCAAGGAACATGGCGGCCATGGCGGCCCCTCCATTGATCAGTTGAAATTGGAGTCTGAGGTAAGATATCTCACCGTCCACATGGACAATGCCAAGGAAGAGGCCCACCAGCTGCGCAAGTCCCTGCGTGGCATGAAGTTTGAGGCCGTCAAGACCGGTGAGGGCGATGCTGCCACCTACGCCTTCTACGCCAAAGAGAATATCCCGGCCGGGGTGACCACTGACGGCGGTACCTGGCGCCTCAAGGTAAAGAACAAGCCCCTGGACAGCACCACGCTGACCATGATGGGTGGCGGCGCCATTGTTGGTAAGATTCCTAAAGGCCTAAGCTTTAATATGCCTGGTACCAGCATAGACCCTGAAACCAAGGAAAAGACCGGGGCGCCTTCGCTCCTTACTATGAAGACCTTTATGAAGTTGCTGCCCACCGCAATCATCATCTCCCTGCTCGGCTTCATGGAGGCCATTGCCATTGCCAAGGCCATGGCAGCCCAGACCGGCCAGAAGATCGACGCCAACCAGGAACTCATTGGTCAGGGCCTTGGTAATATTTTTGGTTCCTTTGGTGGTTCCTATGCGGTTTCCGGTTCATTCTCCCGTTCTGCCGTGAACCTGGCAGCCGGTGCGGTTTCCGGTATCTCCTCGGTGGTGACCTCGGTGGTGGTTGTCCTCACCCTGCTCTTTTTCACCCCCCTGCTCTACCATCTGCCCCAGGCCACCCTGGCTGCGGTTATCATGATGGCGGTTATTGGTCTGGTGAACGTCAAGGGTTTTGTGCATGCCTGGCATGCCCAGAAGTATGACGGCATCATCTCTGTGCTCAGCTTTGTGGTTACCCTCTACTTTGCCCCCCACCTGGACAAGGGTATCATGGTTGGTTTTGTTCTCTCCATGGGTGTCTTCCTCTACAAGTCCATGCGGCCGGTGGTTGCCAGCCTCTCCATGCATGAGGACAAGGCCCTGAAGAGCTCCGAGCATTACCGCCTCAAGGGTTGCCGCCACATCTCAGTGGTCCGTTTTGACGGCTCCCTGTTCTTTGCCAATGCCTCTTATCTTGATGAGCAGGTGGCCAAGTTCCGTACCGAGCAGCCTGATCTGCGCTACATCCTCCTTGATGCCAAGGGCATCAATGATATGGATGCCTCGGGTGAAGAGGCCCTGGAACAGCTGGTGGCCCGGGTTCGCGCTGCTGGCTTGGGTTTTGCCATGAGTGGCGTCAAGGGTCAGGTGATGGCGGTTATGGGCCGCACCGGCCTTGATCAGAAGATCGGTGCCGACCACTTCTTTAACACCACCAGGGACGCGGTTAAGGCCATTGTCGATGAGATCCATACCGATTCGGATCTGCCGGCTGAGGGCTGTGCAAACTGTCCGCTAACCAAGTATATCCCTGCCTAAAAGCAGAGATTAAATAGTCGTAACCTTTTTAAGCCAGGCTTCCCCATTGGGGATGCCTGGCTTTTTTATTGCTCAAATCGCCGGGCGCGGCAAGGTGTCGCACCTGATGGTTGAGAGAGACTTTTTCTTGACAGGCCTATAGAGTAAATGGTGAAGTATCAGCACAAAACTTGTAAGCAAGTAAAAATGTAGACTATTTTGCACAGGGGAGACCGCATTTACTTGCCTCATAATTTCATTATTCGCTGTATAAACTACTTACGTTTTTTGATTGTAGGGAGGAAGAGATGAGTATTCGTGTTCAGTTTTTGTTTTGGGTGTTACTTGTGAGTCTGCTCGCCATTGGAGCTCTTGGCTATGCAAGTTACGAATTTAGTAAAGAGGCCGCTCTTAAAGAGGCCAGAGACAAGGTCACCATTCTCGGCAGTTATACAGATGCTGCCCTCCACTACTCGCGAACCCAGGCCGTACCCATGGTCAAGCATCTGGTTGGTGAGGAGCGTTTTTATCCCGAAATTATGTCCGGCTTTGTAATGGCGCGAAACGTTGCTGACCGTTTCAAAAAGAGTCAGCCAGGCTATACCATCAAAAATGCCGCCATTGATCCACTCTGGCCAGAAAACAAGGCGGACCAGCAGGAGGTGAGAATTATCGCCGACCTGAAGGTTAATAAGGGGAGCAAAAAGACCACCGGCGTCATGGTTAAGAACGGTGAGCAGTATTATTATGAAGCCCGGCCCATGAAGGTGGCGGAGAAATGTCTGCGCTGCCATGGTGATCCAGACGATGCCCCCAAGGACCAGATCATGATCTATGGCGCTGAAAACGGCTACAATTGGAAGGCGGGTGATGTGGCCAGCGCCATGTTTATCTATGTTCCTTTCTCTGACGCCTTAGAGGCTGCCAAGGTCTCTGCTATTAAACTTGTGGTTATCGGCACCGGTTGCATTCTCTTTTCACTGCTTCTGATTGCTGTCTTTCTTGGCATCAAGATCGTAACCCCCATTGAAACGCTCTCCAAAAGGACCGAGGAGATCAGCCTTGGTAAAAATCTGGATACGCCTATTACGGTAAAGCCAAACAGGGAAATTGGTGATCTAAGCCGTTCCATAGATCGCCTGCGCCTTAGTATCGCTCGTTTGATCAAAAAGAGATGATGGAAATAATTCTACTCAGCCGCCAGCCACCTTCTTGAAGGGGGGCTGGCGGCCTTTTGGACTATATGGACAACGATAACCATGCAGGGACATTTACCATGAAGCAGATTATCATAGCCCTTGTCACCATCGCGATTTCCTTAGCCGGGGCCTCCCACCTCATGGCCGCAGATTGTGAGACCTTGATTAAGGACATTAATAAGCAACGCAATTTCTTGTTAAGAAAGGAGATGGTGGAAGCGGCGGCAAAACAATGCCCTGAAAATGCCATTCTTGTCTTCAAATATGGTTTTAGCCTGGAGCGTTTTAACAAGACGGAAGAGGCGCTGAAATATTATAAAAAGGCCGCTGAACTCGACCCCAAGATGGCCCAGGCTTTTTTTGGCCAGGGTGACATACATCAAGAGTTAAAACAGTATAATAAGGCCATTGAGGCCTATAAAAAAGGTCTGGAGATTGATCCCACCAATGTCCGGGCTATTAAATGCCGCTTAAAGGCCGAAGGTAAGTTAAAAGCTGGCAAGTAACCCCTTTCACCTCCTAAAAAATCTCTGGAGGCAAGGATTTTCTTTCCTCCACAGGTTTTTTCGTCTTTTCACGTGCTCCACCCCACCTTTACTTTCTTCTTTCATGGACCACTACCCTGACGGCGGGTTCAGCCCGGCCAATTCGAGAGTAGACCAAGACAATTCCACCCGTAATGATGAGCAGACCACCAACCCATGCCAAGGATTGTGGAATTTCCTGCCAGAAAAAATAGCCATATATCACGGACAGGATGACAGATGAGTAACTGGCTGCCGCCACAGCCGGAGCGCGGTCATACCGGTAGGCCAGGGTCAAGAGGAATTGACCAAGGCTGGCAAAAAGAGCCACCCCGGCAACCAGAAGCCATTGTTGGCCTCTTATAGGCGATATGTCGCCGCTTAAACACCACATGCCGGAACCTAGGGCCGTAAGGGTGAAAAAATTAAAAACAATGGTGAGGGGCTGCTCCGTGCGGTTTAACCTGCGGACCATGAGGTGGGCAAAGGCTGCCAGCAAGGCACCTGCTATGGCCGCCCATGCTGCCCGGGGCCAGGTCATGGCCGGCTGGAGTATAAACAGAACTCCCAGGAGACCGGCAGCAATGGCAATCCAGGCTGAGCGCGGTGCTTTCTCGCCAATGATAAAGGGGGCCAAAAGGGCAAGGAAAAGAGGCTGGGTACGGCCCAGGAAAATACAATCAGCCAAGGGCATGTGGGTGAGGGCGTAGTAAAAGCAGGCCATGGCGCACCCGCCAAACAGGCTCCGTAAAAAGAGATATCCTTTAGCCCCAACAAGAAGCGGCTGCTCCTTGGCCCTGATAATAGAGATGAAAAGAGGCAGCGGCAGCAGGCAGCGCAGAAAAATGAGTTGAGCAATAGGCAGATCAGCCCCCAGGGCCTTGACCATGGCTGCCATGGTGGCAAAAGATGCGGAGGAAAGAAGCATGCACAAAACCCCCATCACAATTGCCCCTTTCCTGGTCTCTGTTTTATGAGCCTTTTGATCCTTTCCATAAATCTTCTTCTTTTTGAGACATTCCTTTGAGTTCTTTGTACCCCTCAAGGGGGTATTAAAAAGAATCTTTCTATGGTTAAATGTGGGGCCAATAAATTCAACACAAAATAGTAAGGGCATCACTATGGCAACGGACCACCACATGGGCGATGAAGAAATGATCCAGGTCATTGCCGATTTCCTGGAGCAGGGGCTGGTGGGCAATATTGTCTCCATGTTTAAGGCGGACACAAATTATTACCCCCTGGTGGGAGAGGTCCTCAAAGATGAACGTTTTGCCGTCCGCCTCGGCGTTGCCGTGCTGTTCGAGGAGCTAAAAGAAGAGCGGCCCCAGGATGTGGCCATGGCCCTACCGGCCTTGACCCCCCTTCTCGACACCTCTACCCCAGCCTACGTCCGTGGAGAAGTGGTCAGCATCATCGGCACCATCGGCACCTCTGAGTCCTTAGAGCTTCTTAAACCATTGGTCAAAGATCCTGACCCGCAGGTCGCGGAGATCGCCAGAGATTTTGTCGGCGGTTGAAGTCTCGGAGCAGAAAGTCTCTCTCAAAGGTACCCCGCTGCATTAACAAGACGCGTGCCGATATAAGGGGTTGCTAACAGTTGCTGCCCGTTTTTTTCTTACGTTTTTGGATTCTCTGAAAACTCTTTTCCATCTCTTCCAAGACTTCAGGATGGAGCCTTCGGTAGTTTTGTTGCTCTTGACGAATACGGCTGATTACGTCTTCCACGGATTGCCGAGTAAGACGGATACCTATGCTATGATCGCCCTGGCCATACATCCGTTCGACCATGAGCTGGCCAAAGGCCTCTGAAAAATGGGTGGAATCGATGTACCATTTCATTCTGCCGCCAGCCACGGGAAAATCTTCCATGGTATGGGCGCTGTAGCCGCTGAAATCCCAAAGTTCGATGGCTGACCCGGGATGACTTCTTTTAACCTCGGCAATGACATCCACCATATCCCGCTTCCACTGTTCATACTGTTGCCAATGCCCGGCAGCACTGAGGGCCTCCATGAGCCTGGCATGGGCCGGTGGCACAAAGAGTTTGATTTCAATGTCGTGGGCCACCGCTCGCTCAAGCAACTCGGTTAATATTGCCATGCTGTCAAAGCGACCTTGTTTGTAGGTGTAGGCGTTTGATTTGCATGGCGACCAGATAATATCCATAAAGGAGTCGGCAAAGCGCTTAAAGCGGCCCTGATAGCCCTTTTTTTGGGACTTGGCTGTCTCGCGCTCACTGTTCATCTGGCCGCTGGCCCGATACTTGTCATGTTTGGGGCGTTGTCTCGTCAGGGTATAGAGGCTGGAACCGGTAATGTTAAAGGAGAAAAGGGTGTAGGCAGCCTGGTTTAGAAGGATCTCCAGATCATTATTATACTGGGCAAGGGCCTGGGGCGACGAGTAGGAACCCAAGGTGTGGCCGTTGAACATAAAAAAATCAGCACCGATGATCACGCTTTTGATGGGAGCCACGAGGGTGGCATGGTGGAGGATCTCTGCCACCTCGGTAAGACGGGCGCCGCTCACCGCGCCATTCATGCCCGGTCCTGTATGCTTTCCCCAGCCGGCCTCGCTGATGGGGATGCCAATCTCAGTGCGTGAAGAGCCAAGGGCCAGCCGCTCATAGGGCCGGGCCTTAAGCCACAGAGGTTTGGCCAGGCGTGAGTATTTGTCGAGACGGGGCTTGATCTCGTTAAAACCAGGGATGCGGACCAGGCGGTAGATGTCTAAGGGGTCGACAACGGCGTTGAAAAGGGCAACCCCCAGGAGGCCGGTGAGGATGAGCAGCAATGTTTTTTTGACGTATCTCTTCA
>JBDLIE010000011.1:0-71391 GCA_039715015.1 Thermodesulfobacteriota bacterium
GGTGTTAGGTAGTGGTCTTGCAGGTTTCACATCATTCGCTGAAAAAAGAACGCATCATAAGCGTTGGCCCCTCTTGAGCGTCTTATAAGACAAAGGCGCGCTATCGGTTTAGGCAGTGGCAAGGAGAAGGATCGTCCTCGCAGGATTCTTTAGCCAATTTGCGGGCCTCCATCATTGCCTTGATGTATACTTCGCAGTGCTGGCAACCCTCCATACCCTTGCTGCAGGCCGAACTGGCCCGTTGCCAACAGGGAATGGAGCGGTCTATAAAGGCCGAGCAGCTTTCCCTTTTATCTTTGGGACATTTAGTAATCTCCCAGCAGGGTGTAAGGTCAAGCAGCATCTTGATGCCGGGGATGCTGATCCCTCTGTCATGAATCAAGCTACGCAGGCAGCTGATCCACTCGATGTCATTATTGGAATAGTAGCGTTTACTTTTCATGCGGGAAGGCTTGATGAGGCCTTCCTCTTCGTAGATTCTTAATGTTCTTGGATGGACAGAAAGAAGTTTAGCAGCAACACTGATCGGGTAGATTGGTGCTCCATTGTCAACACTCATGTTATCATTCCTCACATATACCATTACGAACCATATACCTTCATCCCCAGGTTCCGGCTCTCCCCTTCCGTTACCAACGCATAAACGTAAATGGTCGCAATTAGTGTACTTGTGGAAAATTTACAAAAAACTAAAACATACGTGCGGCAATTTTTGTAACCTCCTTTTTTGCCTGTTAAGATCCTTGGATGTTGGAGAGTACCTCGGGGTTTTCTTCTTCTTCAGCCAGAATAACATGACAGGTGTCACAGTCCATACTGATGGTTTCTCCAGCCGAAGTTTCGTGAGAATCATCATGACATCTGAAACAGCCTGAATCGTCTTTATGGCCCAAATAGTTCTGATAGGTATTCCAGCCTATTTTCATTTCAGGAAAAACATTTTCCGTATAGGCTGCCTGGACACCATTAATCGCCTGTTCTAAAAGAGGCATATTATTGCCTATAAGTTCCGGATACTTTTTACGATACCATGCCCGTAGGCTGGTGGCGATACTGTTTTTGGCCTCCTCATGGGTTGCATACTCTTGGTTAATTATATCATAGCCTACTTTCTTGATGTAAGGCAAAGAACGCGGGATCTCGCCATGCTCTAGTTTCAGATCAAGGGCCTCATTGGCGTCGAGATAGATGTGAGTAGGGCGATTATGACAATCTATACAGTCCATTAAGCGACTGCCACCGCTGTGGCTGTCACCCTCTGCACCTTCTGCTTCTTCGGTTTCGCCGCGAAAAAGAACCTGGGTTCCGTCCGGTTTTGTGAGGGTGACCTCACTGATTTGTTCGCGTTTCCGGTCCGTGTGAGTGTAGCTGATTTCATTCTCCGGAGCTACGTGCCAATGGATTCCGTGGGCTTCAGATCCCCGGTAGCCCCCTGAACCAACTTTCATTAATAATACAGTCTGAACCAGGGTGTTTTTTTCGTCCGGCAGGAATTTATTGATGACTTGCAGTTTGTCGCCATGGAATAGTTCGGGCCTGTGGCATTCTTCACAGGTTTCTCGGGCCGGGCGCAGACCATGGATAGGAGTCTCAATGGGGCGGCTGAATGAACCTGTGGCCACGGCCAGTAACTGGCGGGTGCCGGAGATTTTTGATTTTACGAACCACTGGGCACCCTGGCCGATATGACATTCCACGCATCGTACTCTGGAGTGAGGCGAGTTTTTATAGGCAACGAACTCCGGGTCCATGGCTGAATGACAGAATTGGCCGCAGAAGCCCACTGATTCTGTGTAATGATAGCCCGAGTATGTAGTCAGGGCGATAATGAAGATATTGGCAAAAGTCAGTGCTGTGGCGAGGACTATCAGCTTCCGGAGTTTGGCAAAACGATCCGGGGCTGTGAATTGATCTTTAAGGTATTCGAAGGTGAAAAGTCCGATATCTTCCTTGCCCTTAAAAAAGAAGAGGCCAAGAAAAATAAGAATCAGGCTGGCAATAAAAAGCGGGCCAAGGACTAAATAGGTGATAAAGCCAAAGTGAGGATTATGGACAATGCCCTGAAGGTCAAGGATGACAGAAACAAGCAGGGTGGGGAAGATAACCGTAGTCATGATGGCGCCGACTAGAGAAATCTTACTATGAGTTACCCCCCTGATGAATGCCTTGACAATATCCGTGAATTTTACCACAGCAACTCCCTCCATTTGTTTCTTTTTTTGACTGTTAGCGTTTGTAGGGTTTCTTCCTCTTGAGATTTATAAGTTATATCTCTTTTTATAAAAAAAACAATGTAATTCTAAGTGGTTAAGCTATACTTTTTCTTGGCAGAAATAGCGTTAAGCTGGTTGTTAAAATAAGGTAATTTTGGAATTTGCGGTTAAGGAGAAGCTGTAGTTTCATATTGGATGAATCAGGGGGGTGAGAGAGGGGGCTGCACGAAATAAATGTTGCAGAATGTCAATGCCAACATGCTACGGATATAATAAAACTTCATCTAATAATAATCTGAACTGGACGGTTGGACACAGTGACCGGATGCCGGGCAGTCCGTACATACGCAAGGGGGTGGTTCTTCTCCTTCCTTTTGCAGTTGTTTTTTGCGGGAGCAGTCAAAGATAATTTCCAGTTCTTCGCTGTCCAGAGTCTCGGTCTGCAAGATGATCTCCGCCAGGTGCTTGAGGAAGCCTTTATGGGCCTGCAGAGTTTTTTGGGCCAATTCGTGGCATTCTTCAACTTGACGACGTACTGCCTTGTCGATCTGTTTAGCCATAAATTCGCTGCAGGTCATCTGAACCTCTCCACCAAGAAAACCTTCGTCGGCCCGTTGATAAGCCAAGGGGCCTAATTCCTCATCCATACCCCATTGGCAGACCATTTTGGTGGCAATCTGCGTAGCGCGCAGCAGGTCATCTTCAGCTCCCGAAGTCTGCTGGGATAGAGCGATGTTTTCGGCTACCCGACCGCCGAGGAGGATGGTAATTCGATTAAGGAGATACTCCTTGGTGTAGGAATGGCGGTCTGTGAGTTGTTGCTGTTGGGTGTGGCCCATGGCCTTGCCGCGGGGAATGATACTGATTTTTTGAATGGGATCAGTGTTTGGCAAGAGGCGGGTCAAAATGGCATGACCAGCTTCATGGTAGGCCATGGTTCGCCGCTCATCCTTGTTGATTACCATACCTTTTCGTTCAACACCGATCATGATGCGTTCGATGGCAGCGTGAAAATCAGGTTCGTGAATGGAATCTTTACCTTCTCGGGCGGCTATAAGTGCGGCCTCATTAACCAGATTAGCCAATTCGGCACCGGTGAAGCCCGGAGTGTTGCGGGCAATTTCAGCTAAATCAACATCCTCTGCTAACTGAACCAAGGCACCATGTACCTCAAGAATTTTAAGGCGGCCTTTAACATCAGGAGGAAGAATAGTAATCAAGCGGTCAAATCGTCCTGGACGTCTGAGGGCCGGATCGAGAATGTCAGGGCGATTGGTGGCGGCCAAGACAATGGTGGTGTCATTACGGCTAAAACCGTCCATCTCAACAAGCAAGGCGTTTAAGGTTTGGCCTCTCTCGTCCTGGCCTCCTACGCCTCCTCCACCACCACGATGGGCCCCAACGGCATCAATTTCGTCAATAAAGATGATACAGGGGGAGTTTTTCTTGGCCTCTTTAAAGAGATCGCGAACCCGGGAAGCGCCCACTCCGACAAACATCTCGACAAAATCTGAGCCGCTTATGCTGTAAAAGGGGACTTGGGCCTCACCGGCAATGGCCTTAGCCAGCAGGGTTTTACCTGTACCTGGTGAACCCTGAAGAAGTATACCTTTAGGGCTGCTGGCCCCGAGGCGGCAGAATTGCTGAGGGTCTTTGAGAAAATCGACGATTTCCTGGAGCTCTTCTTTTGCTTCCGGTATTCCGGCAACATCACGAAATGTCACTTCCCGCTCACCCGCAGCGAGGCAGGCTACCTTATCCTTGGCAAAGTCACACTCTGTCTCGTCATGGCGGGATTCCCTCGGGCGCCTTCGTCCTACCAGCAAAAGGACCAGAACTAAACCAATGGGTATGCTGATAAGGGCAAGCGGCCATGACAACCGGGAGTTAGCCTCGGCACTGACCTTCACCTTGTTGACACTAAGGCGCGGCATTAATCCAGTCAGGTCTGGGGTAAAGGTCGACATTTTTTTGTTGTGAATGTCGACAAAAGTTACCTTGCCGCCACGGAGGTGGACTTCACTGACTTGCCCCTGTTCAACGCTGGCGAGGAAATCTGAGTAGATTACATTGGGAAGGCGGTTTTCGATATGCCAGATAAAGAGAGCGATGCCAGCAAAGGAACTGAGAATAACGGTGGCAAAAGAGATGTAAAAAGTTCTTTTCATAATGACCCTCTTTTCTAGTCACATCGGCAGCTCCGGCGGGGCTGATCGTGACTCAATACAGATGAGAACTGAGATGGTGGTGCTGAAAAAAAATGAGGAAAACAGAATGCTGGGAAGAGGGACATTTCTTTTAGGAGTAGAAAATCAGGCCATGGATTATTGCACCCGGAAGCGAATATTACCATAGAGTAACCAGGCAACGGATGGAGACAGCTGCCAAGGTGAAAAGGGCAACGGTTGAAAAGAGCAGGCCCACGATGAACATAGTGCTGAGACAGGCCTTGGTAATTTCGCTGGCCAAGCTGGTTTTAGGTAGCGGTTCCAGGGTGACTCTCTGTCGCCTACTCTTGACCTTGGATCGAGTAATAGCGATAACCTGTTGCTGTGGTGGTTGCACAACGCCTCCTTTAGAACAAGTGATGAATGAGCCAAGAGACCTAGAAGATCTTGGCCCTCCTGTTACTTATTTACACTAATTTTAAGTATAATCATGCCGAGTTGCTATTGCAACAAAGAAGTGACGTGAAAACAATTAGATATGTTGGAGTTGCGGTTGGTAAAAAAGCAGTCCATTTTTTTTATAGAATTGAGGGAAATTATTTTGTACTAGAATATTGACAGTTGCGGTTGAAAACATCTTGGGAAGCTGTGCTGCAGAAGGGTGAGACAGTCGTTGTTGGTTTCCTCTGCTCTTGGTATCTTGGGTGTTTTGATGGGCTATGCTAATTTTTTGGAGAAAATATTTTGGGCTTGAGCAGGTGAACGATTTTTCATCCAACATCATAATATACTCTTTCAGGAGTCTACTCTCATTTTAATTTGCAACTGGTTCATTTGTAACTTTCCATCCTTTAGTTTTATGCTTGCTTTACTATTCTTTCTATTTTTGATAATGGATGGCTCGTAAATTTAGACAGCACTTCTTTTCTGCGACCTTGCAAACGAAAGGTGGGAGTCGTATATTTTAGAAAAATAGGTGCATAGTACAGATTCCTGTTTTTAAGGATAAAAATCTTTCTCAGAAGGGGTGTAAAATGAAAAAAATCGTACTGTTATGTAGTCTTTGTGTGATGTTTGTTGCAGGATGTTCGCCTCAAAGTAAAACCCAGTCCGGCGCTATATATGGAACTGCGGGTGGGGCGGCCGCGGGTGCGATCCTCGGCCAGGCCATTGGCCGCGATACTGAAGGGACATTGTACGGCGCTGCAATAGGCGCGGCCTTGGGTGGCCTCGCTGGGGCTGGTGCCGGCAAAATGATGGATAATCAGGAACGGGAGATGCGGCAAGCCCTGGCAGAGTCTGAGGCGGCTGCTGTCCGTCGTGAAGGAAATCTTTTGGCTATTACCCTTAGAGGAGATGTTACCTTTGATACAAATTCGGCAATAGTCAGGCCGGGGCTCTATTCGGAAATTGATCGCATTTCTTCGGTGTTGAGGCAATATACACAGACAGTTATTCGTGTGGAAGGCCATACCGATAGTATAGGCACGGAAGCCTATAACAAGGACTTGTCCCAGCGGCGGGCCAATTCGGTTAAGACGCTGTTCGTGCAGCGCGGTGTTGAAGGCTCTCGAATCGAGTCCATTGGTTTTGGGGAATCTATGCCGGTGGCCACTAATGATACCGAGTCCGGCCGTCAGATGAATAGACGGGTGGAAATCAAGGTTGCACCTTCCCAGTACTAAAGGCTGCATGCTACTTTTCTTTAGGACTCGATTTTTATGTATCTCTTTGCTGCCGGTTGACTCCACGTCGCCCGGCAGCTTTTTTTGCCTCTCATTCTGATTGTTCGAATATTACAGGCATCCTTTCAAGCGCCTCTGAAATAGATCTGTTTGGAGCTGAACTATTGAGCCAATGTTTAATTTAGTCTTAAAAAGTCGGGCGGGATAATAGTGATGTGTGCGGATTCTGTTTTTTGCAACTGGTTAGTTGGTTCGATGTTGGAAGTAGAGTTCGATAAGAATTTTGCCACATACTTTCCATTGCCGAAAGAGGAGTGTTGTGAGTGATTCAATCTCATCTGCTGTAGGAGTGCTCAAAAAATCTAAAAAAACCATAGCCCTGACCGGGGCGGGGGTGAGCACGGAAAGTGGTATCCCTGATTTTAGAAGTAGGGATGGGCTTTGGAGCAGGTTTGATCCTATGGAGTACGCGACTTTAGGAGCATTTAAAAAAGATCCTGCCAAGGTCTGGGGAATGCTTACCGAACTGATTGCAATTGTCGATGCCAAGGCCAATGCCGGTCATTTTGCCATGGCGGAAATGGAGAAAACCGGGATCCTTGCCGGTATCATCACCCAAAATATTGATTCACTTCATCAAAAGGCGGGGAGCATGAATGTTGTGGAGTTCCATGGTTCCTTAAACTCTTTTACCTGCCTCCACTGTGAAAGTTCATATCCCCTCGACTCTATTTTGAAACAAGATATGCTGCCAACCTGTTCGCAATGCCAGGCGCTTCTCAAGCCTGATATTGTTTTTTTCGATGAACAGATACCATCATCCGCCATCTCTCAAACTCAAGACCTTGTCCATGGAGCTGATGTACTTATTGTGGCTGGAACCTCGTGCCAGGTAGTGCCGGCGGCAACAATTCCCTCCAGCGTCCGGGCACAGGGGGGGAAGATTATTGAGATCAATACAGAGCCTGTCTTTGGTGGCGGGCCGGCAATAGTCCTTGAAGGTAAGTTTTCAGAGATTATGCCCCAACTTCTGGAAGCCTTGCTATAATAATCACTTATTAGATTCTTTAAGCCCCTGAATCTTGAACTCGTGCAGCTGCCGTGATTATCTTATTTCTAATAATGTAAAAGCTGTGAGATGAAAAGGCTTGTAATGGCCCATGTTTTTGGTGCTATGTGGTTAAGAAATGCAGGCCTGATTACCTTGCCGCGCTTGGGTCCAATGTTCTACACTCCTGCTGCGAGGATGATTTGATGATACCTCATTATCCCCAAGATGATGAATTGCACCTGACCATGCGTCCACTATTGCACCCCCTTTTTCAGAAACTTGAGGAAGGTATTTCAGAGTTTACCTTTGCTAATCTGTATCTCTTTCGTGACACACATCACTACCGGGTATCCATGTTTGACGGCGAGGTGCTTATCACTGGGAGGGATGGCAAAGACCCATTCTTTATGCTTCCTTTCGGATTGCCAAATGGGCAATTGCTTGAGCAGTTATTTGAGAAGTTTAGCACTATGAAGTGTATTTCCAGCTCCCAGGTTCCGGCTCTGACGGCATTAGGTTATGAGCTGGATGAGGATAGGGACAACTTTGATTATCTCTATAGGCGCCAAGACCTCGCAGAGCTTGCAGGGCGGAAATTTCATAAAAAACGCAACCTGATTAAGGCGTTTATCAGTAATTACTCCT
Source organism: Thermodesulfobacteriota bacterium (assembly GCA_039715015.1). Classification (GTDB taxonomy): domain Bacteria; phylum Desulfobacterota; class Desulfobulbia; order Desulfobulbales; family SURF-16; genus BM506. Next base: position 7,763 of record JBDLIE010000011.1, read on the forward strand.
ACGAAGGCAGGCCACTTTTGGAGACACATAAAAAGGATGTTTTGGAGATACTTGAGAAATGGCGGTCAAACCGGGACGAGCCAGGTGATTATGCTGCCGCAAAAGAGGCCCTGGAAAAAGCTGAGGAATTGCAACTTTGTGGCGCTATTTACTATGTGGAAGGTAAGCCTGTGGCCTATTCGCTGGGAGAGGAGCTTGCCTGTGGCAAGAGTTTTGTTATTCATTTTGAAAAAGCAGTGGATGAATACAAGGGCCTTTGGCAGTTTATTAACCAGGCATTCGCCTCCATTCTGCCTGAGAAGTACGAAACTGTGAACAGGGAGCAGGATATGGGCAGTGAGGGGATGCGGCATGCAAAGCTCAGCTATAAACCCATTGATTTTGTCAAAAAATTTAAAATAATATCTCCAACGCATAGAGGGATTATTTGACTGAAAATCCAGATAGAAAGGGTCGGCAGCAGTTTTTCTCTGTTGAAAACCTTACTCTTTTGACGCCATTTTTCAAACGCTACCGCTTCCGGCTTCTCCTGGGATTTTCAGCCCTCCTGGGTGTGGATTTTTTTCAGCTTTTGGTGCCGAGGTTTATCAAAAAGGCGGTTGATGCACTTGAGGATGGGACGGCCAACGGCTTGTTTCTTCTTCACTGTGCCGGCTATATTTTGCTTCTGGCTTTGGGAGTCGCCTGTTGTCGATTCTTGTGGCGTTATCTCATTATCGGTTTTTCCCGTATGCTGGAGAGGGGTTTGCGAGACAGGCTGATGGCCCATCTGCTCACCCTTGACTGTAAATTTTTTCAGCGCCATACAACGGGCGAATTAATGGCCCTTTCTTCCAATGACCTTGCTGCTGTCCAACTGGCCACAGGCATGGGAATGATTGCTGCTGTGGATGCCTTGGTTATGACCGTGGCAGCGCTTTCCTTCATGGCCTATATTAACCCCACCCTGACCTTGATTGCGGTTGCGCCCATGCCGGTGCTGGCCTTTACCACCAGGATGCTTTCAGCAGGTTTGCACAAACGTTTTAACAAGGTCCAGGAACAGTTTGCAGCGCTGACTGAGTTTGCCCGCAGTGCCATTTCCTCCATCCATCTGCTTAAGGCCTATACCCAAGAACGATCTCAGATCGAGCAGTTCGGTAAGATGGGAGAAGTCTATATTCGCCATAATCTGAAACTTGCCGTAGTCCAGGGTATTCTGTTCCCCTTTTCCACCCTCATAGGGAATTGCAGCCTGTTGCTTGTCCTTTTTTTCGGCGGTCGTCTTACCATTCAAGGGACAATAACCGTTGGTGATTTTGTTGCCTTTGTCTCCTATCTTTTCATGTTGACCTGGCCAATGATGGCCCTTGGCTGGGTAACAAATCTTTTTCAACGTGGTTCAACGTCCCTTGGCCGGATAAAGCGCATTTTAGAAGAGGAACCAGAACTACGTGATGTTGCTTCCACGGTACCCGCTTTCCTGGGAACGGCAGAGCTAAACCTTCAACACCTTTCCTTTAGCTACCCAACCCAGAGAGGCTTGGTTCTCGACGATGTGACTATTTCCTTTCGGCAAGGCATGGTGGGCGTGGTGGGGAAGACAGGTTCCGGCAAGTCAAGCCTATGCCATATCCTCACCCGTCTTTACCCGGTTGATGACGGGGTGTTCTTTCTGGGTGAGAGGGATGTGAACACACTTGCGCTGGCAGCGGTCCGTAACAATATCGCCTATGTGCCCCAGGAGACAACGATCTTTTCAGAGACGATCCAGGCCAATATTGCCTTGGGAAAAATGGAGGCCAGCATGGAAGAGATTGAAAAAGCGGCAAAGGCGGCTTTGATCCATGATGAGATTATGGCCTTTGCCGAGGGATATCAGAGCCGCGTGGGTGAGAGGGGGGTGAAGCTCTCCGGAGGACAGAGACAGCGTATTGCCCTGGCAAGGGCGTTGCTCCTTGATCGTCCTATTGTCATTATTGATGACGGCCTTTCTGCAGTTGATACTGAAACCGAGCACGCAATTTTGCAGCAAATTTCATCCTTTTTGCAGCACAAGACATCCATTGTCATCTCCCATCGCATTGCCCCCCTTGTTGAGGCAGATGAGATTTTGGTCATGGATAAAGGTAAAATCGTTGCCAGGGGTGATCATCAAGCCTTGCTGGAAAGTAATGCTTTTTACCGGCAGATATACCTTCACCAGACTGCGTCATCGGCCGGGAAAGGATAGTCCATGCGATACGGCTACGGATATTTTGAGGAGGATAAATTAGGCCATGTAGCTGATATGGGGCTCTGGGGCAGAATTTTTTCCTATTCCCGGCCATATTGGCGGCGGCTTGTCAGCGCTATCCTGCTTTCATTTGTCGTTATTGGCGCGGGTCTCGCTCTTCCTCGCATGGTTCAGCTTGGTATTGATCGCTATATCGTTAATAGCGGTATGGAAATTTCAGGACGGATTGGTGGTCTCGGCATGCTGGCAGGTATTTTCATTGCTGTCATCATAGCTGGTTTTCTGGCCAATTTTCTGCAAGTCATCATTCTTGAGTGGACAGGGCAAACAATCATGCATGAGATGCGTCAGAAGCTTTTCGGCCATATGTTAGGCCTTGACCTCTCCTTTTTTAATAACAATCCCAGTGGAAAACTTGTTACCCGGCTGACAAATGATATCCAGAACATGCATGAAATGTTCACCTCGGTCATTGTTACCCTCTTTAATGATTTCCTAAAGCTTCTCAGTATATTGGTTATCCTTTTTTTGATGAACTGGCGCCTTGCTCTGATTTTGAGCTTACTGGTGCCCCTGATAACGGGCAACACCCTCTGGTTCAGCTCTCTTGCCAGAGATGCATTTCGCGCCATTCGGACGCGGCTTGCCAGGATCAATGCCTTTATGCAGGAATCTCTTTCCGGTATTTCCGTCCTGCAGATCTTCATGCGGCAGGAGGATACCTTTAAGAGATTTACGGAGCTGAGTACGGCCTATCTGCACAAAAACCTCTATCAGATCAAGATATTTGCCATCTTCATGCCGGCCATAGATCTTTTCAGCTCCGTTGCCCAGGCGTCTATTATTTGGTACGGAGGCGGCCAGATCATCCAGGAGCAAATGACCCTTGGCGAGCTTGCAGCTTTTTTGGCATATATGCGGCTTTTTTTTCAGCCTATTCGGGATCTTTCCCAGAAGTATTCCATTGTGCAATCTGCCATGGCTTCGGCAGAGCGTATTTTTCAGCTCTTGGATACCCCCCATTCATACTCTTCGCTCCAGGTTGCACCAGGACAGCCTGAAATGAAGGGAGATGTGTCATTTCACCATGTCCATTTTTCTTATGATACGGAACAGGTCTTAACTGATCTTTCTTTCCATGTCCCTCCAGGAAAAACCCTGGCAATAGTCGGGGCCACAGGCTCAGGGAAGTCAACCATTGTCAATCTCCTTGAGAGATTTTACGAACCAGACAGTGGCGAGATACGCATTGATGGCCACAATATCAGCAGCCAGAACATACAGTGGCTCAGGGAGAGAATTGGTCTGGTCATGCAGGATGTTTTTATTGTTCCTGGAAGCATCAGGAACAATATCGTCCTTGATAAAGAGATCAGCGAAAATGAGTTGCAGGGAATAATTAACAAAGCGCAGCTTGTCAAAGTTGTTGAGCAGCTTCCTGAAGGCCTGGAAACGAGAATTGGCGAAGGTGGAGTCGGCCTTTCTTCAGGCCAAAAGCAGCTCCTTGCTTTTGGCCGGGTTCTTGCCCGCAATCCCAGGGTTCTTGTCCTTGATGAGGCAACCTCCAGTGTGGATTCGGCCACTGAAATTTTAATTGATCGAGCCATAGCCTCCACCCTTGCCCATAGGACCGGGATCGTCATTGCCCATAGGCTGTCAACCATTCGCCGGGCAGATCATATTCTGGTCATGGATAAAGGAAGGATTGTCGAGCAGGGCACTCACCAGTCTCTGCTGGCTAAAGGCGGAATATATAGCCACCTTCAGGAGTTGCAGGTAAGTCATGCTGATCTAGGGGCCTCTTTGCCCCTTTAATCCGTGGTGTACACGGTTGTGTCAGGGTGAAAGGCCTGCCAGGCAAACCAGTATGAAAAAATGTGGGGAACAGGGCGGCCCTTGTCATCTTCGACGCTTATGATTTCCCTCTCTTTACTGGTCTTGATATGGATAGTTGTCCCAGCGATTGTGTCCTGGATGACGCCTCTTTTCCGGGTGATCTCCTGGAGCGGGTATGCCTTGGCCGCGTCATTTATGACAATCCCCAGAACCCGTTGTTTTCCTGATAAGTCTTTTCTAACTTTGCCCACCGGAAAGAGCAACGTCCCTATCCGGTAATATCCCTCATAAGGGTCAATTGAATAATCGCGCCTATAGCCTGTTTCATTCGAGAGAACGAGGCTTGCCGGATGTTTTTTGAGCCAGGATTTCCATTTGATCCGTTTTGATGGGATCTTTTTTAGGGAAGAACGGACAAGAGGCCCTGAGATTGCCTTTTCCATGAGTTGCGACCAGAGGCTTTCTGTCTGGTGATCATAAAGAAGAACATTGCTCTTATAAAGCCTTCCTGAGATGCCGAATGTGTAGGTGCGATTATTAATCTTTCTGGAGAAGACCACCCCAGTCTGGGTAAGCGGTCAGAAGGTGACGACTATAGCTTCGCCTCCCAGGGTATCATTAACCGCTTCGTGCCAGTTGAGTATTTTTATGGGGTAGGCCTTTGACTGACCATTAATGGTAACGCCGATAACTTCATCACTGCGGGCAAGAAAAGTAGCCTGCTGAGGAGTTATGAATTGTGGACTCCGCAAGGCGGGGATGCCGTCTTTAGGCGGGCCGCCGGAAAGAATCTCCTCTCTGGGGACAAGGGCATTGTCCAGGGAAAACCCGAAGGCGAAGAGAGAAGTAAGCAGCAGAGACAATAACAGGAAGTTGCTTTTTCTCATTTTATTTCCTTTACAGCGCAAATGAGATCATCAAGGGATTTGAATCCATCAAGTTTCTTTGAAGGTATAGCTATTTTTAGAGGCTCTGTTTTTTTCAGGACAACAGGATACTCAAAATTCATCTTATATTTTTTTTCAAATTCATCTCTGTGAAGAAATTCCATTTTAATGTCGGAATTTTCCCGAAATTCCTTCCATTTCTTGTTTTCACTAAAAGTGTCAAAGGTCATTTCGCATAAATTGCAGGTATACGTCTCCGGATTAATTATTTTATGGCCAATATCAAGCATTTTACCCATAAAGCCGCTGTCAGCATTATAAACAAATATTAATTCCATGGAGTCCCCCTGTAAAATGACTATTTTTGCCCGAGTGTTTATGTTGAATATCTTCGGCAGATGAGCTTAGAAAGTCAACATTTTAGCAAATAAGAAGATTGGTTAACATTTCCCTGCTGAACGTGATAATCTCCTTATACTGGTTGCTACTTTAATAAAAATAGAAAAGGAGGGTTCCATGTCAGTCATTCCATCTAAGCAATATAATAAGCTCAAAGAACGGCACCCGAAATTTATGGAAGCCCTTGAAGAACTGGGAAAAGCTGCCAAGCAGGCAGGGCCGATTGACGAAAAAACAGCACAATTAATTCAACTGGCTGCTGCAACTGCCAATCGTTCTGAAGGAGCTGTGCACAGCCACACGAGAAGAGCTCTTGAAGCCGGAGCCTCCTCTGAAGAAATTTATCAGGCCATTCTTCTTCTCACCAGTACAGTGGGTTTCCCAAATGTGACTGCAGCACTCAGCTGGGCGGGTGATGTCATCGAGGGGTAATATATTCTCTTGGCCTTTTTTGGGGGTTCATCACGGAGTACCGTTTTTTGGGGTCTCATCCAAACCGGCTGGAGTTTACCTTGTCGGCTAATCATATATGATATCTACCTGCTGTTGTTCGGGATACTGAAAAAGCTGGTGAAAATCGTTGCCGCCAAGTCGCTAATAGTGCTATAGAGACTCAGCACCGCAGCCACAGGGGTTCCCTGTGGCTTTTTGTTTTCAAGGCCTGGGTCGATTCTGTGCTGGGCCAAATAGAAATGTAAACGGAACCATCATGATAAACGCCGCCAATGTTGCCCTCTCCTATGGCAAGAGGGTCATTTTTCAAGACGTAAATATTAAGTTCACCCCTGGCAATTGCTATGGCTTGATTGGCGCCAATGGCGCTGGCAAATCAACCTTTCTGAAGATCCTGGCGGGTGAGATTGAACCTGACCGGGGCGAGGTCTCCATCGGCTCAAGAGAGCGTCTGGCCATGCTCCGGCAGGACCATTTCGCCTTTGACGAGGAGAGTGTTCTCAACACGGTGATCATGGGCCACGCCCGTCTTTATGAAATCATGGCCGAGCGTGAGGCCATCTATGCCAAAGCCGAGTTTACTGACGAAGACGGTGTTCGCAGTGGTGAGTTAGAGGCCGAGTTTGGTGAGATGAACGGCTATGAGGCCGAGCCTGAGGCCGGTACTCTGTTGGCTGGCCTCGGTATTGGTGAGGAGCTCCATCATAAAAAGATGAAGGAGCTTGAGGGCGGCGAGAAGGTGCGGGTACTCTTGGCCCAGGCTCTGTTCGGTAACCCTGATATTCTCCTTCTTGATGAGCCCACCAACAACCTGGATATAGATTCCATCGCTTGGCTGGAGCATTTTCTGGAGCGTTTCGCGAATACGGTGATCATCGTCTCCCATGATCGCTATTTCTTGAACCAGGTCTGTACCCATATGGCGGATATCGATTTTGGCAGGGTCACCGTCTATGCCGGTAATTACGATTTCTGGTATGAGGCCAGCCAGCTTGCCCTCCAGCAAAAACAAAACGAGAACAAAAAGGTGTCGGCCAAGGCCAAAGAACTCAAGGATTTTATCCAGCGCTTCTCCTCCAACGCGTCCAAGGCCAAACAGGCCACCTCGCGCAAAAAGCTTCTCGATAAGCTCACTATTGAGGACATGCCTGTTTCTTCGCGTAAGTATCCCTTTATTCATTTTAAGGCAGGCCGTCCTTGCGGCGATACCATTTTGGAGATTGAGGGTTTGAGCAAGGAGGTGGACGGCGTAGCTGTTCTTGATGACGTTAGTTTGACGGTGAACAAGGGGGATAAAATCGCTTTTGTCGGCAGTACAAACAGCCTGGCTAAATCCACCCTTTTTGCCATCCTGGCCGGTGAGATGGGGCCGGATAGCGGTAGTTACCGTTGGGGGGTGACCATGTCCACCTCTTATTTCCCCAAGGAGAACAGTGATTTCTTCCAGGATGACTCCAACCTGGTGGAGTGGCTGGGGCGCTTTACGCCGGTTACAGAGGGCGAAAGCTTTGCCCGCGGTTTCTTAGGCAAGATGCTTTTTTCAGGCGAAGAGGCCCTGAAGAAGACCTCGGTGCTTTCCGGTGGTGAGCGGGTACGCTGCATGCTGTCGCGGATGATGCTCTCCGACGCCAATGCTTTGCTTTTAGATGAACCAACCAACCATCTTGATCTGGAGTCGATCACTGCCCTTAATAATGGCCTGATGGAGTTCCCGGAGGTGGTGCTCTTTGCCTCCCATGATCACCAGTTTGTCTCCACCATTGCCAACCGCATTGTCGAGATCCTTCCCAACGGCCTTATTGACCGCATGATGCCCTTTGATGAGTACCTTGCGGATGAGAAAATAGCGCAGTTGCGCTTGGAATTGTCATAGAGCAAAAGCCATTAATCAGCTTACCTTTTCTCCGCATATTTTTTATGCTTTTTGCTTCCTAAGCCCCTAAAGAAAAGCAAAGTGGCTTGTAGGGGGGCGATATTTTCCTCTTGAAAGACTATAGGGGATCAAGATAAAAAATCGGCATACAACATCGAATTGTCTATGAAAGAAATATTCCTAACAACGATAACGATACAACGAACACTTTTTCAAAGCGGTAGAAGGCGCGTATTCTATGAGGAGACGAACTTTAACCTGTGAATTAGCAAAGATGAAAAAGGATTGATAACAGGCCTAGGGCCAATCTTTAGCCCCCCTATGGGATTGGATAGACCTTAATTGGTATTTGGTAAAGATGATCATAGGCATATAGGGGAAAAGGAATATTTTCAAAAAAAGATTTGTAAAATTAAAAGCCTTTTTTATAAGTAAGTTAGGAGTACAAAGCCAGATAACCATCCTGAATGAGTGTTGCTCTCGTGACAGGCGGCGGGGAAGTTCTTCAGTACCACGGCAATTTTTTAGAGATATCTACCTTTAACAAGAGAGGATGTAATGAAAGAAGCTGACTTGAGAAAACGTCATCGGTACATTGGGGTCTTCCTGGCCATTTTTATCATATCTCAGGCAGGAACCGGCTTGCTTCTGTCTGTTGCCGGCCTGATCACTCCACACGATCATTCCCTTCACGCCACCGAAAATGTCCATCATGGTGGCGACCATCAAAGCACGCCTCACCAAGATAGCCATTCCAACGATCACCCGGCGGATATAAGCCATCATGAACCCATGCAGCAAACCGCTGGCGAGGAGGTTCCTGCATGGGTCCAAGTATTGCGATCTGTGCATGGTGGCGGGGGGATTATAGGGGGAATATACAGGATTGCTATTGGCTTAGGAGTAATTAGTATGGCCATGTCCGGCCTGCTCATCTTTTTCAAGATTCAGAGCAAGAAAAAGCAGCGGCAATAAAAAGCTGACCCAAAGTAGGGGCACGGAAGCTAATTTGGGGGCCAGCCAGTGAGGCGTCTGGATAACTACCAATTATTGTTTTGCTTGCGAGTACCAAAAAGAGGCAACGCTGCCATAAATGAAATTGAGGATAATGACGACCACGGGCATCAGGGTTCCAAAACCAAGGCCATAGTACCCTTTGCCCATTTGAGGCAAGACAACAAAGAGCATCATGGCTGAGGGAACAAGGCTAAAGAGCATACCCCGTGTAATAATACGTCTATTCCAAATGGGCAGGAGAAGAAGAAGCATCCAGATGCCTCCCCATATCATGCGTTTGTAAATCCATGGCGCCGTGAATTCAGGTTTCATGGTAATGCCAATGAAGTCTGACAGGCCCGTTTTACCCATGGCCCAAATATTGAAACAGTCCAAAAGGGCGCCCAGGGCACCACCGGTAAAAGCTCCGCTCATTCTACGGCTTATGTTCATTGTAGACTCCTTTTGTCTTCAGGTCTAAAATCAAGCTGCTTGAAAATAATGTAACTGCTCTTAACATTATGGCGAACGATTGGCGGTACCCAGAATCTTAAGCCATAAATCCTACTCTTTACCTGCTTCTGAGAGTGCCTTGATCTTTTTTACCTGGTAGCTTGAGAGATCAAAATTTTCCTGGCCCATTGTTTGGTAAATGGTGATTTCTTTGAGCCGGCAGCGTGCTTTTCCCAGGGAGGATGTAAGTTGGATGTCGGTGGGCATGGCCGGGTAGTTTGGCGCCAGCTTTTGATAATCGCTGTAGATTGTTTTCTTGTCAGGTTCTATCAGAGAAAGGATGTGGCCTGTTTTCTTATCAAACCGCATCTCGCCATCAATGAGTGGTAGTTTAACAGTATCTTTGCCGATTATGAGACTGCTGCCTGGCAAGATTTTAAGATCGTTAAAGTTGATCATCAAGGATGAAAAGATCTCCTGCGGCCCTTGGGCCGCTTCTTGTTGTTTTTTGTCGGTCTTGCCCACATATAGGGTCTGTTTGGACGGGATATAGACCTTTGTAACGCCTTCTTGAGCTACCATGTCAAAAAGGGTGGCGCCGAAGAGGTGGAAGGCTTTAATCCGCAGCCTGGTGTTTTCACCATCTTTGCTCAGGTAAATAATACCGGAAAAAGAGGAAGGCATCTTCGCCGGCGGCGGGTCCATATTGATCTGGAAATAGGCGGTGAAGGTGGCCAGACCCTGCGCTCTATGGCGCATGCTTTTTAGCAGGCTTTCAGGGGTTTCCCGGGCCCAGTTGATATGAAGCTCTGGTGCTTGCTCTGTTGGGAAACGACGCGTTTTGCAGCCCGCAGTGATCAGCAGCAAGAGAGACAGAGCAATAAGTAAAAGAAATGAAAAAGGGCGCTGATTAAGAGTCATGGTTTTAGAGTTTTCAGACAATCTTCAATGGCGGTTAGTTTGAGGCGGTCCATGAGCAGTTCAAGACTGCGAATGGGGCTCCGCAAACCATAGGCAAGAACCGCTCTTTTGACAAGGGGTAATGCGCGGTCATACCGATGGTTGGTAAAATCCACCGGATGGAGAAAGAAGGTGGCGGGCGACCCTTTTTGGTTTAATGTTTTTACCTTCCGCAGAATGAGGGCCATGGGCCAGGTTCTAAGGCCCCAACCCCCTGCCGCCGGGACCTTGAGCCCTGCCAGGTTAAGGACCATGGGCGGAAATTCCCAAAGATTGCCCTCCATTATGTCACCAGCCAGGGTATGGACCACCTCCGGAAAACCGGGGTCGCCAATGATGGGCATGGGGGCGTGGCTGGAATCATAACTATAGCCATTTCCAAGCAGGAGATCGATGGCCCAAGGCGTCTTTTGGTTCAGTGACCATTGCGGGGCCCGAAAGCCTTTGATCTGCTGGCCGCAGATTTCTGAGAGTAGTTGAGTGCCGGTCGCCAGATCTTCCTGGAAGTCCTGTGGTGACAGATCGTAGAGAAGCTGGTGATTGTCGGTGTGGTAGGCAATCTCATGACCGGCCTTGGCAATGCGTTCCACCAGATGCGGATGGCGGCGGGCAGAGTAGCCGAGGATGAAAAAGGTGGCCCTGGTTTTTCTCTCTGCCAGAAAGAGGAGAATTTTTTCAGTTGCCTCTTCAAGGATGGAAGGGTAGCTGTCCCATTCTTCCCGGGGCAGGAGATGGTCCACCTCGCAGATGTGAAACCAGTCCTCCCAGTCTATGGTGATACAGTTCTTCACCAGGACTGAGTCCCTGTTGGCAGCAGATTGTGCAGCATGCGGATTCTGTCCATCCTTCTGACAATCTTGGTGTTGTTCTTAAAAAGATACTCCTCCACTTCAATCGTCATTTTGTCAGCCTGGGAGAAGACATTCTGCAGGGCCACCAGGCGGCCATTTCCCTCAAAGGCAATATATTTTCCTGCTTCATTCTGAACGGCCTTAATTGCCGATACCGATGGCAGATAGGTGTTGAGTGTTTCCTGGTTAAGGCTGCCTGTTTGCAGCAACTCTTCTTTATGTTCCGTGAGGATAGCGATACGTTTCTCGGCGGCCTGCCTGGAGTTTTCTCGATCAATGGGGTGGATTTGGCAGAGATCAAAGAGGGGCACCGTTTTAAAGTGGGAATGGCTCCTTTTGCGATGGATATCGAGAACCACCTTGCCAAGGAGGACATCCGCCTCTGACATCTCTTTAAGTTCAGAACGCTTTCCCCACAGGTAATGACCAAGATTTTTAAGCCAGCTGAGCAGAGGTTTCATGACTTACTGCTCTTCTTGGATCGTATTTTTGATCAACCTTCCCTCCGCTTCGGAAAGAGGGCCGTACCAGCGCGGATAATCCCAGCCGTAGCCCCACCTGAAGCGGGTTGGCAGGATAGGAGTGCCCCCCACCCGAACACCGCCGAGCATGAGGTTGGCGATGGCCGGTTCCCCCACCTGGGCCACACATTCGCGGAGTTGTTTGTCTGCGTCCCGGCGCTGACTGTATGTGCCACCCAGCCAGTAGGCACGGTCATGTTCTGTACAGCATTCGAGCCACAGCTCTTTATGAGATAAGGTACCGTTAGGAAAACTACTGCAGCCATCCGTTGTGAAGGCCTTTAACTGGCTACTGCTCTGGCATGCAGCGAGCAACAATAGGGGCAGCAAGAGGATAAGGGCAAATCGAATATGTGGGATCATGGAGTCACCATAGCATCTTTTACGCTCTTTTTTGAAACACCGACCTGAGCTGGGGATCCCAGAGTGCCACCAGGGGAGAAAGGAAACGGCCTATGACTGGGCCGGGATCGCGGAGGCTAAGAAGATCGTCGCAGGTTGAGAGATCCCAGAAATCAGATGCTACCCGGCCGCGCTTGCTGACGAGATGGAGAAGGTCTGCAGGAAGGATATTACGCATCTTAAGGCCGACCTGGCTTTCAGGCAGCTCAAAGCCCTGGCCCCTGGCCCATTTATAGAGAAGTAGCGGGAAATCGACTCCGGCCTTGATGGCCAGGGGTAACGAACCCCAAAAACGGGGGTTTATTTCCAGAAAATAGGCTGTGCCGGTGCGGGGATCAACCTTAAACTCCACCATGGCAATCCCCTGCCATTTTATCTTTTTAAGCAAATTCACAGCATCACGCTCGGCCTGCTCATGGACTGTTGCCTGGCGCAGGGAGCTGGGCCCACCCTGGATGGGATATTCCCGTAGTCGTTTATGGGTAAAGGAGGCCAGGACATTTTGATCTTCGCCCATAAGTATTGAGACGCCAAGGCCGTAGCCGTCCCTGGCAACCATCTCTTGGGCCAGATATCTGTTGCCACTCTTGTGGATTATCGTCAGGGCTGCATCAAGGTCCTGAACATCATGGCAGTAAAACAGGCCGCGCCCTCCCTCGCCCATATCTGGTTTGAGAACCAGTGGCAGGCCAAGTTTATTAACGAGCTGTTCGCCATCTGTCTCTGGGGTAATGGGCTGGCCAGCAGGAGCTGTAATCCCGGAATCTAAGGCTGCCTTGTGTGCAGAAATTTTACTGGCTGCCTGCCGGAGGATTTCATGGGGAGCAAAGGGGAAGAGAATATGGGGTGTAAAGCGTTGCCGGGTCCGAGAAAGCAGGAGGAGAGTGGAAAGCTCCATGGGTATGAGGACATCGTAATCAAGGGTTTTGATCTCACGATCAATGTCGTTTAGGAAGGCCTCAGGATTCTTGAGAGGGGCAGAGTAGGTGAAACGCCTGGAGGGGTATCTGCTCAGCATTCCGGCGGCCAGGGCGCTCGACTCACCCACCGTCACCCTGAGGCCATGGCTGGCCAGGGAGCGGATGGCAGCCACGGATTTGTTCCAGTGGCCATCGAGGATAAGGACGCGGGAGTTCATGATAATGAGGTGGTCAGCTCCTTGATATCGTCTAAAGAGGTGATACCCACCGTGGTGATGGAGCGATTGAGCCAGCGGATGATCCGGGTCAGGGCACTGGTGGGATCGAGCACCACAAAGAGATCAATATCACGGTTCACAAGCTCTGCAATGGTGTGGTGCCAGTGCACTGTCTGCCAGAGCTGGTTTGCCACCTGATGGCCAATCTCCTTTGGAGAGTCATTAATATAGACTGGATGGCTGCCGGCAATGATCGGTAAGATAGGCGGCGACAGGGGCAGGGCCTCAAAGAATCGGTACAGGGCCGCACCTGCCTCCTGAAGAGGTTCACCATGGTAAGGATATTCAAAGGGAAGCTCCACCACCCGCAAAGCACCGGCCTCAAGGCAGGAGGCCTTAAAAGAGGCGAAATCCCCTTTGGCAATGGAGGCGATGGTCTGACTCTTGTTGTTAACCAGAGAAAGCCAGCCTTGTTGCGGCAGCCTATCAAGCTCCTCTTGGACATGATCAACAGGCAGGCCGATCACTGCCACCATGAGAAATTCATGGGGGGTATTGGTCAAGGAAATGAGATCAAAGGCGTGGCTGATGGCCTCCATGCCTTGACTTGGAGAGAGGCAGTTGCAACCGGCCATGGCAGCATAGAGACCGGAGCTGTAGCCGCTGATCAGAGAGGGCTTGACCCCTTGTTTCTTGAGGGTCTCGCTTAAGGTATGGCTCAGGCAGAAAACGCCCAGTTGGGCGGCGAGATCGCTTTCCACAGCGGTCTGGTGAAAATCATCATAGGCTGGACACGCCTGAATGCGGAGATCTTCATAGATCAAGCGCACCTCGTCGCCATACAGATCTGCCAGCGGCTTTTCCGGTACAGCACCCTGGCCGGGATAGAGAAAGGCGATTTTCGGTTGGCTCATAACTTTATTTCACCACAGAGACATTTTTTTACAGGCTACAACCTGATCTCCGGTGGTACTTCCTGGAAGTTGTCTTGGACCCATTCCATCTGGCGCGCTTCATAATAGGCGTAACGCATAATGAGCTTATAGGCCATGCGGATGAATTGATTGGACGAGAAGAACATCTTCCAGAAGATGGATGGCCGGGTGTAGTATTTTTTCAGGTATTTCTTCTGCAGGGCCAGGATCTCGGCGCCGCTATAGGCGTTATTATGGATCACCGGATGCATGAAATCATATTTTGAAAAATCGCGCTCTTCAATGCGGCCATCCGCCTCGGCCTGGGCATAATAACGGGTGCCGGGCAGGGGCGTGGTCAGGGTCATGACCAGGAAGTCACCGATCTGGGCCGCAAATTTATAGATGGTCTGCAAGGTCTCTTCAGTGTCATCTACATCGCCGAACATGACGTTGGTCATTACCATGATGCCGTGGGAGCGCAGCAGCTCGGCCGCCTCTTTGATCTGCTCTACGCTCTGGTTCTTAGTATAATTCTTCAGAGTCTCCGGGGAGATCGATTCCACCCCCAGCATGACCTCGTAGAGACCAAGCTTTTTATACTCGGGCAGCAGGTCGCGGTCGCGGAGGATATCCTTGATCCGGGACTGGAACCAGAAATCGCATTTGAGGTTTGATTTGCCCAGGGACTCCAGGAACGATTCATTGCGGGCTCTGGTCTGGTTGAAGGAATTCTCGTTAAAGACAAAGAGGGATTTGCCAAATTTTTTATTAAGCATCTCCATCTCTTTGACCACCAAGGGGCCGCTCCTACCGCGCCAGTTGGCCTGCCAGAGCTGCGACTCGGAGCAATAGGAGCAATGGTCTCCGCAGCCGCGGCTGGTGGAGATGCCCACCGCCCGTCTCCCCATGCCATGCAGGTAGTAGGTGGGGTTGTCCATGTCCATCAGATGGTAGCCGGGCATGGGAAGGGTGTCGAGGTCGTCGATCAGGGCCCGGGGGCTATTGCATACTATTTCGCCATCCTTCTGATATGCCACTCCGGCAATGGTACAGCCATTTTTGCAACCAGGCAGGCCTTCAAGGAGTTCAACAAAGGTCTTTTCGCCTTCACCCAGAATGATGAAATCAACCTCTGGGGCCTGGCTGAACATCACCTCGTAGTTCAGGGTGAAATGACCGCCACCACCGATGATGGTGGCTTCAGGCAGGGTGCGGCGCACCAGGCGGGCGGCATGGATGGCATCCTTATGGAAGGTGGCAGCTTGGCTGGTAATACCGACGACATCGTAGTTACCTTGGCGCAGGCGGTTTTCCAGGTCGGTCCAGGGCTGACTCAGGGTGGTGGAGTCGATAACTTCAATATCGTAGCCCTCGCGTTCCATATAGGCCCCCAAGGCCATGAGGCCGGGGGAGGGCATCCACATACGCAGGGCAGCAAAAATCTGATGGGGCGGGTCAAGCAGTAGTATCTTCACAGCTAAATCGACTCCAGTAATCAAAAAAATGATAAAATTGATCAGGATGGCGGCGGATATTCTTTTCGAATATTCCTGCCAGTTCCTGTGTTTTCTCGGCGATTAATTCGTTATTGTCCTTGCCCGCCACTCGGGAAACTTTGAGTGGTTTCTCCATCCAGGCCCGGTAGCAGCCATCAGGTCTGCGGATGATAAAGACCGGAATCACCGGGGCACCAGTGGCCTGGGCCAAGGCCATAACTCCTGAAGGAAAATACACCTTTTTGTCAAAAAAGGTAACTGCCGACTTTTTACCGCCTTCATAGCGGTCGCCAAGCATGGCTATCACCTTATTGTCCTTGAGAAGGCGGGCCATCTTGATAATAGTGCCGTTATCCTCCGGGTCGATATGGATTGTCTTGATGCCAAGGCTGCCGCGCACCGTGTCTCGGTACTCCTGAACACCTTCCTCCTCATCTTTCAAGGTCAGGGTATAGATTGGAGAGCCGCGTAGGGCAAAGGTGACGCCGCCCAGCTCCCAATTGCCAAGATGGGGGGTAATCAGAATGGCGCCATTGCCTTGGTCCAGGGCCTCTTGTATGTGCTGCGTGCCGATTTCTTCGGCCACGGTTTGCTGGTAATTTTCTTTAGTGAGGCGGTGGATAAGGACATAGTCACGTAAATACCAACCATAATTGGCAAAGAGCCTCCGCACCGTCTTTTTAACCTGCGGGGCATTTTCCGGCAGGCCAAGGATAATAGAGGTGTTTCTCAGCAGCGGTTTACGTTTGGAACCCCAAAGCAGGTAGTAAAAATAACTCACCACATGATTTTGGATGCGCTGCCACCAGACAGGTACGAGGCGGGCAAAAAAATAGGTGAGGAAGAGATAGAGTTTGCGGGGGATGAGCATTATTTGTTGCTGATAATATTTGCGGCAAAACAGCCGGATAGGGCGCTGCCGACTATGCCGTGGGCAGGGCGGTTATAATGCCCAATCCACAGCAGGTTGTCAAGCTTGGTGGCCAGGGGGGGGCGGCCAGGACCAACCTGTCCTAAGGCCGAGTCAAAGCCGTACATGGCCCCTTCTTCATTGCCGGTTCTGTCGATAAGGACCTGGGGAGTGGCCTGAACAGTAAAGATGTTGCTGGCGGCAAGGTCCAAGCCTGTTCTTTCCCTGACAATTTCAAAGATATCTCCCTGCAGTTTATCAATAGCCTCCCGGTTGGGAAATTCTTCGGCAAAGATGGAGGCCTTGGGGGCATGGACCAGCACCTTCATGGCGTGATGTCCCTCTGGAGCAAGATCTGGATCAAGGAGCGAGGGTGTTGTGATCACCAGGTGCAGGCCGTTCCTATAAATCCCTTTGGCAATGGCCTTGGCCTCAAGCTCAGGATCGTCGCTGGTATGCAGCGACACAAAATAGGGCCAATTCTCAGGCAGGGCATCTTCTGGCAGGGCCACATAAAAGAGCAGCGCCGAAGGCGAGACCGTATAGCGCTCCAGGTCAAAGACCTTGCCATAAAGAAGGCTTTCATCTTGGAGCATGGCCTGGCCGTGGAAGGGATTCAGAGCGCCAATAAACCAGTCTGCCTGAAAGGCTGTAGTGTCCTCAGTCACCACCTCCGTAACTCCTTTACTGGTATTCTTGATGGCCTTGATCTCTTGACCGGTGTGGATGGTTCCGTGGTTGTCAATGATGGCCTGGCGCAGCATGTCAGTGAGATGCAGCATGCCACCTTTAGGATAAAAGACGCCGTCCTTTAAAACCTTGGCCCAGAGTACGGCCACAAAAATATAGGAAAGCTCACTGGGAGGCAGGGTGGTGGGCAGGGCGGAAAGGGCGTGGATTATGTCGTGGTGGCCGTTGAAAAATCGTTCCAGAATGGTGCCGTGGGAGTGACGGGCGCAACGAAATAAGGTGGGATAGAGAAAGGGCATGCAGAACTTTTTCCAGACAGGGGCTGCTTCAAAGGCCATAAACTGCCGGCCAAGCTTGGCAGTCAGTTTGCTGTAGGCTGCCAGGTTTTTTTCATGCTCAGGAAACCGTTCAGCAAGGGACTCCACATAAGCTTGCGGGTTGCGATAGTCGAGTTGCAGCTCAAAGCTGGGATAGATATTGCGGATGGCCGGGATGGCCAGAAATTCAAGATCCGTATCTATGCCAAGCTCGCTGAAGATGGCATGAAACTCGCTGCCTGGTTTGCAGGCCGCTAAAAAGGCGCCGGTGGCATCAAAATAAAAGCCGTCGCGCCGGAAACCGGTGACGTAGCCCCCGGTTTTTTCCTCTTTCTCCAAGAGGGTGACATGGTGGCCGCGTTTGCTAAGCAGGGCAGCGGCGGTGAGACCGGCCATGCCGCCTCCCATAATGACAACGGAATTTTTAGGCACGGCGACCTCGTAATTGGAGGAGGGAAGAAAGGGTGATAACCGAATAGATAAAGCAGCTGGAAACGCCGATAATGGTCAACATGCCCATGGAAGAGAGGACGTGGTACTGGGCCAAGGCCAGGGAGCCAAAGCCAAGGCAGGTGGTGAGCGTTGTCAGCAAAATAGAACGGCCTGTGGAGGTCAGGGTCTGGCCGATATCACCGGTTTCCCTAAAGCGATCCATAATATGGATACCATCATCCAAACCGATGCCGATGAGGATGGGAATGATGATGAAGTTAATCAGGTTGATGGAAATGCCCAGGTAGCCCATGAGTCCGGCGGTGGTTGTGAGGGCCAGGATGGTGGGCAGCAGAGCGAGGATCGTTTTTTTTAAACTGCGGAAAAAGAGAAGCAGGATAATAACCACCAGGGAGGAGGCCAGGAGCACTGTTTTAAGAAGGCCTGTTTTGGCAGAATCCATCAGGCTTCCCAGGGCCCGATCAAGGCTGACCACCTGAATCCCCGAATCAGAGGCCAGCATCTTTTCCTCAAGCCTGACCGCAGCCCCTTCAGAAAGGGCATTGACCCAGGTAACGCCGCTGATGCCCTTATCGTCTGTAAAGAAAAAGCGTTGGTGTAAGGGAAGGAGGCGGTCCAGAAAGGAGTTGCCTTTGGAGCTGTCCTTGCCAAGATCAGTTAGAAAAGAGAGCAGATGAGGGAAGCTCGCCACCTCCAGGCCATAGCTGGCAAAGGCCTTGTTGATTCTGGCTTGCTCGAAGTTTTCAAGCCTAAGTTGCCTGCCGCCACTCATGGTGGTCAGCGAGGCCCAGCC
Source organism: Thermodesulfobacteriota bacterium (assembly GCA_039715015.1). Taxonomy (GTDB): domain Bacteria; phylum Desulfobacterota; class Desulfobulbia; order Desulfobulbales; family SURF-16; genus BM506. The sequence goes on from JBDLIE010000011.1 coordinate 26,323, forward strand.
GTTGATATCTGCAGCGGGCAGTTCAGCGATTATTGTATCTACCTGTCTGGATTTCTGCCAAAAAGCGTCTTCGGAAGGTGATTGCCAAGAGACGAGCAGAGGAATGATGCCATTACTAAAATGTTGATGGATATCCTGGCGCACCTGTACCGCCTCCAGGCCTTCTGGGTGAAGGGCCTCAAGGTTTCGTTCAAAATGAAGTTTTTGGAGGCCTGGCAAGGATGCCATGAAAAAAAAGAGGCTTATCCCCAAGCAGAGAACAGGCCTTTTTTTGACAAAAGCACCGATGATATTGATGCCCAGGAGGGAAAAAGGCTTACGATTATGGGTCCAGGTTTGGCCCTCAAGCCAGTTAAGCCAGGCCGGTAAGGCCCAGAGGATGGTGATCAGACAGAAAAAAAGGCCCAGGCTCACCAGCCAGCCGATCTGGCGCAGCACCGGGCTTGCCGTGGTAGTGAGGACGGCAAAGGCAGTGAGGCTGGTAAGGCCACCCACAAGCACTGCCGAGCCGGTGCGCATAACAGCCCGCCGGGTGGCCACAGCTGGAGGCTGGTCAGCAAGGCGTTCCGAGGCATAGCGGTCATAGACATGGATGGCAAAATCCACACCCAGGCCAAGAACCACAGTGGCAAAGGCCACCGCAATCATATGAACCTGGCCGAAGGTGACGGCCATGAAGCCCAGGGCCAATTGGAGACCAACGCCCAGGGGAATAATGATAAAGAGGAGAACGGTAAAGCGGCGGTAGGCAAAGAGAAAAAGAAGGCCGATACCGAGGACTGAACCAAGCAGGCAGTTGAGGATGTCGCCACGCATCAAGGCCTCTTCCTGGGCGGCAATGGCGTAGCCCCCGGTAAGACCGATTTCGAGATCCGGATAGTTGGCAAACACGGCATGGCTCTTTGCCATCAGGTCGATGGCAAAGGCCTTATTTGAGCCAGGTTGGCCGGGGGTGGCAATCAAGATCAGGGCTTTTTTGTCGGCGCTCAGCATTTCAGCACCATCGGCAAAGGCCATGGAGCCCTGCATGGCATGGAGCTTGTCGATAAAGAAACGGCGCAGGTTCAAGGGGTCCAGGCTGACGATCTTAGTGAGCATGGGAGCGCCAGGGGTGGCAAGCAGGGCCAGGGAGCGGCGGACCTCGTGGTCTATCTCCTGTGTTGATGCCAGAAAAGCGCTGAGTTGGGCAAGATCTTTTTCCGTGAGAAAGAGGGAGGGGGATTCAAGATAGGTGGTGAGAAGATCAATGAAATCATCCGAACTCACCGCCTCAGCTTTCAGCATGGTTATAGATTTATAACCGGGGCTGCCGTTAATCTCCAGGCTGCTGAGCCTGCTGATAATTGTATTACTCTGGGAAAGCAGGTTTCCTGAATCGGCTTTGTCACTGACCAGGATATAGAGCTTGTCCTGGCCGTTTGAAGCGGTCACCGTATGGGAGAGCAGTTGAAAGGCCCGGTTGTCCTGGGGCAACAGGGCAAGGATGTTCTGCTCAAAGCGAAGCAGCCCGGTGAGAAGCACCGCCACAACCACCACTGCCCCGAAACTGGCCAGTACCCTGCCGGGACGTTCGGTTATGAAACGCAGCAAAACATTCATGATCATTTTCCCAATAAGGTTGTTGTCACTGTTATGTTATTGGTCCCTTTTCCCCTTGAGGGGAGAAGGCTGGGATGAGGGGTGATAAGTAGAAAGGGCAGGAATCTGGTTTTCAACCCTCACCCGCTCCCATTCTTGGGAGAGGGAATAAAGCTTTTATTTCCCTTGAAATTTTGTAAGTCTCTTTCCGTTAATACGGTCTTTGATAATTTTTCGGCTTGAGCTTGAGCAGGGTGGAGGCCACGGTGCAGAGCAGGCGGCCCTGCCAAGGCCTGCCGTATTTTTTCGGGTTTGGGTGGAGAAAGCAGAGGCGTTTGCATTTAATCTTCTGCAGGCGCTGGGCAAAATCATCGTAGGGCCGACTCATGTCCAGGGGCTTTTTGAAGAAGTCCCGGAGATAATAGCCAAAGGATGTATAGGTCGAGTTGCCCTGCTCAGCATGGGCATTATAAAAATCAGTGAAGGTCTTGCGGTCGGTGACAATGGAGTAATGATCCGGGTCGATCTGCCAAGGCGCTCCCGGTTCCATTTCGATGGACAGGGTGCGCAGGCCGCGGACATGCTTGTAACGATCCATGATGATCTTGCGTAGTTTAAAGGTGTCCTCCATGACCTCTTCATTTTCACCGGGCAGGCCATAGGTGAAGAAGATCTCGGTGGAGATGCCCATGGCATCAAGCTTGTCCATCTTGGCCAGGAAGGCCTCGGTGGTAAAGCCCGGGCCCTTATGACGGAGGCGAAGCTCTTCATTGCCGCATTCCGGCGACATGGCAATAATGGAATCTTCGCCCGGGAAGGTCTTGTGGAACTCATCGATAAACTCGTCAGCAGGCAGGCCGTTGCACTCAAACATCCAGTTGGTCTTGATGCCTTCGGCCCGGATCTTCTTCCAGAGTTCGATGAAATACTCCTGGCTCACCGGCTCAGGATCGGTGGCCGTGTGCATGGTCTTGTAGCCGGCGGCAATGCCCTCCTTGATGGTCTGGATGACCGATTCGTGACTGCGGTAGATAAAGCCCACCCGCTTACTGATATGGCGCTGTTGAGGGATATGGGAGCCCCCGCACCAGGTACAGTTAAAGGGACAGCCACGGCCAATGGCCAGGGGCAGCAGAGGCGACTGGATGGTGAATTGCTTGAAGTTCTGCTCTTTGCTAAAACTCTTGGCGTAGAAAAAGGGCAGACCGATATATTTTATATAGGTATCGCTATGACGCAACAGGGAGAAGTTGCTGTAGTTCAGGGCTGAGACCATCTCGGCATCGCCCACGTAGGTATGGTCGTTTTCCACCACCTGGTTATTGCGACGCCAGGTAAGATTAGGAATTGGCTCCAGACTGCTGCCGGCATCCAAGGCCTTCAATAGTTCAAGAACCGGGACCTCGCCGTCACCGCGCACCACCGCATCGATCATCGGATAGTCGGCAATGATCTGGTCATGGAAAAAGGAGGCGGTATAGCCGCCGATAAAGATGAAGATGTCAGGCCGAAGCTCCTTTAATTTGCGGGCTGCCTCGATAACGTCGTAGGCCTGGTAATGCCAGTGCATGGACATGCCAATGGCCTTGATCTCCGGCTTGTCCATCACCAACTCGTCAATCTTGAAGAGAGGGTTCTCCACCCACTCAACGCCGACGTGGATGATCTCGGTATCAAAACCGTTCTTCTGAACATAATCGCCAATGGCCATCAGGCCCATGGGCATATAGTTTATCCAGATAAAATCGCCGATGGGCTTATAGCTGTTGTTGAACTTGGGTACGTGGAGAAAGAGAGTTTTCATTTTTATTGATAGCCACGGAATCCACGGAAAGACACGGAAAGTTTTTTATAGAGGTGTTTTTCCAGATTATTGCGCGGCTGAATGAGGTTTATACGTATAGTCGCCTGATCATGTCATGGTTTCCCAGCAAGAAATTTTCAGTGGATTTCCGTGGGTTCCGGGGCCAAAAAAATCTACTCGGAGCCGAAGATGCGGCCATCGGTGATGACCTTGGCGAAATTTTTAAGGTTGTCGGCCTGGTCCTGGGCCACACCTTGATTATAAACGGCGATCTTCTCAAAAAACTTCTGGCAATAGCCGCAGTCATCGCAGGACATACGCCGGCAGTCGTGATTCTGGAAAAATTTCAGGAAGCCGTCCAGCTCTTTATTAGGGATTTGAATGGCGTCATTAAACGAAAAATTCATCAAGCCAGCCACGGCTTGAACCTGCGCCATATCCACCATGTCCGGCTTGTTGAAATATTCCATGTTGGGCGGCAGGAAAGAGCCCTTGTTGGGCAGGGTAAGCAGGTCGATAAGGTTGCCGTCAAAGCTGCGGTCGCTATAGGCCTTCACCGCAGTGGTCAGGGCGCCTGAGGTCTTGAAACGCTCCACGACCTTAAAGCGGCTGATACCGATCTCCTCGTAATAGTGAAGATCCTCAGGACGGATCCAGCGCGCCTTGAGGATATTAACCGGGTCCTCCAGCTTCTGGCTTGAGCAGATCACGTAAGGCAGCTGCAAATAGCAATAATCGTTATGGCTCTGGGTCTGGGAGGCATGGCCGTCATGGTTGACGTGCTCAAATTGCTGGGCGCATTCCCACAGACAGCAGGGGTTGGCAATAACCTCCAGGGGGATGTTCACCGAATCGTTGATCGCCTTTAAGGTGTCGAAATCGCGGTTGAGCATTTCGTCGATGATCAGCTCATCAACGCCCATATCTTCATACTGTTTGGCCCGGGTCACGGTGTTGATCCGGCTCACCGAAGAGACCTTGATAAAGAAATGGGGGTAATGCTCCTTAACCAGACGAATAAGATAGGGGATGGCAATGGTCAGGGCATCGACCTTGATCTCGGTGAGCCAGTCGAGGAGCTCACGGATCTGCCTGTAGCCCTCCTTGGTGTACTGGACATTGGCCAGACTCAAGGTGTTCAGCAGGTAGGAAAATTTAATGCCCTGCCCATGGAGAAGGCCGACGTGCTTGGCAATATCCTCACGGCTCACCTGGGGCAGGAGAAAGGAGGGGCGGCAGCCGCCCACCACATCGTCAGCAAGCTTGCCGTAGACATGGGTGACCGGAAAATCGTTAAGCATGGCCGGCAGTTTTGGGTCCCAATTGGTTGATACGCGTATTTCCATCGTGCTACTTCTCATGGTTGAGCTCCGGCAAGGGAGCAGATTAATCTTCGTTATAATTTCAGGCGTGTTGACTGGCGGATGAGAAAGAGTCCGGCAATCAGGGCAATACTGCCAACCACAAGGGCGATGGCGTTGAGCCAATGCCAGTTAGTTTCTAAAAAAGAGTGTTGTGGATCATCAGGATCATAATGTACATCCACCAGGCTGCCAAGGGGATATTGGCCGGCCTCTTGGCGGGCATGGGCCGGATCGTTGGAGCCGTATTGGCCCTGGGAGATGCTGTCGCCCTGATAGGTGCGGCCCTCTACCTCATAACGGTACTGGACATCGGCTATAAGGGTTGACGAGCCACCATCCGTGCCCCGCTGCCAGCGGGTCTCTGATTTGATGATAACGCCGCGGCAGGTGGGCCATTCCTGCATGGCCTGGGCCTCAAGAACCGTTTTGGCGCCGTAGGTCAGGGCAGCAACGGCCACCAGGCAAAAAAGAATGCCCATGACCATGAAGATTGTTTTCTCCTCTTCTGCTGTTGCCTGTCTGCTCATACCTATACGGCAAAACCGCCATCAAGATTAATGGCCTGGCCGTTGATGGAATCGGCACCGCGGCCAGCCAGGAAGATGGCAAGTTCTGCCACTTCCCCAGCGGTGACCACCTTGCCGGTGGGCAGTCCCTCAATAATTTTTTCCATGATCGCCTCATTGGGGGCGCCAATGGCCTGGGCAATTTCTGTGAGACCATCGCTGAGCATCTTGCCTTCCACCGGCCCGGGGTTAATGGCCACAGCCCTTACTCCTTTGGCACCATACTCAATGGCAATGGACCTGGTTAGAGAATCAATGGCTGCCTTGGAGGCTGCGTAGGCGGCTGCCATGGGGATGGGCTTTTGCGACAGGGACGATGAGATATTGATCAGCACCAGATTGTTGCCGCAATGGCGGATGGCCTCCCGGCAGATGAGAAAGGTGCCGGCCAGGTTGGTGTGGATCACCTCTTCAAAAGCGGCAAGGCCCAAGGCCTCAAGGGGGCAAAGATGGGTGAAGATGCCGGCGGCGTTAACAACGATATCCGGCAGCCTGCCACTGCTGACCAGCAGGTTGAAGGCCTCGACGACTTCCTGTTCATTACAGGAATCAACCTGGGAAGTTGCCCATTTTTCTTTACTGGCAAGGTCACGGATGGCAGAAACGTCCTTGTCCCAAATCAATACCTGGGCCCCGTGCTCTGAAGCAAGTTTGGCCACGGCAGAGCCGATGGTGCCTGCGCCACCAACAACGAGGATATTCTTTTTTTCTAGGGTCATATTCATACCTCAAGCTCAATGTCGGTCCAGCGGACCAGGTCGGAAAAGGTGGAAATGCCGTCATGTTTCCAGCGCATGGTGGGGCGGTGCATGAGGCCCGGCCTGGTGATCCGGGAAACCCCGATGGCCCCAAGCTGTTCTGCCAAGTCAGCTATTCTTTCAGGGTTGCTCTCAATGCCGATATTCTGAAGATAGCTGCTAAAGGGGCGGAGGATAGCGATGACCTCATCTAAATCATCCACCGGACAGACGCGGAGAAAACGGGTGGGCAGCACTGTCTTGAAATGGGCATCTTTTTCATGGATTAGAGTAGCTGTCGAGCGGGCGAAAAGCTCCACGTCTTCATGTTGGGCCGCCTCAAAAAGGGCGATATTTCGTTCCATAGCCAAGGAGGCGCCGGTATCGATGCTCATCGCGCTGGGGGGATAATCTTTCTCAAGATCAATAAGGGCTTCTTCGATGAGGGCAGTAAACTCCAGGGTGGAGACAGTGCCGTTCCTTTCAACGTAAACGATCTGCGGCGCCACACAGGCACGCTGATCGAACATGGCAACGTCAAGGGCAATGCGGCTTGCTAAGTCGCGGGCCTGTCCTAGATCACTGAGGCCTTCTTGGTCAATGAGCAGCAGGCCGATCTTATGACCGTGCTCAATAATTTTTTTATGGGGACCGATAAACTCCCGCAAGGTCCGGCAGGTCTGTTCTCCGCCATAAAGAATGGCAACCTCCGCCGGATCGAACATGGCTTGCTGCAGGGCATCATTGCCGCTTTGCCAGTGGCAGAGAGCGACGCATTCTGCCAGGGGCGGCTCAATGTCTGTCACAGACTTAATCCAAGCAGGGCCAAAGACCGGCTCGTTGCTGGCCAGTTTGGCTATCAGGGGGCTTTTTACCATGAGGGATCGGACCATGGGCAGGTAGCTTAGGCCCGGGACATTAGCGGTAAGCACAGCACTGGTCAGCCGGGGCCCATAGGCCTTAGCCATGCCGTTCAAGTGAGGATCATGTTGGAAGGCGTTAAGGCAGCGATGAGAGCCGAGGTCACGGTCCATAGCTGCCAGAATATCTTTTGTAGAACTATTACCCTGCTCAACAGAAATTGAATGGCAGACAACCATCCGGCTTAAACCGGTGAGATCGCTGATGGCAACGACGATCTCCATCTTGAGATCACTGTCCTGTTGCCAGAAGTCAGCAGCCATGCCAAAGATCTCAGCCAGGTCATCAGTGGAGTATCCTTTAAGGATTTCTCGCCCTTTGCCCAAGAGATGGTCATTGGCCCTGCTGATATCATCGGCGGTGAGTTTTGGTAACAGAACCTGGGTAGAACCAATGGTGCGTTTGTACGTTTGGCCCTGAAAACCGGGAATATGGAAACCGTCAACCTGGATCTTCATCGGATATCCTCCAGGCTCAGACTGCAGCCCCGCGGTGCACTGCCTGAGGCCCGGCCTACGATTTCAAAGCCGTTACCGTGGCGGCGGCCAAGGTCATCGGTGAGAATGGCCATGGGGCGCGCGACATTAGTCAAATCGTAAAGAAGGGCGATGCCTTCCCCGCCATCCTCGACCTCTTGCAAGGTCATGGGGGCGCAGATCCTTACTTTGGTCCAATGGCCAGGTCTTTTTTCTGCATGGCCGCGGCTGTAAAATTGACTGCCAAGTTCGGTGAGACCATAGAGGTTCAGGCATTGTTCAGCCGGAAGATGGAAAAAGTCTGACATCATTTCCAGAAACCCCGTTCTGGTTAATTCCCGGCTTCTGCCCTTAAAGCCACCGGCGTCTAAAACACGGCTGCCTTGGGGTAGAGGTAAAGAGCCAAGTTGAGGGGCTACTTTATCAATGAAATTGACAAAGCCGAAACTGCCGCCAATGATGGTCACCGGCGCCTTGTCAGCGATGCATTGCTGTAGATATTCCACGGCTTCTTTGCCAAGAAAGGCACCTTTGCAGATTGCGTAAAAGGGCGGCTCTGTGGCCCATTTTTCGGCAATTACCGCCATGCCGTGGGCCATGATAATGTCCGGGGCCTCTTCAGGGTTGGGCACCAGCATCATAAACCTGGTTTTTTGCTGATCGGCAAAGAGGGTAGCCTGGGCATTCTCAAGGATGGAAAGGGCCATCAATTCCAGATCTTCAGCGGCAAAACAGGAGGATCCTCGGCCCTTGCCGCTGGTGCCGCTGGTACGGAAGGTCTTCTGGCAGCTCGTGCCATCAAAGAGTTCATAGCGCTTAAAGATATTAAGGCCAATGGCAGGAATGTCCGTGAAGTTATCCAAGGTGGAGGGAGACACGCCGCATCTCTCATAATAGGCTCGGGCTGCTGGAATATGTTCAAATTGATAGGCGAAAAGCTGACAGGCCAGGCTGTTGAAATCGCCGGTCCTTGCATCGCCGATAAAGGCGGAAATCTTGGCGATGAGCTCTTTTTTATGGGTAGTTGCGGACATAAACATCAATATATAGAGGGCGAAATGGTAAATACTTGATCTATATCAAAGTCGTTAAAAACAAATCTGATTACCACGGCGCATGGTTGCATGAAAGGCTTGATTTGTAGGAGCCCGGCCCTCCGGGCGATCAAAGGCAATATTTGCTCAATCCTTTCCCTTATCGCCCGGAGGGCCGGGCTCCTACGATATCGTGCTTCCAAAATGACTGAAAGGCGATGGTAATTAGAAAAACAAATGCGCTATTATAACCCCTCTGTCAACCGCAAAAAAGATCGGTTAGTATCCTTCTGCCAGGGCAATGGTGAAACGGCCCTGCGAGAGCTTTTGGTCGTTAACAAATATGCTGCCCTGGGCCAGGATGTATTGGCTCCAGAATTTTATAATCTCTACCCTGGCTTCAATGGTGTCGCCTGCTATTGCTGGCGCAGAGCTGGTGAAATCGAGATCGCCGCCGGCCAGATAACCCATGCCGGGACTCGCTGTTTCTCCAGGGACATTTTGCTGGTCAGCAGGGGGCATGCTGGCGCAGATAATGGCTGTGGTCTGGGCCATGATTTCCAGATGGAGAATATTAGGCATCACCATCTTATTTGCCGCAAGCAGCAGTTCGTCAGCACTGAGCCGTTTAATTCCAGTACCTTTTTGACCGGGTGTAATGTCAATGACCTTGTCCAGGAAGAGAAAGGGCGGCCGGTGGGGCAGGGCAGCCAGAATGGCGGCGTGGTCAAACTCCATTTTTACAAAGCACCGCAGGGCAAGTTGACGGACAGATTTTTAAAACGTCTATGGGCTTTGCGGATGGCAGGTACATGGCCGAAGTTCATGGGCATAAATATAATATTAGAACGTCTCTTCAACGAGCTGGGCCGAAAGAGACGGCGCATGGTTGACGAGATGGAGTAAAAGCCCTTGTTGACCTGCCAGAAGCCTTCCTGTAACTCGCGGACCGACATTCCTTTGGGTTGGTAGACCACGGTGGCCATATCGTAGAGACGCCAATCCTGACTCAGGATCCGGCCCTCCTCGGCCAGACGTTTATGGATACGGGTGCCTGGGAAGGGGGTAAGGACCGGCAGGAAAGCACCGTCAATGCCGGTGCGGTTGGCAAATTCCAGGTATTGGTCAAAAACAGCCGGGGTGTCGTGGTCATAGCCAAAAACAAAGGAGCCATAAACGCCGATACCCATGTCGTGGATACGTTGGATGGCCTCTTCGTAAAAGGAGACAGTGTTCTGTTTCTTGCCCATCACCTCAATATTCTTGCTGTTCAAGCTCTCAAAACCGATAAAGATGCCATGACAGCCCGCCTCCATCATCTTGCGCAGCAATTCTTCATTTTTGGCGATGGTAATCGGTGCCTGGCATACCCAACGGAGGCGGAAGTTTTTCAACTCCTCAAGAAGGGCCAGGGTGTGTTCCTTATGGGCCACCAGGTTGTCATCAACAAAGAAGATATATCCTGCCTGGCGGCTGAGGCTCTCGACTTCGTCGATTACACGCGACACCGGACGGGGGCGGTAGGTGCCGCCGAAAAATGAGGTCACCGTGCAAAATTCGCATTTGTACGGACAGCCCCTGGTGGTCTGGATCATGTTTTCAAAGAAATATTTCTTTGTCGGATAGATGGATCGGTTGGCCGTGGGAATGACCTCCATCCGGGTGTATTCACTCTGCCGGTAGGTGGGCTGTAAACAATCGTTTTCAACATCTTTTAAGATATTGCCCCAGATCTCGTCCGCCTCGCCGATAACCACGCAGTCCACATGCTGGGCTGCCTCTTCAGGCATATTTGAGGCATGGATGCCACCCATGATCACCTTGATTCCCCGGGCCCGGAAAAGGGCGGCAATCTCATAGCCGCGCGGGGCCAGAGGGGTCATCGCAGTAATCACCACCAGGTCGGGATTAATTGATTCATCCAGAGGTGAAATGCTTTCATCAACGAAGCTGATGGTATGTTCTTCGGGGGTAAGACCGGCCAGGGTGGCCATGGCCAGGGGAGGAAATTTAAAAAAAAGAACGTCCCAGAAACTTCCTTTGGGCCAGCCCGGTACAACGAATAAAATATGCATGAGAAGAGGTGATGCGCAGAATTTTAGGGTGACCTGGCAAAAAAAATCCGAGTCTATTTTAAGAGGAAATATTATACCTTTTGCTCTCTATCAGGCCAATTTCATATACCCTTTTTTTCTACCTGTAAATCCTTATTTAGAATAACTTCTAATATTATTGCCGTTTACAGCAAAAGAAGATATGAAGATGAGGTATGGCAAACTTGTTGATTTCATTTTTGAAAAAGCTTGAACTGCTTTGCCCCATCAAATATATTGACCCTCTTGCGTGATTTTAAAAAGTGTATGAAAGGCAGCCTGTATTTACTCTCAGTTTATAGAAAAAATGAGGAGAAAAAATGAAATTTAACGCCCTGTATATCCTGTTGTGTGCCGCTGTTGTCTTTGCCCTCAACGGTTGTGGTGGAGCACGATCTGGTGGGGGTCGCACCCTCGCCCCTAATGAGGTAAAAGTGTTAAGTGATTTTCCGGATCATGCTTTTAATGCCAAGGCCTATGTCTATGGTATGGGTGGTGAAAACCGGGTCTATGTCTGGCAGGATCCAGCCGCAGATTTAGGCGGCTATCACAGCGCCACCATGACCAGATTTTCCGGCCGGGTTCTCCCTGCCCAGGGCAAGTTTTCTTATGAGCCTTATATTAAAAGTTTCCAGGGTTCAATCCGAGACTCCCTTGATATAAAACCTGGCGGAGCATTACGTATTGAAGGCTCTCTCGTTGAATGTAACCCAGGTAGCCGCGCTGCCCGTTACCTTGTAGGTATGGGAGCCGGCAAGGCCGCTGTTGCCGGTGTTATAGAGGTTTTTGAGCCTGGCAAGAAACGCCCCTCACTTCGTCTCTATGCCCGTGATACTGCCTCAGCCGGTGGTTTTGGCGGTGATTCTGGGAGCATGATGAATCATATCATTAATGTCCTTGCGGTACGTATGACATCAGTTCTAGAAGGACGTATTGATCTTCGTTAAATTTTATTTGGTAAGGAGTAGCAATGCCCGGGGTAGATAGTGCACTAATTGCAGAGCTCAAGCAGCTTGTTGTTACGGCTCTGCGTATGGAAGATTTTGATCCTGAAGAGATCGGTGATGATGAGCCTCTTTTTGGCGATGAAGGTCTGGGGCTTGACTCAGTTGATGCCCTTGAGCTGGTTGTTCATATTGAGCAGCAGTACGGCATCCAGATAGAGGATGAAGAGGTTGGCCGCAAGGCCTTTGCCTCCATAACTGCTCTTGCCGAGTTTATTACGGAAAAGAAAGTGTAAATTACCACTGGTCATTTTGAGAGTTGTTCTATTTTAAGATAGCTTTTTTGATATAAAAGAGTGTTTGCTTCTGGAGCCGGGTCGGGTACCTTAAAGGGTGTTGATTTGGCTCCTTTTTTTTGGAAAACGGTGCGCTGGCCCAGACCATGTTTTGGTTGGTGGTTGGCTGCTCTATCTTTCTCCCAACGTTTCCACATCTTTGTCCCATGAAATTTCATGAAAGCCGGGTGCAGGTCCGTTTTAACGAGGTAGATCAATGGGGTATTGTCTGGTACGCCAATTATTTTGCCTATATTGAGGTGGCCCGTAGTGAGGTCCTGGCCAAGGTTGGCCTACTGCCCGAGGTGCTTTCCTCCCTGGGCTATACCGCCCCTATTATAAACCTCACCTCAAATTTTAAGTCATCAGCCCGTTTCCATGATGAGCTTATTGTCCAACTCTCTCTGGTCCCGCAAAAGGCAGCGAAACTTGTTTTTTCCTTCCGAATCGTCCAGGCTGATTCGGGCAAACTGGTGATGGAAGGAGAATCCACCCAGGTTCTCTTGAACAAGAAAGGATTTATGGTCTACACCCTTGAGGGAGAATTGGCTAAAAAAATAGAACACTTGGTAGCCTATTTCAAAGAAGATGGAGAAACATCCAGCCCATGAAGGTCTGTATTCTTCTGCCCTCATATAATGTCGGCTCCACCTTGGGACCTTTGCTGGATACGCTACTCGCCTATGGTCATGCCCTGCTGGTCATTGATGACGGCTCTGAGGATCAAACCAATTCTATTGCTGCGCAGTATGGCGGCAGGGGAGTTTCTCTGTTGCGTCACCAGGTAAATAGGGGTAAAGGAGCAACACTACGTACCGGTTTTGCCTGGGCCCTTGAAAAGGGGTTTGATGTGGCTGTTGCCATGGATAGCGATCTTCAGCATGATCCGGATGACTTGCCTGGCCTCATTGATGTTTTTGAGCGCGAAAAGCTCGATCTCCTCATTGGTGATCGTATGCATGACCAGAGTGACATGCCTGCAGTTCGGCGCTTAGGAAACTGGTTTTCCAGCTGGGGGACGGGGAATTTTTGCCACCAGAAGATTTTTGATGCCCAGTGTGGTTTTCGGATCTTTCGCTTGGCTACTTGCCGGACCATGCTTTCTGAGTTAAGGCTTGACCGGTATGTGTCGGAAAGTGAGGTGCTCGTCCGCTCCTCGATGAATCTCCTGCGTATCGGTTTTACGCCGATAACAGTGATTTACCCTGAAGATTTATCCCATAAAAGTTTTTACCGGCCCTGGATCGACACCTATCGCATTGTTTATTATTTCACCCTGGAACTCTTAAGGCGGGCCTTTACCGGCGAAGGGCGGCGGGAATTACGGAACCTACGAGAATATGTCAAGAGTTGCAGTGACTGGCCTCGGTATTATTTGCTGTCTCGGTCAGGGAGTAAATAAGGTCTGGCCCCGCTTGGTGGCTGGTGAAACCGATTTTGGTGAGATCTCCCTGCCTGGCTTTGATCAGTTTCAAAACCGGATTGGTGGCCAGGTTGACGATGATCTCCTGGCCCATGCCTCATCTCTTCTCCCGCGTGTTTCTCGTCATGAGCGCCTGGGCTGGCTGGCTGCCAGCGAGGCCCTTGCTGATGCCGCTTTCCCTAAAGACCTCTACTTAGATAGCCAAATAGGAGTTGCCGCCGGTATTGGCGCCGCCGGCATGCTGGAGGCCGAGGAATGGGTTGCCCAGCGTGATGATCGTCAAAAGTTTGTTCCTGCCTGGAAGCTTCACAGCTATCCGGCCTCGTCGCTGGCCGATTTTCTGGCTGCGACTTTTAGATTTTCCGGACCACGTTTTTCCATTGCAACAGCCTGTTCATCTTCTGCCACCTCCCTTGGTTTTGCTGCTGATGCCATCCGAAAAGGGCGGGCTAAGGCCTTTATGGTGGCCGGTGCTGAAGGATTAAGCCGCTTGACCTATGGCGGATTTCACAGCCTCCATTCCATTGCCCCTGAACGATGCCAGCCCTTTGATAAGAATAGAAAGGGGATCTTTTTAGGGGAGGGGGCCGGTGTCCTTATTCTTGAAGACTGGCAGGAAGCCACGACCCGTAATGCCACCATCTATGGCGAGGTGCTCTCCTGGGGCCTGAGTTCTGATGCCTATCATATGACGGCTCCCCATCCTGAGGGGCGTGGTGCTGTCATGGCCATGGAGCAGGCCTTGGAGCGTGCCGCCCTGCAGGCAAAGGATATTAATTATATCAACCTCCATGGCACCGGCACCCTTCATAATGATCTTGCTGAGTCTAAGGCGGTGCAGCGGGTGTTTGGCAATTATTGCAAAGATCTCTGTGTTTCTTCAACAAAATCCATGACAGGTCATTGTCTGGGTGCTGCCGGGGCCATGGAGTCTGTCTTTTCCCTCCTGGCTCTTCATCATAGTATGGCGCCCCCCACTGCCGGTCTGGAAACCCCGGATGGGCAATGCCCCCTCAATTATATGCCTGGGCAGGGAAAATCCATGCCCCAGATGAAATATGTCATGAACAATGTCCTGGCCTTTGGCGGCAATAATGTTGCCCTGCTCTTTGGCAAGGATGAAGAGAGGGGCCATGACGACTAAGGTTTATATTAGCGGCATGGGCTGTCTGAGCGGCTATGGTCTGCGCCTGGAGAACCTTGTCCAGGGTCTTGCCGGCCATTCTGCCCTCACTGCTAGGCAACCTCTTGGTAAGGGGGCCACTCCTGTTTCCTGCGGCCAGGTCCCCGAATTTAAAGATGCCCTGGCCCCCTATGCTAAGCCCTTAGTTCGGCGTAAGATGAGCAGGCTGTCGAAGATGGCGGTCACCGCCGCCGGAGATGCCTTGGGGGCCAGTGGTTTTGTTGATCATGAAAAGGCAGGCTGTGGCGTGGTGCTTGGTACAGCTTTTGGCAGCACGGCCCAGAGCGATTTGTTCTATGGAGATTTCCTCGCCAAAGGGGCTCTTAAGGTTAATCCCGGTTATTTCCCGGAAACCGTACCCAATGCCCCGGCTGGCCAGGTCTCTATTATCTTTGGCCTCCAGAGTGCCAATACCACGGTGTGTCAGCAGGCCCTGTCTTCCGAGCATGCTTTGGCCCTGGCCTATAACCTCCTAGAAAATGGCATGGCGCAGCGTATGGTTGTGGTTGGGGTTGAAGAGATGAGCCCGGCCTTGCTTGCTGGCTTGCAGGCCTGTGGCCAGCTGCAAAAAAGGTCATTTTCTTCTTCGGATGAAATCCTCCTGGGCCGCCGGATTAAGGTTGGCGAGGCCAGTGTGGCTTTGGTTCTTGAAAGCGAGGAAAGCCTTGCTGCTCGTAAAGGCGTGGCCCTGGCCCGTCTCCATGACGTGGTGACGGCTGGTTCCGCCTCGTGGCCTGCACTCTATCACGAGGTTGCCCCAGCTGTGGAGCAGATGATTGCCGGCCTAGATAAAAATCATTGTGCCAAGATCGGCGCGGTCATTGCCGGCACCTCCTTCTTGAAGGAGGTCGATAATAACCATCTTGCCGTCCTTGCAAAGAGTCTTGGTCCCCAGTTGCCCTGTGTTCTGCCGGAGTATGGCACCGGCAACGTCATGGGGGCAGGCTTGCTGAGAACTGCCCTGGCAGTGGCGCTGGTCAGCGGCGGCCAGTTGCCCTGCCGCTTATTGGGCAAAAGGATGACGGACCATGTTCCCTATGCCAGCCTCTATGACGGCCATGTCGGCCAGGTTGACCATGCCTTTGCCACCACAGTCAGCCCGGGGGGCGGCGCTGGCGGTGTTCTGGTGGCCAGGGTGTAGCTGATGCGAGTCCTTCTTTTTTCATTAAATAAGGAAATCCTTCCTGAGCCAGCCTTCCCCTTGGGCTTGGCCTTTATTGCCGGAGCCCTGGATCAGGCTGGCCATGAGTGTGAAGTCTTTGATCTCTGTGTCCAGGACATGACCGATCTTGCTCCTGTCATACAACGTTTTCAGCCTGAAGTGGTCGCCCTCTCCCTGCGCAATGTTGATAATGTCGCCTACCCGGAAACCACTACCTATATTCCCCATTACCAGAAAACGGTATCTTCCCTGCGAGAATTGACCGATGCGGTCTTGGTGCTTGGCGGCCCAGGCTATTCTCTCTTTGCGGAACGACTCCTCCTTGAATTGCAATGCGATTACGGCGTGGTGGGCAGTGGCGAAGAGGTTATTGTCCGCTTGCTTGATGCCCTGCAGGGCAAGGGTGAGGCTGAAACCATTCCTGGTCTTCTCATCCGCACCGGTGAAAAGGTTGTCTCTGGAAGCGGCAGTTTGGCGGGCGGACAGTGGTTATCTCCCCTGTATGAAAAATTTCCCCTGGAGCATTATCAGGAAATCGGCGGCATGGCCACGGTGCAGACCAAGAGGGGCTGTCCATTTACTTGCATTTATTGCAGTTATCCGGTACTTGAAGGCCGACAGGCGAAAACACGGCCCATTGAACAGGTTATTGCCGAACTCAGAGAGATCCGCAGCAGGGGCATTCGTGAGGTCTATTTTGTTGATTCGGTCTTCAATAATCCGCCTGACTATGCCAAGGACCTCTGCCGGAGCATGCTGCAGGCCAAGCTGGATTTGAAATGGACCTGTTACGCCGCCCCTCTCAATTTTGATGAGGAGATGGCGGCCCTCTTTGTGGAGAGCGGTTGCCTGGGTGTCGAGTTTGGCACAGACACCTTGTCGCCTGTGATGTTGAAAAATCTCGGCAAGAGTTTTTCCGTTTCTGAGGTTTTGGAGATAAGCGACATCTGCTATCAACAGAAACTACCCTTTTGTCATGCCATCCTGGTGGGCGGGCCGGGTGAGACAAAAGAGACCCTGCAGGAAACCGTGGATAACCTGGTTAAGACCCGGGCCTCGGCGGTTATCTTCATGACTGGTCTGCGTATTATACCGGCCACAAAGCTTTACGAAATTGCAATGGATGAAGGGCTGATCAACGAAAAGACTGATATGGTCGAGCCCCAATTTTACGTTTCCCCTGCTATCGAGCCCCTGGAACCGGAAATTAATAGGTTGTCACGGCTCCATAAGACATGGATCTTCCCCGGCCATCAGATCCGCTGTTCTGAACATCTGGCCAAATTTATGCGAGAGAGAGGCGCACGCGGTCCACTATGGCTCCATATGACTCCCCCCCGGTAAGCTGTTATCTCTGTGGAGCTGACCAGCCTCAACCCTTCTATCACGAAAACGGTTACCCCTATTATCGTTGCAAAGCCTGCGGTTTGCTTTCTCTGTGGCCCCAGCCCAGTGCCGACGATCTTCATGACCACTACCAGGAGTATCTGCCCCTCTCTGCCCAGGAGGTAGAAGAGTGGGGCTTTGAAATGGCGCCGGTCATTGATAGTTCAGCAAATTTCCTTGGTCGTCATTTCCCGGAAGCAGGCCGTCTTCTTGATATCGGCTGTGGATATGGATTTTTCCTGGAGGCCATGGCCAGACGGGAATGGCAGGTGGAGGGCATCGAACTTTCCAAACCGGCCGCTGAGATTGCCCGTGCTAAGAAAATCGGAACCATCCACTCCTGCGCCGTGGAAGAGATGGAGGACATCGGGCTCTTTGATGTGGTGACCATGTTCTACGTCATTGAGCATGTTGCCGATCCTCTGCAAACTCTGCGA
Organism: Thermodesulfobacteriota bacterium; assembly: GCA_039715015.1. Lineage (GTDB taxonomy): Bacteria > Desulfobacterota > Desulfobulbia > Desulfobulbales > SURF-16 > BM506. Next base: position 43,766 of record JBDLIE010000011.1, read on the forward strand.
AATGTCGCTAAACTCTTAAAGCCGGGCGGGGTGCTGGTGCTGCGCTACCCGAACACCTCCCCTTTGTTGAAATTTTCCGGCAAGCTGGCCCGTTCCCTGAAGCTCATGCAGGCCCCCTCGCATCTCTTTGATTATGCTGAAAATTCCATGGATCTTTTGCTACAAAAAGCGGGCTATGGCAGTTGCCTCACCTCAATTGATGCCAATACCCGCTCTCCGCATCTTGTGAGACGGTTTATTTCCTGCTATATAGGATTGGTTCCTGTTCTTGTCGCCCGTTTGAGCCAAGGACGCTTTCTGTTGCCGGGTTACAGCAGGGTAAGCTATGCATCTTTGGATGCCGGTAAATTTAAACGTAAACTTGATGATCGCTAAAAAGCTGTTGGCACACATAACCATGTGACGTTAAATCCATAGGATAACCACTGTACAGGTGGCCGTACCGAACTTTTCGAAGGTCTCGCAGGCTCGCTATCTGCGAGGCCATCAAACTTACCTAGAAAAGAATCTCATTTCCTGGTAGATATGTTCTTCCCCGGCGCATTTTGCGTACGCGGTTGTTAATTATAGTTTTCCTTTTCTTTCTTTGCCGTTTTAGGAGCTGCTACAATGTTTGATCTGAGTATTCCTGACTCTCTTTCAAGCAAGATTCTCGGCTTTGCCAGCAATCTTTCTGATAAAAACTTTTTGCGCATTGTTGATACCGTTGCCAAACTCACATCCATCGACTGGCATGACAAGGGTATTGATGCCATGCGTAAGTTGATTGCCGATAAACATCCTGGTATTGCCGGCGCCAGGCGGGCCCTTAAAAAGGTAAACCCCAAGGTTCGCGGTAAGCTTTTTAACAACTATCTTCTGCGCGGTATCCTGCTTGGTTACAAGAAGCGCCTCGCCTTTTATAACGAGTATAATGTGGCGCCTCCGGGCAACTTGATGATCAGCCCCACCACCAGTTGTAACCTCCGTTGCTACGGCTGCTATGCTGGTACCCATATCCGCACCGACGAGCTTACCCAGCAAGAAGTTGAGTCTATGATCGAGGAGGCGGGCAAGGCTGGTACCAACCTGGTGACCTGGCTGGGGGGTGAATCTTTTATCAAGCCCTGGATCTTTGATGTTCTCGAAAAATTTCCTCAGGTTGGCTTCCAGATTTTCACCAATGCTTTACTGCTTGATGATGAGAAAATTGAGCGTCTGGCCAAACTTGGCAATGCCATTATTGCCATTGGTATTGACGGTCCGGAAGAATTCACCGATGGTCGCAAGGGTGCGGGCGCTTACAAAGGGGCGCTCTCTGCCATGCGCAAGCTAAGTGATGCCGGGGTGCTGGTTGGTTACTCCACCATGGTTAGCCGCCAGAATTTTGAAGAGATTTACAGTGACGAGTTTATCGGCACCATGATTGACCATGGCGCCGCCTTTGGCTGGTGCGCCATTGCTATCCCCCAGGGTAAGGCCTGTAAAGAGCTGCAGATCGTGCCCACTGATGAGCAGAAGGCGATGATTCCGGAAAAGGTGCGCAGGGTCAGGAAAAATAATGATATCGTCTTTATCGATTTCTATGCCGATGCCCGTATAACCGAAGGTTGTGGCGCTGGTCGCGTCTCCATCCATGTCAATAACATCGGTGATGTTGAACCCTGCGTCTTCTTCCCCTTTGCCGTTGATAATATCCGTGAAAAGCCCTTTCTGGATATTTTGAAATCCAACTTCTTCCAGGACATCCGCAAGGTTCATAAGCAATATCCCGGTGAGCTCAATACCTGCATGATGGCCACCAAGCCACAGGCAGTCCTTAAGGTTGTCCAGGATAACAGCGCCAAGGAGACATCAGAAGGCACCCTGGAACAGCTTAATGCCCTGGCTGAAAAAGAGGCGGGTTGACCATGAAGGTCCTCCTGGTCTTTCCCCGGGAGCCGGGAACCTGTGTTTCTAATGATTCGGTTCTACCTTTCCCTCTCCTGGGGCTCACCCAGCTTGCCGCTACCTTTCCCGACCATTATGAGCTAAAGCTTATAGATGAGTCAGTCAGGCCTTTGTCTCACATTGAGCAGGCCGATCTCGTTTGTATTACCACCATGACCGCCACGGTGAACAGAGCCTACGCTCTGGCTGACCGTTTCCTTGAACATTCCATCCCCGTGGTGTTGGGTGGCGCCCATGCCACGGTGATGCCTGATGAGGCAGCAGGCCATGCCACCTCAGTGCTGATTGGTGAGGCGGAAAATGTCATGCCTGCCCTCATCCGTGATTTTGAGCGTGGTGAGCTGGCTCCTAGGTATCAAGCTGATTCTTACGCCGCCTTAGCTGATATCCCCCAACCCCGGGTGGACCTTCTTAACTGGCGCCATCGTTTTTTTCTCTCATCTCTGCAGACCAGCCGCGGTTGTCCCAACTCCTGTAATTTTTGTTCGGTCCCTGCCATTTTCGGTCATCGTCTCCGCCTGAAAACCATCGATACCATTAAGGCAGAACTTGAGGTGGCCAGCAAACACGGCTCAAAATATCTTTTTGTGGTGGATGACAATTTCACTGCCAACCGCAAAAGGGCCAGGGAGATCATGGACCTCTTTGCCTATTATAAGATGCGCTGGATGGGGTTTTCCACCTTGGCCATGGCTGAGGATGGCGAGTTCCTTGACGCTCTGCGCCAGTCGAATTGCGTGTCGCTTTTCATCGGCTTTGAGTCCCTTCATCAACATGATAATTTTGTAAAAAATAAGAAATACACTAACCCCGCTGCAGTGAGTCATGCTGTGAAGGTTATCCATGAGGCTGGTATCGGCATCCAGGGCTCCTTTATCTTCGGCTTTGATCATGATACGCCGGAAGTCTTTGGTGAGGTGGTTTCCTTTATTCAGGAAAACGAGATCGAGGTCCCCAACGTCAATATTCTTACGCCTTTTCCAGGAACGAAACTCTACGAAGAGATAGACGGCCAGGGCCGCATTCTCCATCATAACTGGGACAAGTATGATATGAACCATGTTGTTTACCAGCCGCGGAGTATGTCGGTGGAGGAGTTGCAGCAGGGCTATGCCTGGACCCTGAAATATCTCTCGTCGCCCACCGTCATCCCGCGCCGACTGTCATGGCGTCGCCCCTATTATCCCTATTTCCTGATGGCCAACTTTTCCTTGCATCGGGCCTTGACCAAGCTTGCCAAGAATGTCTGGAATTCTCAGGTGCAGAAGGATATGGAGGCAAAGGGGGGATGTCTATGCTGACTGATGCCGGCATCATCTTTTCCTCCTACCTGGCATTGGGCCGTACCGGCGCCATTGCCAGTTCCCTGCTTCTCCATGAGGATGTCTTAATTACCTTCACTGTTGCCTTGGCCCTGGATTTCTTTCAGATCCCGGTCTATGGCGTTATTCTGGATACATCCAGCCGTACTACCAGCATTGGCCGTAAATTTGATTCCTTCCTCAACAAGAAGAGACAGCTCTGGAGGGAGAGGATGGCGGCCGATGGGTTTTGGGGCTGGCTTGCCAGGATGCAACCTCTGGCCGTGATGACCGTTGCCATTATTCCCATCCGTGGCTGCGGTATAATTTCGGCCTGTGTTCTCTGTTTTATGCTTGGTTTCTCACGTGCCTACGGTACATTTCTCATCATGGCAGGTTCCTTGGTGGGGGCCTTGGCCACCCTGGGTATCCTCTATGAACCCATGAGGTTTTTTAATGGCTAAAGAGCGTGTCCCAGAGAGCCAAGAAGTAGAAAACGATACCATCGGTGTCTTTTCCAGAGTGGCCGGCTGGACAGGGTATGGTGCGGCCTGGCGGGTGCGTGGCATCATGGCTGAGCCTTTTCGGGCTGGAGATCTGGTTGTTGATGTGGGTACTGGGCCGGGAACCATACCCCTCCATCTCCAACGATTTTTCCCTGGGGCGGTGTTTCACGGTCTTGATATCTCCACGGCCATGCTGGCCCAGGCCCGTCACCATTCAGAGAGAATGGATGTTCCCTTGGAGCTTGTCAGCGGCCAGGGCGAATATCTGCCCTTTGCAGATAAGAGTCTTGATATGGTTATTTCTTTCTTCACCATGCACCATATCAATAGTCCCGGTGACTTTCTTGCTGAGGTGGACCGTGTCTTAAAGGATGACGGGAAATTTCTGCTCATCGACTTCCGGCGCGATATGCCCGCTTTTATCTACCAAGCAATGAATAGTTTTTGGCAACTGGCCTTTCTTTTCAGTCGGGGTCGCAAGGGGCTGATGGAATCCATTGATTCAGCATGGACGGCCACGGAAATTAAGGAGGCCCTTGCTGCCAGAGATTTGCAGCGTTTTCAGATTAATGAAACCCGTACCGAGCTTTTAATCACCAGCGGTATCAAGAAGTTCGAGGAATGTTGAAATGACTTCCATGAAAAAACTCTTTTTTTTCACCACAGAGACATTCTTTTCAATACCCCCTCGAGGGGTACAGAGGCATTCTTTTCAATACCCCCTTGAGGGGTACAGAGGTTTGAAATCTTTTCTGGTACTCATTTTTGGGTCTTTGTGCCTCTGTGGTGAAATTTTTTGTCCTTTTATCACCAGGGCAGACGAGGGGCGTCTCCTTGAGCAGGCCGAGGCCCAGGACGTCCTGCAGCGCATCAAAGAAAGCCAGGCAGACCTCACTACCATCACCGCTTCCTTTGTTGAAGAACGGCGCATCGCTGTCCTGGCCAACCCCCTTGTTTTTTCGGGGAAGGTCTATGTTGAACCGGAAGATTTTCTTTTCCTTCAATATGAGAAGCCCCTGCGTCATATAATGAAGATGGCAGGAGACAGCGTGCTTTTTTTTGTTGAAGACTCTGAAACGGCTGATATGGTTGATCTTGCCGGAGCCCAGGAAAGAGGGCAGCGGCCTGATCTTTTTAACTGGTCGCCAAAGAATTTTCAGGGTGAAGTGCGCGAGGTAAAGGATGGCTATTTGCTTGTCGACCCGAACGCCAGCGCTGGTAGCCGGCAGGTACGGGTTGTTGTCGACAAGAGTACTCTGGTGGTACGCCATATCCTTCTTGTTGACGAGTCGGGCGATGAGACCAGGATCACTCTTTCAGATGTCCGGCTTAATGAAGAAATTTCAGAACATATTCGCAACTATGCGCTGCCGCAAGGTGTGCGTGTCCATAAACTAAACCAGCCATGAGTTCAGTTCAACCCAGAGAAGCAGCCATCATCGGCATGGGAGCGATTACTCCAGCCGGCTCCGGAGTTAAGGCCTTTGCCAAAGCCCTTTTTGCCGGTGAGTCGCAGTTTGCTGATATTTCTCTTTTTGATGCCTCCGGTCATCGAACCGGGGTGGGGGCGGAGCTTGTTCTTCCAGACTATCATCCCTGCAGGCTTGATGAGAAGCTCCTGGGCCGCACTGATATTGTTGGTCTTGCCGCTGCCCATGAGGCCCTGAACCAGGCCGGACTCCTCGATGCTGAGGGCCGGGTAACTGCCGGAGCCAAGACCGCTCTGGTCTGTGCTACGGCAGGTGGGGCAATCCTTGGTCTGGAGGCCTTTTTTCGTCATCGTCATTACGGCGAATCGGCTGACTCCCGTCAGCTTCTCACCTCTTTTTGCCTCTCAGCCCTAGCCACCAATATTGCCAAGGAATTTCAGATCAGCGGTCCGCGGACCACCACTGCCACTGTCTGTTCATCCAGCGGTGTGTCTATGGCAGTGGGCCTTGAGATGCTCAGGGAAAGATCGGATATCGACTATGTAGTGGTTGCCGCCTCTGAGGCCCTCTGCGAGGTTACCCACGGCGGCTTTAATGCCCTGCGCTCCGTGGCCCCTGATTGCTGTCGGCCTTTTGCCGAGGATCGACAGGGCCTTGTCTTGGGCGAGGCGGGCAGTGCCCTGGTCCTCTGTCGCCCAGATAAAGCTGGCAAAGAGGCGCCCTGTTTTTCCGGCTATGGCCTGAGTACGGATCTCTACCATTTTACCGCTCCTGATCCAAAGGGTGGGGCCAGCCGCTTTACCCTTGAGGAGGCCCTGGCAGATGGCCAGGCTCTGCCCGCAGAGATAGATTACATCAATTGCCATGGTACAGGGACGCCAAAAAATGACGAGGCCGAGGTTCAGGGTATAAAGAATACCCTGGGAGAACGGAGTAAAGAGATCCCCCTTTCTTCGACAAAGTCGATGTTTGGCCACACCCTTGGGGCTGCCAGCTTACTGGAGGCCATTGCCACAGTGCTTGCTTTGGACAAACAGGCAGCCCCTCCCACCGCCCACCTCCATAACCAAGACCCGGAGCTTGATCTTAATTTTACTCCTCTGGCCAGCCAGCCAGCTCCGATCAAAACGGCCCTGTCTAACTCCTTTGCCTTTGGCGGTTCCAACGTCTCTCTGGTCTTGAAGAAGAGCTGTTCGCGTCAACAGGGTGGGAAAAAGGAGCAAGGTGCGCATGCCGTTATTACGGGCATTGGTATTGTTTCTCCTTTGGGTGTGGGCTGCCAGTCCTTTATTAAATCGCTGGATCAAGGTGACTCCGGGTTGTGCTCCTTTGCTGAGTTTGGTGAGGAGTGGCAGGAATATCAAGGTGGAATTGTTGATATGGCAGCTGTTCGCCAAGGCATTGAGCCGCGGCGCCGTAGGCGTCTCAACCGCCTTGGCTCGTTTCTCACCGTAGCCGTTAACGAAGCTCTGGCCCAGGCGGGCCTAGTTGGCGAGGACCTCAATGATGCCCATCTGGCTTATGGCTCTGCCTTTGGCTGTTCCAGTAATGTCCATAATTTTTACACCCAGCTCCTCAATCACGGTGCCACAGCAGCCTCTCCACAGGATTTCATGTTGTCGGTGACCAATGCCCCGGCTGCCTTGGTGGCTCAGCACCTTGGGGTGCAAGGGCCGGTCTGGGTCTTTGTCGAGGATGAGGTGTCCTGGGAGGTCTCCCTTCACTGGGCTGTCCAGCTTATTGAAACAGGCCGGGCCAAGCGGGTGATTGTTGCTGCCGCCGATGAGATCAGCGACTCCATTATCGCCATCCATGGCGCCTTGGGTTTTCTTGATCAGCCCGGTTATCATCTTGGAGAAGGGGCGGTGGCCATGGTTCTTGAGGGCGAAGAGGAGGCGGAGAGGAGGGCTGTCTCCCCTTTGGGCGTTGTTGGCAGCTGTCTTTCCTCCCAAGATGTGAGCTGTGACCCCATGACCTTCAGCAGGGACGCTGGCCTGATTGCTCAGTCGGTGCAGAACTGTCTCGGTGATAGAGAAAGGGCTTCCCTGGAGATCTTTGGTCCGGAAAACGGTATTGTTGACGAGGTGGCCCGGCAAGCTCTGGATGGTGTGTTGTCAGGCGATTCGGGGAAAAATGTTATCCGTTCCAGGGCCGGTGATTCCGGTCTTGGCGGTGGACTGGCCCTGGCCGCAGGTCTGCTGTCCAGTCAAGACATTAATCAGGTGCTGACTCTTTCCATGGGCCGGGGAGGGGTACAGGCGACAACTTTGGTTGAACGGAGAGGTGGCCAGTGACAACGGATGTGATCGTCATTGGTGGCGGCCTTGCCGGTCTCAGCACAGCCGCCCTTCTTGCCAACAAGGGCCGGAAGGTGCTGCTGCTTGAGAAAAATCAGCGCCTCGGTGGTTATGCCACGAGCTACACCAGTCATGGCCATCGTTTTGATATTGCCACCCAGGCCCTGGGCGGCTGCGGTGAGGGAGGGGTGGTTCACTCCATCCTTGTCGAGCTTGGTATTGCCGAGCAGATACGTTTTCTGGCCTGTGAGCCTGCTCGTATGTATTATCTGCCGGATGGCAAAACCTATATTCAACACGGTTTTCTCCGGGCCCAGCAGGAGGAACTGAAAAAGGCTTTTCCCGCATTTCTAAGGGAGATTGATCGTTGTTTTGCAGTCTGGCAAAATCTTTTTGAAGAGCTTGAGACCATCGCCACAAAGCCTGGCGGCGAGGTGGCATTTCAGTTTGCCCGCAGTTTTCCAAATCTGGCCCGCTACAGCAGAACAACGGTTCAGCAGTTCTTCAATGAACTTGCCATCCCACAAGCGCTGCAGGTTCGCCTGGCTTGCCGGGCAGGCTATTGTATGTTGCCCCTGCATCGCTTGTCCCTGGTGGCCTTTGCCTGCACGGAGATGAGCTTTGCCAGCGGCGCCTGGATGGTTGAGGGCGGGGTGAGCCGCTTGGCCGATGTTCTGCGGAACTATATTGTTGAACAGGGCGGTGAAGTAAGGGCGCGAAGTCGGGTGACCTCCCTTGTCTCTGAGCATGAGAGGCTGGTTGGGGTGGAGGTCAGTGGTGAAAAAATATCCTGCAAGCAGGTCGTGTTGGCCTGTGATGGCAGCGATTTGTTGAGGGGGTTGCCAGGCCTTTCTGACAAATATCTGAGCAGACGAGGCTCTTTTGAAAAGAGCGGCTCCTATTTTATCAGCTATTATCAAGTGGCCAAAGATGCTGTTCATGGTCTCGCTCCAAACATCGAGGTCTGGCCTGGTCAGGAAAGTAAGCTTGCCGGAAAGGAAAATGTCGGGGTATATTACCTGCTCATTCCTTCCCTGGTTGATCCTGGTTCGGCACCAGAGGGATACCATTCTTTTTGCTTGAGCGTGCCTCTGGCAGCAGGAGTGTCCCCCGCAGCTTCTGAGCGCCGCCGCCTTCGGCAGCAATTGGAAAAAGAGGTTGAGGCCCAATTCCCTACTCTTAAGGGTAAACTTCGCTTTCTCTTTGAACTTGCTCCGGAGCATCTGCAGCTCATGACGGCAAACCCCAGCGGCTCTGCCTATGGCTGGGCCCAGACGCCGGAGCAGGCTGGTATCCACCGCTTAAGCATTAAGACAGCGGTGGAGAACCTTTATTTGGCCGGGCACTGGACCATGCCCGGTGGCGGTATTGCCGCGGTAATGACCTCAGGTCGTCTCTGCGCCCAGGCTGTGTTAGAAGTAGAAGGGAAGTGATTTTTTGGCCACGGAACCCACGGAACTTTCGGAAAAAACCAAGAAAAATTTCTCAGTGGATTCCGTGGCTCTTTAATACGTAAATTTGATAAACGATTTCTAAGACGAGAAAATGGCAAAGAATACAACGTTAAAATTTCTGCTCATCGATCCTCCCCACCGCATCTGGGATATTCTCAAGGCCTGGATTCCCAGCCCCGGCTGTTTGCAGCTGGCCGCCTATCTTGAGGATTATTTCCAGATCGATTTCATGGACTGCACCTTAAATAAAAATCCCTGGCATGATCTGGAGAAAAAGCTGCGGGAGGAAAAGCCGGATGTCGTTGGTATTTCTATCGGCTGCACCTATTTCACCTATGACGGTTATAACGCTGCTTCCTTGGTGCGGGACGTGCTGCCGGATGCCATTATCCAGGTAGGCGGCGCCCATCCCACCTTAAACGCCGAAGAGTGTTTTCGGGAATGTCCTGATATCGATTATATCTGTATGGGGGAAGGGGAGCATACCACCCGTGAGTTTCTGGAGAATATTGCTGACGGCAACCCAGACTTTTCCCATATCAAGGGCCTGGCCTATCGTGATCCCAACAGTGATGGAATCATTATTACGGACAAGCGGCCACTCATTGAGGATCTCGATTCCCTGCCTATTCCTGCCTACCACCTGGTGGATATGGAGCACCCCTACATTGGGCTGCCTTCCGAAGGTAAACGAGCCTTTCTGGTTAATTTTGCCCGCGGTTGCGGATATCGCTGTAAATTTTGTTCCGAGTCAAAGTTCTGGGACCGCAAGTGGCGGGGCCGTTGCCCTGAACTGATCGGTGAAGAGCTTGAATTGCTTAAGAAAAAGTATAACCGTGACACCTTTTATGTGGGCGATAATATCTTCAACTTCACCCGGGAGCGCTCCAAGGGCTTTATTGCCGAGATGAAGAAACGTCAGCTGGGCCAGAATTTCTGGCTCCAGAGCCGGGCTGATATTGTTGTCCGTGATGAAGACCTCATGACCGGCTTTAAAGAGGCTGGTGTGTACCAGTTTATGATCGGTGTTGAGTATTCGGAGCAGGAGGTCTTAAACACCCTGGACAAGGATATCTCCATGGCCACGGTGGAAAAGGCCATGCAGATTCTCAAGAAGCATGAGTTTATGATCATGGCCACCCTGATGATCGGCCATTGGGATGAGACCAAGGAGGATCGCCAGAAGCTCTTTGATTTCTGTACCAAATATGTCAATCATTTCGGCCTCAATGTGGTCACTCCCTTGCCTGGCACCGAGTTCCATCAGGAAATGAAGGAGCTTGGCCGCATCAAGAACGAGGATTACCGGAAGTTCGATTATATCCAGGCCATTATGCCCACCAAGGAGATCCATGATCTTGATAAGATCACAGAATTACACCTCGGCATGATCCGTAAGTTCTACTGGCGGCCCATTGAGCTGTGGCGCATGTTTTTCTCCAAGAATAAGATATTACGCCATCATCACCGTTACTTCATGAAGTACGGTTTTGAGGTCATGCAGCATGAGGTTTTTGGCAAACCCCTTTGGGTCCAGGATAATTTCCAGACCTTTGAGAGTTTCCTGCGGGAGCGTGGCAAGCCCATTCACGGTAGTTTCAGCGGTTTTGAGCCGGATGAGACGGTGGAGGTTTAAAGAAGTTTACAGGGTGATAGTTTTTTAGGTGAGGGATTGAAGATAAACACTGGCGCTCGAAATGTCTTTAGTCCCTTTTTGTTTGCCCAAAAAGGAACGCAAAAAGGGCACCCCTAACAGCCCTGGCCTTCGGCACCACACGCTTTCCGCCGTGCAAGGGGCATTGTGGAAACTCACGAAGTTTATACCCCCTTGCGGGGTGCTCAAACAGTTCACAACGCTTTTCCTTTTATCTGCTCCCTGCTCGTTCAGGGCTGAATGGGGATTATTAAAGGAAGACGATTGATTAGTTTGTTGCCAGTAGACGCTTGTAAGTCTCTTTCCACTCCTTGGCCGTGGCCAGGGCCTGACCACGGCGGAGGAAGACCCTGATTTCGCAGGAGACCATGCATAGCTCATTTTTGTCGTTTAGATAATCGACCTGGACCACGTAGAAGATTGAGCTGTAGGTCTTTTTTTGAAAGGCACGCAGGTTGTTGATTCGGTCCATGGCCACCTTGAGCTGGATAGCCGCAGTATTTTTGGTGGCAGGAATATCGAGCTTAAAGCCTTCTTGGGTTAGAGTTGCCTTGCCAAGTTGCTGGCGTTCCGGCAGGCCCAGGGTGGAGGAGTGGAAGATGATTTTTGAGGTGATGGCAAGGGGTGACTTTGGCGCAAAAAAAGACATGCCTGCTCCTGGTTTGTAGAAAAAATAAATAAGTTCACCGGCTTAGGCCGATTTTAATATGCTCAGTAAATCCAACAAAAAAATTCTTTTTATCTCGCCGGCCAGAAACCGTGGACCGGATGAGGATTTTGTCTTCAAACTCAGCTTCCTTAACCTGCCTTATCTGGCGGCAGTGACACCGGCTGACTATGAGGTCGAGATTATAGACGAAGAGAAGGAGGTTATCAACTTTGATGATCACGTCTGGTTGGTTGCACTCACCGCTCAGACACCCATTGCGCCGCGGGCCTATGAGGTGGCTGATGAGTTCAGGAAGAAGGGGGTGGCCACCGTTATGGGCGGCGTTCACGCCTCCACCCTGCCTGATGAGGCCTTGGCCCATGTTGACTCGGTCATCATCGGTGAAGGAGAGTTTGTCTGGCAGGACCTCCTGGCCGATCTTGAAAAGGGTGCGCTCAAAGAACGCTATACAAGTGGTACCGACCACTCCCTGGCAGCACTGCCCTGGCCCCGCCGTGATCTCCTTAATCCCCGCCATTATATTCCCCTTACCCTTCTAGAAACCACGCGCGGCTGTCCCCACCAATGCGATTTCTGCGGGGTCTCCAAGTTTTTCGGCCATCGCTATCGCAAGCGGCCCATTGATGAGATCACGGAGGAGCTTGAGTCCTTATTCGGTGGTGGCTTTCGTCATGGTATCAGCCGTTTTCTGGCCAAACTGGGCCTTGATATGCCCTATTTTATCGAGCGCCGTCTCATCTATTTTATCGATTCTAATTTTGCCGCTGATAAGAAATATGCCCTGGAGATTATGGAGGTGCTGGAGCGCCTCGATGTTAAGTGGTGGTGCCATGCCACCGTTGATATCGCCCAGGATCAGGAGTTCTTGCAAAAAATGAATGATTCCGGCTGTCTGGCTGTGAATGTCGGCTTTGAATCATTGTCGCCGGAAAACCTGAAGACCATGCATAAGTCCTATGCGGCCCGTCATGATTATGCTGCTGCCATCAAGGCCTTTCATGATAATAACATCGGCGTTATGGGCACCTTTGTGGTGGGCTTTGACGACGAGGACAGCTCCATCTTCCGCCGGATCTTTGATTTTTCCATCGATAACCAGCTTGACTGGTCCCTGACCTTTATCAGGACCCCCTACCCAGGCACCAGCCTCTATAATCAGATGGAGGATGAGGGGCGCATCGCCGTCCGCGACTGGGAAAAATATGACACCCTGCACTGTGTATTCAAGCCAGGGAAGATGAGTGTTGTTGAGCTGGAAGAGGGGCTGAAATGCCTGTGGCGCTACACCTTCTCCCTGTCGTCCATCTATCGCCGCATTATCAAAGGGCCGCGGGTCCATCCTCTCTTTTATCTCGGCATGAATATGCAGTTCTTTCAGATGGTGCGCAAGTGGGTGACCTCCTATGACCCTTTTATCGACAAGGACAAAAGGTAAGGGCCCTCTCTTTTAGCAGTTTTCGGATCTGCTCAAAGATTTCATCATCAGCTAAACCTAACTTGCTGGCTGATTGAGCAAGGCTGCTGCGGCCATTGATCATGGCCCAGAGGGGCTGAAGCTCTGGAAGAGGGCAGCTGTCAACAAGTCTTGCCGGAATGAGTTCTCTACGGAGAGGGAAATCCTCTTTTTCAGTGAGACTGTCAGTAACTTCATCATCACCCAAATAGGCAAAGAGGGCAGGTTTCTTGTCATATTTGATTTCATGGGCGAATCTGTAGGCGCCAAAAGCTGCTTCTGCTCCTTGACCCATGGCGATAAGGGCAGCAAATGGAGGGCCTGCGCAGTCACCGGCAGCAAAAAGACCGGGCACTTCACTTCGGCAATTTTTTAGGGTCGCCATGAAGCCGTTTTTTTGACAGGCGACCCCGGTTGGAAGTGGGCCGCGTTTCAGTTCAAGGGAGTTAAACTCAAGGATAATTTTGTCCACCGTTCTCTCAACAAGACCTTTCTCTGTCTTTAATGTGGCGGAGACAAGTTTTCCATTCAGCCCTTTGATGGAGTGTAACTCCCCGGTCATCACTGTCACTGCCTCGGCATTGCTTTTTTCTCCTGGAGTTGGGCCGGGAATAAGGATGGTGGCATTTGGGTTACACTCCAAAATAGTTTTTTGTAACTGGAGAAGGTGGGGACCACCCAGAACAAGGGGGGTTTTGCACCCTGCCAATTCCTTTTCAAGGATGGTGTAAATATTGTCGCGATTGCCGAAGGTGGCAACAACACCTTGTCGCCAGTAGTCAGCCATATTGCGGATATCAAGCATGCCGCTCGCCATAATGACCGCAAGAGCGCTGAGCTTTCGGCCATCCTCCAAGGTCAGCTCAAAATGGTCTTTTCGATGCTTAACTTCAATAACCTTGCCGCTCAACATGGGAAGAGGCCATTTTTTGAGATCTCCCTCCAGGCGTTTAACGAGTTCACCAGCAGGGAAAGCAAGTCCCGGGCTGGTGAGGGTGGAGTTGCCCAACCGGGCCAGGCCGCCAAGGGGGCCGGAGTTGATCAGGCAGGTGGAAAGGGGCAGGGGAGGCATTGTTTTGAGCCAGCGTAGGCGGATGGCAGCGGAAAGACCAGCCGGACCAGCACCGACAATGGCAATGTCTACATCCCAGGGATGACTTCCTGCCCAAGGGAAATCTGCGGCAGACTTACACTGCATCGTTGAAGAGGATGTCAATGGACGGCAGCAGGCCGCCATTTGCCACCAGGTGTTTAACAAAACTTGATGGTGGCTCATAGGCAAGAGAGGCATGGCAGTTCTTGATCAGGCAGGTCTCTTCATCAAGCTCCACCTTGATTTCCTCGCCATGCTGCCAGGGGTGATCACCCCGGTAGCGGCAGACAGGGATGCCGAGATTAACCATGTTGCGGTAAAAAATACGGGCAAAGCTGCGAGCCAAGACCAGGGAAACCCCTCTGTCATGAAAGACTTGGGCAGTAACCTCCCGGGACGAACCGCAGCCAAAATTGTCGCCGCCGATAATAATGGCACCAGGCCTAATAGTATCGGCCCATTTGCTGGAAACACCGCGCAGGAAACCCTTCTGACGCTTGTTTTTATTCAGGCTGAAATAATTAGGGGGATGGATCAGGTCGGTGCAGATATTGTCACCGATAATATAGGCTCGATGGTTGGTCATAGTTTCATAGTGCTCGTGGATCAGTTATTACCCCAGTGAGGGCGCTTGCCGCCACCACCGGTGCAGAGGCAAGATAGGTGTCTCCTGGGCCGGTGCGGCCGGGGAAATTACGGTTCGAAGTGGCGATCATAGTCTGGCCTTTGCCGATAATGCCTTTGTCGATGCCGCCGCAGGGACCGCAGGAGGGGGCATCGATAATGCCTCCGGCTGTGATGATATCTTCAATATAACCGGCCTTAATGGCCTGGAGGTAAATATCCTGAGAGGCGGGGATGACCACAAGACGGACATTCGTGGCTGTTTTTTTACCCCGGACAATGGCAGCCGTGTCAGCAATGTCTTCAAGACGGCCACCGGTGCAGGAGCCGACAAAGGCCTGATTGACTACGATGTCGCCCAGGTCACTCGCCTGTTCAACATCCCAGGGTGCTGGTGGGATGGAAACCAGACTGTGCTCCGGTATGGCTATGGCCAGGGTTTCATCGTATGAGGCGTCCGGATCTGGTTGTAACGTTGGGGCTGAATTTCCCTTTTCAGTCAGGTACGCCTTGGTAACCTCATCAGGGACAATCACGAAAAAAGAGGCCCCCATCTCAGCGGCCATACAGGCCAGGGAAAAACGGGAATCCATAGAAAGCAAATCATCAGTATGGTCAAAGCATTCGTAGGCATAATCGGGCATGGCACGGGTGCCACCCACCTGGTCGAGGATGGCCAAGGCCACATCTTTACCACGGACAAAGGTGTCACAATTTCCTGTTAACTCCAACTTGCAGACTGGTGGCCTTGGAAGCCAGGTGTAGCCGGTGACCATGGAAAAGAGAATGTCCGTTGAGCCGAGGCCGCAGGCCATACTGCCCAGGGCGCCGGCCATAATGGTGTGGGAGTCGGCGCCGATGATGAATTGTCCAGGGCCAACCTCACTGTCTTCAACGAGGATCTGGTGGCAGATGCCCTGAAATGGTTTTCTTCTAATCCCTTTGAGTTCTGCCGTAAAATCAAGATATTGCTGAAGAATTTCAGCTCTCTCCGCTGTGGCCGGTGGTACAAAATGATCTGCGGCGGCCAAAATTTTCTCTGGGTGGGCCAGGGCTTTGCCAAGCTCTGTAAAAGGCTCAATAAGCAAAGCGCCTGTGGCATCATGGAGGAGGAGATGGTCGTAGGTGATGAGGAGATGGTCATCTTCCCTGCGCAGGAGATGACCATCGAGGATTTTTTCAATCAGGGTCTGCGCCATCTTCGACCTCTGTGAGCAGTTGCTTGAAAATGTCCTGGCTAAGACCTGCGTGATTTTGGTAAAAATCCCGACATTGTTTAACGAAAGTATGCATCTCAGGGGATTTGCGGTTCTCTTGATATCCCTTTATCTTGGCAAGCAGCTGTCGCTTTTGGTTTTTGTTCAGCGAAATATCCATTTCCTTAAGAAGATGGTCAAGATGTTCCATGCCGGAATGTTTGCCCAGGGAAAAGGATCGCGCCTGGCCTACTTGCCCGGGTGCGTATGGTTCGTAACTTCCCTTTTGGCGGAGAAGGGCACGGGAATGAAGGCCGGATTCACACTTAAAGGTGTTTGAACCGCAGATAGGTTTAATGGGTGGGATGATAAAGCCTGAGATAGCCTCCACCAGCCGGCAAAGCTTGAGTAAATGCCTGGGGTTAACATCGGTTTCTAGGTGAAGGAGGTTCTGGGCGGCAACAATGACTTCTTCCAAAGAGGCATTTCCTGCCCGCTCACCAATGGAGTTAACGGTGCCGGAAAAATAAATGGCCCCTGCCTCGATGGCTGCCAGGCTGTTGGCGGTAGCCAAACCATAATCATCGTGGCAATGGATGCCGAACTTGACCAGGGGGAAGGTTGTGCAGAGTTCTTTGACTTTGGCGTGCATAGACCATGGGGTCAAAGCGCCGACGCTTTCAGCAATAATAAATGAGGAGACTCCTTGGTCAACGAGCCGGGAGATAGTCTCGGCCTCTGTGCCCATTCCGGCCCGGCCCGCATCCTCCAAAACAACCATGACCTCCAGATCTAGGTCCTTGGCATGCTGGACGGCCTTGATGATAACCTCCTGGAATTGATCCAGGGTCATGGTGCGGATAAGACCGCTTAAAATCCGCGAAATGGGAAAAAAAAGAAAGATGCCTTGGGCACCAAGTTTTTTCGCTGAAGAGATCTCGACAATATCAGGGCGGACAGTGGCAAAAACTTTGGCTTTAAGGCCCGCCTGGGCCACCGCTTGGAAGGAAGCAGTCTCCTCCTTGGATACAATGGGGAACCCGGCATCAAGGATGGAAACCCCTGCCGCATCAAGGGCTGAGGCAATAGTCACCTTTTCATCAAGGGTGAAATAAACTCCGGCAGCCTGTTCTCCGTCGCGGAGAGTGGAATCGACGGTTATGATCGTTCGCGAGGATGATTGAGCAGAGGTCATGAAAGGTGCATCAAAAGGCAGGAAGCCTTACCGTTCTTAAAACGGGGTTACTTGCCATGGGATGAAAATTATTTTATAAAAAACTTTGGTTTAGAGCGGTAATTATACTTTATTTTAAAAATGAGATAGTAAACGGTATGGCACGATTTTGAAAGGTAAAAAAAAGAGTTGGCAGACTGGGAGGAAAGTGGAGATGGCATTAAAAACAAGGGTGATGAAAACGTCAGCTTTCATCCAGCCGACAGTGTATTTTCTTGTTGTCTTATTATCAGGTTGTGCAGCGCCGCAGCTTGATCTTTCCCTCAACGCTCCGTTGCCGAATGCGGCGACCTCCCTTGGCGCTCCTCCTCCCGTAGTCATCGGTGTTGAACCTTTTGTCGATATGCGCCCCCAGGCCCATGGCAGCGATAATCAGAAGTGGAAAGGTCTTTTTCCAGGCATCCTCTGGCTTGAGATTGGTACGGATATCCCAGAGATCTACACGGCCTTCTCACCCTTTAGTTCTAAACCGATGAATTATTCCGTTGCCCTGGCCGTGGCGGAAATTCTCAATGGGGCCAAGGCCAGTAAAGAGGTCTTTTTTATCCCCCACAACAATCATTCCGGTTTTGAGTATAGGCTGGAGGGGACCCTCCACCGTAGCCTGGTGACAGAGACCAGCTATTTTTACGGCTCTTTCATGTATGCCTGGTTGACCAGGGTGATTGGCCTGCCTTACGTATCTTATGAGTTTGAACTGGATGTTGAGCTGCGGCTCCGCAAACTGGCAACTAATGAGATCATCTGGCGCACGAGACTTAAGGGGGCGCAGGTGGATAAGTATTATAATATCTATAGCCTAAGTAAGGGTAAGGATGGCAAGCATCTCATTGCCTGGAACTTTGCCGACATTCTAACTCCGGAAGTGATTAAAAACATACCTGCCTTGCAAAAGGCATTGCAGTAAGGAAGGAAATAGTAGTTCGCCAAGGGCAAGAAAGCTTGATGGAGCATAGAACAGTAAGAGTTTAGTAGTGCCTTAGATTCGTTCATTTTGGACTGTGAGCTATAGTTCCTCTATGTGAGGGGGCCAAAATGGACGAGGATGAGGTGCTAGTGAATTCTTACGTAAGGAAGATCGCGTGGAAGAGAATAAGAAGATTGTTTTAATTACTGGGGCAAGTAGGGGGATTGGTGCTGCTATTGCCAAGCGATTGGCCCCTGAATATGAGATCTGGCTTAATTATCGTTCAGATCATGAGAGCGCCGAAAAGGTTCAGAGGGAAGTAGAGGAGGGCGCCGGTGTTTGCCGCCTCCTGCCCTTTGATGTCGCAGATGAAGAGGGTGTTAAAAAGGCACTTGAACCTTTGCTTGCAGAACATACGGTATGGGGGCTTATTCATAATGCCGGCATCACAAGAGATACGCTGGTGGCAACCATGACCAGAGAGCAGTGGGATGCTGTTCTTAATGTTCATCTCACCGCCTATTTCCTTCTGACCAGGGCCCTTGCCAAGAATATGCTATTTGCCAGACAGGGCCGTATTATTGCCATTTCGTCCATTTCCGGTGAAACCGGGCAGTCCGGCCAGGTGAATTATTCAGCGGCCAAGGCTGGCCTTATAGGTGCTTCTAAGGCCCTGGCCCGGGAGGTTGCCCGTCGCAATGTGCTTGTTAATGTTGTGTCCCCTGGCTTGATCGAAACAGAGATGACCGACAAACTACCCAAGGATAAATTGTTGCCCACCATACCCCTGAACCGCTATGGAAGCTGTGCAGAGGTGGCTGGAATAGTCAACTTCTTGCTCAGTGAGGAGGCAGGATACATTACCGGCCAGGTCATAGGGGTGAATGGCGGACTTTACATGTAGGCTTTCTTGATGAAAGGAGAGCTTTATTCTTCAGTGACTTTCAGAATTGACGCCATAACTGCTTCGGCCTGTTCAAAATTATCCTGTTCGAGATATTCTTGGAGTTGCCAGGTGTCGTCGGTTGCCACGGAGAGCAGGGTAGGTTTAAGAATGTAGAAGAGTTGCTTTGCCTCTTGGGCAGAGCTTTTGATAAACATGGCGAGCTGTTGGATGCGTCTTTGCTGTTCGGCAAGGGAGGTTGTGATGCTATGTTCATATAAGAGCTGTTCGTTTAATTCCGGGAATACTTCAGCCAGGGTTTGCTGGATGGGGATCAGTTTCTCTTTTAAGATTGTGAAATAGCCGGCAATGTTTTCGCCTTTCTTGCGGAGTTCACTGTCAAGGACGGTGGCACTCTGAACGACCTCGATGGCCCCTATATTTCCGGCGACACTTTTTAGAGTGTGGACAAGCTTTTCAGCCTCTGTCCAGTTTTCACCTGTGATGTATCTTTCAATAAGGGTCAATATTTCCCGGTAGTCGGTTGCAAACTGGATGAGTAAGTTTTTGTAGAGTAGTTTGTTGCCGGCCAGACGTCGAAGAGCCGTCACCTGGTCTATGCCAACGAGATTCTTGGGGATATGATTAGAGGGCCGGGTTTGTTCGTCGAGCTCTTTTTTACGTTTTTCCGGTGGGGGCATCCATTTGGTCAGGGTCGCAAACATGTGTTGGGGGTCAAGGGGCTTGGAAACATGGTCGTTCATCCCCGCCTCCAGGCATTTCTCCTTATCACCGCCCATGGCATAGGCTGTCATGGCAATGATTGGCAGTGCACCATGTTTTTGTCTTCTTTCGCTACTCTGCTCCCATTGCCGTATTCTCCGCGACGCTTCATGGCCATCCATGACAGGCATCTGGACGTCCATCAGGATGAGGTCGAAATCTTGGCTTTTCACAAGTTCGACAGCGTCATAGCCATTATGAACCACTGTCACCGATGCGCCCCACGATTCGAGGATTTCCTGGGCAACCTGGCGGTTAATGGCATTATCCTCGGCCATGAGGATTTCTGCGTTCTCTATGGATTTTCTTAGGTGTTCTTCTTCGCCTGAAAATGGAGCTGCTAGAAGAGATGGGACCTTTTTCTTGGCAAAGGCTTTGAGGATACCATCGAAAAGATTTTGTTTATTTACCGGTTTAAACAAGAGGCCGTCCAGACCAAGCTCTTCTGTCTTACGGTAAATATCAGTGGCCTCATAGGCGGTCACCATGATAATTGCGGGCTTGATGGGTAAGTCGTCATTGTTAATCACTTTCCGGGCACAATCAATGCCGTTTACTCCGCCCATCTGCCAGTCACAGATGACGAGCAGGAAGGGGTCGCCCATTTCAGCGGCCCTGTCAATGAGGCTGAGGCCCTCCTCTCCTGAACTGGCCAGTGTCACTCGTAAAGAAAAGGATTCGAGGATGATCTTGAATATTTTCTGGACTGTGGAATTGTCATCAACCACGAGAACATTCATGTCCAGCAGGCTTTCAGGCAGGTGGTCTGCGCAGGCAATATCCGAGGAGGCACGGTCGAATGTGATCTCAAAACTGAATGTAGAGCCCTGGCCCGGTTCACTCTCAAGCTGGAGGTTCCCTCCCATCAGGCCAATTAACAATCTGCTGATGGTCAGCCCGAGCCCGGTACCCCCATACATATGGCTTGTGGCGACGTCAGCCTGGCGGAAGGCATCAAAGACAGTCTCCTGCTGTTTTTTCGTCATGCCGATGCCGGTATCCATTACAGAAAAGCGGAATGTGACATTTTCGTCTGTCTTGCCGACAACCTCAGTGCCGATTACAATTTCCCCCATATCGGTGAATTTTGTGGCGTTATTTACCAGGTTGATAAGGATCTGGCTTAAGCGCAGAGGGTCGCCAATAAGGTCAGTAGGGGCTTCAGGGTCAGTGGAAATGATGAGCTCGACATTGGTTGGTTGGTCTCTCGTTGAAACAATGTTCGTAACATTCTGGAGAATGTCTTCAAGGTTGAACCCACTTTTTTTCAGTTCCAGCTTGCTTGCTTCAATTTTGGAAAGATCCAGGATGTCGTTAATGATATCAAGCATGTTCCGTGAGGCCTGCTTGATTTTTTTTAAGTAGTCCTCCTGCTTGCGGGAAAGATCCGTTTCAGAAACGAGATGCGACATGCCAATAATGGCGTTAAGCGGCGTCCTGATTTCGTGGCTCATATTTGCCAGAAATTGGCTTTTCTGACGGTTGGCATTTTCCGCCATCCGGCTGGCTTCTTCAATCTCTACATGACGAATCTGTTTTTCCAGCTCCCTTTTTTGATTAAGAACATCAAGGCCGCGGTGAACGACAATTTTGAGCTCATCTTCAGTGAACGGATTGCTGAAGATGTGGTAGACATGGGCCTGGTTGACCGCTGAAATGAATAATTGAGGATCATCATCATTAAGAATGATCAATCGGAATACATCCTGGAAGCTGGCACGAATCTCAGAAAAGAAGTTAATGATGGATCCGCTTTCAAGATCAATGGTGCCGATGACTGCCTGAATATCATGCTGGCAGAGTAGAGCATTACCCTCTTCAGTGGACCCTGCAGTGAGGATGGTAAAGTTGGAACTGAATTTATCTGTGAATTCTTGACGGTGCAGGGCGTCTCCATCAAGATAGAGAATACACGGTTTGCTTTGCGCACTTGTACTCATATACAACACCTTCCATCCCTGGAACTAAGGATTGTTGCAGCACAAATCGGGTCACAATGAAACATAGTTTTTTTATGATATATATATTCGGATTGATCCGTCAAATGTTTAGGAGTTTGATGGCGGCATAACAAGAAATGCTGATGCCACAAGGCTTTTTCAGGGTTGGCACGGTTGGAAAACGATCATGCAGGATCAAAGCCAATTTTACTGATGGCTTCTTTGATATTATCAATAGAAACAGAGGATTCAGCCGTATATGTGGCCTCAGATTTTTCGAGATTAACAGAGACGTTTGATAACCCGGAGATGTTTTCCAGGGCTTTGGTGACAGAAGAGACGCAGTGTTGACATTTCATGCCGTTAATTTTAATCGTGGCCATAATTTTTACTTCCCCAAGTTATGGTTTTAGTTCAAAAGGTGTTTAAGTTATCATGAATAAGATTAGGAAGGTAACTCTCTAATAATAATAGATTAGCCTTCAGCTATAACCAATATCAAGTTAATTCTTCCTTCCTAACAGGGGTGTGGGGGGGATTCGTAAAAAAGGTGTTTTATGGTTTCTGACAGATCAAAAAAACTCGCACTGCCGGTCAAAGGGATGCATTGTGCCTCCTGCTCTTCACGTATTGAAAAAGTTGTTGGTGGCATGGATGGCGTACATGATTGTGCCGTCAATTTGGCCACAGAGGTGATGAGTCTCTCTTTTGACGAAGGAAAAATATCTTTGCATAACATTGCCGAGCAAGTAAAGGACCTCGGCTTTGAGGTCGTTATGCAAGATGAGGAAAAACAAAGTGTGGATTTTGCTATTAAGGGAATGAGTTGCGCCTCCTGCTCCAGTCGTATTGAAAAGGTTGTTGGTGATATGGCCGGAGTCTCTGAGTGCTCGGTGAATCTGGCTGCTGAGACTGCTACCATAGTCTTTGATCCTCACCAAATCAAAGTTCGTTCTCTTGTTCAGACAATTAAAGATCTTGGTTTTGAAGCCCGAGCTTCCCAGGTTGGGGGAGGTTTGCCAGCCCATGTCCTCAAGCAGAAAGAGAATAAGGAAAAATTGGCTCAGATGGGCCGTCGTCTCTGGCCCTCCTTCATTTTGGCAATGCTGGTTACGGTTCTGTCCATGGGAGAGATGGTTGGCTTGCCGTTACCCACTGCAATAAGTCCAGGGACTGAGCCGTTTCGTTTTGCCCTTATTCAATTTTGTCTTGTGGTGCCCGTCCTTTGGATGGGTAGAAACTTTTACCTGATCGGTATCCCTGCTTTGATCCGTAAATCTCCTAATATGGACTCTTTGATTGCCGTTGGCACCGGCGCCGCCTTTGTTTATTCGACATGGAATCTTGTTGAAATCGCCCTGGGGATTGATCCCTTTCATAAGGCCCACGATCTCTACTTTGAATCTGCTGCCATGCTCATCGCCCTGGTTTCTCTCGGTAAATTTTTAGAGGCCCGTTCCAAGATTAAAACCTCAGATGCCATCAGTAAGCTCATGGAGCTTGCTCCGGAAACAGCCCTGTTATTGAAAGATGGCGACCAGGTGGAAATCTTGGTGGATGATATCGTCAAAGGTGACCATCTCCTCGTGCGTCCAGGAGACAGGCTT
Source organism: Thermodesulfobacteriota bacterium (assembly GCA_039715015.1). Lineage (GTDB taxonomy): Bacteria > Desulfobacterota > Desulfobulbia > Desulfobulbales > SURF-16 > BM506. Next base: position 66,727 of record JBDLIE010000011.1, read on the forward strand.
CCTGTTGACGGTGTTGTTCTGAACGGTGAGTCGGCGGTGGATGAGTCCATGCTCACCGGAGAAAGTGTTGCCCTCAAAAAAAAGGAGGGGGACCAGGTCTATGGCGGAACCCTCAACAAGAACGGCGCTCTTACCGTGGTTGCCGCCAAGGTCGGACAGGAAACCATGCTGGCCCGGATCATTAAGATGGTCCAGGAGGCCCAAGGGTCCAAGGCGCCCATTGCTAATCTTGCAGATCGTATCAGTCTTTATTTTGTTCCTACGGTGATGGTCCTTGCCGTGCTGGCCGGTTTGTCCTGGTATTTTGCCGGCAATGCCGATTTCACCTTTGCCTTGCGTATTTTTATAGCGGTCCTTGTGATTGCCTGTCCATGTGCCATGGGTCTTGCCACGCCAACATCTATCATGGTCGGTACCGGAAGGGGTGCCCAGTTGGGCGTGCTGGTGAAAAATGGCGAGGCGTTGGAGATGGCCCAGAAGGTTCAAACCATTATATTTGATAAGACGGGTACTTTGACCTATGGCCAGCCAACTATGACAGACCTTGTCCTGTTTTCTGAGACGTTTGAAAGAACGGCCCTTCTTTCAATGCTTGCCACAGCGGAAAGTAATTCCGAACATCCTCTTGCTGAAGCTCTGGTGGCATATGCAAAGGAAAAACATCTGCCGTTTTCTTCCCCACAAAACTTTCAGGCTGTGCCAGGTAAAGGCATTGAAGCCACGGTTGAACATGATAATCAAACCTGTCAGCTCTTATTTGGCAATCAGATGCTGATGAAAGAAGGTCAGGTACAGGGGCTCACCTCAGAAGTTTTGTTACAGGCCGAGGCCCTTTCCTCTGCCGGGAAAACGGCTTTGTTCTTAGCTGTTAATGATGTTTTTCAGGCGGTTGTTGGGGTCGCAGATCACATTAAAGAAGAGACACCAGCCACCATCAGTAGGCTGAGCGACATGAACATTAATGTTGTCATGCTTACTGGTGATAATGAGAGAACAGCCCAGGCAATTGCCGGAGAGGCAGGGATAGATCGAATTATTGCCGGAGTGCTTCCTGACCACAAGGCTCAGGAGGTAGAAAGGTTGCAGCAAGAGGGCAAAGTTGTTGCCATGGTCGGCGATGGGATTAATGATGCCCCCGCTCTTGCCACTGCAGATCTTGGCATTGCCATGGGGACAGGTATTGATGTGGCTATTGAGTCAGGGGATGTGGTGCTCATGAAAGGCAATCTTGATGGAGTAGTCACTGCCCTTGCCTTAAGCCGGGCAACCATGACCAACATCAAACAAAATCTCTTCTGGGCCTTTGCCTATAATATCATCGGGATTCCGGTGGCAGCCGGTGTGCTTTACATCTTTGGCGGTCCGACCTTGAACCCCATGATTGCTGGTGCAGCCATGGCCCTTAGTTCTGTTTCTGTGGTAACCAATGCCCTACGGTTACGTTTCTATACCCCTGACCAGATATAAGAGGCTGGAAAAAAGAAGCTGGCCTAGGGAGTGCGGATCTTTTTTAAATGCTCAGATAGGATCGGCTTAAGAAATTCCATGCCGATTCGAAAGGGGAGTTCTTCTTTACTCAGTTTTTTATTAAACCAGGTGGTATGGGCAGGCACCACGAGTTCCCCGTCTTCGAGATAAAGAACAATATAAAGAGTAAACAGGTCCGATTCCATGGGGGTGTAGGCCATGTGTTTGCGGTCGGTGATGATTTCAGACAGGGCAAGACTGGCACCATGACAGGAGATGTCGAGGAGTTGGCCGTGGAGGCGTTCGGTGGCGGGTGTTCCTCCTGTGCTGTCAGCTAGGAAAAGACCTGCTCTGCCATGGCATGGGAAGCGTTTTTCTCTTGGTTGTTTGTGGTCGCTGGTCATCAGTCAAAAATCCTGAGTTGTTTGCTTATCGCTCTTTCCAAGAGGGGAGCGACTGAATATATGTCAAGCAGGTCATCACTCTTGCTTCCAGGATAGGTGTCGGCGCCGATTATCTTGTTGATGCCCTTATCCTTGAATCGCTTTCTGCTGTCTCCTGCCAAAACAAGGTGGGTGGCAAACAGTATAATGTCAGTGGCGCCAGCATCACGGCAGCGCTCGGCCGTCTGGATGATTGATCCGCCGGTGCGAATCATATCGTCGCAGATAATGGCTATTTTCCCCTCTACTACACTTGCCACCTGGCCCACCATGGTTTTGTCCATGGCATAACGATCCTTGTCTGCTGCAGTGTGGGCGACGCCAAGTTTGCCGGCCAAGCGTGCAACCCATTTGGAGCGACCATAATCAGGTGAAACGAGAACGAAATTTTCAAGATCCAGGGAACGAATTTTCTCAACAATAAGCTCATCTGTCTGAAGGTGCAGGGTATGAATTTCTCCGCAATGGGCGTTAAGTACTGATTCTGAGTGGAGATCGACAAAGGCGGCAAAATGTGGCCGAGCTCTGAAAATCTGGCGGGTTCTTGTAATTCCTTTCGGTATCTCCTGAATACCTGGCTTGGCCTGTTCCATGGTGGAATAGCCAAGATAGGGCACGATTATATTAACAGTGTGTGACATGTAATGATGACAGCCATCGATGAGGTCTATGAGCTCAAGAAGGGCAGTGTCATCTGGGGTTGATGCTATAATGACAATGTCTTTCCCTGTTATGTCTACGGGAAAAGCATGGTATATCTCCCCATCAGTAAACTCTTTTTTTACCATGGGTGTAAAGCTGCAGCCAAAAAGCCCAGCCACCTTCTTGCCAAGACTTTCCGAGGAAGCATTGGACAGGATTATAAGGTCTTTACGGGAGGTTTTTTTCATAATGTTTAAAATAGTCAATAAGATATCATTATAACCTAAAATTTAAAAAGAGGTTGAAAAAATGACATTAATGTTGAAAGTTGCCGTTATTTCAACCCCTGATGGTGCTTGTTTTTTGTTTTTTTCTGTTTATAAAATTTTTTTTGAGTTATTTTTTCCCTTTTCGTAAAAGGAAATGATAGGAAAAGTCTGTAAAATTTTGAGGGATTTTTTTTCCCGAATAGGTGTGTGTGATGAAAAAAGCTCTTTTGGTTCTTTTCTGTTCTTCAATATTGGTTTTGCCTGGTCAGCTTTCCCTTGCGAAAAATGACAGCAACGAGGATCAAAAAGAAAACCAGAAAATAAATAAAGAGATCAAAGAAGCCTCTAAAGAGGTTGCTAAAGAATCTAAAAATATCTTCAGGAAAACCGGCAAGGCCGGAAAGAGTTTCTGGAGAGGAATGAAGGAAGGATTTAAGGAAGCCAAATAGGCGGTCTACGATTTACCTCAAAAGATCCTGGTTGCCTGTTACCTTGCGAATCAGTTCCCGATAGTCACTGAGGCCGTTGCTGCCAGGGGCGAATTCATAAATTGATTGGCCATGGGCCGTGCTTCGGTGAGTTGGATGTTATAGCGGCTAGGCGTCCAAACGTGCTCACCGTAAAGTTCTTCTAATTTCGAAAGAATAGCCGTGGTGTTTTTTAGGCGCTTTAACTCTGAAATTCTCTTAAAATCTTTTTGGCAAGGATGGAATCTTTGCCATGTTGATCGAAATCCTCAAGTAGGAGTTCTAAAGCATATTCAACAACGCCTCACTTGGTAATGTGCATTTTTGAACCGGCCGGCAAATGATCCCGGATAATTTTTGCGGCAATTTTCAGCCCTTTGATAACATCTTCGGAAAGGTTGAAACTGCTTCTTTTTCTACTGTATTCAGGGGGAAGAAGTTTGTTAAGCAAGGGGGATGCAAGGGAACCTTTCTTCTCGCTTGAAGGTCCCGGCTCTCCTGGTATGTGCAGCCTGACAAGTTGAGTGAGCTTATCAGGCACAGGTGTTGGATCGCCGCCATGGGCGCCTGCCCCCATGATTTCATTCATAATATTTTTTCCAGGATGGGAGAAGCTCATGGGGCATCCCGATTTTATGGCATGAAGGAGAAAAGACTTGCCTTATGGTCATCAATGAAGCCCTGGAGAATCTCATTGGCCTCTTGGCTCATTTCTATAATTTCGATGCCGCACAGGTAATGGATGCTTGTTGGTGTAACATGGGCAATACGGCCTCTTACAGAGCAGCTCTTGCCGTTAATTGTAAGATTTATGTCGGTGATTTCTTTGTCGACATCAAAGGTGTCAGGGTCTTCGAGGTAGATGCCGACGCCATGGGAGGCGACGTTGATAACCGAAAAAGTTTGGTCGGCAATGGTTATAGAGGCTTCTTGGGGGGCTTCAATGGGGATACGAAAAAATTTTCTGCCCACTTTCTCTTCTGTTTCCTGCGCTGCCATTTTTTCACCAGACTAAAAATTCGATAAGAACTCATTCTGAGAAGAGGGAGTTTTTTCTCTATTCAAAAGATGGTTGCAGTTTTCTACTGACAAGTAATTTGTTAAAATAATAGCATAATTAAGAAGAGACGATCAAGCGGCGAAGTAATTAATCTGCTCAACTATCCCTGTTAAATTAAGGAGAAACATCATGAAGATTGTTATTACCTATTGCTCTAAATGAAATTACGAACCACGCGCTTCCAGTTTGGGAGACGAGTTGCAGGCGAATTTTGAGGCCCAAGTTGAATTGATTGCCGGTTCCGGGGGTGTTTTTGAGGTTGTTGTAGATGGCGACAACATTTTCTCTAAGAAGGATTTAAACCGTTTTCCCGAAGA
>JBDLIE010000012.1:0-69486 GCA_039715015.1 Thermodesulfobacteriota bacterium
AATAAAGGCAGAAAAGTACTTTAATCCAAATAAAAATCCCCTGTTGCCTAGACTGGCAGCAGGGGATAAATTCGTTCAGATAAAGTGTGACTTTTTAGAGTTCCAGGTCGGGAAGTTCACCCAGGCCGTTGTCTTTTCCTTTCTCTTCAATTTCCAGCTCACCGAGATCAGGCACCTCTTCCTCGCCAAGGCTCAGATCGATATCTGACAGGTTTGGAGTGGATGAGGCATCCTCAAGCTCAAGATCGACATCATCATCGAAATCAATCCCGGAGAGATCAAATTCGGGAACGTCATCAAGCCCGACATCTGCCACAGGCTCAGCCGGGGCCGGGGCTCCAGGCCGGAAGCCTGTATCACTCTCCTCAAAGCTGGAAAGGTCCATATCCGGCATATCATGGTCATCCAGGGAGATGTCTTGGCCACCAAACTCTGACGTATCATCAGCGGCCATGGAGAAATCTTCTTCTGTGATGTCACCAGGCAGATCAGGAATTTCACCGAAATCATCGATGGCATCTACACTGATATCGAGATCAGCACCGCTATCCATAACAAAGTCATCAACGCCCTGGTCGTGCACAAAGGCTGCTGCATAGTCGGGGAGAAGAGTGCCCAGATAAAACGTGCCGAGGGACTTAAACGCTGTACCGTTGAGAGTGTGGGCAACCTCCGTCACATCGCTGGAACATTTCACACAGGATGTCACTTTGTCAAATGAGATATAACTACATTTTGGGCAACGCATAATTCTTCTACCTTCTCTCTACCCGGCGGGACCCCTTGCCTGCCGGGGTGACCCGCCAAGGCCACCATTTTTAAAAAAAAGAGGACACCCACAACATGTAGTGCACCCCCTCAAGGAAACCAAGCATCAAATTCCCATGGATTTCTAGCTAGTTACCTCACTTTCCACCCTAACCTATTACACCTTGCCCCTTCTGGTCAAGGAATTCTGCAATTTTTTCCGACTGTTTCGGGGTTTTGGCCTTTTTTTATGTAAAACATTCGAACCGACTCTCTTTCTCCTCAACCCTTTTGTATGCTTGCAAATTTAATTTCTTCCGACTACTCTAGCCCTTTCAAATAGGGGCGTAGTGCCGAACAAAGGCGCTTCATGATTTTCATACACCTTCGGAATGTTATTTTTCACCATGAAACAAACCTTTAGATTGCTGCTCTGCTCTCTTTTTCTTGTCATGGTTCTTCTTGCCTCCGGCTGTAGCAAGGAGCCCATCCGCCATCTCAGCTCAGAGGCCTGCCTCATTGCCCAGGGCACCACAAGAGCGGATGTCCTTACCTATATGGGCACCCCGAAGTTCAAAAATAAAACCGAAAGCGGCGAGGTGTGGATTTTTGTCGAAGAGCACAAGAGTCTGTTTAAGAAAACTCCGGTATTGAAATGGTTTGCCGGTTCTATTTCCTACGACCTTGTCTACATTACCTTCACCGGCGATATCGTTACCAATTGCCAATATCGATCCGTCAGCGAAGAGGAATACGGCAAGTCTTTCCTTGGCAAAGATTCAGTCAGCGAATAAGTCATGAGTTTTCAGTCCGCCAGAATGCGGATGATCCGCGAACAGCTAATCCCACGGGGGATTACCGACCAGCGTGTACTTGATGCCATGGCCGATGTTCCCCGTCATCTCTTTGTCCAGGATGCCCTGGGCAGCCAGGCCTATGGTGATTTTTCCATGCCCATTGGTCTGGGCCAGACTATTTCCCAGCCCTATATTGTCGCCTTAATGACCCAGGCTTTGGAGCTTAAGGGTGATGAGACCGTGCTGGAGATCGGCACCGGCTGCGGCTACCAGACTGCGGTGCTTGCCAAACTTGCTGACCGGATATTTTCCGTTGAACGTCTTAAGGAGCTCTATATTAGGGCCAGGCAGACACTGGACCAGCTTCAAGTCTTTAACGCCCTTTGCACCACAGATGACGGCACCCTGGGCTGGCCCCAGTACAGTCCTTTTGACGCCATTATCGTCACGGCCGGTGGCCCTGACATCCCCCAACCTCTCATTGACCAGTTAGCCGACCCGGGCCGATTGGTTATCCCCATTGGTGACCGCGAGGCCCAAGAGCTTGTTATTCTCAAAAAAGAGAACGGAGAGATAAGCCGCCAAATTATTGAACAGGTACGTTTTGTCAGTTTGATTGGCAAAAATGCCTGGCACAACTAACAGATTGTTGAAAAGCAAACTGCGCTTTTAAGAAGATTTCTTCCTTGCCTTTCCGTTGCTCGCTCCGTTTTTTTAACAAACTGCCTGCTTAAATGCTACTGCCCGGAAACAAGCGACAGCACGGCAAAGCCGCCGATGAGTAACACGGTAAAGGCAATGCAGAGCAAGTTGAAATAACGATCAATAAAACCTTTGGCAGGCGCCCCCCAACGCTGAAGAATCCAGGCCACAACAAAGAAGCGGGCGGCCCGGGCCAGAACAGAAGCAGCCATGAAGACGGGCACGTTGACCTTGGCGACCCCGGCAGTGATGGTGGTCAGCTTATAGGGTAACGGAGTGAGGCCAAAAACAAAGACAATCCAGGCATTCCAGCGGTCATAGACCTGGAAGAGATAACTGCCACCCAGGGCCTGGCCGAGACTTTCGGTGAGATAGGCAGGCAGGGCAATATCCAGGCGCCCTTCCACGGGCACCAGCTCCATGTGGGCGACATTCTCAACAATCCAGCGACCTGCCGTTTCCCAGGCGAACATACCTATTCCATAACCAGCCATCCCTCCCACCACTGAACCAAGGGTGCAGACCAGCGCCAAAGATCGCCAACGCTGGGGAGCGCCGAGGACCAGGGCAATGAGGAGCACATCCGGCGGGATGGGGAAAAAACTGCTCTCGGCAAAAGCCAGGATTACCAGGGCTGGCACCCCGTACGGAGTATTGGCCCAGTGGAGCATCCAATCGTAGAGACGACGATGGATGGCCCAACGTGGTACATGAACAATGCTAGCCATGATCTGCCCCCGCAACCTGTTCGGCCATCTCGCGGACCTTTATCATAATCTCCTGGATATCCATGCTCAGCAACTCTCCCTTATCAACAATCAGTTCGCCATCAACAATCACCGTATCAACATCCGCCCCTCTGGCCCCATAGACCAGAAGGTCTGGACTAAAAAGGGGCGTAAGCCGCGGGCTTTGGCAATTAATCAAAATGAGATCCGCCTTCATCCCCTCTTCCAGGCTGCCGATATCGCTCAAGCCCAGGCAAGAAGCACCCATGCTGGTGGCCATGGCAAGGAGATCGCGGGCCGGCAGGAGCTCGGGCTGCAGGTTGTGGACCTTGGCCAGCTTGGCACAGCTGTCCATCTCGCCAAAGAGGTCCAGATCATTATTGGAGGCGCAGCCATCCGTCCCCAGGCCCATGGTGATATGGCGCGACAGCAGGGCGGGCACCGGCGCCACGCCAGAGGCCAGCTTCATATTTGATTCTGGACAGGTAACCAGCCGGCAGCCACGGCTGGCCAAGATATCCATATCCGCCCCAGAGAGCCAAACGCCATGGATGACAATAACACCGGAATCCAAAATATCCAGAGAGTCGAGATAGGCCACCGGACTCAGATCACCGGCGCCAATCATGCCTTGCTCGGCCTGGGTTTCGGCCAGATGGATAAAGAAGGGGGTCTGTTTGTCTCTGGCAAGCTGGCGGGCCCGCACCAGGGTGTCGGCGCTGCAGGTGTATGGGGAGTGGGCAAAAACAGCTGGCTGCAAACGGGAAGAGGCGGGGAAGTGATCTATAAAGTCGGCCACGGCCTCAATATTCTTGGCTGGGTCAGGAACGCTGGGGGCTGGAAAATCGACAATGCCATGGCCAAGCACGGCCCGCATGCCGCTTTCCTGGTAGGCGCGGCCCGCTGCATCCATAAAGAAATAGGCATCGGCCACCGTGGTGGTACCAGAGAGCAGCATCTCGGCCGCCGCCAGTTTGGTACACCAATAGACCATTTCTTCTGTAACGAAGCGGCCCTCGGCCGGGAAGATATGCTCCTCCAGCCAGGTCATAAGGGGCAGATCATCAGCCAGGCCCCGAAAAAGAGTCATGGCACCATGGACATGGCAGTTAACCAGGCCGGGCATGGCAACAAAGCCTTGCCCGGCAATGGTGCGCTGCGCCTTTATCTCGGGCTCAGGAGCTGCGGCGCTGACCCGAACCAGGCGGCCATCACGAATCCCTATTGAACCGGGCGCCAGGACATAGCCATTGTCAGCGGGCTGTAATATCCGGCAATCCTTAATAAAAATATCGTAGTGGCTGTTGGTGGGATGTTCATCATTCATGGCTTGAAAGCCAACCATATCCCCCTTTTTCTGTCAAGAAAGGGGCGGAGCAATGGCGAAAATTGCACAGAATGAAAAAATGGCTGATGCGGAGAATCTAGCGGCTGGACTGCACCTCGATATTGCCGCGAATGACCTCGGGGGAAAGATTCTGGCGCAGGAACTCATAGGAGGCCTGCTCTTCTCCGGTTTGGCTGCGCTGATCAATAATAATTTCCACCCGCCTGTTTTTCGCCCTGTTCTCTTCGCTATCATTAGAAGCACGGGGGTGGGTGTCGGCATGACCGGTGAGGACAAAGCGTTTCGGAGGCAAAACACCGCCCTTGAGAAGCTCATGGATCACAGAGAAGGCCCGGGCCCCGGAAAGCTCCCAGTTGGAGAGAAAACGATCTGTGGAGATAGGATAATTATCCGTATGGCCCGACACGGTGAGATTGCCGGGAATATCAACCAGGGCGTCACGAATCTTTTGGGCCGTGGGTAAAAAGGCAGGGCTTAATGTGGCGCTGGCAGGCCCAAAGGAACCATTTTGAAGAATATGGATGGTGATGATCTGGCCCACATCCTCAACTTTCAGTTTTTGTTGCTGAATTTCGTCCGACAACTCTTTACGCAGTTCAGATGCGTAATACTCGGTTTCAATGCGCTGTTGAGATTCTTTAACAAAGGCCGAACTTTGGATATCAGCCGCAGTGGAGCCCGACTCCCGGATATAAATAACCTTGCCACCGCCCAAAGCACCGGCTAAGGCCTGGGCCACTTCGGAAAACTTCTTCACATCCAGCTCTGCCATGGCAAAAAGGAGAATAAAAAAGCAGAGCAGCAGGCTCATCAGGTCGGCAAAGGTCAGGATCCAGGGGGCTGAACCACTACTTTCTGGAGGGAGGTGGGCCAGTTTTTGAAATTCATCAGAACCGGAGATAAAAAGGGTCGCTTCCTCTTCCTTTTCAACCCTTGACTTTTCGGCAGCCATCCTGGCCAAATTTGCATCCAGCTGGCCATCATGCTTGGCCTTGGCATTATGGCCTTTGCCGGCAGGAGAGTGTCTGCTCGTCTCCTGTTCAGGCTGGTCGCTGGTCGCTGCTTTTTCATCAACCATCTCAGGCAGCCTCAGTCTCCGGCGTTTCTACCTTGACGGGAGCAGGCCGGCGGCCACCTCCTCCATTTTCGCGCTGGGAACCGGGCAGGTAGGCAAGGAGCATCTCTTCAAGGATATAAGGGTGGATACCCTGCTCAATACCAATGAGGGCGTCAATGATAAGCATCTTGCTCATCCGCTCTTCGGCATTACGCAAGGCCAGTTTGGAGGCAATGGGCTTGGCAACCATATAGCCCAGCATGGCGCCGTAAAGGGTGGTAAGAAGGGCAACGGCCATGGCCGGGCCAACCTTACCTGGATCATCAAGATGGGCCAACATGCGCACCAGGCCGATAAGGGTGCCGATCATACCCATGGCAGGTGCCACCTCGCTCAGGGACTGGAAGATCTGGCGCCCGGTTTCGTGGCGGGAATCAGCCTGGTAGAGCTCTTTGAGCATGGTGTTTTTCACCATGGGAATACTAAGGCCGTCCATGAGGTACTGGGTGCCCTTCTTAAAAAACTCATTTTCAATGGGGTGACGGCCCAGGGCAAAAATACCGTCTTTACGGGCCTTGCGTTGCAGGCTGATGGCAAGCTCGATGAGCTGTTCGGTGGATTCAGGCTTAAAAAAAAAGGCCCTAAAGGCAATACGGAAGGCATTGCCAAACTGGAAGAGGTTAAACTTCATCAGGACAACAAAGATGGAGCCACCGACAACAATAAGAAATGAGGCTGGATTAAGATAGATCCACAGGTCAGAATCGCCCGTTACCAGTGCCAAAGAAACGATGGCAAAGGCTCCGACCAGGCCGATGGCGGTTGCCCGATCAACGATAAATTTTTTCTGCATAGGCACTCCTCACACATGAGACATGACACCGAGGCAACGCATTCAATTCCCAAGGCTGAAATCGTTCTCTTCCTCATTTATTATACAATGTTCTGACATCAAATAACATCGGCACCCTGGCCATATCTCCTTAGACCTTTTTAACTTTCTAAAAATATTTAGAAAATTTGCTAAAAAAATCCTTCCTCTATAAAAATTGACATTCTCTCGGAGCTTCAGTACATTTTTGCACTGAATTCATAACAATCCCGGCGTGGCTTAAGTCGGCTTTTTTCGTAGAAACAGCTCCTTCATTCACACTTCATCACTGAGGTTTCCCATGGACAACTGCCTGTTTTGCAAGATTATTAATGGAGACATCCCCTCTGATAAGCTCTACGAGGATGATGACACCTATGCCTTCCGGGACATCAGCCCCCAGGCCCCTACCCATTTCCTGGTTATTCCTAAGAAACATATCAGCGGCCCCAGTGAAGTTAGCCAAGAGGATGAGAAGATCATCGGCAAAATGATGCGGGTCGGCGCTGATATCGCCAGGCAAGAAGGTATTGGCGACGCCTTTCGTGTTATCTTTAATAATGGTGCCGAGGTCGGCCAGACTGTCTTCCATATTCACATGCATATCCTTGGTGGCCGCAGTATGAGCTGGCCGCCTGGATGAGTTTTTAAAAAGAAGTTAAAAAATGTAGAGAAGGTAAAGGAGGTACAAAATGGTGCCATTCCAGCTTTATCGGCTTCATTCACCTTCTCTATTTCTTTATTCTCTTTATTTCTCTAACTTCTTTATCACTTTACCTTCTCAAAAAATGCCCCCTGTTATCTCCTTCATCGCCCGGCCCAACCATGGCAAAACCACCCTGCTTGAAAAGCTGCTGGCGGAGTTTGCCCATCGAGGCCTGCGCGTTGGTGTTATTAAACACCATGTCCATGATTTTGAGTTTGACAAAGAGGGCAAGGACACCTGGCGCCATAAGCAGGCCGGGGCCCATACCGTCATTCTTTCCGCGCCCACCGGCATCGGCATGACCCGTGATGTTGACTATGACACCCCCATCCCGGAGCTTGTGGCCCGCTATTTCCATGATATGGACCTGGTCTGTACAGAGGGCTACAAGTGGGAAGATTATCCCAAGGTTGAGGTTTTTCGCCGGGCAATCGGTGGTGAACCCCTGGCTGGCCGCAATGAAACCTGGGCCGCTTTTGTCAGCGATGCGGATGTTGACACGGACCTGCCCTGCTTCGGCCTTGATGACATTGCTCAACTTGCCGATTTTCTCATCACCACCTATATCGTCAAGAGAAAGCTGACATCCTCCCTGCAATGCGGCGGTAAAGAGGTCGTTTTAAATGACTCAGAGGCCCGCCATCTTGAAGATGTCGTCCTGGCCACATTGGCCGCCCTCCGTCCCGATGAAGATCTCCGGGATATCAGCCTGACCATCCGTGATAATGATCGCTGATACGGCAGGGGTTCTCTTAGCAGGAGGCAAGAGCAGCCGCTTTGGCAGCAATAAGGCCTTGGCGGCACTCCAGGACAAACCCCTGATCAGCCATGCCGCAGAGCTGCTTGATTGCCTTTTTGAAGAAACTCTCCTGGTCACTAACAGCCCGGCAGACTACGCGTTTTTAGGCTGGCCCATGACCGGCGATATCTTCCCAGGGGCCGGGCCCCTGGCCGGTATCCATGCCGCCCTTAAGAAAGTGGCCAGCCCACAGATCTTTGTTGTTGGTTGCGACATGCCCCTGGTCCAGGAAAACCTTGTCCGCCTGCTTTGCACGAATGCTGGAGAATGGGACGCTGTGGTTCCCCAACTGAGCAATGGTCTGGAGCCCCTCTGCGCGGTCTACCGGAAAACATGCCTGCCGATCATTGACAGAAATCTTGAGATGGGTAATCGCAAACTGCATGCCCTTTTTGACCAGGTTCGTACCAGAAAAATTAACGAAGATGCCCTGCGGGAAGTTGACGCCAAGCTTATCAGTTTTGAGAATATTAACCGCTCAACAGATCTGGAGGCCATTAGCCGTTTATTGCATGGCTAGCCCCGTGCTCTGCTTCTAAAAATGGTATGCTTAAAAAAACATGAACACTCAGCTCGACCTTGACCAGGCCCGAAAACTTATTCTCAGCCATACCGCTCCTCTTGCCATTGAGGAAATCCCTCTTCTCCAGGCCTGCGGCCGGATCTGCGCCGAGGCTTTGACAGCCTCCCTGCCCATTCCCCATTTTCGCCAATCGGCCATGGACGGCTTTGCCCTGCTTAAGGATGATTGTATCGAGGGCAAAAAACTGCCCATTGTTTCAGAAATAGCGGCCGGATCCACCGAGGAGCATTTGGCTACACCCCATACCGCTATCCGGATCATGACAGGTGGCCGGGTGCCAGATTCGTGCGACCAGGTCATCCCCTTTGAGGAGTGCCGGGAATCAAAAGGGGTTCTCAGTGAACTGCGTTGTCCAAGCCGCTCCCATATCCGCAAGGTGGGTACGGATGTCAAAAAGGGACACCATATTGTCAAGGCCGGCGAGATCATCACCCCGGGCCATATGCATCTGGCCGCCACTGCCGGGGCCCAGGCCATTAAAGTCCATGCCCGCCCCAAGGCTGCCATCATCTGCACCGGCAGTGAGCTTGTCGATGACAACCCCCTCCCCGGCCAGATTATCTCCGGCAACCGCTTTTTGCTGGCAGGCCTTATTGCCCAGAGTGGCGGCCAGGTCTGCGAGGCGGCCACTGTCCAGGATAATGTTAAGGATATCAGCGCCCGCCTGGCGGCTGTGGCTGGCAAGGCCGATCTGGTCATTACCACTGGCGGCATGGGCCCGGGCAAATATGATTTAGTGGCCCAGGCCTTAGAACAGCTCGGCGTCACCATCCATTACGGCGCTCTCAATCTGCGGCCTGGCAAGGCCACCCTGTTCGGGACCAAAAAAGGCACCCTCTTTTTTGGTCTTCCCGGCCCGCCACCAGCTGTGCGCCTCCTCTTCCACGAGCTGGTCCACCCGGCCCTGCGCGCCCTCCAGGGTCGCAAAAAGCCTGGGCCAAAGATCCTGCGGGCAGAACTCACCGAAAAGTTGGCCATCAAACAAAAAGGATTGCTCAACCTCAAGGGCGGTATCCTTACCCTGGCCAATGGCCGCTGCCAGGTGCGGCCCGCCCACCGCCACGAGGCCGCCAGCTGTATAATTCTGGTTCCGGCCCATCGGCGCTGCCTCAAAAAAGACGAACTTGTGACGATTCACTTGACAGAGTGGTGATTTTGCAATTACCAACCAGTGAGTTTTAAGTCTTTTTAACAATTCATAGCTATCGAAGAAGAAGGACATCAACCATGTTAGAACTGCGTTTCATTCGGGAAAATATAGAACTTGTCACTGAAAAATTAAAATTCCGGGGCATTGAAAACTCCCGCATTGGCGAATTCCCTGCCATTGACCAGAAGCGCCGTGATTATCTGAGCGAGGTGGAAGGCCTGCGCAATAAGCGTAAAACGGTCTCCCAGGAGGTTGCCAAGCTTAAAAAGGCCAAGGAAGATGCGGAAGAGCTGATCTTGGAAATGCGTCAGGTCAATGACCGCATAAAAGAGCTTGAAGGGCTGCTGGTCACCGTTGAGGCGGACCTGCAGGACATCGTTATGTCGATCCCCAATATCCCCCATGAATCAGTGCCCTTTGGCAATGATGACAGCGACAATGCCGAGGAGCGGATCTGGGGCGAACCAACTAAGTTCTCCTTTGAGCCCAAGGGCCATCATGAGCTGGGCGAGGCAAACAACACCATTGATTTCAAACGGGCCGCTAAAATATCCGGGGCCCGTTTTGCCCTGCTTAAGGGCTTTGCCTCCCAGCTTGAAAGGGCCTTAATCAACTTCATGATGGACCTTCATACCCAGCGCCATGGCTACACAGAGGTATTGCCCCCCTTCCTGGTCAATACCGAATCCATGACCGCCACCGGCCAGCTTCCCAAATTTGCCGAGGATCTTTTTAAGACCGGTGTTTCCGAGCGCGATCTCTGGCTCATCCCCACTGCTGAGGTGCCAGTGACCAATATCTTTCGGGATGAGACCTTGAGCCCTGCTGAGCTGCCGGTGAAATTCTGCGCCTACACCCCCTGTTTCCGCTCCGAGGCCGGTTCCTACGGCCGCGACACCAAAGGCCTGATCCGCCAGCACCAGTTCAACAAGGTGGAGCTGGTGAAATTCACCAGGCCCGAGGAATCTGCAGCCGAGCTTGACGCGCTGCTGGCTGATGCCGAAGAGGTCCTGCAGCTCCTGGAACTACCCTACCGGGTGGTGACCCTCTGCTCCGGCGATCTTGGCTTCTCAGCCAATAAGACCTATGACATAGAGGTCTGGATGCCGGCCCAGAACATGTACCGGGAGATTTCTTCCTGTAGTAACTTCGGCGACTTCCAGGCCAGACGCGGCGGTATCCGCTACCGGCCGGAGGGCGAAAAAAAATCCACCTTTGTCCATACCCTCAACGGTTCCGGCCTGGCCGTGGGCCGTACCCTGGCTGCCATCTACGAAAACTGCCAACAGGAGGATGGTGCCATTAAGGTGCCCGAGGTGCTGGCCCCCTATTTCAAGACCCGCTTTTAATTTCCGTTATCAGACATAGAATATAAAAAACCCCCTGCATCCTTATTTGGATGCAGGGGGTTTTTTATATAATCAGTCCCCCCATTCAGCCCTGAACGAGCAGGGAGCCGAACAAGGGGCAAAGCATTGCGGACTCTTTGAGCGAATGCGAGTTCCCACAATGCCCCTTGTACGGCGGAAGGCGAGTGGTGCCGAAGGCCAGGTCTGCTGGGGTGCCCTTTTTCGGTTCATTTTTGGGCAAGCAAAAAGGAACAAAGGCAACTTCGAGCACTGAACAAAAACCCATCTCAACACTTAAAATCTTACTCCATCGCCAACTCAATCAACCTATCAAGAAGCTCTGTAAATTCAAGGCCAAAAACCTTGGCAGCCTGGGGCAAGAGGCTGGTCGGCGTCATCCCTGGAATAGTATTGGTCTCAATAACATAGATTTGACCATCTTCGGCCACCATCATATCCGTCCGGCTATAGCCTTTGAGCTTTAAGGCCTGATGGGCAACGAGCCCCACTTCCTGGGCCTTTTGGCTGGTGGCCTCATCCAGTTCAGCCGGGCACACCTCCCTGCTGGCGCCGGGTTGATACTTGGCCTGGTAGTCAAAGAAGGGATACTCCTCACCAGGAATGATCTCCACCAGGGGCAGGGCGCTTAACTTCCTATTGCCAAGGACACCGCAGGTGATTTCCCGGCCGCGGATAAACTCCTCCACCATCACCTCGTCATCGTACTCAAAGGCCTGGGCCAGACCAGCGGCCAACTCCTTTTCATCATGGGCAATGGACATGCCCAGGCTGGAGCCCTGGCGCACCGGCTTAATCACCACCGGCAAATTTAACTTTGCCGCCAAAGGCCCTGGATTGCTGACATCTTCAGGGGAGGCCATCTGCCAGTTGGCCACCTTAAGGCCTGCCGCTCTATACATCTCTTTAGCCAGATTCTTGTCCATGGCCAGGGCGCTGCCCAAGACACCAGCTCCCTGATAGGGGATCCCAAGGAGATCAAGGGTGCCCTGCATGGAGCCGTCTTCTCCTAAAGGGCCATGGAGAAGGATAAAGGCAACATCCAGCTTCTTGGCATCCGCCGCCAAGCTGGCCAGATCGGTGGCAGGATCATACTGGCTCACCTCATACTTATTACCATCCAAGGCCGCAAGAACACCGCGGGCTCCGGCCAGCGACACCTCTCGCTCCCCTGACTTACCGCCGGCAATCAAGGCCAGGCGTATTTTTTCTGCCATAATAAATTCCTCATAAAATGAGTGCTGCTCCCTTCTTTCTTCACAGAGGCAGGCACAACAAAAACTTCGTACTTTATCTTCTTCATGGTAAACCAGGAACCAAGACCTTCAAACAACTATCAAGAATGGAACCCCATTGTCAATGGATAGCCATATAATTCAAGCCCTTAAAGATATTGTCGGAACGGACCGCCTGGAGACTGCCGCTGAGGAGCTGCAATGTTATTCCTACGATGGCACTGGCCAGGAATTTGTTCCCGCAGCCGTGGCCTTTCCAGCCAGCACCGAGCAGATCAGCAAGATCATGGAGCTTGCGACGGCTGAGCAATTTCCGGTGGTACCACGCGGCGCTGGCAGCGGCATGACCGGCGGCTCCCTCCCCGTGGCTGGCGGCCTGGTCCTTGCCCTGGGCCGGATGGACCGCATCCTGGAGATTGATGAGGAGAACCAGCTTGCCATTGTTGAGCCCGGGGTCATCACCGGCAAACTCAGGGAAACCCTGGCCCCCCTTGGCCTTTTCTACCCACCGGATCCGGCCAGTCTCAAATTCTGCACCCTGGGCGGCAATGTGGCGGAATGCGCTGGTGGCCCCAGCGCTGTTAAATACGGGGTGACTCGAGATTATGTCCTGGGGCTTGAGGTGGTGCTGGCCGATGGCCGCATCCTTGAAACCGGGGTCCGCACCCGCAAAGGCGTGGTGGGCTATGACCTCACCCGCCTCTTCACCGGTTCTGAGGGTACCCTAGGTGTCATCACCAAAATTATCCTGCGCCTGACCTCCCGCCCCACGGCCAGCAAGACCTTTCTCCTCCTCTTTGCCGAGATGGTTCAGGCCGCCACCCTGGTGGCCGACATGCTTAAGGAGCATGCGCCCTCCACCCTGGAGTACCTGGACCACACGGCCCTGTCCCTGGTGGCTGACAAGCTGCCCTTTGACCTGCCTGCCAAAACCAAGGCCATGCTCCTTGTCGAGCTTGACGGTGATGCCCAGTCCGTAAAATTGCAAAACAGCCGGCTCAACGATTTTCTGGCCGGACGCCCGGATATTCTTCTGCAACAGCAGGCAGAAACCCCTGAGGAGGTGGATAACCTGTGGATGGCCCGCCGTTCCGTATCACCGGCTGCCTTTAATTTAAGGCCAGACAAAATCAGCGAGGATGTCGTGGTGCCCCGCTCCAAAATACCGGATCTTGTTGCCTGCGCTGCGGAGCTTGGCAGCCGCTACCAACTGCCCATCTTTACCTTTGGCCATGCCGGAGATGGCAATATCCACGTTAATATCATGGTGGACAAGGCCAATCAGGCAGAAGTTGACCGCGCTCAGCAGGCCAAAGAGGCCCTTTTCCGGCACGTGCTTGATCTGCAAGGTTCACTTTCCGGAGAACATGGCATTGGCCTTACCAAGGCCCCTTTCTTGGACCTTGAACTTTCTGAAACCAGCCTTGATATCCAACAGCAGCTTAAAAATCTCTTTGACCCCCTTCATATCCTCAACCCCGGCAAGATCTTTTAGTCCCCTCCCGGATTCCCTTTTTTTACAAAAATTCCGCATATATTTGCCATCTACCCTAACTTTTCATACCCTGGCAAGTGAAGGTCTCTTCCCGCCTGCAACCTGCTGGCCAACAGAAGGAAAAGTGCATGCCGTTAAATCGTCTCACCATAGCCATTATCTACTGCCTGGGCATCATTTGCTTCGGCACCGCAGGCTATATGACCCTGGAGGGCTATAATTTTCTGGAAGCCCTTTACATGACGGTTATTACCATTACCACCGTTGGTTTTGGTGAGGTCATCCCTCTTTCAGCATCAGGCCGGATCTTTACTGTTGTCCTCATTATTATTGGCCTTATAGGTCTGGCCTATGCCGGCCATAGCATTGCAGAGTCATTACTAGAGCAGATGTGGAGCAGAAACTCGGAGATTAAGAAAATGCAGACACGAATTGGCAGACTCCAAAAACATTACATCATCTGCGGCTATGGCCGGGTGGGCCAGGCAGCAGCCCATTATTTTTCCAAGCTGGGCATCCCCATCGTTATCATTGAATTTTCCGACGAGGCCTGTGAAAAAATTAAAGAACACGATTTGCCCTATGTCCAGGGTGATGCCACCTTGGACGAAAACCTGCTCAATGCCGGCATTAAAAGGGCCAGCGGCCTTCTTGCCCTTCTCCACTCCGATCCCCTTAACCTTTTTACCACCCTTACGGCCCGCGAGTTAAACCCCACCCTGCGCATTATCTCCCGCTCGGCCGAATTCAGCGCCGAACAAAAAATTCTCAAGGCAGGGGCCGACAGCGTGGTCTGTCCCCATGTCACCGCTGGAAAACATATCGCCGAAAACATTCTGTCTGCCACCGGCCACATGCCGGAAAAAATCGCCCAGCCCATTACCATCCAGCCCCAGTGGGTAAAGATCAAGGAGGGCTCCAGCATGGCAGATAAACTCATCGGCGAGTTGGCCGCCAAGATGGGCCGAGAGATTATTGGCCTTCGGCGCGGGGATCAAGATTTTATCTATCCTGACCCGGTCAGTGTTCTCAAGGTGGGAGACAAGATACTTATCCTGGAGGAAGGCGGCCAAGAGGAGGAACTTGTCGAGGCCACGCCCCAAAAAATCGTCATTGTCGATGACAATCCGGTTATTGTCCACCTCTACGCCCGTCTCTTTCAAAAGGCTGGCTTTATTCCCCTCACCGCTTCTGACGGTGAGCAAGGATTGGCGATGATTTTGGAAGAGAAACCTGATGCCGCTGTTATCGACTTCATGCTGCCGGAGCTGTCTGGCATCGAGGTGGTGGAAAAGGTACGCAAGGTCCTGCCCTATCCGATCAAACTCATCGTCTTCACTGCTAACGAACAGGACAAAACCAGAAAGGATGCTTTGGCCGCCGGTGCCGACCAGGTGGTGGTCAAAAGCCCTGAGGCGGCCGAGGTTATCGATACTGTGGTACAGCTCATCAGGCCCCAGAGCTAAAACTTTTCTGGCCGCTTGCCAGGAAATCCATTGACAAGACAGAGGATCATCCTTTATAAGGTCTGTTTGTTTTTGGCCTTGCGCATTACTAATTAAACTGACAAAAGTCAGATATATACATTCTCGCATCGTTTTAGCGGTGCAAACGTCTCTATACGGAGTTATCATGATTGAAGTTGAAGTACGTGGCGACATCGAATACGCCATTCGCCAACTGAAGAAAAAGCTGCAGCTTGACGGCATGAAAAAAGAACTCAAACGCCGTGAGCATTATGAAAAACCAAGCGTAAAGCGTCGCCGTAAGCAGGCCGAGGCCAAGCGTAAGCTGCGCAAGACGATGTTCCGCTCCTTCCGTGACTAGTTTCTAGTCCTGCCTCTCTGAGGACAGAGCGGGAACGAGCGGCGCCAGTAAACCCGCCTCCTTCCCGTGCCCTGGATGACCACTGACAGCCCTCAGAAACCATCGCCTTCTTCACGCACCCACAAAAGAAAGAGGCCCACTGAGCTGCCAGCCGAAATGACCGGCAGCCGGGATCTCTTTCTTCATTATCTAGCCGCTGAACGGCGGCTAGCTCAGAACACCCTGTCGGCCTACCATACAGACCTTCAGGGTCTTTTTGTTTTCCTGCACAAAAAAAAACTTCGCCTCCCAGCTGTTACCCCGCAGCATCTTCGCTCTTATTTTGCCAAGCTCCACGCCGAGCTGATTAGCAGCCGTTCTTTAAGCCGTAAACTTTCAAGCTTTCGCGCCTTTTTCCGTTTTCTTGTTGCCGAAAACGTTATTACATCCGACCCCACCAGCCATCTTGACTCCCCCAAGTTAGGCCGCTGCCTGCCCAAGACCCTCACGGTGAGCGAGGTTGACCGGCTCTTAAAGAACCATTCTTTATCCGCCCTGGGGCTGCGGGACCATGCCATGCTTCATCTTCTCTATGCCACCGGCCTCCGGGTCTCTGAGCTTGTCTCTCTGCCCGTTGCCGCAGTGAGCATGCAGGCCGGCTTTATCAGGGTGATTGGCAAAGGGGACAAGGAACGCCTCATTCCCTTTGGCAAACAGGCCAGGGAAACCCTCATCTCCTATCTAAAAAAGAGCAGGCCGCTCCTTCTTAAAAAAAAGACAAGCCCCCTGGTCTTTATCACCAGCCGGGGTACGGGTATGACCAGGGCCCGCTTCTGGCAGATTATTAAGGAAAGGGCACGGGTAGCCGGGATCGACAAAAAAATATCTCCCCATGTCCTGCGCCACTCCTTTGCCAGTCATCTGCTGGCCCATGATGCTGATTTGCGGGCCGTGCAGATGATGCTGGGCCACTCCGATATTGCCACCACCCAGATCTACACCCATGTGGACAACGATCGCCTGAAAGCCATCCACCAGAAATTTCATCCCCGGGGCTCGAAAAGATAGGAGGGAAGGGTGAGGGAAATATGCTATTCTTTATGAAGAGAAGGTAAAGGAGTTAGAGGGGTTAAAGAATATAAAGAAACGCACTCACACCTTCTCTATCTCCTCTCCCTTCCCTAACTCCTCTAACTCCTCTAACCACCTATGGATGTCATCACCTCTCATCTCAATGCTGATTTTGACTGTATGGCCGCCATGCTTGCTGCGCGTAAGTTCTACCCTGATGCCAAGCTGGTTTTTCCAGGTTCCCAAGAGCGTAATCTACGACGATTCCTTAATGAATCAGGCCTTACCTTTGAATTCACCCGCCTGCGCTCCATTGACATGGATAGCATTGATCGCCTTATTGTTGTCGACAACCGGCAGGCGAGCCGCATCGGTCCCTTTAATCGCTGTCTAAAAAATCCTGGTCTGCAGATCCACCTTTTTGACCACCACCCTGATGCCCCGGATAATTTGCAGGGAGTTAAGGAGGAGGTTCGGCCTGTGGGCTCAACCGCCACCCTCTTTGTCCAACTCTTTCAGGAACAGGAAATCAGCATCACCAGCCAGGAGGCCTCTACTTTGGCCATGGCCATCTATGAGGATACCGGCAATTTCACCTTTGCCACCACCACGCCAGACGATCTTGTTGCCATGGCCTGGCTTTTAGAACGCGGCGCCAATATTGACATGGCGAGCCAGTATATCAGCCAGGAGCTGACCAGCGACGAGGTCAGCCTCCTCCATGAGCTGATTAAATCCGCCACCACCTATACCATCAACACGGTGGCCATTACCGTGGCCCGTATCATCCTCCCTGATTATTGCGACGAATTTGCCCTGCTGGTCCGGCGCTTCATGACCATGGAAAATTTGGATGCCCTCTTTGCCTTGGCGGCCATGGATGACCGGGTCTATATTATCGCCCGCAGCCGGGTGCCCGAGGTCAATGTCGGTATGATCACCATGGAGTTCGGCGGCGGCGGCCATGCCTCTGCCGCCTCAGCCACCCTCAAGGACCATTCCCTGGTTCAGGTGGAAGAAAAGCTGCTTGAGGTGCTCCACAATACGGTGCGCCCCCAATCACTGGCCGGCGAGCTGATGAGTTCGCCGGTCATTTCTGTGCAGCCCGACATGCCTATCACCGAGGCCAACAGGGTTCTTATTCGTTATAATATCACTGTGTTACCTGTAGTCGAAGAGGGTGAGATATGTGGTCTTTTAAGCAGGCGTGAGGCGGCCAAGGCCATCTACCACGATCTTGGCAAGGAGCCGGTGGCAAGCTATATGACCACCGAATTTGAGGTTGTCGGCCCAGAGGCCAACCTCCTTGAGATCCAACGCCTGATCATTGCCAACCGCCAGCGCACCATCCCAGTGGTTAGCAAGGGGGAACTGACCGGCATCATCACCCGGACAGACCTGTTCACCCTTTTGGCGGGCGATCCGGCCTTCCTGCCTGAGCTTAAAAACAGCCAGAACCTGCCGTCAGTGGAGCGCAACCGCAACCTGGCAAGCCAACTGCGCCATACCCTAAGCCGGGAGGTAGTCCAGCTCCTGCAGACTATTGGCGAGATTGCCCTGGGCTGTGGGGCCACAGCCTATGTGGTGGGGGGCTTTGTCCGTGATTTGCTTCTTGGCATAGAGAATCTGGATCTTGATATCGTTATTGAAGGTGATGGTATTGATTTTGCCAAAAAACTCGCCGCCCATTTCAATGGCAAGATCCGCACCCATGAAAAATTCAACACAGCGGTGGTGGTCCTGCCGGACGGCCTGAAGATCGATATTGCCACGGCGCGGCTGGAGTATTACGACCACCCGGCTGCCATGCCCAAGGTGGAGTCAAGTTCCATCAAACTTGATCTTTACCGCCGTGATTTCACGATCAACGCCATGGCAATCCACCTGAACCCCGCCCGTTTTGGCACCTTAGTTGATTTCTTCAACTCTCAAAATGACCTTAAGGACCGGATGGTCCGTATCCTCCACAACCTAAGCTTTGTGGAGGACCCCACCCGCATCTTCCGCGCCATCCGCTTTGAACAGCGGATGGGCTTCAGTCTGGGCAAGCACACGGAAAAACAGATCAAAAACTCAGTGCGCCTGGGTCTCTTTGACGCTGAAGTAGGCCAACGTTTTTTTCAGGAACTTAAAATGATTCTTTCTGAAAAAGATCCCTTGCCTGCCATCCGCCGCCTTGAACATTTCAAGCTCTTGCCCTTTCTTCATCCCCGCCTGAAGATCACCAGCCGGGGCAAACACGTCTTGCGCGAGACCCGCCATGCCGTATCTTGGTACAAGCTGCTTTACCTCGACACCACAATCGACCTGTGGGTTGTTTATTTCCTCGCCCTCACCGCCCGTTTGAAGACGAAATATGTCGGCGAAATGTGCAAAAAACTGGAAATTCCTGAGCGCTCTAGTCAGATCATCATCAACGAACGGGTCATGGCAGACAGGGCTGTCCGCCTTCTCGACAAAGCTGACAATCTCAGGCCAAGCCGGATTTACAAAGCCCTTCGCGAGCTGCGCCACGAAGGACTGCTGTTTGGCATGGCAAGTTGCCGGAACAAAAGCGGCCAGATGGCCATCTCTACCTTTGTCACCAAGCTAAGCCATATCAGCAATCATCTGCAGGGCAACGACCTCATTGATATGGGCTATAAGCCCGGCCCTCTCTTCAACACTATTCTCCAGAGGCTGCTTATGGCCACTCTGGATGGTGTTTGTGCCAGCAGGGAAGATGAAATTACCCTGCTGAAAAAAGAGTTTCCCCTTCCTGCCGAGAGCAGGTAGATTGACAGACTTTAAAATTTATCCCACAAAAAAATCATGTTTAATATCAATTTCCAGGATCTTGTTATCCAGATCCCCGTTTTTCTGTTTGCCCTCACTATCCATGAATTCTCCCATGGCTACGTGGCCATGCTCTGTGGTGACCAGACTGCTAGGATGCAGGGCAGGCTTACCATGAATCCCCTAAAACATCTTGATCCTCTTGGCACCCTTGCTATTTTTCTTATCCATTTCGGCTGGGCTCGTCCCGTACCGGTTGATCCGCGTAACTTCAGGAATCCCCACCGTGATATGATCTTGGTCTCTCTGGCCGGCCCCATGTCCAACCTGGCCACCATGATTGTCAGCCTCTTTGCTCTTATCGCCATGGCCTATTTTGGGCGGGGCATGCCTGACTTTCTGGCCCAACCGATCATTGCCATGCTCTCTGTGAGCATCTGGATTAACTCCATTCTGGCAATTTTCAACATGATCCCCATCCCGCCTCTGGACGGCAGCAAGGTGCTTATGGGCCTTCTTCCTCCTAAGCAGGCACGTTATATAGCGCGTATGGAGGGGGCCGGTTTTATCTTGATTATGATCCTGGCCTTTACCGGTATGCTTGGCAAATTTATCGTCTTTGTCCAAAGCCTTCTCTTTAGTTTTTTTACCGGCTGAGCGGCCATGTCTTTACCTGCTGCCCATACCTTTGCCATCTTGGCCGGCCAGCCCGGTTTGGCGCACGGCTGTTTCAACCGCCATGGGGGCATGAGCTCCGAACCCTATGATTCACTGAATGTAAGTTACGGGGTTGGCGATGATCCTGAAAATGTCCGCCATAACCGTTCCCTGATTATCAATGCTCTGGGCTGTAAAACCCTTGTTTCTTGCAAACAGGTCCACGGTGACAAGGTAGCTGTTATTGAGGAAATGCAAGATGACCAGGAACTGGATGGCTACGATGCCTTAATTACTAAGCAGCCCGGCGTTGCTCTGCTCATCCAACAGGCCGATTGCCAAGCGGTGTTACTCCATGATCCCCTTAACAAGGTGATTGCCAACATCCATTGCGGCTGGCGAGGCAGTGTTGCCAATATCATCGCGGCAACGTTGGCCCGGATGGCTGAGGCTTTTCAATCTGATCCCAGCCAGATCAGCGCCGCGATAAGCCCGGCCCTTGGTCCCTGTTGCGCAGAGTTCATAAATTATAAGAAAGAGCTGCCCAGAGATTTCCACAGCTTTGAGGTGGCTGAAAAGCATTTTGATTTTCCGGCAATCAGTGCAATGCAGCTCCAGGAGGCAGGTATTCTCGCTAAGAATATAGAAAGGGCCAATATCTGTACCCGTTGTAATCAAGATTGGTTTTCCTTTCGACGTAGCCGCCAGACAGGACGTTTCTGCACAGTCATAGGCCTTAGATCATGACCAGCCGCGCTATAGCCATCCTCTGCCTGGTCGAGCAGGACAAGAGCAAAGAGCCTGTTGACCAGATTCTTGCCACCTTTTTTGAACAAAACCCCCTTGCGGATGATCGCGACCGACAGTTGACCATGGCCCTTATCTATGGCGTCCTGCGCCACCGCCAGGAGCTGGACGTCTTGCTCAAGACCTACTCGAAGAAGGCGCTATCCAAACTTAACCCCCTTGTCTTGCAGGCCCTGCGCATTGGTCTTGTGCAGCTCCTCTTTCTGGACCGTATTCCAGAGTCTGCGGCGGTTAACGAAACGGTGAAAGGCCTGGGGCGTCAACCAAAATGGCTCAAAGGTTTCGTTAATGGTGTTCTGCGGGCCGTGGTCCGGGATATTGACGGCGTCCGGCAACGTCTTAATGACCTGCCCATCGAAAAACGCCTTAATCATCCAGAGTGGCTTGTCTCCATGTGGGAGAAGCAGTTTGGTCGAAAACAGGCCCTTGATCTCTGCATAACGAACAATACTCCACCACCTCTTGGCCTGCGTTTGAATCCTCACTTGGTTAGCAGGGATGTTTTTCTGAAACAACTCAAGGATCATAACAGCGCTTGCCCCGGAAACTTCACCGACCACTCTGTCCTTCTTTCTGATTTCCATGGCAGAATTGACTCCCTGCCTGGTTATGATGAAGGCCTGTTTCATGTCCAGGACGAGGCGGCCCAGCTTATCGCCTCTTTTTTTACAGACCTGCCCTCTGGGGCGTACCTGGACGGCTGTGCCGGCCTTGGTGGAAAAACTATCCTCCTTGACCAGGTATTGGCCACCGATGCCACCCTCACTGCTGTTGAGCCCCATGAAGGTCGCCTGGGCCTTTTGCAGAAAAACCTTGACCGCTGTCACTGTCGTCCCATCTCTCTACATGCCACCACTCTCCAAAAACTCTCAGAAAAACATCCTGCCGCCTTTGACGGTATTTTGCTTGATGCACCCTGCTCCGGCCTCGGCATAATTCGCCGCCAACCAGATATTCGCTGGAACCGTTCCATGGCAGACTTGGCCAAACTGGCCCGAACCCAGCTTGCCCTCCTCTCCTCGGCTGCAACCCTTGTCAAACCAGGGGGTGTGGTGGTTTATGTCACCTGTTCCCTCTCCACCATTGAGAATGAAGAGGTTATTGCTTCGTTTTTAAACGGCCATCCACAATTTACCATTATGCCGCCTGTTCTTTCTGATCAGGCCCACAGCCTTGTTACTAATCCAGGCTTTCTGAGGACACTTCCCAGCCAGGGCCTTGATGGATTTTTTGCCGCCCGTCTCCTCATGAGCAGGTAATAAAAATGCTTCCCATTCCTAATTAGGTAATGTAGAAACGGTGCTTTGCCATCGATTTTGACTATTTTTCAACACCGTAAAGAGACTATGGAGCCTGATACCATTCGCATCCGCGGCGCCCGGATGCATAATCTCAAAAATATCGATATTGACCTACCTCGCAACAAGCTTGTGGTTTTCACCGGCCTGAGCGGTTCCGGCAAATCATCCCTTGCCTTTGACACCCTTTATGCCGAGGGTCAGCGCCGTTACGTTGAGTCTCTTTCCACCTATGCCCGCCAGTTTCTTGGCCAGATGGACAAGCCTGAGGTGGACTCCCTGGAGGGCCTCAGTCCGGCAGTTTCCATCGAGCAGCGCACCACCAGCAAAAACCCGCGCTCCACCGTGGGCACCATCACTGAGATCTATGACCATTTCCGTCTCCTTTTTGCCCGGGTTGGCCACCAGCATTGCCCTGATTGCGGTGAACGCATTGAGCCCCAGTCCATCGAAGATATGGTCAGCACTCTTATGTCCCTTGAAGAAGGGAGCAAACTTCTTATTCTGGCGCCGCTCATTGACAACCGTAAGGGTGAGTATGTTGATCTCTTTGAGCGTCTGCGTAAAGAAGGCTATGTCCGGGTCCGGGTGGATGGCGAGATTCTTTCTTTAGACAGGCCCATCAAACTTGCCAAGACCAAACGGCATACCATCGAGGTGGTGGTTGACCGCCTGGTCATTAAGGACTCTTCCAGACGGCGTCTGGCCGACTCGGTGAACACCGCTGTGCAACTGGCCAGTGGTTTTTTGCTGGTCCATTTCCCTGCAACAGCAGAAGAAAAACTGCTTAGCGAACGGTCAGCCTGTATCCAATGCGGCACCAGTTTACAGGACCTCTCGCCCCAGCTCTTTTCTTTCAATAATCCCAAAGGTGCCTGTGATGAATGTAGTGGCCTGGGTATAAAACATTTTTTTGACCCGGAACTGGTGGTCCCAGACCCAACCTTGACCATTAACCAGGGGGCCCTTGCTCCCTGGGGACGGCGCCGGAGCCAGAGCTATTCCAGCCAGCTTCTCGCTGCCCTTGCCGACCATTACGGCTTTGAGCTGGACACCCCCTTCAAAAAACTGCCCCAAAAGGCCCAGGACGCCATTTTGCTCGGAACAGGCCGAGAGCCCATCTTTTTTCACTATGTGCGCCACAGGCGCTCTATGACCTCAGAAACACCCTTTGAGGGACTTATCCCTAATCTCGCCCGCCGTTTCCATGAAACCAACTCTTCTGCCATGCGTGACGACTTGGGACAATACATGAACGAACAGCCCTGCCCCCGTTGCCATGGTGCCCGTCTCAAACCTGAAGCCCTTGCTGTTAAAATTGGCGACTGGGCCATCGATGAATTGACGACCATGTCCATTGACCGCCTCCACGAGACCCTTCAGAATCTCCAGTTTAGCAGCCAGGAGGAGATTATTTCGGAACGGATTATCAAGGAAATCATGGAGCGTCTCAGCTTTCTGCTTGATGTCGGCCTTGGCTACCTGACCCTGGCTCGCACCGCCGGCACCCTTTCCGGCGGTGAAGCCCAACGTATCCGCTTGGCCTCTCAGATAGGCTCTCAGCTCGTCGGCGTCCTCTACATCCTTGATGAACCAAGTATCGGCCTTCACCAGCGCGACAACGACCGCTTGATCAAGACCCTGACAAGCTTGCGTGATCTTGGCAATACGGTGATCGTTGTTGAGCATGATACCGATACCATTCTTGCTGCAGACCATATCCTCGACATCGGCCCCGGCGCCGGGGTCCATGGCGGGGAGGTGGTTTACAACGGCCTGGTATCCGGCCTTGTGAGCGACCCATCATCTGTTACAGGCGGCTATCTTTCCGGACGGCTTGAGATTGCTATCCCTAAAAACCGCCGCAAACCCTCCAAAAAGAAAGGCTGGATCACCATAAAAGGGGCCTGCGCCAACAATCTCCAATCTATTACCGCAAAGTTTCCGTTAGGTCTTATGACCTGCGTTACTGGCGTTTCTGGTTCCGGCAAAAGCTCCCTTGTCATTGAGGCCCTCTACAAAGGGGTCACCAGTCATCTCAACCATAAGCCAGGGGGCGGCAATTTCTATGCATCCCTCAAAGGCGTTGAGAACCTAGACAAGGTGATTGACATTGACCAGAGCCCCATCGGCCGCACGCCGCGTTCCAATCCAGCGACCTACACCGGTATCTTGACCCCTGTCAGAGAACTGTTCAGCAGGCTTCCCGAAGCGCGGTCTCGAGGCTATAAGCCCGGACGTTTCAGCTTTAACCTCAAAGGCGGACGCTGCGAGGCCTGTGAAGGGGAAGGGGTCATCAAGATTGCCATGCATTTTCTGCCTGATATCTTCGTCACCTGTGATACCTGCACCGGCAAACGCTATAATCGCGAGACCCTGGAAATTAAATACAAGGACAAAAACATCTCCGAAATTCTGGCCATGACCGTGGAAGAGGCCTTGGAGTTCTTCAAGAATGTGCCGCCCATTAAAAACAGGCTGCAAACCGTTTCTGACGTCGGCCTGCCCTATATCTCTTTAGGACAATCATCCGTGACCTTATCCGGCGGAGAGGCCCAGAGAATCAAACTAGCGCGAGAGCTCCGCAAACGTGCCACCGGTCGCACCCTCTATATCCTTGATGAGCCCACCACAGGTCTGCACCCGGCTGATATCCAGCACTTGCTTCATGTGTTAAATCGCTTGGTGGAGACCGGCAACACCGTCGTCATAATTGAGCATAACCTTGATGTTATCAAGACAGCTGACCACATTATCGATATTGGCCCGGAAGGAGGCGAGGGAGGTGGGAGAATAATCGCCCAAGGCAATCCTGAGAAAGTCGCCGCAGAGGAAGAGTCTTTTACGGGTTTTTACCTAAAAAGGATTCTTTCACAGTAGTAATTTGCTATTTCCCTTTGAGATACCATAACTTTTTGGCTATAGTTATTTGCTATTAATCAAACTAGAAATGCCTTTTCTGAGGCCTATTCTTTCATCTAAAGCAAAGGATTTTCCATGACTGATCAAAACACCGCACCTGGCAATGAAGAGGCCCCTGTGTTTCGCCTGCAAAAAATGTATATCAAAGACCTCTCCTTTGAAAACCCAAATGCCCCTCAGATCTTTCTCGGCAAGCAGCCGGAACCAAAGGTTGAGGTGAATCTGGCTGTCAAAAACCAAAAGCTGGAAAACGACCACTGGGAGGTGAGCCTAAGCATCACCGCCACCGTTTCTAACGACGAAAAAAAAGGTCAAACCCTCTTTATCGTCGAGATCGAACATGCCGGGGTCTTCTTGCTGAAAAATATCCCTGAGCAGCATATCCAGATGGTACTGGGTGTTGACTGCCCCACCATGCTCCTGCCCTTCACCCGCCAGATCATCAGCCAGGTCTCCATCGATGGCGGCTTTATCCCCTTCCTTCTCGAGCCCATGAACTTCCTGGCCCTTTTTGAAAACGCCAAGAAGGAGAAAAAGGAGAAGCAGAATTAAAAATTCCCCTGCAACCAAGGCACAATAAAAAAGCCCGGATTAGATACATCTAATCCGGGCTTTTTTTTATTGTGCTTAAAATTACTGTCTAATTAAGAATAACAGGCCGTAAGAGGATAACCATCTCCTTCTTGTCCAGCTGATTGCCTGAACGGTTAAAGAGTTTAGAAATTACTGGGATATCACCGAGACCTTTAACCTTGCTTTCAGAAAATTCGTTATCCGAATCAATAAGTCCTCCGACAACGAGCATTTCTCCACTCTTAACCCGGACAGTAGAGGTCATTTCCCGGATGGCCACTTTCGGCAAACCGACCTTACCACCGATATTGCCGACCTCCTCGAACTGGATTTCCTCTAACAGTTCTGAGGTGACGGGTGTCAAATTAAGAATAACTTCGTTATCATTAAGAACGGTGGCTACCACCGCCATACCAAGGCCGGACACAACTGAACTCGTCGTTGCACTCAAGGTGATAACACCATCATCCACAGATGATTCAATGGACTCTATATACCTAATGTCCTGACCGACGCTGATAAGGGCTGGCTGGCCATTCATCACACTGATCCTGGGATTAGCCAGCACCTCGACATGGCCCTGCTCTTCCATGAGGTCCAGGATCAACGCAAAACTCTTAGTATTGATGGTAAAGGGGTAGCTCTGCAAGGTATGATCAGTGGGATTTACAAAGGGATTTTGATAGAAAGGATTAAGCTGCTGGAAATCAACCGCTGCTGTGAGTGACGCCTCAATGCTGCCGCCGAGCAAGTTAGACCAGTCAATACCTGTTCTGGTGTCCCCGGTCAGGGTGACCTCAACGATCTTGGCCTCAATGGAAACCTGGCGATAGAGCACTTTTTTCAGGTTATCAAAATAACTTTCAATACGGCCCAGCAGAGATCGGGGAGCTGTAACAGTGATAAGGCCGACAGGTTTGTCAATCATATAATAACCAAGGGCTCCCGTGTTCCTCGTCCTGGTCTTTTCCACGGTGGCAGAGGTTGTTTCACCCTCCATCTCCCCTTCAACCGTATTTTCATTAGTAGCAGTGGTATCGACCGTATCAACCACCTCGGTTTCAGAATAAACCTTTAAAATCTCGTTTAGATTGTTCTCAATATTACCCCAGACATCAAAGCTATCTTCTCCGGCCGCCTCGTTTTCAAGCTCTATACGGCCCTTCATCTTATGCTTGACATCCTGAGAACCAAGGACATCACCACCAACAGCAATATTATAGTGAGGGTTTAAGAAGGGCATAGCGATATGAAAGGTCTTGCTGTCGCGATACTTGACGATGATGGAATTACCCTTAACCTCATAGAAGTAGTCAAGCTGGCGCAGGATATTGTCGATGGCAACATAAAAATCATCCTCAGCCCGGATATCAACATCAACCAAGGCCATCTGATCGACGTCCTCCGCCCAGCTCACATTCATTCTTTTCAGAACAGCGAGCCTTTTTAAAATATCACGCAAGGTGACAGGCCCGCGATTAGAGGAAATATCCGCGCCTACCGGCACAGAAAATTCTTCCTGATCGGCAAAGCTGCCGGACTCAGACAAGAGGAAGGTGGGTTTTTGGAACCGGGCAGGGAGTTCTGTTGAATCCTGCACCATCTCATCCATCAACTTCGTCTCTGCAGACACTGCCCCGGCAGTGTGCTGATCTAAAAAGCTCTGGGCCTCCTTCCTCTGGTTATAAGAGGAACAGGATGCCACCAACGCCATTACTAACAGTAGAAATCCTGCCTGCAGATACAGTCTTTTCATGGTATTTCTTGTCATAGCCTTCACTCGGTTTTAACTTGTCCTTCCAGGTTTCCGCTATTGAACCCGGTTGGTTATATATGATTTTAAATCTTCTGGCAGTTTGAACCCGGAAAGTAAGATTGCCTTATATTCCTCATCGGCCCGCAAATCATCTCCCATCTGCTCATAAATACGTGCCCGGCTCACCATTGTTTCCACGGAATTTCCATAAATACCGGCATACTGGTCAAGCATGTTTAAGGCTGCATCATAACTGCCGTTTTGCTCGCTAAAAGCCGCATAACTTGCCAAGGCATGTTTAGCAGGCCTATTGCCACTGACTGCCAGATCAAAATATTCTTTAGCCTCTTGATTTTTTTCCATGTTGGCAAGGCTCATTGCTGCAATAAGAGCCGCTTTATAGTCTTGTGGCTTTTTCTGAACTGCTATTTGGGCATAATGAGCAGCCTTGGCGTTCTGTCCCAACTTCACCATGGCAATTACTGATATGCGCTTAGCTAAATCACCATTTTCTGGCCATAGCTGATATGCCTGCTCATAAAGGATTAATGCCTCAACATCTTTACCCTTTGTTTCTTCTGCACTCGCCATATGTATCAACTTTTTGGCATCAACCTTTTCTCTAGATGTCTGCAGCCGCTTGGTTACTGTAATTGGCTCAACAGAAACCTCAAGTTGTGTTGCATCCGCAGCTTCTGGCCATGAAAACTCTTCGCTCTTTGGTGAAACAACGATGGTATTAAAGCGTTCTTCTTTGGCAAGATCTTTTAAATTAAGTACGACATCTAGAAGAAAATCCCAAGGGACATCTTTCATAGATAAAGTTAAAGAACCAGAAACAGCCTCATCAACAACAATATTTCTATTGCTTATTTCGCCAATCAAGCGGAAAACATTATGCAGATCAATTTTATAGAAATCTACTGATATTTTCTGCTCGTCATATCCACTAAAATTTAAATTTGAACCTAACGCGGCAACATTGTTCTTGTCATCAGCGGCCTGGTAGGCAATGTCAGCAAAATCATTCTGAACTTCCGCCAAATCGATAAACGAAGCATCACCATCAATAATTCCACTTCCCTCTGCCTTGCTACCAGTGAGCAGAGCAACCATTTGGACATCATCACTATTGCCGATATCCTGAGCTGTAATTGTAAGTTCTAAATAATTTTCATTCGCTTGAATATCATAGGTGAACAATTTGTTATCAGCAGAGTCGAGGATAATCTTTCCGCCGTTAGTTCCCTGATTAGTCTGTACAAGGGCCACAGGGGAATCTAAGGCAACGGGAATAACTCGATCAGCCATAATCACACCTGGCATATCTATAAGTAACCTGGCTGAGCGGGTTTCATCTTTGCTTTCCTCTAGCACCTCATATTTACCAATTGGACCTGAACTATAAATTAAAATTGTTGCCTTTTCAGGACTGAACGCATCAACTTGAATATCGGTAATGGTTACTTGGTTGCCTACCAATGACTCAGAAGGCCCTTGAGGTGCAGCTTTTTCTGAGAACAGGACCACCAAATCAGATTGATCTTTTGTAACGGAATAAGAAAGTTCGTCATCCAGTATAATCTCAATACGTGCCACAGTAGAATTTTGCCCCTCTACAATTTTCCCGGTGATCATACCAACAGGACCTTTTGAGACCTGAAGAGGAAAATCCAGCGAAGATGAGATATCGCCACCGACAATATCAAAAATGATACGTTGAGGCGCAAATAGTTCATACATCGTATAAGTAGGCTCAGAACTCCCTGATATACGAACAGAAAATCCTTTTTCTACCTCTGTCCAAGAGATATCAGAAATTTGATATCCATCAACATTTGCAGAAAGGTTATCTACTGAGACAAAAAAGCTCGCCACTAACATAATGGCAAGACAAAGACCTTTTTTAATTTGGATTTTAGGGGTCATACTCCTATTCTCCCTCACGCTTCAAAAGCATCTTCACCACTCGATGACGAATAGCTCCGGAAGTCATTTTATACTGTTGTTTCACCAGAATCATATTACCTGTTATTTCCTCAACAACTCCGTTCCGTCCGAGTTTTTCACCGGCAGAGAGGAGATATCCTTTACCCGTTGAATCCTGCACCATTGCAATGGGGCCTTGCTGCTTTTGAACAATGGCTACCACCGACAGCTGACCGGGCTCAAACTTCTGCATTCCCGTTAAGACTCCATAGTCCTCAACCTCTACATCGACCTCTTGGACCACCTTATCTTTAATAAAAGGCATGAAAGGGTCGGGTCTTCCCTCTCTCAAATATACAAAATCTGATGCGCGGCCTTCAAGATAGTGCATCAGCTCCTTTACATTCTCAGAATACGCCTCTTCGGTAATCTCTAATTCTTCTTTTGATCCATCTGTGTTTACCGGCTGGGGCGCAGGTACTTGTGCAAAACTGGACTTTCCTACTAACAGTACGCCAAACATCACTCCCAAGATAGCCAGCTGCCATGAGCACCGTTTTGTTTGTTTTATTAAGTTCTTCATAGTGATTTTATTTCCAAAAAATCTCTAATGCAATTTTTACATTTTCTTTTATTTTTTTGCTTGCTCGGTGAGATTTTCTACAAATCTATATGTTTCTAACTTGAGGCTGGTTTTCAAAATCATCTCCCCCTCATCTTCTTTTGGGCTTGAAATTCCCAAGGAAGAAACAGAAACAATTCTTGACATCTTGCTTACCTTGTCAAGGAAAACGCCAATATTATGATAAGGTCCTTGTAGGTTGATAGAAATTGGAATTTCAGCATAAAACTCTTTCTGATTTTCACCACCTGGTTTGAATGATAATATTTCAAGACCAGAGTTACTCCCTAAGTCTGAAAGACTTGCCAAAAGAGCAGGAATCTCCTGCTGTTGGGGCAGCAGATTGGAAGCCTTTTGAAACATAAATTGTGCTTCGGCCATCTCCGCCCTGTGCTTTCCAATATTTGCAGCAATCGCCTCTACCCTCCGAATCGTTTGCAATAAACCAACCTTTTGTCCTTCTAGTTGCTTCAACTTGGCATTCTGGGGGCTGAATGAAAGAAAGTAGAACCCAACAAGTGGTATTACGACAATAGCAGCCAGAGCTGCCATTTTCATATTTTGGTCAAGCCCTGCAACCTTTTCATCCAAAAAAACATCTATCTTGCTCTGAATACCCTTAATGTTCATTTACTCCCCCTTATCATCCAAACTTCCACCTTCCACAGGAGGAGTTACCGTCATGGTTAGAGTAAATGTTTGCAGGTTACGATTCGCAACAACTTTTTGAGTAGATGTGCCCAAGGTAGTTCCCTGAATATACCTTGAACCAGAAAGTTTGTTCATGTAACTAGCAATTGTCGTGTTATCTAAAGCTGTTCCTGCAATGGTCAAGCTAGGGCCACTTTGCTTGAGACTTGTTAGCCAGACACCGTTAGGCGGCGTTGCTCTAGCAATTTCATCAAGGACATGCACAGATACCTGTGATTTTGCTTTCAGTTGCTTAATAACTTCAATCTGTTCAAAAAGTTTTGCCTTCTGAGCCTCGATCTGCTTGATCTCTTTGAGAGTTGCATCATAGGATTGCTTCTTCTTCTGGAGTCGGGCGACTTCGTTCTGCATTTGCTTTACATCCATATTGAGCTTCAGCACCCACCCCCCAAGGATCGCACAGAGAAGGACAAACACCGAAACGAAGACTAAAGCTTCGCTGCGGGCTCTTGCTCTCTTTTTAAGATGCCTTACCGGCAAAAGGTTTATCAGAATCATAGGACTTTTTTATCTGTAAAAATTTAATTCTGTGTGGGCAGCGTGTCTCAACTCAAATACGAAAACAATTCCCTAAAACGGTACCTTTCTTGAAGCAAGCCCTGTTGAAATAGCCATTTCCGGGGCAATATAGGCAAGATATTGCGGGTCAATTTTTTTGCGGTCAACCACAGCTGAGGCAAACGGATTAAACTTTTCGATTTCCAACTCGGACTCACTGGCGAAATAATGCTCTAGACCACGAATATGGGATCCACCACCGCTTAAAACCATCTTATCAATGGGTTCTTCAGGATAGTTTGAATTATAAAAATCAAGTGCCTTTTTAATCTCCAGTATCCACTGGGTACAAGCACTGGCAAATGTTTCTTCAAGCTGAGGGAGTTGGTCGCCCGGATCTTGGGCAGAGACCTTTAAATCTTCAGCCTCTTCAAAACTTACATCGAGCTTTCCTTGAATCTGCTCGGTGAGCTGACGACTGCCGAGAAAAACATCCCGGGCAAATACTGAAGCTCCACCTGAGATTATATTAATATTCATTTTCGAAGAGCCGATGTCGACCAAGATGACATTATCATCCTGGCCCATGCTCAACTCATAGGAATTTTCCAGGGCAAAGGCGTCGACATCAACAACAACTACTTTCAGACCGATACCTTCAAGCATCTCCATGTATTTATTGACAACCTCTTTTTTCGCAGCCACGAGCATAACATCTGTACGTTCCTCATCTTCTTTATTTGTTTGAAGATCCTGGAAGTCGATATAAACTTCATCAATATCAAAAGGGATATACTGCTCTGCTTCTGCATGGATATGGTGCTGCAGCTCTTCTTCTGTCATGACGGCAAGATTGATCTTTTTCATAATGACAGAGTAGCCAGATATGGAGATAGCTACCTTTTTACTTTTAATCTCCAGATTTTTAATCAGATTCTTTATTACTTCGCCGACAGCCTCGGGATCCCGGAGTTCACCATCTTCCACAGATCCAACTGGAAGCTGTGCTGTTCCCAGAGAAATCAATTTCCTTTTTTTCCCAGCCTCAGCAAACTCACACACCTTCACAGAGTGAGAGCCAATATCGAGACCCACTGTCATTTTTTGTTTTGATAGAAAAGGAAGCATTTTTAATCCAGTCCCTAATAATTCTTAAAGCGCAACTTTTACAGAGCTCAACAATAACTTAAAAGACAATACTTACTAATATTCAATAACACATAATTCCATTTCAATGTCAAGAACACCCATCGGCCTTCAAAAGGCATAATTCCTCGAAATAACGAGATGTTCCACTGAATACTTCATGAATAACGAAAGCTTGACGAACAATATTCAGTGGCTTGCCGCCACCCGCTACACCACATGTAGTGTGGCCAACTAATTCAAAAGCAGAATGTGTCGCAACTATCTAATATAATATTATTTTTCGCTTTTTTTGTTTAAGCACAATTATTTGAATAGCATCTTGTACATAGTGCCTTAATCAACCACTACATATTGCACCTCCTCCAGTTTCAATACTTTAACTCCTTTAATTTAGTATAGTTTCATCCTCAAAGACAAATTTTCGTTAAAAAACCTTTTTCGCCGTCTTTCGCAAAGGGTTGTTTCAGATGCTATCCCTTGTATTATCTCCTCTTTTCGAGTAAAACATTTTCAATTAAAAATAACCCTTTACGTCCCTCTTTTCAGCGAACTGCAACAGATGAATAAGAAATCCATTGTCAGAGAGTATGTTGAAGCAATCCTCATAGCCCTCCTCCTCGCTCTTTTCATCCGCACTTTCATTGTTCAGGCCTTTAAAATTCCTTCTGGGTCTATGCTCCCCACCTTGCAGATTGGTGACCATATACTTGTTTCAAAATTTTCCTATGCCCTGAAAAATCCCTTTACAGATTCCGCCGTCATCTCCTTTTCTGTGCCAGAACGTGGAGACATCATAGTCTTTAAATATCCTGTAAAAAAAGATGTTGATTATATTAAACGGGTTATTGGTGTTGCTGGTGATCGCATTGAGGTAAAAGACAAGAAAATTTTTGTAAACGGTGAGCTCTTTGAGGTCCAACAGGCCATTCATCTTGACAACTCCATTAGGCCTTCTGGGCAGTCGCCAAGAGATAATTACGGCCCGGTAACTGTTCCTCCTCAATCTGTTTTTGTGATGGGGGACAACCGTGACAACAGCCACGACAGCCGTTTTTGGGGTTTTGTCAACTACAAAGCCATTAGAGGTAAGGCTTTTATTATCTACTGGTCCTGGGACATACAACAGTCTCCTTTTTCCCTGAAACGCCTCCAGTCAATTCGCTGGAATAGGCTGGGTGATTCAATTAAATAATTTGTCTCGGCCCCCACTCTTTTTTTGCTATAGTACTGTTACCAACCGCTTTGAAGATTTGATAATTATCTGCTGCTAGGAAGACACCCCTTGTCAATCGAAGTTGAGCATACATTCAGCCACAAACACATCCTGGGCCTGGAACAACTCAGCCCTGATGATATTACTTTCCTATTACGATCAGCTGCTTCATTCAAAGAAATCTCAACCCGTCAAATCAAAAAGGTTCCAGCCCTTAGGGGCCGTACTGTCATCAATCTCTTCTTTGAACCAAGCACCCGAACCCGCCTCTCATTTGAAGTTGCCGCCAAAAGGATGAGCGCGGACACTTTCAATATTTCTGCCTCTACCAGCAGCTTGAAAAAGGGAGAAACTCTCATTGATACCGCCCTGAACCTGGCGGCAATGAAACCCGACATTATTATCATCCGCCACTCTCATTCCGGCTCGCCTGGCCTGTTGGCTAAACATACCAAGGCATCTATTATAAATGCCGGCGACGGCACCCATGAACATCCCAGCCAGGGTCTTCTTGATCTGATGACTGTCCTTGAAGAAAAAGGGCAGATTGAGGGCTTAAAAATTGCCATTATCGGCGACATCGCCCATAGCAGAGTTGCCCATTCAAACATCATTGGTTTCACCAAAATGGGGGCTTCAGTATCGGTCAGTGGCCCCGCCACTCTCCTTCCTATGGGCATTGACCACCTTGGCGCCACAGTCTGTTCATCGGTGGAAGAGGCAGTTGAAAATGCTGATGTGGTTATGGCGCTCCGCATTCAAACCGAGCGCCAAAAAGACCCTCTCATCCCATCCTTAAGAGAATATGCTACCTTTTTTGGCATAAACCAACGTGTTCTCTCTGGTGCAAAACCTGATGCCCTCATTATGCATCCCGGCCCCATAAACCGGGGTATTGAGCTTGACCCAGACTTGGCAGACGGACCCCGTTCAGTCATCCTTGACCAGGTTACCAACGGAGTTGCCATACGCATGGCTCTGCTCTATGCGATCATGGGAGGAGGAGAAGGATAAATGCCGCAATCAATCTTGCTTCAGAATGGCCGGATTATCGACCCGGCTCAAACTATCGACACCATCGGCACTATTCTTATTGAGGATGGTCAAATAAAAGATGTTTCCCTCGGAACGTTTGACAAGAATCCTCCTGAAGAGTGCCAGATTATAGATGCAAGCGGCAAATGGATCATTCCAGGACTTGTTGACATCCATGTTCACCTGCGTGAGCCGGGCGAAGAGTACAAGGAAACCGTGGAGAGTGGCACCAGGGCCGCTGCAGCAGGCGGCTTTACCGCCGTGGCCTGTATGCCCAACACCTCACCTGTTAATGATAATGAATCTGTGACTTCATTAATTCTTGCCAAGGCCAAAGATGCTGGTTTTGCCAAGGTTTATCCAGTGGCTGCAATCAGCCAGCAGAGTGACGGCTCCCGCCTTGCCGAATTTGGCGAACTAAAAAAGGCTGGCGCCATTGCCCTGTCTGACGACGGCCGCCCCGTTGAAAACAGCCAGCTCATGCGCCGTGCCCTGGAGTATAGCTCCAATTACAACATGCTGCTCATCTCCCATTCAGAGGAGATGAGCCTCAGTGATGGCGGCGTGATGAACGAAGGACCATTATCCACCCGTCTTGGTCTCCGCGGCATCCCGCATATCGCTGAAGAAATCATGATTTATCGTGATCTGGCCCTTGCCGAGTATGTTAACCGTCCCATCCATATTGCCCATATATCCACCCGCGAATCCGTGGATCTTATCCGCCGGGCAAAGCTGAAAGGTTGCCAGGTCACAGCCGAAACAACCCCCCATTATTTCACCCTCACTGAAGAGACCATTGCCGATTACAACACCTCGGCTAAGATGAACCCTCCCCTGCGAACCGCCGATGACCGCCAGGCCATTCAGGATGGTCTGCAGGATGGCACCATCGACGCCATCGCCACTGACCATGCTCCCCATTCCCGACAGGAAAAAGAGGTTGAATTTGACTTGGCGGCCAACGGCATTATCGGCCTGGAGACTTCTGTTCCACTTACCCTTGCACTGGTCAGAGATAATATCATCACCCCGGCCAAAATGATTGAACTGATGTCAGTCAACCCCTGCCGCATACTTGGCGTGCAAGGTGGCACCCTTGCCCAAGGGGCAAGCGCCGATGTGACCCTTATCGACCCTGACCTTACCTTCACCTATGAAGAAAAAGATGTGGTTTCAAAAAGCAAAAATTCGCCTTTTCTCAACTGCTCTCTTCAGGGCAAGGCGGTTCTCACCATCCTCGATGGCAAAATAACCTTCAGCGACCTATAAAAAAAGCCTCCCACCAAAATCATGGTGGAAGGCTTTAAACAAATCCGTTTTCTTCAAAAAAGTTACAACCTTTTACTGCTCGCCGTCCTCACCTTCTAAATCCTGGCGATAGCCGCATTTTTTGTCTGAACAGCGCAGGTGGAGGCCATCTTTCTTGGTGCTTTTCTCTAGCAGGTAGGGCAGTCCACAATCGGGGCACATCTCCGCCACCGGTTTATCCCACAGGGCAAAGGTGCATTTTGGATACTGGTCACAGCTGTAGAACACCTTGCCGCGCTTGGACACCTTTTTGATGATCTCGCCCTGACAGCCGTCCTCAGGGCACTTCACGCCTGTGGTTTCTGACTTGATGTTTTTACATTTCGGATACGCTGAGCAGGCCATAAAACGACCAAAGCGCCCGTGCTTATAAACCATGGGGCTGCCGCATTTATCACAAACCTCACCGGTCTCCTCAAGCTCTTCCTTCTGTTTGGGGATAATCTCGCCATCCTTACCTTTGCTGAAGTCGGTGGTATTTTT
Source organism: Thermodesulfobacteriota bacterium (assembly GCA_039715015.1). Classification (GTDB taxonomy): domain Bacteria; phylum Desulfobacterota; class Desulfobulbia; order Desulfobulbales; family SURF-16; genus BM506. The sequence goes on from JBDLIE010000012.1 coordinate 36,202, forward strand.
GCAGTCTGGATAATTTTCACAGGCCAAAAATTCTCCCATCCGGCCCCATTTAATCATCATGGTGCCGCCACATTTGTCACATTTGATATCCGTAGGAGTGGCGCTGCGCTTGACAGACTTCATCTCCTGTTTAGCTGTTTCCAGGGTTTTCTGGAAAGGGGCGTAAAAATCACGAAGGATCTTCAGCCAGGCAACAGTCCCCTCCTCTACCTTATCAAGCTGCTCCTCCATTGAGGCCGTAAACTCAACATCCATAATAGCTGGAAAATGCTCAACAAGAAGATCATTGACCAACTTACCAAGATCAGTGGGCATGAACTTACGGGCCTCCAGCAGGACATACTCCTTGTCCTGGATGGTGGACAAAATTGCGGCATAGGTGGAAGGCCGGCCAACGCCGTTATCCTCCAGGGCCTTAACCAAGGTGGCCTCTGTGTAACGCGGCGGCGGCTGGGTGAAATGCTGCTTTCGCTCCAACCCTTGTAGTTGGAGGACATCGCCCTCGGTTACCGAAGGCAAAATCACATCATTGCCGCCATAGGCGACTGTACCGTTCCCCCCCTCATCCACCGCCTCGGCATAGAGGGTGAGAAAGCCAAGGAAACGCATGATGGAGCCGGTGGTTTTGAACTGATACCCTTTGGCATCAATCAAAATAGTCGTCTGGTCATACACTGCAGGGGTCATCTGGCTGGCCACAAAACGCTTCCATACCAAAGTGTAGAGCTTGAGCATATCCTTTTCAAGATAGGGGGCGACCTTGTCTGGGGTAAGGGTCACATCAGTTGGCCTAACCGCCTCATGGGCATCCTGGGCCGATTTTTTGGTCTTATAGATATTGGCCTTGGCGGGCAAAAACTCAGGACCAAGCTCACTGCCGATGTGATCACGTACCTGGGCCAAGGCGTCGTCATTGATCCTGGTAGAATCTGTACGCATATAGGTAATAAGACCGGTGGGACCATCTCCGCCCACCTCAATACCCTCATAAAGGCGCTGGGCCAGGGTCATGGTCTTTTTGGCAGAAAAACGCAACTTCCGGTTGGCATCCATTTGCATGGAACTGGTGATAAAGGGCGGGCTGGGGAAACGTCTCTTCTCCTTGCGGGTGACCTTGCTGACGGTAAAGTCGGTGCCCTGCAGGTCATCAACAATACCTGTGGCCTGCTTTTCATCCTTGATCCTGCCCGCGGCTTTATCGACCTTTTTCTTGCCGATCCTATCGAGCTGGGCAGTAAAGAGAGGAGGGGCATCCTTCTGGAGGCTGGCAGCTACCGACCAATACTCCACCGGATCAAAGGCGTTGATGGCCTCTTGCCGTTCACACACCATACGGACAGCCACAGACTGAACGCGGCCAGCGCTCAACCCACGCCGGACCTTGTCCCACAACAGCGGTGAAATCTGGTACCCCACCAGCCGGTCCAAAATACGGCGGGCCTGCTGGGCCTCAAATTTATACTGGTCAATCTCCGAGGCCTCTTCAATGGCCTTGAGAATGGCCTTCTTGGTCAACTCATGAAACAAAACACGATGAACCGGCTTTTTGGCGCCCTTTAAGGTGTGGGCAATATGCCAGGCAATGGCCTCTCCTTCCCGGTCAGGGTCAGGTGCCAGATATATATCATCAGCCTTTTTGGCGGCCGATTTAAGGTCACTAATAACCTTACTCTTGCCGCGGATAGTGACATATTTGGGTTGAAAATCCTTGTCGACATCCACCCCCAAAGTCTTCACGGGCAGGTCGCGGATATGCCCCACCGAGGCCTTAACATCAAAGGATTTACCCAGATAACGCTGGAGGGTACGCGCTTTAGCAGGGGACTCGACAATAATTAATGATTTTGACATATAAAACAGCCGATTTTAGATGGTTTCAGCAGAAGAAACTTTCTGATATTGATTGCCGGAGAGTGATTCAATAAGCCCCTTGAGCTCCAGAAGCAGAAGCAGTTCTGCCACTTTTTCCGGGGCCATTTGGGAATTTTGAATCAATTCGTCAATGTTTTGCGGATAAACGTCTAGCCATCCATACAGCTTTTTCTCCTCAAGAGTCAAGGCAGTTCCTAATCTTTTTTCATCTTCCCGGGGCAGATTGGCCTCTTGACCAGCGCCAAAACCGAGTTCCTGAAAAATATCATCCACCGTATGGACCAGGGTGGCACCTTCTTGCAAAAGTCGATGTGCCCCACAGCTTTTTGCTGAATCAATTCGTCCGGGAATGGCAAAAACTTCGCGGCCTTGCTCAAGGGCCAGTCGCGCCGTAATAAGAGACCCTGACCGTTGTGCCGCCTCAACTACCACAACACCCTGCGATATCCCACTAATAATGCGATTCCGGGCCGGGAAACGAAAGGCCTCAGGCTTAGCACCAAAAGGTGCTTCGGAAACCAAGGCCCCGTTGCCTGCAATCTGTTCGTAGAGTTCCTGGTGGTGCCGCGGGTAGACAACATCAATGCCACATCCTAAAACGCCGATAGTCTTTCCGCCTTGCAAAGCACCCGTATGGGCAGCCGCATCGATCCCCAATGCCACGCCACTCACCACAGTGACCCCTTCCGTGGCGAGACGGCGGGCCATATCGCCGGCGATCCTTGTCCCGTACACCGTGGCGGCCCGGGAGCCCACCATGGCAACACAGACCGACGAGAGCAATTCAACATCGCCTTTGACGTAGAGTACGGCTGGGGGATTGTAAATATGGCGAAGAAATTCAGGGTAACGACAATCTTCCCGGGCCAGGATGGTAATGTTTTCCCGATTCGCTTTTTCCAGTTCATGATCAGCAGCCACCCTCCTCTCCGGGAGACTAATAGCCTGGGCCAATTTTGCCCCGACGCCAGGAACCTGGCGGAGTTCTTTGGAGGAAGCCTGCAAAACAGCCGCAGGTTCACCGTAGACGGCAAGCAACCTTGCCATAAGGACATTCCCTAAACCTGGAACCAGGTAGAGACTGAGCCAATCATGGAGATCAGTCATATAAACTCTCTATGTGTGGACAAGATAGGATACGGCAAAGAAGGATAAGTGGTACTGCTGGAGGCTTTATAACAGGGAAAAACTAACCCTAATAAGATCTTATAGGTACCAGGTTAGTCATCAATGACAAAACTCTCCAGCTGCTTTTTTCGGTTGGGGTGTTTTAGTTTTTTCAGGGCCTTAGCCTCAATCTGCCTGATGCGCTCCCTGGTTACTGAGAAACTCTTGCCAACCTCTTCCAGGGTTAGATCAACCTCGTTATCTATGCCAAAACGCATGCGGAGAACCCGTTCTTCGCGCGGAGTCAAGGTTCCAAGCACCTTATGGAGGTTTTGGCGCAAATTATCCTTAATGGTAGCCTCGTGGGGAGAAACCGCATCAGAATCTTCAATAAAATCAGTCAGATAACTATCTTCACCGCTGCCAATGGGCGTGTCGAGGGAGATGGGTTCCTTGGAGATACGGAGAATATTGCGGACCTTTTCCAAGTCCACATCGAGCTTATCAGCCATTTCCTCCGGGGTGGGCTCTCTGCCGATTTCGCGAACAAACTCCTTTGAACCCTTAAGAAGCCGGTTAATGGTGTCAATCATATGGACAGGAATACGAATGGTGCGCCCCTGATCGGCAATGGCCCGGTTAATGGCCTGCCGAATCCACCAGGTAGCATAGGTGCTGAACTTATAACCACGGCGATACTCAAATTTTTCAACGGCCTTCATCAGACCGATATTCCCTTCCTGAATAAGATCAAGAAGCTGTAATCCCCTATTGGCATATTTTTTAGCAACACTGACCACAAGGCGCAGATTTGCCCGGGTAAGCTCCTGCTTGGCAACTCGTCCTACGTCTCGGCCCTTAGCAATGAGAATGACAACCTTACCCAGAGTTTCCCGGTCAATACCGTACATCTCTTCAAGGTTACGAGCCATAATCTCATACTTTGTATTGTCAGGCTCCTTTTCCAGTTTGCTGAGAACCCAATCAAACTGCTTGGTCATCTTCTTAAAGGAGGAGAGCAGTTCATCGGCAAATTTGTTATGAAGGCGATCTTCTTTAAAGAGATCAACAATAGAGAGGGTTATACGATCTATACGGACCAGGGTACGGACAATTTTTTTGGTATCCGCATCAGGAGAGAGAATATCAGCCCTCAAGGCTGCCCGTTCACCCTCAAACCTTTCCATCTCGCTGATCTTCCATAAGAAACTTTCCTGCTCTTTCTGCAGGATGTCCTCCTCACCATCATCAAGACCACGCAAGATATCACTGATGACCTTGCCTTCTTCAATCATTTGCCGGAACAGTTGAAATTTCTCTATGGTCATCGGCAAAGAAAAAAGAGCCCTCTGTACCTGGCGGTCCCCTTTTTCAATCCGTTTGGCAATGGCCGTCTCTTCAGCCGGACTCAGGAGGGAAACAGCTCCCATCTCACGCAAATAGGCCTTTACAGGATCAAGCCCTGCACCGAGCTCATCCTCGCCAACAAGGTGACTCTGCTTACGGCTGAGCTTGCCTCCAGTCTCTTCTACGTCGGAAGAATTGTCGATATCATTCTCCATATCCTTTTTATTTAGCGCTACAGCCAAATCACGTGCTCCTCGCGAGGAAAGACCTTTATCAGCGCCTTTGCTCTTTGCTTTTTTACCCTTTTTAGTCTCAATGCCTGCTTTTTTGGGTTCCATGTTTCTGTTTGGCTTTTGAACCTTTATCATTGTGCGTTATCGTCAAATAACCAATAACGCATTCCAACCATCCATGATCGTTAAAAAAAGCTTCTTGAGGCCACCATTTTCAGGTTAATAGAAAACAGAATATTAATTTATCAATGCTTCGTCCAATTCTTTTTTCTTTTCAATAAGTTCCATGAGAAGAGTCGGATTGTTTTCATGCTGGGCCTGTTGAATCTGGGTAACCAGATTTTCTTTCTTTCTTTGATGGCTATAATTCTCCAGCCAAACCAGCATTTCCGCGGCAGTTTGTTCGGCCTGTTCAGGCAGACAGGAGGGCACGGCAACCAACATTTCGGAAATAATGCTTTTCAGAGGATCTTCGAGATGAGCCAACAGCATCTCCGGCTGAAAATTATCTGCAGAAAGCTGCTTCATGACCTCAACAATTGTTTGAGCTGCATTGCCGGCAAAAAAATCCTCCACCCCCGCCTCAATGAATTGCCTGAAATACTCGGGATAGATGATCAGAAACTCCAAAAAACGTCGATGGCCGCTGGTTACCGGGCTGACTGTCCGTGGTGCGGACTTCCCTTTCTTTTCTTTGGCGCTGGCCTGGAAATGGCCTGAAACCTCTTTAGGGTCAAGACCAAGTTTCTCGCTAAAATGTGCTATAAAGACTGAGCGCTGGAGCTGGTCGTTACCAATTGCCTTAATCAGGGGCTGGAGTTCACGGATAATCTTCCCCTTGCCCGCAATGCCCAAACCATACTGCTCAACAAATTTACCGAAGATGAAATCCGGGAGACTATAGGACTTGGCAAGCAAATCTTCCAAGGCTACCTTGCCCTCATCACGTAAAAAAGTGTCTGGATCATGGCCCTCGGGGAGGACGGCAACCTTTCCCTCAAGCTGCTCGGTGAGGAAAAAAGGAACGCTGCGCATGGCCGCCTTCATCCCGGCCTGATCACCATCAAAGAGCAAAACCACCTCAGGCACGTATCTCTTTAAGAGCCGGACATGCTGGACGGTTAGAGCGGTACCCAGAGGAGCCGCTACATTTCCGACCCCAGCGGCCACCATGCTGAGCAGATCAAAATTGCCCTCAACAACTATACAGCGCTTATTTTCCTGAACAGCCTTTTTGGTCTGATAAAGACCAAAAAGAGTCTTACCCTTATCAAAAACAGGCGTTTCAGGCGTATTCAAATATTTGGGCTGCCCATCACCAAGAATCCGGCCACCAAAACCGGCAACCTCACCAGCCATGGAAAAAATAGGGCAGAGAATACGTTTTCGAAAACGATCATAGGCACGACCGGGTTCCTTGGCCACCACAACACCGGCCTCAACTGCCAATGCTTGATCGATATTTTTACTGGCCAGATGTTTGCCCAGAAAATCCCAACTGTCAGGGGCATAGCCCAGCTGAAAGGCTTCAATAGTTTCCATGGGAATACGGCGATCTTCGAGATAACGACGGGCAGGCTCAGCAGCCGGATTATTGACAAGAAAATCATGATAGAGCCTGGCGGCAACCTCATTTACCGCAAAAAGCTGCTTCCGCTTTTCAGCCCGGGCCTTTTCTGCCGGACTGAGCTCCCTGTCCTCAACGGCAATGCCGTAGCGCTGGGCCAACTCCTTTAAGGCATCCAAAAAGGAGAGGGAGTGATATTTCATTATAAAAGAAATAACGTCTCCGCTTTCCTTGCAGCCAAAGCAGTGAAAGAAACCGCGATCCTGATTTACTGAAAAAGAAGGAGTTTTTTCCGAATGGAAAGGACAGAGGCCAAGGTAGCGCCCGCCTCTTTTTTGAAGGGGCACATGTTCGTTAATTACTTCAACAATATCAGCCACATCTTTTACAAGTTGAGCTGCATTGTCCTGAAACATGGTCATGGCGACGGGAACTCCTTAAGAAAGCAAAGAAACAAACTCGGTAAAGATAGCATAAAAAAACGTAGGAGGGAAGAAAGTTTCCTTGCCCTCAGACGGCAACCTTTATGAAAGATCAAGGTTTTAAGGCAAACCTGCCTGGCGCTGAAAATGAACTCCCTGAAATCACTAAAATAATTCAAAAAACATTGCCCCCCGGCCTGAGCCGCGATTATAGTCGTAAGAAGAATCTCAGCTACAGGATGGCCTTATGGATAGTGACATCACCGATTTTTTGAATCTGGAAATCAAGCGTGAGCTTGCCGAGCGCTATTTCAGCTTTCGGAAACTTATCGAAGATGACACCCAGGCTTTGCAAAAAAGTATTGCCGCTTTTCTGCTCATTGAGCAAAAAGTTGCCATAGACCTGACCAGAATCTACATCCTCCTTAACGATCCTGATTTGATTTGGGACTTTCTCTACCTTTCAGGCCTGGAACGAGATTTCTTTTTGGACATGTACGTCAGAGAATCGCCCACCATCAAGGCCCGGCTCTTTAAAGATGTCAAGGTATGGGGCCTCACCTGGAGCGGCCGTTTTACGAAGATATTCCTTGCCTGTTATGACGACCTGGTGGGCCATGTTGCAGAATTTCGGGAAAACTATGCCCAGCTTGACACCAGCCATGGCATTCTGGCGGAAGAAATCGATCTTTTTTACAGAAAAAATGATATCAGTTCTATCATGGGTTTTTTACGGGGGATGGAGTCTGGTACAGAGGTTGGCGGCAAACTTGAAGGGGCCATCACCAGCGGATTTAACGAGTCCATGGAGAAAAAGATGCGGATCAAGCCTCCTCAACCTCTGGAAAAAATTCTCACCTTGATGCCGCCTCTGGTCCCTGCAGTGCAGATCAAAAAAGAACTCAAAAAACTGGCTACAGCCGCCCTAACCTTCCATCCTGAAGATTTTATTCATTAATAACCCTGCCGGGCCGCTATGGAAGCAACCTACTCTTCAATAACCATCTCCTTTATCGCTGTTTTTGGCGGCCTCAGCCTGCTGGTTGCCGGAGGCGAGCTGCTGGTCTCTGGTGCTATAAAACTAGCGGCTCGACTGGGCATGAAGCCGCTTCTTATCGGTCTCACCGTGGTGGCCTTTGGCACCTCCATGCCGGAATTTTTTGTCAGTATGTCGGCATGCGGCAAGGGTCACCCGAACATTATGCTGGGCAATGTTGTTGGTTCTAATGTTGCTAATATTGGTCTCATCCTAGCCATCTCAGCCTTGCTGCGTCCCCTTTATGTTCACTATACCAGACTGAGGCTGGAGCTGTGGGCTGTGCTCGGGGTGGGCTGTATCTTTGCCGCCATCACCTGGTTTGGTTATTTCGGTCGCCTCACCGGACTGCTCTTTATCGGCCTGCTCATCTGGTATACCTGGTTCGTCTATAGCAACCCTGCCAGCAAAGCGGAAGCTCTAGAAGAAGAGACTGCCTCTTATTTCTTGATCATTTTCCTCTGTAGCGCCGGCCTTGTTGCCCTTGCTAAGGGTTCAGATTTTTTTATTCAGGGTGCTGTTGATGTCGCCCTCTATTTCGGAGTGTCCGATCTCATCATAGGGTTGACCATGGCTGCGGTGGGCACCTCGCTGCCGGAACTTGCCTCCTGTATCTCGGCCATCCGCCGCCATCACACCGATCTCTTGGTGGGCAACATCATCGGCTCCAACCTCTTTAATCTCCTCATGGTTCTTGGCGGCACCTCTCTCTTTTATCCCTTTTCGATTCATGCCGACCTGCTCAAACGAGATGTTCCTGTTATGATTGGTTTTTCCCTGGCGCTTCTTATTTCCATCATCACAAGACACCAGGTTTCCCGTATTTTCGGCTTTTTACTTCTCCTTGCATACGGATTGTATATGTATATTCTGACCTAGACGTTTTTCCTTCACTATCATCATCAACCCGCCCAAAAACATGGAAAACAGATATAACCCCAAAGAGGCCCAGGATTTTATTGACCGCTACCCCGACTTCCCTCCGGAAATGGGCTTACGTGTCTACACGTCACGTCTCATCGGCCAGGAGGAGGACCTGGTTCTCCACGGGGGCGGCAACACCTCGGCCAAGGCCAGGATGGCAAATATCCTCGGCGAAGAGCAACAGGTTATTTTCGTCAAGGGCAGCGGCTGGGATCTGGGCGACATGGAACCAGCCGGCCTCCCGGGCCTGCAACTCGCCCCCCTTTGTAAGCTCAGGGCCCTTGACGCCCTTACAGACGAGGAGATGGTCAACCAATTTCGCACCAACCTTGTTGACGCCTCTTCCCCCAATCCCTCCATCGAAACCCTGGTCCACGCCTTTCTGCCCCATACCTTTATCGACCATACCCATGCCGATGCCATCGTTACCCTGACCAACCAGGCCAATGCTGAAGAGCTGCTGAAAAGCGCCCTGGGTGACAAGGTGGGCATCCTGCCCTTTATCATGCCCGGCTTCCCCCTGGCAAAGGCAGTGATCGACCTCTATGAGTCCCAACCTGACATGGAATGCCTCATCCTGCGCAACCACGGCATCTTCACCTTTGCCGATGATGCCCAGACATCCTACGAGCGTATGATCGCCTATGTGACCAGGGCGGAAAATTTCATTGCGGAAAAAATCAAAGAAAACCCTCTGCCTATTTGCATCAGCGAAGAAAGCCCGGATACAGACATCATTATGCCGTTGCTGCGTGGAGCCCTCAGCCATAAGGAGTCAAGCGGTTTCAAGCGCTCCTTTCATCTCCATATCCGCAGCAATAGGGAGATCCTCTGCGCCGTAAACCGTCTTGAAAGGAAAGAGCTTTATGGCGGTGGTGTCCTGACGCCAGACCATGTGATTAGAACCAAGAACTACCCCCTCTTTCTTGACTTTACAGAGATGGCTACTCCAGAAGAGATGGCAGGCCATATCAATGGGGCTATTTCTACCTATGTTTCAGCCTATCAGGCCTATTTTAGCAAGCAGGTTGAAGACAAGAAGGTTGAGCGAACCCAGCTCGATCCCATGCCCAGAGTGATCCTCATCAAGGGGCTTGGCCTTGTCACTGTAGGCAAATCCCTCAAAGAGGCCAAGATATGCGCTGATATCAGCGAACATACCCTAAGGGCAAAAACAGCCAGTGCCAGTATTGGCAACTATGAGGAGCTTAATCCGTCCTCCATTTTCGACATGGAGTACTGGAGCCTGGAGCAGGCCAAGCTGGGTAAGAACACACCCCAACCACTGGAAGGCAAAATCGCCATTGTTACCGGGGGAGGGGGCGCCATTGCCGTGGGTATCAGCCGCAAGCTGCTTGAGGCCGGAGCTCGCGTCTTTCTTTCAGATATTGATGGGGAACGGCTGCAGGTTGTCCACCAAAGTTTGGCCGCGCAGTTTGGCGCCATGGTTCGCCCCCTGGCCATGGATGTCTCCAATCCCCAATCAGTGGCCCAGGGCTATAGCAAGATTGTTCTTGAGGCAGGCGGCCTTGATATCGTGGTTCCAAATGCCGGCATCGCCCATGTTGCCAACCTGGAAGACCTTGACTCCGCCACCTTCCAAAAGGTATTGGATGTCAATCTCTGCGGGGTCTTTGAGGTTATTAAGGCTGCCATTGCCATTTTCCGGCGGCAGGCCACGGGTGGCAATATCATCATCAACAGTTCAAAGAATGTCTTTGCCCCAGGGGCCTCATTTGGGGCCTACTCTGCCTCAAAGGCCGGGGCCCACCAGGTTGGCAAAATCGCCGCCCTTGAGCTCGCCGAGCTGGGGGTGCGGGTCAATATGATTAATGCCGATGCCATATTTGATGAGGGCCGGGTCTCGTCCGGGCTGTGGGATGTGGTGGGTCCGGACCGGATGAAATCACGCAACCTTGATCCTCAGGGCCTTAAGGAGTATTATCGCCAGCGTAATTTATTAAAGACAGAGGTTCTCGCCGATCACGTGGGCAATGGTGTGGTCTTTTTTGCCAGCAACCAGACCCCCACCACCGGCGCAACCCTTCCCATTGACGGCGGCATCATGGCTGCCTTTCCCAGGTAAAAAACATGGCAGAAATACGATCCACCATGGAAATGGTTCTTGAGCGGGCCGCCCGTCTTGAGGCCGAGGCTGGTGAGAGCCTTAACAAAGAAGAAAAAAGCCAGGAAGGAATGCGTCTGGCAGCCCAGTATATGCGTGGTGAAGAGGTTGATTTCCCAGGCATGCTGGCCAGGCCTGCAGAAGAGCTGACCCTGTTGGTTCAAGGCGCCCTCAGCGCCCTGTTGCGCAATATAATCCTGCCACGGGAAGAGGATGATCAGGCCACGGCTGGACAGGCCATGATGGGTATGCTGCAGCTGGGCCACGACCCGCAGCTTCAGGCTGTTGTCGATGAGATGAAGAAGATCCTCAGCCAGTATCTCCAGCATAAACAACAGCTCCGTGGTCAGATTGAAGAACAATTTGTCCAACAGATGGGTATGCTGGAAGAGTCCATGGCTCACCAGACCGGTGCTCAGGTCAAGCTTGAGCCTTCCCAGCATCCTAAATTTGCCGAGGAGTGGCAGAAGGTCATGGTGCAGCTTAACGAAAAGTACGGCAATGCCCTGGATCAACACAAAACATACATCCAACAACTACTGGCAGGCTGATGGCACTTTTGACCCTGGGATCAGATCAAACTTTGGATAACTGGTCTGCCCTTGAAGATAAGCTTGCGAACTGGCTCCCCGGTCTTGCACCTGCCTCGCAGACAAAGGACACGCGAACCTATAGGTTGGATTTCCCAGAGCAGGACCAGCCAATCCCCCTTCTCCAAAAACTACAGTCCCTTCTTGCAGAAGAGAATGTCCATTTCTTCATCGACCTGAAACCATGACCACACCCCTCCTTACCACTTTAAAAGCACGCCTGCGCCGGCGGCGGCTGGACGCCATCCTGATCAGCCAGCCCCATAATCGCCGATTCCTGAGCGGTTTTACACCCCTTGATCATGGCATTGAAGAATCTGCTGGCGCTCTGCTCATTCCTCGCACAGGCACACCTCTACTGCTCACAGATTCCCGTTTTGAGCTTTCGGCCAAGAAGGAATGCCCCGACTTTGAGATCATTCTCTACCGTAAAGGTCTTTTGGCCCTTCTCAAGGAACTCTTCATTGACCTTAAGATCAAAAAATGCGGCTTTGAAAGTCATTACACTTTGCATTCCACGGCCGAAAAGCTCCTGGAGATGGGAGCTGAGGTTGGTAGCAAACTGAGCCCTGTAAACAATCTCGTCGAGAAGATGCGCCTCTGCAAGGGCCAGGCAGAACTGGCTAAAATTAAACGGGCTGTGCTGTTAAACGAAGAGGTCTTTCAAGAGGTCCATGGCACCCTGCGGCCCGGTATGACAGAAATAGAGGTGGCGTTGCAGATTGAAAACACCATGCGCCTTAAGGGTGCCGAGCGCCCCAGCTTTGACACCATTGTCGCTGCAGGGCCAAACGGCGCCCTGCCCCATGCCGTTCCTACGTCCAGGCCGCTTGGCAAGGGCGAGCCCATTGTCATTGATATGGGCCTTATTCTTGATGGTTATTGCTCTGATATGACCCGCACCGTGGTCCTTGGCACCCCTGCTCCTCAGACAAAAAATATCATCCGCCTGGTTCGCCAAGCACAGCTGGCAGGCATGGCTGCCGTCCAGGCCGGGGTTACTGGCAAACAGGTGGACAGAGAAGCGCGAAAAATCATCAAAGAGGCTGGCTATGGTGACAAATTTGGCCATGGTCTAGGGCACGGCGTTGGCCTGGCCGTCCACGAGGCCCCGGGCCTGAGCCCCCGCTATACAAAAAAACTCAAGGCCGGCATGGTGGTCACGGTGGAGCCTGGCGTTTATATTGAAGGGTGGGGCGGGGTGCGGCTGGAAAACATGGTGGTGGTGGAAGAAGGGGGAAGCCGCCTGTTAAACCGTGACACCACCTTTCTGGATATTTAGGCGAATATCATGAAAAAACCCCTCTTTTCTCTCGAGATGAAGGTGCGCGACTATGAATGCGACATGCAGGGCAGGGTCAATAATGCTGTCTACCAGAACTATCTGGAGCATAGCCGCCATGAATTTCTGCTCTCAAGGAAAATCAACTTTGCCGACCTCACCCGGCGTGGCATTAACCTGGTAGTCATCAGGGCCGAGCTTGACTATAAGCTCCCTTTGACCAGCGGCGACACCTTTATTGCCGAGCTTGACGTGGAAAGGGTGTCAGCCCTCCGCTTTGCCTTTGCCCAGGAAATCAGACGTGCCAGCGACCAGAAACTGGTGCTGGCTGCCAAAATCATCACCACCGCAGTCAACGAGCGAGGCCGCCCTGAACTGCCGCCAGAGCTACTCGATCTTCTGCCAGTCTAGTTTCCCGGCAGGTCTCCCTGCAAAGGACATTCCTGGCAACAAGGATTTGTCTTTTTGCAAAATTTTTTACCAAGACAGACCAGAAGGGCATGGTACTCGTTATAGAGGGCCACATCTTCGGGCAGGGCGGCCATGAACAGCTCCTGCATCTCCTCGTAACTTGTTTCCTCAGCCACCAAACCGTGCCTACTCAAAAAACGATGGCTGTAAGTGTCCACCACAAAAATTGGTTTTTCTGCGGCGTAGAGCAAAATGGAATCGGCGCTCTCAGGACCAATGCCTTTGACGGAAAGAAGTTTCTCGCGCAAATAGGTGAGATCCTGGCTGAAGAAATCAGCCAGGTTGCCCGTCTCGGCCACTCCCTGTTCAAGAACAGCCAGGAGATTTTTCAGGCGTTGGGCCTTAAGATTATAGTAGCCGGAGGGCCGGATCAATTCGGCCAGCTGTTCAACAGGCAAGGCAAGGAGAGCCTCCAAGGAAAGGACATCACTCTGTCTGAGGTTATTAATAGCCCTGCTGACATTGCCCCAGTTGGTATTCTGGGTCAATACTGCCCCCACCAAAACTTCAAAGGGTGTATCGCCAGGCCACCAGTGCTGGGGACCAAAAAATTTATAGAGGTGTTGGTAGATCGTTTCAAGGCGGTGCATGACCGCTAATCACCACGCATAAAAATCAGATAAATAACCACCATGATGGCCCCTAAACCGACACCAGCCACCGGGAGAACCTTGCCGAGTTGCAGGTTACCATCCACAACCAGGCCATGGGCATAGGGTGTGCCGGTAAAGATCCAGAGCCCGATACCCAGGGCCAGAAAAACAATGGCATTGAAAGCTTGCTTGTAAATCCACCAGCCTAGCTGGGCAATGAGGGGAATCAGCACCCAGGGGTTGGTAAAGGCGCCCCGGACATCGACATTTTTCAACTGTTCCGGAATATTGGTACTCACCCAAAACTCAGATAACGCTGTCAGGAAATTATCCATATGACCTCCTTGAGTCAATCCTTGTGAATGGCCCCTCTTTTAGCAAGGCAGCACTGTGCAAACAACGAGCTCTATTTTTCGGTGGGGCAACGGCCCGGCTTGGTGGCCTTTTTGTAGACCTTAATGGCGCAGTAATCACCGCACATGGCACAGGCATCTCCTTTATAAGAATTACCAAGTTCGCGGTAATGGCGGGCCTTATCAGGGTCAAGGGAAAGATCAATCTGCCCCTTCCAGTCCAGTTTATTGCGGCATTTGGCCATGGCAATATCACGGTCAATGGCGCCCGGAACACCCTTGACGATATCTGCGGCATGGGCGGCAATACGTGAGGCAATAACCCCCTCGCGGACGTCCTCGGCACTGGGCAGCTTCAGATGCTCGGCCGGGGTAACGTAGCAGAGATAGTCGGCACCGGCCGAAGCGGCGATGGCACCACCAATGGCACCGGTGATATGGTCATAGCCTGGGGCAATATCAGTAACCAACGGCCCGAGAACATAGAAGGGTGCGCCATGGCAGAGACGTTTCTGGAGAAGCATATTGGCCTTGATCTGGTCCAGGGGCATATGGCCCGGTCCCTCGACAATTACCTGAACACCTGCCTCCCAGGCCCGCTGGGTAAGCTCGCCGAGATGGATGAGTTCCTGGACCTGGCCACGGTCAGTGGCATCAGCCAGGCAACCGGGACGCAGACCGTCTCCAAGGCTGATTGTCACCTCATGCTCTTTTAAAATGGCGAGGATATCATCGTAATATTCATAAAAAGGGTTTTCCTTCTTATTATGACTCATCCATTCAATGGTAAAGGAACCGCCGCGACTGACCACGCCCATCAGGCGCTCATGGCCCTTGACCTGGGCCAGGGCGTCACGGGTCAGACCGCAATGGATGGTCATGAAGTCGACGCCATCCCTGGCCTGCTCCTCAATGGTGGCCAGCATCTCGTCCACCGTCACCTCACCAATGGCCTTTTTCTTCTTTTCAACAACATCAGCAACGGTCTGATAAACAGGTACCGTACCCAGGGGGATAGGGCATTCCTTCAGGATGCCGCGCCGTACATCATTGATATTCTCCCCCATACTAAGATCCATCACGGTGTCGGCCCCTGCCCGCAGGCAGACACAGAGCTTCTCAAGCTCCTGTTTGGCCTCAGGCATATCTCGTGAGGCGCCGATATTGGCATTGACCTTGGTTGACAAACCTTTGCCCACGGCCATAACCTTGTCAAAATCATGGTTCTTGTTTTTAGGGATGGCAATGGTGCCCTCGGCAACACCGGCCATAAGAAATTCCGGGGAAACCCCTTCATGTTGGGCGCAGGCTTCAAAAAGCGGGGTGAGGGTGCCGCTCAGCGCATCTTCACGAATACTCATCTATGTTCTCCATGTGGACTAAATAACAAAAAAATAAAACCTCTGACATGGCGATCTCACAGCGTAACTGCGTGTTCAACTATTCATCAGTAGGTGTCTGGCTGCAATTCGAAACGCAAAAACATACCAGTGGCAATGTCCAACTGTCAACGTAAAAGCCCGTGCAGATGTTCATCCCTGCCCTATCTGCCCGCAAACAGAACGCCTATCATGCCGATGCATAGATTGTCGGCCGGCGCCCAAACATTTTCAGCGCTGTTGAACATCTATCACCAGGATGGTTTTCAATGTTTTGAAATGTCACGCTGACGGCTTAACAGCCCGACAAGAAAGAGAGAAAAGAGATTGGCAAAAAGAGTTATTCGCCGAGAAAAGAATGAATATAGGAGGAGAGTTCCTGGAGGTTAAATGGTTTTGAAACATGGCCCTTAAAGCCAAAATTTTCAGAATGTTCCATGGCAGGAGCACCAGAGTCGCCACTGGCGGCAATGATAATTGCGTCTGGGTAGGACTTGCCAATCAAGGCAGCAGCCTCTTCCCCCCCCATGCCATCCTGGACGGTAAGGTCCATGATGACGGCATCATAGGCGGCATCCGCCTTCGCGGCCTGGCCATAGGCGGCAACGGCATCTTCGCCGCAGACTGTCGAAACCACATCAAAGCCCATGAACTGCAGCGATTCTTCCAGTAGGGTCCGGATGGTCGCCTCATCATCCATTATCAATATCCGCTTTTTGAGGTTTTGGTCAGACATTAATTAAAAATCTCCTAACAGGAACTTGACCCAGGCTGCGTTTCGATTCAACAAATTATCAAAGGAATCTTATGAAAAGTCAACACCATCGCCCTAATTTCATGCTTGACAGTCAGTGATTGATGCTTATTTTTCTTTCGTTTTGTCCGGTAACCCCTCTTATTTCTCAAAATGATCTTTAAAGGATAGTATCCATGTCTGATGTAAAAAGCGAGACCAAAGAATTCCAGGCTGAAGTCAAACAGCTGCTAGATATAGTTATTCATTCCCTTTATACCGAGCGTGACATTTTTCTCCGTGAGCTTGTATCCAACTCTGCGGACGCCTTGGAAAAATTTCGTCACCAGCAGCTTCTTGAAGAGGAAGTCTTTGATAAAGATGCCGCTCTGGGAATTGCCATTACTTTTGATGAAAAAGAACATACCCTGACCATTACTGACTCAGGCATTGGCATGACCAGAGACGAGCTTGAACAAAACCTGGGAACCATTGCCCACTCCGGCTCCAAAAATTTCTTTACGGAACTTGCTGAGGCCGCCAAAAAAGATGTCAACCTCATCGGCCAGTTCGGTGTCGGTTTCTACGCCGCCTTTATGGTCGCCAAGGCTGTAAGGGTCCAGTCCCGATCCTACCTCCCTGATGAGGAAGGCTACGAATGGTCTTCGCAAGGAGCCGGCAGCTACACATTGGCCCCCTGCTCCGGTCTCCATCGCGGCACCAAGATCATCATTGAGCTCAATGATGACAGCCACGACTATGCCTCAGAGTTTGAGATCAAAAGAATTATTAAGCAATATTCAAACTTTGTTCCTTTTCCCATTAATGTAAGCGGCGACACGGTTAATACTGTTCAGGCCCTGTGGGCCAAATCAAAGCAGGACATCAAGGATGACGAGTACAACGAATTTTACAAGTTCATCTCCAACGCCATGGACGAGCCGGTGGCCAAACTCCACTTCTCGGCAGATGCTCCGTTAGCCATCAAGGCCCTGCTCTTTGTCCCCAAAGAAAACTTCGAGACCTTGGGCTTTGGCCGGATGGAGCCGGGGGTCAGTCTCTACTGTCAAAAGGTCCTTATTGAGCAAGAAAGTACCAACATCCTGCCGGAATGGCTGCGCTTTGTAAAAGGTGTGGTGGATAGCGAGGACCTGCCCCTTAATATCTCCCGCCAGGCCCTGCAGGACAACGCCCTTGTAGTTAAACTTAACAAGATTATCACCGGCCGTTTCCTCAAATACCTGGCCGAGATGGCCAAGAAAGAGCCGGAGACCTACGAGCAGGTCTGGAATACCTTTGGCATCTTTCTCAAAGAGGGCGCCACCAGTGACTTCATGCATCGTGAGGCCATTGCCAAACTCCTGCGCTTTGAATCTTCTCAATCTGAAGCGGGTAAACAGATTGCCTTGGCCGAATATGTTGAAAGGATGAAGGAAGATCAAAAGGAGATTTACTATGTCAACGGCCCCAGCCGCGAAGCCATTGAGGCCGGCCCCTACCTTGAAGCCTTTAAAAAGAATGGTATCGAAGTAATCTACACCATGGAGCCCATTGATGATTTTGTCTTCAACCATCTTGGTGAGTTTGATTCCAAAAAGCTTGTCTCTGCAGACCGGGCAGACATTGACCTGCCCAAGGGCAGCGAAGAGGATAAGGAAGAGTCTGCCGAAAAACCGGAAGAACTGGAATCCGCCATTGCCGCCACCTTGATTAAATGGATGAAGGACAGCCTGGGAGACAAGGTCAAGGAGGTTGTTACCTCTAAACGCCTGGTGGACAGCCCTGCCATTATCGTTAACCCGGACGGTGTCTTCACAAGCTCCATGGAGAGGATTCTGAAGGCTTCAAACCAGGAGCACCAGATCAGCACCAAAAACCTGGAGATCAACACCAGCCACAGCCTGATTAAGGGCCTGGCTGACATGCGCGTCAAGGATGAAGAATTCGCCAAAAGCATTGTTGAGCAGATCTATGACAATGCCATGATTCAGGCCGGACTGCTCGTCGAACCGCGCACCATGGTGGAACGCAACTATAAGATCTTGGAGCGGGCCCTGAAATAAGCCCCCTGTTTGACATCCTGCTACACCAAAAAGGCCTGCGTGAGTATATGCTCACGCAGGCCTTTTTGGTTTATTTACTCTCACTCCGCCAAGGACGGTTACCTATGCGGGAACAAGATCAAGGCTTGACTGGTAGGATTCCATAATGCGCTGCTCAATATAACGCAACAATTCGCCGTTTTCAGCATCATAATCAAAGCAGACGGCGTCCTGGCCAAGCAACCCTCCCGGCACAAAGTCTCCCCACCCATCAGGATCGGTTATCCTTTCCCCATAAAAGCAAACAGAGAGCCAGCGCTGCTCCGGGTCGTCATCAATAACATCGACCATGGCATATAAAGGGCCTTCTTCCCCCTGGCCAAGAACAATCTGGGCCCGGAGAGAACAGGTAATCCCGGGCCTGGCATGAAATGAAACAAGGTTTTTTTGATTTTTCTCCAGAAGTTCCATAAGGCCCTCAAAGGCGGCCTTGGTGCCTAAACCGTCCACTTGCCAATTGGCAATAAAGCTCTCTATCTCCCCTTGGGTGGTATTGGTTGCAAACATTATTTCTACCTCGTAACAACTGACTTTTAATTGGATTTTTTAACTACGCTCACCTCCTATACCCAATTTCAAGCTTTTGCCAAATTATTTTCTCGGCGTCAGATTTCGTTTTCCGGCATCAAGGGCGAATGGCGCGAACATAGCCAGCCTTTTTGGGGACGTATTCCCTCTCGGGATGACAATCTCCATCAAGTTCCCAGGCCCCCACCCGTCCCTTACTGTCAGTATCGCCGGACCAGTAATTCCCCTTAAAGTCCATACGGCAATCACCCTTGCCATGGGCATCAAAAAGAAGAAAAAGTTCATAAAGCTCGGCAACGGTGGGTAAGCGCCAATCACTCAGCCCGGCAAGTTGTATCCCGTCTATGTATTTGCCGGCTTCTTCTAAAGATTTAATCCTTTTTGACTTAGCCACCTGCCACAGCTTGCCGGTTTGCGAGTCCAGGCAGGTACCGTTGCCCTGATCTTGAAGACGCCCCTGTTTATTTCCCCTGCCAATCTGTAAAGACTGGTCCGGTATCTGACAAATCTTGCCGCCCGTGCAACCGGGTAAAAGAAACAACAATCCTAGCATGGTAAGAAGTACACCCCTATCTCTCATATTTTTCCCTGAACGTATCTGTTGTTATTGTGCTGTCGACTGATCATTTTTTTCAAACTTCCAAAGAGTTGATCCCGCCCCTTTTTCTTTCATAAAAGCCGTTTCTGGTGTAGTGCTATTGCATGGCAGACAGCTTGAACAAACTCTCTTTTTCCACTCCCTCAAAACAGGGCTTTAATGCTGGCCCGGCCTTTTAGGATATGCTGAACCAAACGGTTTTTGATTTCCCTCTTCTCCTCCTACCCGTGGTCAGCTTTATTATCTCCTTTTTCACCTCCATGGCCGGCGTTTCCGGGGCCTTTCTCCTTCTGCCCTTTCAGGTGAGCATTCTCGGCTTCACATCACCTTCGGTGAGCTCCACGAATTTTCTTTACAATATCATTGGTTGCCCAGGTGGAATCTGGCGTTTTATCAAAGAAAAAAGAATGCTCTGGCCGCTGGCCTGGCTGATAAGCCTTACCACCTTACCCGGTATTTTATTGGGCTACTATTTCCGGATTCACTTTTTCCCAGACCCCTCCTTATTTAAACTTTTTGTTGGCTGCGTCCTTCTTTTTCTCAGCTATAGGCTCTTAGGCGCTGCCTTCAGTAAAAACAATGGGACCACTCAGGCAACAGACTCTCATTTTGCGATCACGGCCACCTCGGTTGCCGCCACCTCCCTTACATTCACCTTCCACGAAAAAACGTTTCATGTTGCCTATGGCCCTTTGGGGGCCTATTGCCTTTTTATTGGGATTATTGGCGGCATATACGGCATCGGCGGCGGCGCTCTCATAGTGCCTTTCTGTGTTTCCGTTCTTGGCCTGCCTGTTTATACGGTGGCTGGCGCAACCCTCTTTGGCACCTTTGTTGCCTCCATAAGCGGAGTTCTTTTTTACTCCTTTGTTCCCCTTGGCCAGGGACAGGTTTTCCCCCCCCACTGGGTTTTGGGTGGCCTTCTCGGGGTAGGCGGTCTTCTCGGCATGAATTGCGGCGCACGTGCCCAACAGTATGTGCCGGAAAGGGCTATAAAATTTTTACTCGCCCTTATAATTTTTCTGGTGGGAGGGAAATATATTATTGCCTACCTTCTGTGAAGAAATAGGATTTCTCACACCATAACCAGCTAATATATTGGCCAAAATAGAGGGAAGCACCTTTGTAATTATTTGACAGCCCCCCTCAGGCTGTGGCAATATAGCATTTCCTTCCCCCACCTCTTCACCAAATTTGTATGGCTGACTCAAAAAAGAACCCTCAAAAAAATCTTTTCAGCTCTCTGTTCTCGTCTTTTATCCGTACCTGCCTCGACACCTCCATCACTGGCAAACTGATCGGCATGCTCATTGTCTCACTTTTGGGCTTCTCCATTATTTACATCCATGAAACCATTGCCCTGCACATGATCAAACAAAGGGTTGAGTCTGTCCGGGGCATCAACATGCCCCAATACAAGGTATGCCAGTTAACCCTTCGTGGCCTCAACGGCTTCAAGATCTCTCTGCTCCACACCCTCAACCTCCATGAAGAGGATGAATCTGCCGACTACAGTAACCACATCCAAGACAATTTTAACCGGATCAACAATTTCCGCCACATGCTGGAGACCTTGAAAAGCGGCGGCACCATCCAAGATGTCACCCAGATTTCCAACCTAACCCTGGACTCTTTTCAAGCTGATCCGGCCCCGACAGATTCAGAACAATACATTAAAATTGAACAGATCAGCTACGCCCTGGAAATGCTTCAAGACTCTTACAGTCAATTTGTTCAGGTTTTACACAACGGCCATAGCGAAGACGATCTCGACTCTACCCTTGAGGACCTCCTGGACAGCCTTGACACTGTTTATAGCGAACTCACCGAACTCTCCCTTTTGGTCAACCAGGAGTTTTCCGGCCAAGTCCAGGCCACAGAGGACATTATCCAGCGGGCTTCCCGCCATTTTCTCGCCATCTGTCTGGCAACGGTTATCATCCTGCTCAGCGGCACGGCGATATACATCCTGATCATCGTCAGGCCCTTAAAAAATATTTTGGAGAAAATTAAGCAAATCGCCAAGGGTGGCGGTGACCTCTCCATGCGCATTGATGCCAAGACCCACGACGAGGTAGGACAGCTTGCCAGGCAACTAAACAACCTGGTTGATAACATCCATAGCCTCAACTCATTTAAGGCGGTTATTGAGGAGGAGGAATCTCCCACTGATGTCCATATTCGCCTGGCATCAATCATTGCCGACCGTTTTGAGCTTGATTGCTTTTTCAGCTATGAGGTCAACGACATAAAGAAAACCATTTCTGTGGCCCATGCCTGCGACCATCAGCTCCTCTGCAGCCAGAAGATCATGGACGATTGCAACCTGTGCCGGGCGAAACGCACAGGCCACTATATTTCATCTCTTCAATACCCCCATATCTGCAAATTTTTCCCCCACCGTGAGAGCCATGATCATTTCTGTATCCCCATGATTGCCGGCGGCAGGGTCATTGGCGTCATGCAGTTTCTTCTGCCCAAGGGCAGCTCAAAGGAGGCCACAGCCCGCTTTGAAGAGCAAGTGGAACATGCCTGGCGTTATATCCGGGAGGCAACCCCGGTTATTGAGGCCAAGCGTTTTGCCGCCGCCCTCCGAGAAACCACCCTCAAGGATCCGATGACGGACCTCTATAACCGGCGCTTCCTGGAATCCTACATGGAGACCCTTATTGCCAATAGTAAGCGGCGCAAGTCAAACATCGGTATCCTCATGTGCGACATGGACTTTTTCAAAGAAGTAAATGACACCTACGGCCATGAGGCAGGGGACTCCGTCATTGTTAAGACAGCAGAGATCCTTACCTCCTGCGTACGGACCTCAGACCTTGTCATTCGTTATGGCGGCGAGGAATTTCTTGTCCTCCTTCTTGATGTTAAGAGCCAGGAAGACACGGCCCATGTCGCTGAAAAAATACGCTCTTCCATGGAGGCAACTGAGATTCAGCTGCCAGGTGGCAAGACCCTGCAAAAGACGATTAGTGTCGGCTACAGCGTCTTCCCGTCTGACTCAGACGCCTTTTGGGAGTGTATCAAGTATGCGGATGTCGCCCTCTATCAGGCGAAAGAGGACGGAAGGAACCTGGTCCGTGAATTCAAGCCTGAGATGTGGCAGGAAAACCTTTACTAAAAAGGCAGCCCTTCAAAGCCCAGCTTGCCTGTCTTTGTTAGCGCCATTCAATCTGGGTTTCTTGGCGCTCCGGCAGGCGCTGATACTTGACACGGGGATAGCCCACCATCATAGCAGCAGTCAGCTCACGGCCTTCTGGAAGATTCAAGGCATCCTGCAGAGGCCCCCAGTTACGGGCGGCAATCTGAAAAAAGCCGGCCCAGCAGGTCCCGATACCCTGGGAAAAGGCGGCCAGCTCAAAGGTGGTCAAATAAATCGTGCTATCCATCTGGGCCAAACGATACTCTGCCGGGCCATGCATAATCACAAGACCGGGGGCGTGACGCAGTATAGCATCATAGCCATTCTCCCATGACCTGATCACCCCATCAAGGCCATAATATTCAGCAAGAGGGTCCTCGGTGGCCACCAGATGACGCATCCAATCAAGAGCGTGTTCGGTCAAACTCTTCAGCTCATCCTTGCTATCAACAACCAGCCAGCCAATCTGCTGACTGTTGCGGGCTGTGGGGCCATAATGGCCCTGGTCAATACACTCTCCTAAAACTTGGCGATTCACAGCCTTATCCTTATAGGCCCGGATTGAGCGGCGGCCACGGATAAGCTGGGCCATCTGTTCCATGCGAGGCAGCAGACCTGCATCATAGGGCGGGCATTCCCCGCCCATTGCTTTTAATGACAAAGCACCATGGGGACACACTGCCAGACAATGTCCGCACTCTATGCAACGCTCCTCACCACCAGGAACGGGTTGTGGAAAGGTTTTGCCAACCTCCAGGCCAATGAGGCGAAAGGGGCAGACCATGGCGCAGAGTCCGTCTTTCTCACAAAGGTTTTCGTCAATGGTAAAATAGCTCATGGTTACTCCTCCTTTTTTATCCTCTTCACCGCCACATTATGACATTTAAGGCCAATAAGGCTCTCGAAAGTTTGATATTCTTTGCTGGAATTCGTAAAATTATTGCTGAATAGGCAAAAGGAGCGCTGGGGGAAATCTTTTTCCTGGCCATCCGCCCCCAGTGCATAACGAAACCGTTTCTCTCTCTTTACCCCCAAGGAGTTGATTGTGCTCACCCATTTACTGCACCCTCAACAGACCCACGCCGGCCAGGCTGACCCTCAGCAGTCTAAAATTGGCGAGCTCCTTGTTCAAGAAAACCTCATCACCCCCCTGGACTGTAAACGCGTCCTTGATATTCAACAAAAAGAAAAGGATTACACAGACCTGTCATTTCTTCGCATCTTGGAAGAGAGCGGCCGCCTGTCTGAGAAAAAACGAAATCGCCTCCTTGCCCTGCCAGATATCCAGGAGGTAATAGCTGAAACCTCTAGCAGCCACGATTTATGCACCAATGAGCAGCTTAAAATCTGCCTGGAAGCCAAAAATGCCTACCAAACACTGCCTGAAGCCCTGGTGGCCCAAAATATTCTGTCTGCCGACCAGGTTGACAGGCTGATCTACGAGCTCCTTGACGATGAAATACTGTGCAGGCAGGCTGGCACCATGGGGCTTATCTCTGAGGCTGATATTGACTTTGCATACAAGGTGGCAAAAGGCCCTAGAAACTTCGGAGAAATCTGCTGTTCCCTTGACCTTGTCACCCCCCTTGACCTCTATCATCTGCTGGAAAAACATGGCAAACAGATCAAGTTTGGCGAGATTCTCATCCAACTGGGATACACCGATGAAAAAAAGGTAAACAAAGCCCTTGAGGAACAGAAGCTCAACAACCAGCTCCTAGGCGACATCCTTATTTCCCAGAAGATAATCACCTCGGAGCAATGCCAGGAGGCCCTGTCTCTCCAGGCCAATATCCCCTTTGAGCCGCTTGACGATTTCAACTATGACGATTTCTCCCGTGACTCTCTGCCCCGGCTGATCAGCGCCCGTTACGCTGAAGAACACTTGCTCCTCCCCATCTCCATACTGAACAGGAGCCTGAAATTGGCCCTCATGCAGCCAGAAGCAATCGAGAGCGCCCGGGAATTGATGTCCCTCTACAAACAGCTCCAAGTCCAATGCATACTTATTCCTGAACAACGTTTCTTTGAGCTTTTCGAAGAACTCTACAGCGAGACAGCCTCCTTTCAGGTCAGAAAAACCCTTCTTGACCTCAAAGAACGGCAGCAGACTAAAGAAGCCGCAGTCCCTGACTTCATGCATATCAACCTTGATGAGAATCTTGACATCGATCCCGTGCCTGACCACCTCACTGACGGTGTTGAGGGCACTGATGTTGAGGAGGCCATCCATTATATAGTCCGCTATGGCATCGACCAAAATGCCAGCGACATCCACCTGGAGCAGGGCCTGCAAGGCATTACACTCCGTTACCGGATTGACGGCGTGATAAAAGGCCATGGTCCAGAGTGGCTCCAACGCTTCCTTCATGAAAACAGCGGTTCTCTCATCTCCCGGCTCAAGGTCATGGCCAACCTTGATATCAACGAAAAACGCCTGCCCCAGGACGGCGTTTTTCGTATTAGCTACCTGGACAAGTCGAGCAAGCGTAAAAGCCGGCTTGAGTTTCGGGTTGCCTCCTGTCCTTCGGTGACAGGCGAAAGCATTACCATCCATATCCTCGACCCGCGCAAGGCGAAACTCAGTCTCCGCCAAAACGGCCACAGCCCCCATGTTCTGGAACCTTTTGCCCGCTGCCTAAACCGCGATGCCAGTATTGTTCTTGTTTCCGGGCCCAACGGCAGCGGTAAATCCTCCACTCTCTACGGCGCCCTGAAACTCATCTTCGATCCGTCCCTGAAAATTATTGCCGCCGAGGACCCTATTGAATACAACTTTCCCGGCATTATCCAGACTCAGGTCAACCACAAGCTCGGCTTGGACTTTGCCCAGCTCCTTCGTTCTTTTTTACGCCTTGATCCAGACATTATCCTTGTTGGTGAACTGCGTGACAAGGCCACAGCGGCTATGGCCTTTGATGCTGCCCAGACCGGCCACCTGGTCCTTTCCTCTCTCTACGCCAACGATTCCATCAGCTCCTTGGGCAGACTGATCGACTTAGGGGTGGATCGTTCGCAGCTTGCGGCCAGCCTCTCCTGTATCCTTGGCCAGCGCCTGGTGCGAAAGATCTGTCCCTCCTGTCTCAGCGAATATCAACCGGAACCAAAGGAATGGTCGCTCATTTTCAACAAGTACCCAGCCCATCTCCAATTCTTCAAAGGCTCCGGCTGCGAATCCTGCGGCTTCACTGGTTTCAAAGGCAGGACTGTCCTTTCAGAAATTTTCACCATGGATACCCCCCATGAATTTGTCTCGGGTATGGCCATCACCGAGCTCAAAGAACTCTCCATTATCAGGGGCATGAAGACCATGGTTCATGATGGCTTATTGAAGATGAGTTCCACCACCCTGACGGAGCTTAGCCGCGTTCTTCCCTTTGAGATGCTGCAAAGCTACCGCCGCCATGAAAGTCAAACCGTGAGCCAGCACCTTCCGGAAAGTCGCTCCTTTCTCGTCTGTGATCCTGACCGCGAAGTCAGCACCCTGGAAGAGATGTTTAACCATTTCAACCGCCTGGTGATGAAATCAGGAGAAACTTCTGCGGACTTGAAAGGCTTTAGTCACTTTATATCCACTCATTTTCAGAAATTTTGCAGTGAACATCAGTGCAGCAAGGTACTTTTCACCCTGCTCCATAATGAACTGGGCAAGGTGGAAATCCGCGCCCAAGCAGAAGGCAGGGAGTAGAGGCATATGACAAGAACAATTACCATCACAAGTGGCAAGGGCGGGGTGGGCAAAACAAATCTCAGCCTCAACCTGGCCCTGGAACTCGCCAGACTTGGCCATCATACCTGCCTTCTTGATGCCGATTTCGGTACGGCCAACGTCAATATCCTCCTGGGCATATCGCCACGCTATGACATCAAAGATGTTATTTCCCACAGCAAGGGCCTCAACGAAATTATGATTGCCGAGGGAGATAAGATAGACATTCTACCGGGAAGTTCCGGGGTTGAAGAGATGGCCAACCTTGATTCCGACCAGTTCGAGGGCCTGCTCTCCTCCATGGCTGCCATGGAGGAGTACGATTTCCTGGTGATAGATACCGCTGCCGGCATTTCAAAAAATGTGGTGTCTTTTTGTCTGGCCTCAACAGAGGTGGTCTTGGTCATTACCCACGAACCCACTTCGCTCACCGATGGCTACGCCCTTCTCAAAGTGCTTGTCGCTAATGGTTACCAAGGCACGGCCAAGGTGGTGGTCAATCGCTGCCAGGATTCGAGCCATGCCCGAATCACCTTTGCCACCTTCAAAAATGCCGTCACCAAGCATCTTAACATGAAGGTCTCAGCCCTAGGCCTTATCCTGGAAGACAACAAAATGATGGAGGCCATTCGCCTCCAGGAACCTTTTCTGCGTAAGTTTCCAGATTCCCAGGTGGCAAAATGTTTTCATATGATCGCCAGCCGTCTCATCGAAAACAAAGAGGGCGTGCGGGGCGGAGACCTGGATTCCTTCTGGCGTGCCACCTTGGAGACCATGACCGGTACCCTGGATATTCCGTCGTCTCCAGACCATCAGGTCAAAGAAATCGAAAGCATGGCTCTTACCAAGAATAACGGCCAAAACTCGTCGGAGGTGGCCAAAGAACTCCAGCTTCTGCGCCACACCTTGGAGGAGGTGAGCAATCAAATCTTAGGAGCACTGCAGCCGGGAGCAGCACAGGAAAATGAGATCCAGAGAGGCGGGCCAGTTGTGAAACTTGATCTGAGCGAGCTGCTGACCAGCTCAAAAGACTCAAAGTAGACTGCTCCCTGCCGGCAGGATGAAATTTATGGAAAAACGCAGCGTTGATGACATTGTCGCCACCATCGAAAAAATCCCCACCCTTCCCGAGAGTTCCGGCGGGGTGCTGGCCGCCTTGAATGATGAGGATGTCCGCATTGAAAGGGTTAGCAGGCTTATCGAGTCGGACCTGGCCCTGACCGCCCAAATTCTCAAGGTAGCAAATTCCCCTTTCAGCGGCACAATTAGTACCGTAAGCTCGGTAAGCCATGCTATTGTAATTCTTGGCCTGGGCGAGGTAAAATCCCTGCTGTTGGTTTTCGCCGTCCAGAAATTTTTTGCCGAATCAGAGTCTGAGCAGTTCCACCGTAAAAGGCTGTGGAACCACTCCATTATCAGCGGCCATATTGCCCGTTTCCTTGCCCGCCATTTTCAATGTGAAAACGACGATACCCTCTTTTTGTCCGCCCTGATCCACGATGTGGGTAAAATTGTCACCGATGAGTATTTTCATGAAGAATTCCGCCGTATTATCTCCTATGTAGAAACAAATAACAGCACCTTCAGCAAGGCAGAAAAAGAAATCCTGGGCGTTACCCATTATCAGATCGGTGCCAAGCTCCTCCAGCAATGGTCCTTTCCACGACAGGTAATCATGCAGGTTTTCCATCACCACACCCCCTGGCAGGAGCAAAATTTCTTCAAGGGGGCCATGATCACCTATCTCGCTAATATTTTTGCTAAACTTGCCGGCTACCCCTGCCTGGCCCAGGAAAAAACCATTGATATTGACCAGTTTGCCAAGTCCAAGGCCGTTGACATTATAAATAAAAATGGCTTTGAGCTTGACCATGATATCATCGACAAGCTACTTGTCCAGATCCAAGAAATCCTTGCCCTGGAAGGTAATATCGACAACCTTCTCTAATCCCGCCATTGCTCGACCCTCTCTATGCTGGAACTCAAACTCGAAGCGCTCATACTGACCATTGAGCAGATTCCCACCCTCCCTGATACCTCCACGGAGATCATGGCGCTCATTGATGATGAAAGCACCAGCATTGACACCATTACCCAATTTGTTGAACGGGACCAGGCCCTGGCCCTTCAGGTTCTCAAGTATGCTAACTCACCCTTTTACGGTGCCATTAGAACAGTCGGTTCAATAAAAAATGCCATCGTGGTTATTGGCCTGGGAGAGGTGAAATCCCTGCTACTTGCCTTCACCATCCAGAAATTCTTTGCAACCAGTGGCAAAGACAAGGAAAACAGAAAAAAATTCTGGAAACATTCTGTCATCTCCAGCCATATTGCCAATTATCTGGCCCGCTCTTTTCAGTTAAAAGCAGACAGCACCATTTTCATCTCTGCCCTGATCCACGATATTGGCAAAATAGTTGTGGATCAATATCTCCACGATGAGTTTGCGGCCATTGTTGAATACGTTGAGAAGAATCACTCAACTTTTAACGATGCTGAACGAGAGATCCTCGGTTTGACCCACTACCAGATCGGCGCCAAACTTCTGAAGCAGTGGAGTTTCCCCGAACAGGTAATCGCCCAGGTTTATTACCACCACGCCCCCTGGCTGGACAAGAACTTCCACAAGGGCTCCACCATTATCTACCTGGCGAATATCCTTGCTAAAATGGCGGGATTTTCCTGCCTTGGTGAGGAAAAAAAAATAGAGGTGGATCAATTCGTCAAATCCAAAGCTATGCAGCTCATCATGGGGAGCGGTCTCAATATCGATGGCGACACAATAAAGCAGTTGCTTGAAAGCATTAAAAAGCTTTTGGCCGAGGACCAAGGCCTGCTGTAAAAGAGTTTCCAGCCTTTTCAAAAACGCTTTACATCAACCAGAAGAGACCTGTCAGGGTGGCAAAGGAAATCACAATACCCCAGCCCACCAGGGCCGCGGCAAGTTCCGGCGCCAAGCCGGCGGCAAGGGCCAAAGCGCCGGCCGTGACCATGGGCGGCATGCCGGACTCGAAAATGGCTATCCGCGCCGCATCGCTGTTGAGCCCCAGCATCTTACAGCCCACAAGCGCCACAAGAGGCGCCACAAGCAACTTCACCACCAAGCCATAACTAAACGGCACCACAAAGGGCCCGGGCAGGCGGATTTTGAGCTGCAGGCCAACCGCCACCATGACAACCGGCACCAGGCTGGCGCCAATCCTGTCAAGAGTCGTCGCCAAGGCAGGCGGATACTCATAAAAGCGCAGCACAAAGGCCAGAACCAGGGCCAGAAAAGGCGGAAAGGTGGCAATCTTGGCGATAATTTTGCCAGGCTGCGGGGTGCTGCCCTCTTCATAACTTGCCAGCACCAGTGTGCCGTAGGTGGAAAGGGCGATAAAGCTCCCGAGTTGGTCATATATCACGGCGTAGGGCACCAGCTCCGCCCCAAAAAACGCCGTCACCATGGGAATGCCGAGAAAAGAGGTATTACCCAGCGGCACACAGAGCAGCAAACAGCCGGAGACCTCACGGCTCCAGTTAAAAAGACGCTGCCCGCTAAGAACAAGAAGGGCCCCGACAGCCAGCAACAACCAGGGCATAATAATGGGCACCAGCAGCTCGGCGGAAAACTGAAGCTTCGGCATCTGGGCCAAAACCAGGGCCGGCAAGGCCATATAGATTACATACAGATTGAGGGCCTGGGCCGTGGAAGAAGGGATATCACGACGTCGCTGGAGAATCATGCCAGCGCCAAGGCAAAGAAATATCAGCAGAAAATTACTCATGTCCTCTTTGTTCAAGTAGTTAAAGAAAAGGG
Source organism: Thermodesulfobacteriota bacterium (assembly GCA_039715015.1). Lineage (GTDB taxonomy): Bacteria > Desulfobacterota > Desulfobulbia > Desulfobulbales > SURF-16 > BM506. The sequence continues at coordinate 66,120 of JBDLIE010000012.1, forward strand.
GCAAGTCGCCTCATAATCAGGATACCGTCCGGGGTCATTATACCCTCTGCCAGCAACAGCAATAAACCCTGCCCCAGGCGCGGTTGACATCCGTCTCCTGATAAAAATCAAAGACATGGCGGAGAGGCTCATCTGTAATCCCCAACTCCTCGGCAAGCTCCCGTTGAGCGGCCTGCCCATAGGACTTCGCCTGCGAGGACACCCCCTGCACAACCGGGCTCATAAGGACCAGGATATAGATCTTTTTCACCAGCCCGGCGCTGGACAAAGAGTTTCCCCTCCGGCCCCTGAACCATAACATAGCTTGAGCGATGGATCATGTTCCTGGAGCGCATTTTCCGTCGGCCTACCCGCCCCAGCTCTCTATTTTCCAGGTCAACGATAACGACCTGTTCTTCTTTCATATCTATACAAGGTGCTCGCTTTTCAGCAGCTTAATACTTATTATCTCCTCAGAGGACCAAGAATGCTTTTGGTGTGCCTGTCCGTTCCTGGTGGCTCCATCATCTCTTTTTACCACAGCACTATGAGAATAAAAGCCATGGCAGCAAAATTTGACCCATTTAATGACCGTTTGGCACGAGATATAAGAAACGCCCTTTCTTCAGCCCTGGTGGAATCCCTCCCTGAACTCGATAAGGTACACGAGGCGTGCACTTTATTTTCAGGTGATGACAGGCTACTCCCCCACCATCAGGCCTATATCCATGAACGCCTGCGCCGCTATCAGGCCGTCCATGAGACCGTCACAACACACCAGACAAGGGGCATCGTCTGCCCGGCCTTGGCCATGTGGGATGAACAACTTTTTTTTGAGGTCCATGAATGTCTGGAGGGGGAATGGTACCCCGCCCCACCCGGAGATCGCAAAAAGGCCCTGCAGGCCTTAATCTGCGCGGCTGGCACCTTTGTTCATGTCGAACAGGGCAACAAAAAGGGCGCTGCCAAGATGTCGGCCCGGGCCATCAGCGGCCTTCAAGAGTTTGGCCATGCCCTGCCGGAACTTGGCACGGCCCAGGATCTCATCATCAGCGGCCTCAAACAGCCCAGCACAGCTCCCCGTATCTTTGCCGAAACTCTCTGCTCCCAGAAGCTTTGACACCTCTCCCTCTGGCCAGAATAGATGGTGAGTAAAGGTCAATCCTTGCATTTCTAGAAGAGCTCGGGTAGGAAACGCCTTATGAATAAAAAAAGGCTTTTCTGGCATTTTTCTCTTTACCTTATTATCACCCTGCTTGCCCTTTTTGCGTCCAGCCTTTTCAGCTCCCAGGCCCTCCGTTCCTTTTATGAGAAGCGTACCAGCCTGGACCTTAAAGCACGGGCCCTGCTCGTTGACGATCAACTTCTGCCGTTTTTTGTAAACAAAGAGTGGCCCGAGCTTACCTCCCTCTGCAAAAAACTTGGCACTAAATCGGCCACCCGCTTCACCGTGGTAGATGCTCATGGCCTGGTGGCAGCCGACTCTGACGAGAATCCAGCCCGGCTTGATAACCATGGTGACCGTCCCGAGATCCTCGCTGCTCTCAGCGGCTCAACCGGCACATCCATCCGCTTTTCCTATACCCTGCAGAAAAACCTGATCTATGTGGCCATTCCCCTCCGGGGTCAAAATGGCAATATTATCGGAAGCCTGCGACTCTCCGTACCCATCACGGCCATTGATCAGGCCTTGGCAACCATTCAGAACAAAATTGCCCTGGGTGCCCTGGCCGTGGCCCTGCTTGTCGCCGCAATTACCCTCTTTATTTCCAGGCAAATAAGCCGTCCTGTCCAAGATATGGTAGCCGGGGCTGGTCGGTTTGCCGGTGGTGACTTCAGCCAGGAGATTCCTTTGGCCGGTCCTTATGAGATGATAGAGCTGGCCGGAGCGCTCAACAGGATGGCCCGAGATCTCGACAAGCAGATCCATACCGTGGTCAACCAGCGCAATAAGCTTGAGGCCATTTTCGACTCCATGGTGGAGGGCATCCTCACTATTAATGAAAAGGAATGTATTACAGCCTTAAACGGTGCGGCAGCCAGGCTTTTAGAAACAAGCGCTGACAAAAACGCCATTGGCCGAACAATACTTGAGGTGGTACGTAACAGCGCATTCAAACGCTTTATCCACGCTTCCCTGCAAACGGATGAGCCCCAGGAAAGAGAACTGATCCTGAGCCACAGTCAGCTTGGTGACCGCGTTATCCAGGCCCATAGTGTTCAAATTAAAGACCAGGATAAGCAGATCCTTTTGGTTCTTCATGATGTCACCCGCCTTAAAGAGCTGGAAAACCTGCGCCGGGATTTTGTCGCCAATGTCTCCCATGAGCTGCGAACCCCTATTACCGCTATCAAGGGCTTTGTCGAGACCCTGCTCAACGGCGCCATTGACGAACCGAGCACCCGTCTTGAGTTCTTGAAAATCGTCGACAGGCAGGCAAACCGCCTTCAATCGATCATTGAGGATCTTCTTACTCTGTCGAGAATCGAAGAGGAAAAACAGGCCATTACCATGAAGTCCTCTGCCCTGCAGCAGGTCCTGGCATCTGCTGTGGAAGTATGTCGGCCCAGGGCAGATGAGAAGGGCATTAACCTTAATCTTGATTGCCCCCAGGACCTTGAGGCGACCATCAACGCCCCGCTTCTCGAACTTGCCATTGTCAACCTCGTTGACAATGCTGTTAAATACTCGAAAACTCCAAGGGTAGAGATTGGCGCTGTGTTAGATGGGGAGCATATCATCATCACTATTGCCGATCAGGGTGAAGGAATCCCCCGTGAACATCAACACCGCCTCTTTGAGCGCTTTTACAGGGTGGATAAGGCCCGGAGCCGCAAGCAGGGAGGCACTGGCCTTGGCCTTGCCATTGTTAAACATATCATTCTATCCCATAACGGCGACATCAGCCTCCTCTCAACACCAGGAAAAGGCACGACATTTACCATATTGCTCAACAGGGTGTAGCTGATCTTTGATCCATAGCCCCATTTCTTCAGATCAATAAACCTTGCATCAAACTGCGCTGCAGGCATATCGATTTCCCTGATAGAACCTGCCAGCTTTTCTTTTTTCTCAATGGACGCCTTTTAAATCGGCCGACAATGGCCTCAGGCTTCCTCTTCCTCACGCTTAATTCGTTATCTATGTCGTCATCTTTGTACCTAGCCATTATTTTCACAACCACTGGTTATTTAATACGTTACTGCCGCATCTTGCACAGCAAGCAAATATCTAGCACACTGCCATGTTAATGTTTTGTATAATTTTTGTATTGTTTTTGGTAAACTCGTAATTGCGCCTTTACCTGGCTGGCAACAACAAATCAGCGCGAAAAAAAGATGAAGACGGCACGCACTGACGAAGACAAGGTGGCTGGGACTCTAATTT